>NZ_MLJO01000009.1 GCF_001956915.1 Intrasporangium flavum | reverse complement strand
CGCGAGCGGTGGGCCCGTGAGGAGGGTCGCTCCCCCGAGGACCTCGACGGCGAGCCCCGGGGGACCGACAGCGTCGGCGACGGCCCCGGCGACGGCTCGGGTCCGGACGCGTCGGAGCCCGACGACCCGACGCGGCGTTGACAGGGCGCTGACGCGTCCGCTCAGTCGGCCTGGTGCAGCTGGCGCGCGGCCTCGGCGATCGAGCCGGACAGCGACGGGTAGACCGTGATGGTGCTCGAGACCTGGTCGACCGAGAGCCGGTTCTGCACGGCGAGCGCCACGGGGAAGACGAGCTCGGAGGCCTTCGGCGCGACGACGACCCCGCCGAGCACCGTGCCGTAGCCCTTGCGGCAGAACAGCTTGACGAACCCGTCGGTGATGCCCTGCATCTTGGCGCGCGGGTTGCGGGCCAGCGGCAGCATGACCGACTCGACGTCGGGTGACTCGTCGGCGGCGTTCTGGCTGATGCCGACGGTGGCGATCTCCGGCTCGGTGAAGATGTTGGCGGCCACGCCCCGCACGTTGAGCGGTGCGACGGCGTCGCCGAGGGCGTGCCACATGGCGATGCGGCCCTGCATCGCGGCGACGGAGGCGAGCGGCAGGACGCCCGTGCAGTCGCCGGCCGCGTAGACCCCGCCGACGCTCGTGCGCGAGACCCGGTCGACCTGGACGTGCCCGGAGGGGCTCAGCTCGACGCCGGCCTCCTCGAGCCCGAGCCCGGCCGTGTTGGGCACCGAGCCGACGGCGAGCAGGGCGTGCGAGCCCTCGACGGTGCGGCCGTCGACGAGGGTGACGACGACGCCGTCGGCGGTGCGCTCGACCGACGCGGCCCGGGACTTGCCCAGCACCTCCATGCCGCGCTTGCGGAAGACGTCCTCGATGACGGTCGCGGCGTCGGCGTCCTCCCCCGGCAGCACCCGGTCGCGGGAGGAGACGAGGACGACCTGCGAGCCGAGGCCGAGGTAGGCCTGGGCGAGCTCGGCGCCGGTGACGCCCGAGCCGATGACGATGATCCGCTCGGGCAGCTCGGCGAGGGAGTAGATCTGCTGCCAGGTCAGGATGCGCTCGCCGTCGGGGCGCATCGTGTCCATGACGCGGGGCGAGGCGCCGGTGGCGAGGAGCACGACGTCGGCGGGCAGCTCGCGCGTGCTGCCGTCCTCGAGAGCGGCGACGACGAGGTCGCGCGAGGCGAGCCGGGCCGTGCCGGACAGGACCGTGACCCCGACCTGCTCGAGGCTGCCGCGGATGTCGCCGCTCTGGGCGGCCGCGAGCTCGAGGATGCGCCCGTTGACGGTGCTGGCCTGGGCGACGGCGTCGGACACCTCGTCGCCGTCGTCGTCCTGGAGGCGGACCCCGAGACGCGAGGCGGTCTCGAAGTCGGACATGTAGTCGGCGGTCGCGATGAGCGCCTTGCTCGGGACGCAGTCGGTGAGCACCGCAGCGCCGCCGACGCCGTCCTTCTCGACGACGGTGACCTGCGCGCCGAGCTGGGCGGCGACGAGAGCCGCCTCGTACCCGCCCGGGCCCCCTCCGATGACGACAACGGACGTCTCACGCGTGATCACGCGACCATCCAACCATCCCGCGGGGAGGTGTCCGCACCGTGGACGGCGTCGCTAGAGTCCTGAGCGTGACCACGACGCACCTCGACCTCGCCGACCCCTCCACCGACCCCTTCGCGGTCGCCGACGCCGCTGCCGCCGTCATCGCCGAGCGCACCGGCGTCGAGCGACACGACGTCGCCCTCGTTCTCGGCTCGGGCTGGGGCCAGACGGCCGACCTCGTCGGCGAGACCCTCGCCACGATCGAGAACGCCGACGTGCCGGGCTTCCACCGCGCGGCCGTCGCCGGCCACTCGGGCACGATGCGCTCGGTCGCCATCGGCGACACCGGTCGTCGCGCGCTGGTCTTCGGCACCCGCACCCACTTCTACGAGGGTCGTGGCGTCCGGTCGGTCGTCCACGGCGTCCGCACCGCGGCCGCTGCGGGGTGCTCCACCATCGTGCTGACGAACGGCTGCGGCGGGCTCAACCCGGCCTGGGCCCCCGGCACCCCGGTGCTCATCCGCGACCACATCAACCTCACGGCGCACTCCCCGATCGAGGGCGCGAACTTCGTCGACCTCACCGACGTGTACACCCCGCGCCTGCGCCAGCTGGCCCGCGAGGTCGACGCCGACCTCGACGAGGGCGTCTACGTCCAGTTCCGCGGCCCCCACTACGAGACGCCGGCCGAGGTGCGGATGGCCAAGGTCATCGGCGGCGACCTCGTCGGCATGTCCACCTCGCTCGAGGCGATCGCGGCCCGGCAGAGCGGCCTCGACGTCCTGGGCATCTCGCTCGTGACGAACCTCGCGGCCGGCATCTCCGAGACGCCGCTGCACCACGAGGAGGTCCTCGAGGCGGGACGCGCGGCCGCCGAGCGCTGCGGGCGCCTCCTCGCGGCCGTCGTGGGGCGCATCTGATGGCGACCGGTCCCGAGGCCGACGCCCTCCTCGCCGCCGCCGTCGCGTGGCGCGACGACGACCCCGACCCCACGACGCGCGGCGAGCTCGACGCGCTGCTGCAGCGCGTCGAGGCCGGTGACGACGACGCCCGCACCGACCTGGCCGACCGGTTCGCCGGGCTGCTCGAGTTCGGCACCGCGGGCCTGCGCGGCGCGCTCGGCGCCGGCCCGAACCGGATGAACCGCAGCGTCGTCATCCGCGCCGCCGCCGGCCTGACGGCCTACCTCAAGGCGGAGGGTGGCGCCGGCGAGCACCCGACCGTCGTCATCGGCTTCGACGCCCGCTACAACTCCGACGTGTTCGCCCGCGACACCGCGTCGGTCGTCGTGGCCGCCGGCGGTCGAGCGCTCCTGCTCCCCCAGCCGCTGCCGACGCCCGTGCTCGCCTTCGCGATCCGCCACCTCGGCGCCGACGCCGGCGTCATGGTCACGGCCAGCCACAACCCGCCCCAGGACAACGGCTACAAGGTCTACCTCGGCGACGGCAGCCAGATCGTGCCCCCGTCCGACGCGCAGATCGCCGCCCACATCGCGCGCGTCGAGCGGGTCGCCGACGTGCCCCGCGCCCACGAGGGCTGGGAGACCCTCGGCGACGACCTGCTCGGCGACTACCTCGACGCCGTCGTCACGGTCGTCGACCCGGGCTCGCCGCGCGACCTCGCGATCGTGCACACGAGCCTGCACGGCGTCGGCCACGGCACGGTGACGGCCGCCTTCCAGCGCGC
The DNA here is from genome assembly GCF_001956915.1 of Intrasporangium flavum. GTDB lineage: Bacteria > Actinomycetota > Actinomycetes > Actinomycetales > Dermatophilaceae > Monashia > Monashia flava. The sequence goes on along the minus strand of NZ_MLJO01000009.1, from coordinate 8,316 downwards.
CGGCTTCCCGGCCCCGTCGGCCGTCGACGAGCAGGCCGTCCCCGACCCCGACTTCCCGACGGTCGCCTTCCCCAACCCCGAGGAGAAGGGCGCCATCGACCTGGCCCTGGCTCGGGCGCGCGCCACCCGCTGCGACCTCGTCATCGCCAACGACCCCGATGCCGACCGCTGCGCCGCCGCGGTCCTCGACCCCGCCCTCGGCGACTGGCGGATGCTCCGCGGCGACGAGGTCGGCGCGCTGCTCGGCGCGCACGTCGTGCACCGCGGCGTCTCGAAGGGCGACGTCTTCGCCAACTCGATCGTCTCCTCGCGCCTGCTCGCTGCCGTCGCCCGCGCCGCCGGGCTCCCCCACGAGGAGACCCTCACCGGCTTCAAGTGGATCTCGCGCGTGCCCGGCCTGCGCTACGGCTACGAGGAGGCCCTCGGCTACTGCGTCGCCCCTCACCTCGTGCGCGACAAGGACGGCGTCAGCGCGGCCCTGCTGCTCGCCGAGCTCGCCGCGTCGCTCAAGGCGCAGGGTCGCACCCTGACCGACCTGCTCGACGACCTCGCCGTCGAGCACGGCGTCCACGCCACCGACTCCTTCTCGGTGCGTGTCTCGGACCTCTCACAGACCGACACGCTGATGGAGCGGCTGCGCTCCGATCCGCCGGCGTCGGTGGCCGGCGTCGCGGTGGCGCGCGTCGACGACCTGGCGCGCGGCGACGGCGGCCTGCCGCCCACCGAGGGACTGCGCTGGTTCCTCGAGGACGACTCGCGCGTCATCGTGCGCCCGAGCGGCACCGAGCCCAAGGTCAAGGTGTACCTCGAGGTCATCGAGCCCGTCACCGACGCCGGGGCGCTGCGGGAGGCGCGCGCCGCGGCGGAGACGCGTCTGTCCGCGGTCCGGGCCGACCTCGAGCAGCTCACCGCCCTCTGACGCCCCACCGGTGACGTCGCCGCCGGCGAACCCCGACCGGACGCCGCCGGTGCCCGCCCGGGCACCGGCGGCGTCACGCGTCAGACGACGAAGGTGCCGATGACGAAGAAGGCGACGCCGGCGAGGAGAAGCCCGACGGAGACGGGGTCCCAGGACTGGGCGGCGATGCGCGGCGTGCGCCCGTCCTTGCGGCGCCGGTCCTCGTCGCGGCGCGCCTCGATCTCGGCCGCGACGGTCTGCGCCTCGATCTTCGGACGCTTGGGGCGCGGGTCGACCTCCGGCGCCGCGGGCCCGCGCAGCCGGTTGGCGCCGATGGCCAGCGCCTGGCGGCCGTAGCGCGGACGGCCCGGGTCGGCCGGCACGGCCCACGCGGTGAACTTGCGGCCGCCGCAGTACAGCTCGAGGGCCCAGCGCGAGCGGACCTCGTCGATGGCCGGCCACGTCACGTCGACGACGCGCATCGGGTTGACGAGGCGGATCCCCTCGGCGTGGATGACGGCGCTCGGCCGCACGACGAACAGCCACAGCAGCACGAAGGCGAGCACGACGCTCGAGATGAGCGTCCAGCTGCGCGGGGGCACGAGGGCGGCGGGCACGAGCAGCGCCAGCCCGCAGACCGCGCCGACGATGCCGACGGCGATCGAGGACCCGGGGCGCAGGGTGCGGGCCTCGCGCAGGGGGCCGAGCCCGGTCGGTGCCGGGTCGGCGTCCCCACCCGGGCGTGCGGCGTCGGGCGCCTCGTCGTCGCGGCTCACGTGTCCTCCTGGTTGCGTGCGACCGGTCGCACCGGCCCGCGCGGCACCCGTGAGGGGCCGCACGTCATCGCCAGACTCTCTCACGCCCACCTTTGGCCTGGTTCGGTCGGGCCGGGCGCGGGCCCGTCCCCGGCTGCCCCGACGAGGTCGGGGGCGTCTCGGATCGTGGATAGACTCGGCGGGTGACTGTTAGCACGACGACGCGCACCGCGCAGGAGCTCACCGCACAGGCGCGGGACGTCCTGGGCGTGTCGCGCCTGACCAACAACGCGCTCACCTCTTGGCTCCACGGCCTCCCCGGGGTCGACCAGGTCGGCTGCGAGGCGCGGGCCGCCTCGCTCGGCACCCGGTCGATCAAGACCACGAGCAAGGCGTGGGCCATCGACACCGCCATCGGGATGATCGACCTCACGACGCTGGAGGGCGCCGACACGGTCGGCAAGGTGCGCTCGCTGTGCGCCAAGGCCCTCGTGCCCGACCCGCTCGACCCCACGACGCCGCGGCCCGCCGCGATCTGCGTCTACGGCGACATGGTCGAGACCGCCAGGGCGGCGCTCGGCGACAGCGGCATCCACGTCGCCGCCGTGGCCACGGCGTTCCCGTCCGGCCGGGCGAGCATGCCGGTCAAGCTCGCCGACACCCGTGACGCCGTGCGCGCCGGGGCCGACGAGATCGACATGGTCATCGACCGCGGCGCGTTCCTCTCGGGCGACTACCTCACGGTGTTCAACCAGATCGCCGAGGTCAAGCAGGCCTGCGGGGCCGCGCACCTCAAGGTCATCATGGAGACCGGCGAGCTCGTCACCTACGACAACGTGCGCCGCGCCTCCTACCTGTCGATGCTCGCGGGCGGCGACTTCCTCAAGACCTCCACCGGCAAGGTGGCGCCCGCGGCCACGCTGCCGGTCACGCTCATCATGCTCGAGGCCGTGCGCGACTGGCGCGAGGTCACCGGCGTGCAGGTCGGCGTCAAGCCGGCCGGCGGCATCAAGACGACGAAGGACGCCATCAAGTACCTCGTCATGGTCAGCGAGATCGCCGGCGACGACTGGATGACCCCGGAGTGGTTCCGCTTCGGGGCCTCGAGCCTGCTCAACGACCTCCTGCTGCAGCGGCAGAAGCTCGCGACCGGGGCCTACTCCGGTGCCGACTACGTGACGATCGACTGACCGAGGACCCCACTGATGCCCACCTTCGAGTACGCCCCTGCGCCCGAGTCGCGCGCCGTCGTCACCATCGAGAAGTCCTACGGCCTCTTCGTCGACGGCGCCTTCACCCGGCCCAAGGCCACGTTCCCCACGATCAACCCCGCCGACGAGTCGGTGCTCGCCGAGGTCAGCCAGGCCGGCCCCAAGGACGTCGACAAGGCGGTCGCCGCCGCCCGCCGCGCCTACGAGGGCGTCTGGGGGCGCCTGTCCGGCGCCGAGCGCGGCAAGTACCTCTTCCGCATCGCGCGCATCCTGCAGGAGCGCGCCCGCGAGTTCGCCGTCCTCGAGACCCTCGACAACGGCAAGCCGATCAAGGAGACGCGCGACGTCGACGTCCCGACGGCCGCCGCGCACTTCTTCTACCACGCGGGCTGGGCCGACAAGCTCGAGTACGCGGGCCTGACGCCCTCCGGCGCGCCGGTGCCGCGCGCGCACGGCGTCGTCGCCCAGGTCATCCCGTGGAACTTCCCGCTGCTCATGCTCGCGTGGAAGGTCGCCCCGGCACTCGCGACCGGCAACACCGTCGTGCTCAAGCCGGCCGAGACCACCCCGCTGACGGCGCTCCTCTTCGCCGAGGTGTGCCAGCAGGCCGACCTGCCGGCCGGCGTCGTCAACATCATCACCGGCGACGGTCGCACCGGCCAGGCGCTCGTCGAGCACCCCGACGTCGACAAGATCGCCTTCACGGGCTCCACGGAGGTCGGCAAGCTCATCGCCCGCTCGATCGCGGGCACGGCGAAGAAGGCGACCCTCGAGCTCGGCGGCAAGGCCGCGAACATCGTCTTCGACGACGCCCCGGTCGACCAGGCCGTCGAGGGCATCGTCAACGGCATCTTCTTCAACCAGGGCCAGGTCTGCTGCGCCGGCTCGCGCCTGCTCGTGCAGGAGAGCATCCACGACGAGGTCGTCAAGCGGCTCAAGCGCCGGCTCGGCACGCTGCGCGTCGGTGACCCGATGGACAAGAACAGCGACCTCGGCGCCATCAACAGCAAGGCCCAGCTCGAGCGCATCACCTCGCTCGTCGAGGCCGGTGTCGCCGAGGGCGCCGAGCGCTGGAGCCCCGAGTGCACGCTGCCCGGCAAGGGCTTCTGGTTCCCGCCGACCGTCCTGACCGGGGTGTCGCAGACGCACCGCGTCGCCACCGAGGAGATCTTCGGCCCGGTCCTGTCGGTGCTGACCTTCCGCACGCCGCAGGAGGCGGTCGCCAAGGCGAACAACACCGCCTACGGCCTGTCGGCCGGCGTGTGGACCGAGAAGGGCTCGCGGATCCTCTGGATGGCCGACCAGCTGCGTGCCGGCGTCGTGTGGGCCAACACCTTCAACCGCTTCGACCCGACCTCGCCCTTCGGTGGCTACAAGGAGTCCGGCTACGGCCGCGAGGGCGGACGCCACGGCCTCGACGCGTACGTCACCACCGCCACAGCCCCTTCGATCGCGAGCGGAGCCGCCCGATGAGCCGCCTCGACGTCCGCAAGACGTACAAGCTCTACATCGGGGGCGCGTTCCCCCGCAGCGAGTCCGGACGGTCCTACGAGGTCGTCTCGGCCAAGGGCGAGTTCCTCGCCAACGCCTCGATGGGCTCGCGCAAGGACCTGCGCGATGCCGTCGTCGCCGCGCGCGGCGCCTTCCCGAAGTGGTCCGGCGCGACGGCCTACAACCGCGGCCAGGTGCTCTACCGCGTCGCCGAGGTCCTCGAGGGCCGGCGCGCCCAGTTCGTCGACGAGGTCGCCGCCGGTGAGGGCCTGTCGACGCGTGCCGCGTCGGCCGTCGTCGACGCGTCGGTCGACCGCCTCGTCTGGTACGCGGGCTGGACGGACAAGATCGCCCAGGTGCTCGGCAACCTCAACCCGGTCGCGGGCCCGTTCTTCAACGTGTCCGCTCCCGAGCCGACGGGTGTCGTGGGCGTCCTTGCGCCGCAGGCGTCCTCGCTGCTCGGCCTGGTGTCGGTCGTCGCCCCGGTGATCGCCACGGGCAACACCGCCGTCGTGCTCACCTCGGCCGACCGCCCGCTGCCGGCGGTGACCTTCGGCGAGGTCCTCGCCACCTCCGACGTGCCCGGTGGCGTCGTCAACCTCATCACGGCGCGCACTGCCGAGGTGGCCCCGTGGCTCGCCTCGCACCGCGACGTCAACGCCATCGACCTCACCGGTGCGGCCGGGGCCGACGGTGTCGACTGGGGTGCGCTCGAGGCCGAGGCCGCGGGCAACCTCAAGCGCGTCCTGCGCCCGAGCGTGGCCGACGGCGGCGCCGTCGAGCCCGACTGGAACGCCGACCCGGGGCTGACCCGCATCCGCGCCTTCCTCGAGACCAAGACGGTCTGGCACCCCAAGGGCGTGTGAGACAGCGGTGACGCGCGCCGCCGACGCCATGGACGACACGAGCAGCACGGCCGACGCCGCGGGGACCACGTCCCCGCGGCGTCGCCGCGTCATCCTCGTGACCGGGCCGAGCGGCGCGGGCAAGAGCCGGCTGTCGGAGCGCCTCAGCGCCGCGCACGGCTGGCCCGTCGTGCGGCTCGACGACTTCTACCGCGAGCACGACGACCCGCGCCTGCCCCGCTCCCCGATCGGCATCCCCGACTGGGACCACATCGACTCGTGGAACGCCGACGCCGCTGTGGAAGCGCTCCGCGCGCTCATCGACACGGGGCACGTCGAGGTGCCGGTCTACGACATCGGGGCCTCGGCCGTCACCGGCCGCCACGCCGTCGACGCCGGGCCCGAGGACTACGTGCTCGCCGAGGGGCTCTTCGCGGCCCGCCTCGTCGCGCCGCTGCGCGCCGAGGGGCTGCTCGCCGACGCGTTGTGCGTGCGGCAGAACCGGTACGTCACGGCGTTGCGACGCTTCCTGCGCGACCTCGCCGAGCGTCGCAAGCCGCCGCACATCCTCGTGCGCCGCGGCCTGGCCCTGCTGCGCGACGAGCCGCACGTGGTCGCCGAAGCGCAGTCGCTCGGGGCGCGTTGCATCACGCCGCACGAGGCCGAGGCCGAGCTGACCCACCTGGTCGGGGCGGTCCGACCGTGAAGCTCGTCGGGCTGCTCGGCGGGATGAGCTGGCAGTCGACGGCCGAGTACTACCGCCTCGCCAACGAGCTCGTCGGTAAACGCGTCGGCGGCCTCGCCTCCGCGCGCCTGCTGCTCCACTCGGTCGACTTCGCCGAGGTCGAGCGGCTACAGGCGGGCGGCGACTGGGACGCCGCCGGCGCGCTGCTCGCCGAGGCGGCCGCCGGCCTCGAGCGCGGCGGGGCCGAGCTGCTCGTACTGTGCACGAACACCATGCACCGGGTCGCCGACGCCATCGAGGCCGCGGTCTCCGTGCCGCTCCTGCACATCGGCGACGTCACGGCACAGGCCGTCCGCCGGGCCGGGGTCTCGCGCGTCGGGCTGCTCGCCACGGCGTACACGATGGAGCAGCCGTTCCTGCGCGACCGGCTCGCCTCGCACGGCCTCACGGTGCTCGTGCCCGAGGAGCGGGACCGCGCCGAGGTGCACCGCGTCATCTACGAGGAGCTGTGCCTCGGGGTCGTGCGCGAGGAGTCCCGGGCCGCCTACCGGCAGGTGATCGGCCGCCTCGTCGCCGCCGGAGCCGAGGGGATCGTGCTGGGCTGCACGGAGATCGAGCTGCTCGTCGGGCAGCAGGACTCCCCCGTGCCGGTCTTCCCGACGACTCGGCTGCACGTCGAGGCCGCGGTGGACGCGGCCCTCGACGCGCAGCCGTGACCGCTGCCCGGTGGGCCTCAGCCCATCGGTGAGGCCACGTAGCCCAGGGCCGCGTAGCCGGGCTTGATGACCTCGTTGATGAGCCCGAGCCGCTCGTCGAAGGGGATGAACGCCGACTTCATGGCGTTGATCGCGACCCACCGGAAGTCGGACAGCGTCCAGCCGGCCTGCTCCGCCAGGAGAGTCGACTCCTTCATCATCGAGGTGTCGCTCATGAGGCGGTTGTCCGTGTTGAGCGTGACCCGGAAGCGCAGGCGCTTGAGCAGGGTGATCGGGTGCAGCGGGATCGACAGGGCGGCCGAGGTCTGCAGGTTGCTGCTCGGGCACATCTCGAGCGGGATCCGCATGTCGCGCACGTAGGCGGCGAGCCGGCCGAGCCGGACGCGCTTGAGCTCGACCTGCACGAGGGCCGTCGGGTCGTGACGGTGGTCCTCGAGCCAGTCACCGAACGGGCGGTCGTCGATGGTGATGTCGTCGACGATGCGGACGCCGTGACCCAGGCGGTCGGCGCCGCACCACTGGATGGCCTCCCAGATGGAGGGCAGGCCGAAGGCCTCGCCGGCGTGGATCGTGAAGTGCGCGTTCTCGCGGCGCAGGTACTCGAAGGCGTCGAGGTGCCGGGTGGGCGGGTAGCCCGCCTCTGCGCCGGCGATGTCGAAGCCGGCGACGCCCCGGTCGCGGTAGCGCACGGCCAGCTCGGCGATCTCCGTCGACTTCGCGGCGTGCCGCATCGCGGTCAGCAGCGACGTCATGCGGACCGGGTGTCCGGCCTCGGCGGCCTTGGCCTCGCCGTCGCGGAAACCGGCGTTGACCGCCTCGACGACGGCCTCGAGCGACAGGCCCCGCCCGAGGTGCTGCTCCGGGGCGTAGCGGCTCTCGGCGTAGACGACGCCGTCGGCGGCGAGGTCCTGGGCGCACTCGCTCGCGACGCGGAAGAGCCCCTCCTCGGTCTGCATGACGGCCAGCGTGTGGTCGAACGTCTCGAGGTAGCGGGGCAGGGAGCCGGAGTCCGCGCTTTCGCGGAACCAGGTGCCGAGCGCCGCGGCGTCGGTGGCCGGCAGCTCGTCGTAGCCGACGCCGGCCGCGAGGTCGATGATCGTCTGCGGGCGCAGCCCGCCGTCGAGGTGGTCGTGCAGGAGCACCTTGGGCGCGGTGCGCAGGTCGGCGACGAGGTCCCCGTCCACCGTGGGTGCGGCGGCGGGCGCCGCGTCGCTCACTGCTCGTCCTCGCGGTTGACGGTCTCCGGGCTGAAGGCCGGCAGGCACACGGCGACGTACTCGGCTCCGTCGGGACCGCAGGAGTAGCGGATCCGCTCACCGGCGCGGGTGACGACGCTCTGCCCGGCGTCGACGGCGAGCCGGCCGCCGTCGTGGTCGACGAGCACCTGGCCGCGCAGCACGAAGGTGATCTCGTCGAACTCGGGCGTCTGGAACGGCTCGGACCAGTCGGCCGGGGCCACCATGTGCGCCACGGAGACGGCGGAACCGAGACCGGAGTCGGGGCTGTTGACGGCACCGACGTGCTCGTCGATGACCTTGCCGCCAGGCACGGGGATACGGGTCGGGGAGGGGATGAGATGAGGCACGAAGCCACCCTACGCCCCGGTCGGAGCGCCCCGAGACGACTCCGGAAAAGGGGTCGGGTATGCGAAAGAGGCCCGGCCCGGGTTTGCCGCCCGGGCGGGCCTCTTTCGTGAATGTGTGTCCGGCTGCGTC
>NZ_MLJO01000008.1 GCF_001956915.1 Intrasporangium flavum | reverse complement strand
TGCCGGTGTCGATGCCGGTGCCGGCGGTGGCGGCGTCGGGGGCCGCGGGTGGCGGCGAGGTCGTGGACGGGGTGGTCATGGTGCCTCCTCGGTTGGCGAACGATGTTCGTGACGAACAGTGTTCTACTCGCGAACACTGTTCGCGTCAAGTACGATGTTCGTCAGGCGGCCGCCGAGGGCCGCGACGGCGAGGGGAGCGGCATGGGCAACGGCGGAACGGTGGGGTCGGGAGCGGCCGACCTGCCCGAGGTGCCCTGGCGTCCGCGGCCGCGGGCCACCCGCGCCCGCACGCCGATCTCGCTCGAGCGGATCGTCGACACCGCCCTGCGGATCGTCGACGCCGAGGGCACCGAGGGCGTGACGATGCGGCGCGTCGCCACCGAGCTCGGCACCGGCCCCGCCTCGCTCTACGCCTACGTCGAGTCGCGCGAGGAGCTGCTCGTGCGGGTCCACGAGCGGGTCATCGAGGAGGTCGACTTCCCCGACTTCCGCGCGGTCGGCTGGCAGGAGGGGCTGCGTCGCTTCGCCGCCGGCGTCCACGACGTCTACCGCCGGCACGCCGACATCGCCCTGCTCAGCTTCGCCGACATCCCGACGACCGAGGCGTCCCTGCGCGGCGCGGAGGACCTCCTCGCCGCGATGCGCGACGGTGGGGTGCCGATGAACGTCGCGGCCTGGGCCATGGACCGCATCTCGCTCTACATCGGGGCTGACGCGTACGAGGGCTGGCTCATGCAGCGTCGCTTCGGCGGGGCCACGCCGGAGGAGTCGGAGGAGCGGGGCAGGGCCTACTTCGCCCAGGTCGGGGACTTCTTCGCCGCCCTGCCGCGCGACCGGTTCCCGGTCATGACCTCCCACATCGGCGAGCTGATGGACGGCGACGGCGAGGAGCGCTTCGCCTTCGGCGTCGACATGTTCATCGCCGGCATCGCCAGCACCGTGCCCGCCGAGGGTGGCGCCGCTTCGGGTCGCGAGGGGCGCAAGGGGCGCAAGGAGCGCGACGAGCGCTGAGCCTCAACGGGATCGGGCGATGAGCGCCTCGATGCCGTCGAGCAGCAGCGCCAGGCCGTGCTCGAACTCCTCGTCGAAGAAGTCGCCGTCCTCGTCGTCGAGCGCCTCGGGGCCGGCGGAGACCAGGTGCGGGAAGCGTTCGGCGTCGACGAGCAGGCCGATGCGCTGGAGGTAGTCGGCCTGCGGACCGTCGGGGTCGAGCGTGCCGACGAGCCCCATCTGCACCGACTGGCGCACGTGGTTGTGGTTCCAGCCGTCGATGGCGAGCATCGAGGAGAGCCGCTGCTGAGAGGTGAGGTCGGCCCCCTCGAGCGCCTCGAGGCCGCGCTCCATCCACTCGATCGCGTTGGGGGTCAGGGGTGGCGCGGCCTGGCGCACCTCGACGGTCCACGGGTGGGCCATGCGGCGCTGTGAGAGCTGACGCGTCCAGGCGGTGATCCGCTCCCGCCAGCCCTGGCCGGGGGTGAAGTGCAGGTCGGGGGCGCCCAGGGCGACGTCGAGCATGACGGCGCCGAGCTCGTCGCGGCTGTCGACGTACCGGTAGAGCGACATCGTCGTGAACCCGACGGCCCTCGCGACGCTCTTCATCGAGACGGCGTCGAGGCCCTCGCGGTCGGCGATGGCGACCGCGGCGGCGCCGATCTCCTCGATGCTCCGGGCGGGACGGGGGCCGCGCCGGCCCTCCGGCTCGCGGCCCCAGAGCAATTGGAGGTAGCGCGGCAGGCTCGGCTGCACCGGTGGTGCGGTTGGCGCGGGTCGCGCGCTCTCGTCGGTCACGGGCCGATCCTAACCAACTGCTTGCGTGGTACGCAGTTACGTCCTATCTTCTGTGTACCACCTAAACACTATGCGTCATACACAGATAGGATCCGCCATGCGCGCCTCGCCCGCCGTCGCACCACCGTCCTCCTCGCCCCGGGCCGGACGTCGAGAGTGGACCGCCCTCGCCGTGCTCTGCCTGCCCCTCCTCATCGTGTCGATGGACGTCTCGGTCCTCTTCTTCGCCGTGCCGCACATCGCCGAGGCCCTCGCCCCGACGGCCACCCAGGTGCTGTGGATGTTCGACGTCTACGGCTTCGTCCTCGCCGGCCTGCTCCTGACGATGGGCAACCTCGCCGACCGCATGGGCCGGCGCCGGCTGCTCCTGCTCGGGGCCCTGGCCTTCGGTCTCGCCTCCCTGCTCGCCGCGTGGGCCCCGAGCGCCGAGTGGCTCATCGCGGCCCGCGCGCTCATGGGGGTCGGCGGGGCCACCCTCATGCCGAGCACGCTGGCCCTCGTGCGCAACCTCTTCGCCGACCCCGGCGAGCGCGCCCGGGCGGTGGGTGTCTGGTCGGCGGTCATGGCCGGCGGCGTCGGCATCGGACCGGTCATCTCCGGGGTCCTGCTCGCGCACTTCTGGTGGGGCTCGGTGTTCCTCGTCAACGTCCCGGTCATGCTGGCGCTGCTCGCCGTCGCCCCGTTCCTGCTGCCGGAGTCGAAGGCCGCGTCGGCCCGCGTCGACGCCGTCGGCTCGGTCCTGTCGCTGCTCGCGATCCTGCCGCTCGTCCACGTGCTCAAGCAGGTCGCCGCCGACGGCTGGTCGCTGCCGCTCGCCGGGTTCCTCCTCGTCGGCGTGGCCTCGGGGGTGGCCTTCGTGCGGCGCCAGTCGCGCGTCGCCCACCCGATGGTCGACCTCACGCTCTTCCGTCGCCGCGGCTTCGGCGGCTCGGTCGCCGTGCAGGTCATCGGCATGTTCGGCGTCATGGGCAACGCCGTGCTCGTGACCCAGTACCTCCAGTCCGTGCTCGGCTACAGCGCACTCGCCGCGGCGCTGTGGAGCCTGCTGCCGTCGGTCTTCGTCGGCGCCGCGGCGCCGGCCGCGGCGGCCCTCGCCGGACGCGTTGGGCGGCCTGTCGTCATGGCCATCGGGTTCGTCACGGCAGCAGGGGGATTCATGGGGATGCGGCTCGCGGGCGTCGACTCCTCCATCGTCGTGACGCTCGTGGCCGCGTCACTCGTGGCAGCGGGCCTGGTGTCGGTCGCGACGCTCGTCACCGAGTACGCGATCGGCGTGGCGCCCGCCGAGCGGGCCGGGTCGGTGTCGGCGCTCGTCGAGACGGCCGGCGAGCTCGGGGGTGCCCTCGGGATGGCGGTGCTCGGCAGCGTCCTCGGTGCCACCTACGCCTCGCGCGTCGTGGAGCTGCTGCCTGCGGGCCTGCCCGCGCCGGTCGTCGACGCCGCGAGCCAGACACTGGGGGAGGCGTCGGTCCTCGCCGGGCGCCTCGGTGGCGCGACGGGCGACGGCGTGCTCGCCGCGGCCCGTGCGGCCTACGTGCACGGCATGCACGTCACCGACGTCGTGGCGGCTGGGGTCCTCGTGGCCGGCGCGCTGGTGGCGCTCGCCTTCCTGCCCCGGGGCGGGGCCCCCGGTGCGGAGGCCGACGGTCTAGAAGTCGCCGACGGCGTCGGGTCGGGCGCGGCCACGCCCGTCGGCTGAGGCGGGCCGGAACTGCCGCGAGCGTGGACCACGGGCTGGGAAGGTCGGGCTCGTGGTCCACGCCGCGCCCCGCCGGACGGGAGCGCAGCACGTCCGGCGGGAGTCGTGGTGGTCGAGGGAAGGTGGTCGAGGGTGTGCGGGCGGGGGCCGGATCGGGTGGGGTCGGGGCGGCCCCGACGCCACCCCGACCCGCCGACCCCCGCGCGACGGTCAGCCGGTGGGGACCGGCTCGCTCACGGGTTCACCCGCAGCACGTCACCCGCGCCCGTCACCCGCACCACGGGTAGACGAACAGGCTGCTGCTGCCGGCGCGGTGGTCGGCGAGCAGGAGGCTGAGCGGGATCGGGTCGGGCACGCCGCTGATGTCGGCGCCGGGCCGGGGCGTGACCCCGACCGCCAGGGCGGTCGAGATCGGCAGCCCGCTGCTCGCGACCTTCGAGAAGACGCCGAGCGACTTGAGCGTGTTCATCCCGGCCCGCATGCAGGCGGTGTCCGGCGCCGCGGACGCCGAGCCGGCGCTCGTGAGGGCGGCGGTGGCGGCCAGGGCCAGGGCGGCGGTGGCGGTGACGATCTTCATCGGTGACTCCTGTGTCTCCCCGAGCGTCCACGGTTTGTCAAAGGTTCGACGCCTCAGCGTCGGGGTGCCCGCCACTGCCTGTCAAGCGTTTGTCAAAGGTTTGTGGAGGATCAAGCCAGGCGCACCGATCGGGCCGGACGAGAAGTGCGCCATGGCGGACTTGGCGCGGCGTTCCCGGGCTTTCGGGCACTGGAAGTGCGCCATGGCGGACTTGGCGCGGCGTTCCCGGGGCCCTGGGTGCGGGAAGTGCGCCATGGCGCGACCTGGCGCACCTCCCGCGTGGCTTCGTGACGGTGGTGACGGCGGCCCGAGCGGTCAGACGTGCTGCAGCTCGGAGGTCGGAATCTCGACGGCCTCCACCCGGCGGATGCGGCGCGGCCACCAGAACCGGTCGCCGAGGACGATGGCGATGGCCGGCACGAGCAGCGTGCGCACGACGAGGGTGTCGAGCAGCACGCCGACGCAGATGATGACGCCGATCTGGGCCAGCACGACGAGCGGCAGGACTCCCAGCACCGCGAACACCGCGGCGAGGAGGATGCCGGCGCTCGTGATGACGCCACCGGTCGCCGCGAGCCCGCGGAGCATGCCGAGGCGTGGCCCGTGCCGCCGCGTCTCCTCCTGCGCCCGGGTGACGAGGAAGATGTTGTAGTCGACGCCGAGTGCCACGAGGAAGACGAAGGCGTAGAGCGGCGCGTTGTCGTCGAGGGCCTCGAACCCGAACACCTTCGTGAAGATCCACCACGACGCGCCGACGCTGGCCAGGTAGGTCGCCACGACGGTCGAGACGAGGACGAGCGGCGCGACCACGGAGCGCAGCAGCAGGCCGAGCGCGACGAGGACGAGGCCCAGGACGATCGGCAGGATGACGAACCGGTCGCGCGAGGACGCCTCCGCCTGGTCGAGCGCGACGGCCTCGGTGCCGCCGACGTGGGTCTGCGCGATCGGCGCCACGGCGTCGCGCAGGGCGCGAACGGTGGACGTCGCCTCGGGAGAGCTCGGCGCGGCGGAGATCACGGCGTCCACCTCGGCGACGCCGTCGCCGCGCGCCGTGACCCGGGCGCTCGCCACGCCGTCGACCCCGGCCGCGGCCGTGCGGACCGCCTCGGCGTCGCCCGTGGTGACGATGACGGCAGGGTCGGCGCTGCCGGCCGGGAACGACTGGGCGAGACGCTCCCCGGCCGCGATGGCCTCGGGCTTGGTGAGGAACTGGTCGGACTGCTTGAGGCCGGTGTCGACGGCGAGCAGCCCGCTCGCCATGGCGGCGAGCACGACGAGCGTCACGGCGATGACGCGTCGCGGGTGCGCGGCCACGCGGTCGCCGACGCGGCGCCAGAGGGAGTGGCCGTCGGCGAGCGACTCCTGGCCGACGTGCGGCACGCGCGGCCAGAAGACCCAGCGCCCGAAGCACACGAGGGTGGCCGGCAGGACGAGGAGCACGAACGCCGCGGCGACGACCACGCCCACGGCGCAGGCGAGCCCGAGCCCGCGCGTCGCCGGGAAGAGCGAGAGCAGCAGCGTCAGGAGGCCGACGACGACCGTGACCGCGCTCGACAGGACGGCCTCGGCGGTGCGGTGCAGGGCGAGGGACATCGCCTCGCGGCGGTCCTCGTGGTGGCGCAGCTCGTCGCGGTAGCGGGAGATGAGCAGCAGGGCGTAGTCGGTGCCGGCGCCGAAGACGAGGACCGACAGGATGCCGATCGTCGACTCGTCCCAGGCCTGCCCGAAGGCCGACAGTACGTGCGTGGCGACGACCGCGGCGACGCGGTCGGCCACGCCGACGACGACGAGCGGTACGACCCAGAGGATCGGGCTGCGGTAGGTCAGCACCAGCAGCAGTGCGACGACCGACGCCGTCGCGAGCAGCAGCCGCGTGTTGGCGCCGTCGAAGACCTTGGCGAGGTCGGCCTCGACGGCGGCCGGGCCGGTGACCTGCGCAGTGAGTCCCTCGGGCAGGCCCTCGCGGGCGGTGGTGCGGATGTCGGCGACGGCCTTGCCCGTACCGGTCGCGTCGGTCGCGGTGACGGGCACGACGACCAGCGCGGCCGTGCCGTCGTCGCTGCGCTGCGGCGGGATGCGGCCCCCGCCGGGCAGCGCCGCCGCGCGCTCCTGCACGGCCGCGAGGTCGGCGGCGTCGAGGCGCCCGCCCTCCCGCGAGAAGAGGACGACGGCGCTCGAGCCCTTGACCTCGGGCAGGCGCTCGCGCAGCTGCGCGGCGGCAGCGCTGTCGGAGCCGACCGGCAACGCGTCGGTGGTCGAGGCGGTGCGCGTCGCCTCCCCGACGGCGCCGACGACGCCCATGGCCCCTGCAAGCGCGAGAATGACGATGGCGATGGCCCACCATCGCCGCGTGATCCTGTCGGTCATACCCCGCACGACCCACCTCCGGACTAGGATGAGTAACTGGGTTACTCAGAAGATTACTAAGTTGGTGAGTGAGATTAGCACGAAGCGACGCGACGCGTCAGCGACCCCCGGCGCCGCCACCCGGCCCGGAGGCGCCGGTGCCCCCGACCTGCCCGAGGGCGGGCTGGTCCCCGGGGTGCCGCAGTGGCGCACGACGCCGACCCTCGCCGCCCTCCAGGAGCTCGTCGAGCTCTCCGAGACCGTGCCCGCGACGGTGGCCCGCCAGGCCGGGCTCTCCACCTCCGAGCTGCACTCGCTGCGCCACCTCATGCGCGGCCCGATCGGCCCGGTCGAGCTGTCGCGGCTGCTCGGCGTCACCTCGGCCGCCTCGTCCGGCGTCGTGGACCGGCTCGTCTCCCACGGGCACGCCGAGCGGCGCTCGCACCCCGGCGACGGCCGCCGCACCGAGGTGGTCATCACCGACAGCGGCCGGGCCGAGGTGCTCGCGCGGATGCGCCCCATGTTCGAGGCGCTCGCCGCGCTCGATGCCTCGCTCGCCGACGACGAGCGTGCGGTCGTCGAGCGCTACCTCCGTGGCGCCATCGACGCCATGACGTCGCTGACCCGCTGACCCGCTGACCCGCCGGCGCCCGGCCGGTCAGGGCAGGTGGGCGTTGACCGCCTCGGCCGCGCGCTGGCCCGACACGAGCGCGCCCTGGATCGAGGCGGTGTCGCGGTGGTCGCCGCAGACGAAGAGCCCGTCGCCCACGTGCACCGGCGAGCGCACCTCGAGCGGGGGAGCCATGAGCGGCAGGGCCGCGGCGACCCGGTGGCGCGTCACGGTGCGCCAGCCGCTCGTGTCGCACCCGTAGATCTCGCCGACGTGGCGCAGCACCTCGGCCTCCGCGGCGTCGCCGTCGGGCCGGTCGAGCAGGCAAGTGGCCTCGACGAGGTGGCGCGTCGGCGGGGCGTAGCTCGGTGCCGCCGCCGACAGGACGGCGGTGTTCCACACGGGTCCGGGCGAGGTGTGGTCGTGGCGGCGGCCGTCGAGGGCCACGAGCGGCAGCTCGGTCGGCGGCTCGGGCGCCTCGAACCACCAGGTGACGAGCCCCCGGGTGGCCGGTTCCGGCAGCGGCGTCAGGTCGGCGACGCCACCCGGGTCGGTCGCGACGACGGCCGCGCGGGCGCGCAGCCGCGTGCCGTCGACGCGTACGTCGACGGCCTCGCTCGACGCGTCGATCGACTCGACGTGGCTGTGGAGGCGGACGCGGTCACCGAGCGGGCCGGCCAGCTGCTCGGGCAGCGCCTGCATGCCCTGGGCCGGCACCGCCGGGCGCCCGAGGGCGAACATCCGCACGAGCAGCTTGGTGAAGTTGGCCGAGCTGGTGCCGTGGCTGTCGACGAGGACGCCGGCGAGGAACGGGTCGAGGACCTCCCGGCGCAGGCGCCCGGTGACCCCGGCTTCGTCGAACGACTCCGCGAGGGTCGTGTCGGGCTGGCGGATGACGGTCTGCGGGTCGGCCATGACGCGCGCGGTCCACCGGGTCACGCCGGCGAGCTCGCGCGGGTGCAGGTAGCCCGAGCGGATGGTGCGGGCCAGCAGCTTGGGTTCGCGGACCGGGTCGGCGACGACCTGGAGGCCGTCGGTGCGTCGCACGAGGACGCCGGAGCCGAACGGCTTGAGGTCGAGGGCGCCGACGTCGACCCACCGGCGCACCGCCGGGTAGGCGGGGTTGAGCACCTGGAAGCCGCGGTCGCAGCGGAACCCGTCGACGACGTCGGTGCGGACGCGCCCACCGACCGCGTCGCTCGACTCGAGGACGACGACGTCGCGACCCAGCTCGGTCAGCCGTCGTGCGCACCTCAGACCTGCGAGCCCAGCACCCACGACGACGACGTCTGCGTCCACTGAAGGATCACCCCACTGCTCGAGTCCGGCCCCCGCTTGGGCAGCCTAGACCCGCGGCGTGGCTCAACGGGGCGCCGGACGCAGCGGGTTCGGGCCGGTGACGGCGGACCCGGTGGGCCGGGCCGACCGGCGCCGCAGCGCGACGGCGAGGACGACGAGGGCCGCGGTGACGTTGGCGCACGTCGCGACGGCGACCCAGCCGAGGTAGGCGCCGAACGTCCAGTCGAGCACGGCCCGCTCGGGGAGCCCGCCCACGGCCGGGATAGCCGTCAGGCGCCGCACCAGGGTGCCGAGCACCCAGGCCGACGTAGATCGGCGTCCACACCGAGAAGGCGGGGTCGCCGGTGCGACGTCAGCCACTTTGCCCGGATCGATAACGCCCCTAGCCGCGCAGGCGCACCGACAGGCAGGTGACGCAGCCCTCGAGCTTCTCGAACTCGGAGATGTCGACGACCGTCACGTCGAGGCCGCGCCCCTCGAGCAGGTGGGCGGTGCGCGGGGCCGCCGCCGACATGAGCACCGACTGGCCGCCGAGCAGCACGACGTGCGCGCCGGCCTCCTCGGGGACGGGCACGAAGGTGTCCCACACCGACGGGTCGTCGACGAGCGGCGGGTAGCCGATGACGCTGCCGTCGGGGAGCGCGGTGACGGCCGACTTGAGGTGCAGGACCCGCGAGACCGGCACCGGCACGACCTCGACCCGGTTGCGGGAGAAGGCCGCCGCCAGCTGGCGGACACCCTCGGCGTCGGTGCGGCCGCCGACGCCGACCCACACGTGGCGGCCGTGCTTGAGCACGTCGCCGCCGTCGAGCGTGCCCGGAGCGGTCACCTCGACGACGCGGTAGCCGTGCGCCTCGACCGCCTCGCGGACGCCGACCCGCTCGTCGCGCCGGGCGGGCGCGCCGCTGCGGCACAGCACCGCGACATCGCCGTGCACGACGACCTGGTCCTCGACGAACACGCCGTCGGGACAGGCGTCGACGGGGGCCACCTCCTCGAGGTGCCAGCCCCGCCGGCGCAGCACGTCGCAGTACTCGTGCTACTGGCGCAGCGCCAGCCCGGCGTCGACACGGGTGGCGCGCTCGAGGTGCGTCACGATCCCGTCCGCGAGCAGGGGGGAGGGTCGGCGGACGAGCGCGAGGCGACGGTGCACGCGCTCACCCTAGGGGGCCGACGCGTCCGGCCCCGGCGCGCGAGCCCGGGCTCAGTTGGCGAGGGTCGGCTTCTCCTCCGACAGCGCGGTGCGCCACCAGTCCTGGGTCTGGGCCGTGTGGGTCAGCTGCTCGCGGTAGGCCGAGCCGGCGGCCCGCGCACACCGCTCGACGTCCGGCTCGTCGAGCGCCCCACGGCGCCAACGGAGTACGCGCCTGGCGGTGATCGGCTGGCCGGTGAGCGGGCGCAGCACGCCACCCGGCGGGGCCGACGCCGTCGGTACCGCGAACGACACGGCGCGCCCGGCCACGACCGAGGGCCACAGCGGGCCGAGGTCGTGCGGGCCGTAGCTCGACCGGAGCGTCATGCCGAGCCGGGCCAGCACCGCCGCCGTGGCCTCGCTGCCGGGGTCGATCTCCGACGGCGGCAGGATCCAGTCCTCGCCGGCGAGGTCGGTGATGTCGACGCATCGGCGGGACGCGAGGGGGTGCGTGGCCGACAGCGCGACGAGCAGCGGCTCCCGCTCGACGACGCCCCGCTCGCCGATCATCGGCGACTCGACCGGCGTCGCGGCGGTCAGGACGATGACGACCGCGACGTCGATGCGCCCGTCGACGAGGGCCGCCGTGGTCGTCGTGCCCGGCAGCGGCGGCACGGGCATGAGGGGGCGGCGCATGTCGGTGGCGTAGGCCTGACCGACGAACGAGCTGAAGAAGCGCATCGAGTCCGAGGAGATGCGCAGCGGTCCCCGGGCCGAGGCGTCGGAGCGGATGTCCTCGCGGAGCCCGGCGAGCTCGTCGAGGACGGCCCGGGCCCGCGCGACGACGCGCTCGCCGACCGCCGTGCACTCGACGCCGGCACCCGCAGGGCGGAACACGGTGCACCCGAGGAACCGCTCGATGCGCAGCACCTCCGAGCCGAGCGTCGACTCGGTGACGCCGAGCGCGGCCGCCGCCGCCGGCACGCTGCCGTGCTGGGCGACCGCCGCGACGACGCGCAGGTGACGGACCTCGAGCTCCACGTCCCCGAGACTAGGGCGAGTGCCCCTCTCGTGCCCCCGGACCGGGTGCCCTTGAATGGGCTTGACCC
This sequence comes from Intrasporangium flavum, assembly GCF_001956915.1. GTDB lineage: Bacteria > Actinomycetota > Actinomycetes > Actinomycetales > Dermatophilaceae > Monashia > Monashia flava. The sequence continues at coordinate 163,156 of NZ_MLJO01000008.1, read as the reverse complement.
TCACGCCACGTGAGGCACCACGCTCGACCCATGACCACGAGAGCGACGACGAACGCGAGGCTGGAGCCGCACATGACCACCTGGACGGTGGGGCAGGTCGCCGACGTCTTCGGCGTGACGGTGCGCACCCTGCACCACTACGACGAGATCGGCCTGCTCACCCCGAGCGCGCGTTCGGCGGCCGGCTACCGCCTCTACACCGACGCCGACCTGACGCGTCTGCAGCAGGTCGTCGTCTACCGGCGGCTCGAGCTGCCGCTGGAGGAGATCGCCGGCCTCCTCGACGGCGACGAGGACGCGGTGACGCACCTGCGTCGGCAGCGCGACGCGGTCATGACCCGGCTCGACGAGCTCAGTGGGATCGTCGCGGCCATCGACCGAGCACTGGAGAGAGAGATGAGCAACCAGCCCGCCACGCCCGAGGAGATGAAGGAGCTCTTCGGCGACGGCTTCGAGGACGAGTACCAGCAGGAGGCGCAGGAGCGCTGGGGGGAGACCGACGCGTGGAAGCAGTCGGCGGCCCGGACCCAGCGTTACACGAAGGCCGACTGGGAGCAGGTCAAGGCCGAGATGGACGCCGTCAACGCGGCCTTCGTCGCGGCGATGAGCGCCGGGGAGCCGGCGACCAGCGAGGCGGCGATGGACGCCGCCGAGCGCCACCGCCGGCACATCGCCGACCGCTTCTACGACCTCGACCACGACTTCCACCGCGGCCTGGCCGACATGTACGTCGCCGACCCGCGGTTCACGAAGACGTACGAGGACGTCGCGCCCGGACTCGCGCAGTACGTCCACGACGCGATCCACGCGAACGCCGACCGCCACGCGTCAGGCAGCTGACGCGTCGCACGGCCCCTCTTCCTCCCGCGATTCGAGGTATTCGGCGACCGCCGGTGGTCGCCGAACACCTCGAATCGGCGAAGGGCCGGTCAGGGGGAGCGAGGGGCGGGGAGATCGAGCGGGCGTGACCGAGGGGTGAACGCGGCCCGGGCCCGCCACGGCCCGGGCCGTAGCCTTGTGACATGCGAGTCGGTGTCTTCGGTGCTACGGGTCAGGTCGGCGGGGTCATGCGGGCCCTCCTCGAGGAGCGGGACTTCCCGCTCGACGACGTGCGGTTCTTCGCGTCCGCGCGCTCGGCCGGCACGACGCTGCCGTTCAAGGGCCGCGACGTCACCGTCGAGGACTCGGCCACCGCCGACTTCTCCGGCATCGACGTCGCCCTCTTCTCCAACGGCGGCGCCGCGAGCAAGGAGCTCGCGCCCAAGGTCGCCGCGGCCGGTGCCGTCGTCGTCGACAACTCGAGCGCCTGGCGCAAGGACCCCGAGGTGCCGCTCGTCGTCTCCGAGGTCAACGCCGCCGACCTCGACACGATCCCCAAGGGCATCGTGGCCAACCCGAACTGCACGACGATGGCCGCGATGCCGGCCCTCAAGCCGCTGCACGACGCCGCGGGCCTCGTGCGCCTGCACGTCAGCAGCTACCAGGCCGTGAGCGGCTCGGGCGGCAAGGGCGTGCAGGAGCTCGACCGCCAGCTGCGCGGCGCCTACGCCGCCGGCGACCCGGCCGGCCTGGCGCTCGACGGCCGCGCCGTCGAGGTGCCGGAGGCGCAGGTCTACGCCGTGCCCGTCGGCTTCAACGTCGTGCCGCTCGCCGGCTCGATCGTCGACGACGGCTCGCTCGAGACCGACGAGGAGCAGAAGCTGCGCAACGAGTCGCGCAAGATCCTCCATGCCCCCGACCTGCGGGTGTCGGGCACCTGCGTGCGCGTGCCGGTCTTCACCGGGCACAGCCTCGCGATCCACGCCGAGTTCGAGCGCGACATCACGCCCGAGGAGGCGCTCGACCTGCTCAAGAACGCCCCCGGCGTCGTCGTCACCGACGTGCCCAACCCGCTCGAGGCCGCCGGTCGCGACGAGGTCTTCGTCGGTCGCGTCCGCGTCGACCAGGCCGCACCCGAGGGCAAGGGCCTCGTGCTCTTCGTCGTCGGCGACAACCTGCGCAAGGGCGCGGCCCTCAACGCGGTCCAGATCGCCGAGGCGCTCCTCGCCCGACGCTGACTCGCGCCTCGTGCGCCACCCGGGACGGTCGCGTCGCGGAGGGGCCCGTGGGACCGGCGGGCGGTGACGGTGCCATCGCCTAGGCTCGGGGCCGTGACGGAGACGCCCACCGCCAGCACCGCGCGAGCCAGTACGGCGCCCGGCCTCTTCGTCTGCTTCGAGGGCGGCGACGGCGCCGGCAAGTCGACGCAGGTGCGACTGCTCACCGAGGTCCTCGAGGGCCGCGGGCGTCGGGTCGTCGTCACCCGGCAGCCGGGCGGCACCCCGCTCGGCCAGCAGATCCGCGACCTCGTGCTGCACGGCGACCACATGGACTCCCGCGCCGAGGCGCTGCTCTTCGCCGCCGACAAGGCCCACCACGTCGAGACCCTCATCCGACCGGCGCTGGCCGAGGGCGCGGTCGTCATCACCGACCGCTACGTCGACAGCTCGATCACCTACCAGGGGGCCGGCCGCGACCTCGGGGCCGGCGAGATCCGCGACCTGCAGCACTGGGCCGTCGGCGGCGTGCTGCCCGACCTCACGATCGTCCTCGACGTCGCTCCCGAGGTCGGGCGGGCCCGGCGCGGCGACGTCCACGACCGGCTCGAGTCCGAGGCCGACGCCTTCCACGCGGCGGTCCGCCAGGGCTACCTCGACCTCGCGGCCGCCGACCCCGGCCGCTACCTCGTCCTCGACGCCGCCGAGCCCGTGGAGTCGCTGCACGCGGCCGTCCTGGCCCGCGTCGACCACCTCCTCGAGAGCCGCTCATGACCGTCTGGCGCGACCTCGTCGGCCAGGAGCCGACCATCGAGACCCTCTCGCGGGCCGTCCGCGACGAGGCCGCGATGACGCACGCCTGGCTCTTCACGGGGCCGCCGGGCTCCGGGCGGTCCACGGCCGCAAGGGCCTTCGCCGCCGCACTGCAGTGCCCGCAGGGTGGCTGCGGCGAGTGCGTCGAGTGCCGCACCGCCCTCGACGGCACCCATGCCGACGTCAAGGTCGTGGCCACGGAGGGCCTGTCGATCAAGGTCGCCGAGGCGCGCGCCCTCGTCCAAGAGGCGGCGATGCGTCCCTCGGTCGGGAGGTGGCGCATCATCATCATCGAGGACGCCGACCGCCTCACCGCCTACACCGACGCCCCGGCCGACGCGCTGCTCAAGGCGCTCGAGGAGCCGACGCCTCGCACGGTGTGGATGCTGTGCGCCCCGAGCCTCGAGGACGTCATCGTCACGATCCGCTCGCGCTCGCGGCACGTGCGCCTGCGCACCCCGCCGGTCGAGTCGGTCGCCGAGCTGCTCGAGCGCCGCGACGGCGTCGAGCCCGCGATGGCCCTCTACGCCGCGCGCGCCGCCCAGAGCCACATCGGCCTGGCCCGCCGCCTGGCCCGCGACGAGCAGGCCCGCATCCGGCGGCGCGACGTCATCGCCATGTCGACGAAGATCGTCGGCGTGGGCGATGCCATCGGCGCCGCGGCCGACCTCGCCCAGATCGCCGAGGAGGAGTCGTCGGCGTCGAGCACCGAGCGCGACGCCGCCGAGCGCACCCGGCTCATGGAGACCCTCGGCGCCGACCCCGGTGCCCGCGTCCAGCCGCCGCACATCCGCTCGCAGCTCGCCGCCCTCGAGCGCGAGCAGAAGACCCGCGCCACCCGGCACGGCCGCGACGTCATCGACCGGGCGCTCGTCGACCTCACCTCGATCTACCGCGACGCCCTCGTGACCCGGCTCGGCTCCGACGTCGGCCTCGTCAACCCCGACGCCGTCGACCGGGTCCGCGGTCTCGCTGGGGTCTTCACCGCCGAGCAGCTGCTCGGGGCGATGGACGCCATCAGCGAGGCCCGCGACCGCATCAACGCCAACGTCCAGCCGCTGCTCGCGCTCGAGGCGATGGCGCTGCGGCTGCGGCTCCCGCGCGATCTCGGCATGTGAGGAGCCCCACCCGCCCCGTGCGGCGCCGGCTCGCGCGCCCAGCCGGACCGGTTACCGTTTCGGGCATGACGACACGCCCTGCCGCCATCGCCCGAGCCCTCCTCGCGACGACGGTGACCGCGGCGCTCGTCCTCACCGCGGCCGCGTGCGACCGGTCCGACCCGCCGGTCCCGAGCGCGAGCAGGTCGGGGCTGCCCGAGGCCACCGCGGCCCCCTCCCCGCAGCTCGCGCGCTACTACTCGCAGAAGCTCGACTGGAAGGCGTGCGGCACCGCCGAGTGCGCCGACCTCACCGTCCCGCTCGACTACGCGGCGCCGGACCCCGCGAGCGACATCACGATGAAGGTCGTCCGGGTCAAGGCCCGCGACCAGGGCCACCGGATCGGCTCGCTGCTCGCCAACCCCGGCGGGCCGGGCGCGTCGGGCGTCGACTACGTGCAGCAGGGCGCCGACACCATCGTCGGCCCGCAGGTGCGCAAGTACTTCGACCTCGTCGGGTTCGACCCTCGCGGCGTGGCCCGCTCGGAGCCGATCGACTGCCTCAGCGACTCCGACATGGACACCTACCTCGGCACCGACACGACTCCCGACACCCCGGCCGAGGAGCAGGCCCTCCTCGAGCAGAACAAGAAGCTCGCCGCCGGGTGCGCCAAGGACAAGCCCGAGCTCGTCAAGCACATGTCGACGGCCGAGGTGGCCCGCGACATGGACGTGCTGCGCGCGGCCGTGGGCGACCGGCAGCTGAACTACCTCGGCAAGTCCTACGGCACGTTCATCGGCTCGACCTACGCCGACCTGTTCCCGCAGCGCGTCGGCCGCGTCGTCCTCGACGGCGTCGTGCCGCCGGACCTCACGAGCAAGGAGCTCGCCGCCGGTCAGGCCAAGGGCTTCCAGATCGCGACCAACGCCTACCTCGCCAGCTGCGTCCAGGAGGGTGACTGCCCGCTCGGGAACACGGTGCCCGAGGCCGCCAAGGGGCTCGACGACTTCTTCGCCCGGCTGGACCAGGACCCGCTGCCCACCGGTGACGCCACGATCCCGCGGATGGACGAGGCTTGGGCCCGGCTCGGCGTCGCCTACGCCCTCTACGACCAGGGCGCGTGGGGCATCCTCACCCAGGCCCTCCAGGAGGCGAAGTCGGGGTCGGGCCAGACGCTGATGCAGCTGGCCGACGGCTACGCCAGCCGGCACCCGGGTGGTGGCTACGACGGCAACCTCCTCGAGGCCATCAACGCCGTCAACTGCCTCGACCGGCCCGACAGCCCGGACCTGTCCGCCTACGAGGGCTACGCCAAGGAGTTCGCGAAGACCGCGCCGACGTGGGGCGCGACCCTCGCGTGGGGCGCGCTGCCGTGCGGCTTCTGGCCGGCGAAGTCCACCGACCAGCCGCACGAGGTGCGCGCACCCGGGGCCGACCCGATCGTCGTCATCGGCACGACCCGCGACCCGGCCACGATCTACGAGTGGAGCAAGCGCCTCGCCGACCAGCTCGAGAACGCCTCACTCATCACCTTCGACGGTGACGGCCACACCGCCTACCGTCGGAGCAACACGTGCGTCGACTCCGCCGTCGACGCCTACTTCGTGCAGGGCCGCGTGCCCAAGGACGGACTCACATGCTGAGCGACACCCCGAGCGACGCCGAGCAGCCCGAGCAATCGGACCAGCCCGGGCGTCCGGCGGGCGCAGGTGAGCCCACCCGCGAGGACCTGCCGGAGGCGCCCGCCCAGCCCTACGCGTCCCTGCCCCGCGCCTACGCCGTGCCCGGCGCGTCGGGTGCGTCGGACACGACCGATGGCCCGGGTGCACCGGGCGTCCCGGACCCCGCCGGCGGCTGGGGCGGCCCGGGTGCCGGCGGCGGGTCGGTCGGGTCGGCCGGGTCGGCGGGAGCCGCACCGACGCCGCCCGGCGCGCCCCGCTCGCGGGCCCGGGTGGTCGTCGCCGCCGTGGCCGTCGCGGCGCTCGTGGCGGTCGTCGGGCTCATCACGTGGCGGGCCGCCAACCCGGTGACGCCGACGGCCGAGCGCGTCACGCCCTCCGGCGCGCCGGTGACGCCGCCGAGCGCGTCGGCCTCCCCGACGCCGGGCGCCTCCCCGACGCGTCCGGCCCCGGGTGGCTACCCGGCCGCGCTCGCGGCGTACTACACGCAGCAGGTCGCGTGGAAGGGCTGCAGCGACAACCCGCGCCAGCTGTGCGGCACCCTCGACGTGCCGGTCGACTACACCAAGCCGCAGGGGGACCGCTTCACGCTCGCGCTGCGCAAGGCGCCGGCCACCGACCCGTCCCGACGCGTCGGATCCCTGCTCATCAACCCGGGCGGACCCGGTGGGTCGGGTGTCGAGTACGCGCAGTACTCCTCGTTCGTCTTCTCCCCGGCGGTCCGCGCCGCCTACGACATCGTCGGCTTCGACCCGCGAGGCATCGGCGGCTCCGACGCCGTCTCCTGCCTCACCGACTCCGACATGGACCGGCTCTTCAGCACCGACCCGACGCCCGACACCCCCGAGGAGAAGCAGGCGGTGCGCACCACCGCCGACTCGGTGGCCCGCAGCTGCGCGGCTCGGGGCGGGCAGCGAGCCCTCCACATGAGCAGCACCGAGGTCGCCCGCGACATGGACGTCATGCGCGTCGTCTTCGGCGACAGCAGGCTCAACTTCTTCGGCGGCTCCTACGGCACCTTCCTCGGCGCGATCTACGCCGACACCTTCCCCGACAAGGTCGGCCGGATGGTCCTCGACTCCGCGATGTCGCCGAACCAGACCGACGCCGAGGAGATGACCTACGACATCCAGGGCTTCGAGGCCTCGATCGACGCGTTCATCGATTGGTGCGTGGCCCGGCCCGACTGCGCGCTCGGTTCGGACAAGGCGGCGGCCCGCGGCAAGATCGCGGGTCTGCTCGACGCCGTGGAGCAGCACGGCCTGGCCACGAGCAAGCCGGGCCTGACGCGCATCGGGGAGGGTTGGGTCGGCTTCTCGATCTTCATGTGCCTCTACAGCGACACCTCGTGGCCGACCCTCAACCGCGGTCTGGCGCAAGCGTTCTCGGGCCGGGGCGACATCCTGCTGGCCAAGGGCATGTCGGTCGTCGAGCGCAGCGCCACGGGACGGTATGCGACGAGCAGCTACCTGCAGGCCATGCTGCCGGTGCGGTGCGCCGACTGGCCCCGCTCGAAGGACACCCCGGCCTCGCTCGCCGAGCAGGCTCGCCTGAAGAAGGCCCACCCGCTCTGGGCGAAGATGACCGGCGAGATCTACGACAGCTGTGCGGCGTGGCCGACGCAGGGCCGCACCCCGAAGGGCACGACCCTCGCGGTCGGGGCCGCCCCGATCCTCGTCATCGGCAACGAGCGCGACCCGGCCACGCCCATCGGTGGCACGAAGCAGCTGGCCAAGGACCTCGCATCGGGCGTTCTTCTCACTTCCGACCATGACGGGCACGGCACCTACTACGCTGGCAACTCGTGCGTGGACCAGGCCGTGGACGGCTATCTCGTGCAGGGGAAGGTGCCCACGGACGGCACGACCTGCTGACCCGACTCGTCGTGCCCCTCACCGCCCTCGCGGTGCTGGGAGCGATGTTCTGGCTGGCCACCGGGCCGCAGCCCGCCCGCCGACCGGCACACCCGACGTCGACGACCGCCTCGACCGCCGTGCCGGCGGCCCCCGCACCGGTCGCCGCCGCCGAGTCCGGCTCGGACACCGAGCCGGTCGAGCTGTCCGACCCGACCACGCCGCTGCCGCAGGGTCTCGAGACGTTCTACGCCCAGAAGGCCGCCTGGGGCACCTGCGCCGGCGCGTCGGCCGGCGACACCGACCAGTGCGCGACGGTCTCCGTGCCGGTCGACTACCTCGACCCGCGCGGCGAGACGGTGCGGATCGCCCTGCGCCGCCTCCCGGCCACGCACCCGGACCAGCGCCGCGGCACGCTCTTCGTCAACCCCGGCGGCCCCGGTGCCTCGGGCGTCGAGATGGTGGACCAGGCCCCCGACTACTTCTCGGAGTCGATCCGCGGGGTCTGGGACGTCGTCGGTTTCGACCCGCGCGGCATCGGCGGCTCGGGCGGCTTCACGTGCATGCGACCCCGCGACCTCGACGCGATGTACGCCTCGGACCCGACCCCGGAGACCGCCGCCGAGCGTCGGGCGCTGGACCGGGCGCGCGTGGCGCGGCTCGCCGGGTGCCTCGAGCGCGGCGGGCCGCTGGCCCGGGCGATGGGTAGCGAGCAGGTGGCCAAGGACCTCGACATCCTGCGGGCCGCCGTCGGCGACACGCACCTCAACTACTACGGCATCAGCTACGGCACCCTCATCGGCGCGCTCTACGCGGCGCAGTTCCCCGACCGGGTCGGCTACACCGTCATCGACTCGGCCGTCGACCCTGACTACGTGTCGTCGTCGGCGGTGACCCAGGACGACATCGACTACTGGGCCGAACAGTCGGCAGGAGAGGCGGACTCGGTGTTCGCCGACTTCGTCGACTCCTGCGTCGAGGACGGCGACTGCCCGCTGGGCGATGACCACGCCGTCGCCGCGCGGCGCCTCGTCGCCTTCCTCGACCGGCTGGACCGCACGCCGATGCCGACCGACGAGCCCGGCATCCCGGTGCTGACCGAGGGGTGGGCGGCCACCGGCCTGGCCGGCGCCATGCGCGACCAGTCGATGTGGGGCGACGCCGTCGAGGCGCTGCGCTCGGCGCTGGAGGACGACGACGGCTCCGGCCTCCTGTGGCTCGCCGAGGACGCGGTGTCACGCGACTCCGACGGCACCTACTACGGCGGCTACGAGTCGGTGCACCTGCCGATCCACTGCGCCGACTGGCCCTCCGACGCCTCGACGTCGATGCGCCCGACCGCCAAGGTGCTGGCCGCGCACCCCCTCTACGCCCACCTGTTCGCCGAGGTGCAGGACTCCTGCGCGGCGTGGTCGGGCACGCAGCGCACCCACCTCGTCATCACGGCCGACCCGACGACGCCGGTGCTCGTCCTCGGCAACGAGGGCGACCTGACGACACCGCTGGACCAGACGCAGCGCATGGCGCACGCGATCTTCGGGTCGCGCTTCGTCAGCGTCGTCGCCGACGGCCACGGCGTGTACGACAACGGCAACGACTGCGCCGACGCGATCGTCGAGAACTACCTCGTGCGCTCGCTCGTGCCCAAGGACGGCGCTCACTGCGCCTGACGCGCACGATGCGGGGGGTGTGCGTGGTGCACCGACGCGTCGGGCATGCCGGTGGCGTCAGGGCGCTCGGAGCGCCCTGACGCCACCGCGCGTGCGCGTGCCGGTCAGTCCTCGGAGACGCGGACGACGACCTTGCCGGCGGCGTGGCCCTCGGCGCTGAAGCGGAACGCCTCGGCTAGCTCCTCGAGCGGGAAGGTCCGCGCGACGGGCACGGTCAGCGCGCCGGCGTCGGCGAGGTCGCCGAGCTCGGCCAGCTCGACGCCGTCGGGGCGGACCCAGACGTAGGAGCCGCCGGCCTGCGCCACCGACGCGTCGGCGATCGACGCGTGCCGGCCGCCCTCGGCGAGCACGGCGAGCGTCGTGTCGAGCACGCCACCGACGAAGTCGGCGACGGCGTCGACGCCCTCGGGCGCCAGCGCCCGGACGCGGTCGGCGAGCCCCTCGCCGTAGGTGACCGGCTCGGCGCCCAGGGCGCGGAGGCGGTCGTGGCTGTGCTCGGACGCGGTGCCGATGACGCGGGCCCCGAGCGAGCGGGCCAGCTGCACGCCCAGCGAGCCGACGCCGCCGGCCGCGCCGTGCACGAGCACGGTGTCGCCCTCGCCGACGCCGAGGCGCTTGAGGACCCGCAGCGCGGTGAGGCCCGCGAGCGGCAATCCGGCCGCCTCGTCCCACGAGAGGCTGCGCGGCCGGGGGGCCAGGGCCCGGGCCGGCACCGTGACGAGCTCGGCGAAGGTGCCGCCGTGCACGTAGTCCTTGCGGGCGTAGGCGACGACCTCGTCACCCGGCGCGAACTCCGGGGTGTCGAAGCCGACCGCCTCGACGACGCCGGCGACGTCCCAGCCGGGCACGACCGGGAAGCGGACGTCCATGACGGCGTCGAGGCCCCCGGACATCAGCTTCCAGTCGACGGGGTTGACCGACGCCGACCGGACCCGCACGAGGACCTCGCCGGGGCCGAGCCGCGGGCGCGGCTGCCGGGTCAGGCGCAGGACGTCCGGGTCGCCGTACGCGTCGTAGGTCATGGCGCGCATCGTGCTCTCGTCCGTCTCGTTCGTCTCGTTGGTGTCACTCACGAGGGGGACAAGGACGGCGCTCCGGCGTGTCATTCCCGCGACCCGGGTGAGGGTGGTCACGAGGGTTCCGTGGCCCGTGGCGGGGTGGCCGACGGGGGCGTCCGGCGCGGCCCCGGCGCTCGGGTCCGGCCGATTTCTCTCGGACCGGGGCGATGCGTATACTCAACCACCGTGCCGGGCCACCCCGTGTGGGCCGTCGCGACCTGCCGCTTTAGCTCAGTCGGCCAGAGCGATTCACTCGTAATGAATAGGTCGTCGGTTCGATTCCGACAAGCGGCTCAGACAAGGCCCCGGTCCTCGCGACCGGGGCCTTTCTGCGTCCCGGCACCGATCGGGAGTACAGCAGACGACGTAGACCGACCTCGGACGTCTGGGGGACGTGCCGGCGGCGGGACGGTGCGCAGACTGGCCGCTAGCCGCGGCCGTCGGAAGCAGACCGGCCGAGCCACGGCGCGGAGACGGCAGGGGATCCGCCATGGCAGGAGCACGAACTCACGTACACGCACGCGCCCTGAGGCGCCGGGCGGTGCTCGCCGCCGGCGTGCTCGCCCTCGGGCTGGGGCTCGCCCCGCTCGGGGCCGCCGACGGGGCGCAGATCTACGTCTTCGTCCGCAAGACCGGGTGCTCGGACACGGGTTCGGGCACCTCGTCCCTGCCGTACTGCACCATCGTCAAGGCGGCCAAGGCCGCGACGGCCGGCCAGATCGTCGTCGTGTACGCCGGCACCTACACCGGCGAGGTGTTCCCCTGGCACTCCGGCACGAAGACCGCACCGATCACCTTCCGCCCGGTCACCGGCAACGCCGTCGTCGTCTCCGGGGCGCGGCACGGGTTCACGATCTCCAACCAGAGCTGGATCACCGTGTCCGGCTTCACGATCCAGAACACGACGAGCAACGGCGTCTACGTCTACAACGCCACGGGGCTGACCCTCACCGGCAACACGGTGCAGACCTCCGGCAGGCGCGTGTCGGGGTCGGCGGCGTACGGGATGTACCTCAACGCGATGACGAGCTCGGTGCTCAAGGGCAACAAGGTCCTCAACAACTCGGCGTCGGGGATCTTCGTGACCAACGGGTCGACCGCCAACCAGATCGTCGGCAACGAGGTCGCCGGCAACGCCTACGGCTACGTCCGCAACGCGGTGGGGATCGACCTGCGGGCGCCGGGGAACCTCGTCAGCGGCAACCGGGTGCACCACAACGAGGACTCCGGGATCCAGATGTTCCCGGGCGGTGACCGCAACAAGATCATCGACAACGTCGTCTACGCCAACAAGGGCTTCAGCACCGCAGCCCTGACCAACTGCAGCCACCCGGCCACCGGCAACACCGCCGGCTGCATCACCGGCGACCACGGCATCGACAGCTCGGGCGTGACGGGCGGCTGGATCATCGGCAACACCGTGTACGGAAACGCCACCTCGGGGATCAACCTCGAAGGCATCGCCGCAGGGGTGTCCAGCGGGTACCGGATCGTCAACAACATCTCCGTCGAGAACGCCGTCAACTGTCCCGACGGGGCCGGCGGGTACGTCAAGTGCCCACGGAACGCCGGGAACATCCGGGTCGACAAGAACTCGGTGCTCGGCACCAGCCTGGACTACGACGTCCTCAACCTCAGTGTGGCCGGCACGATGATCGTCTGGGGCTCGACGTCCTACTCCTCGCTGGCGGCCATGCAGGAGGACAGCGGGCAGGACCTGCACGGCCTCCAGGCGGACCCGCTGTTCACCAACGCTCCCGGCGGGGTCCTCACCCTCCGGGCCGGGTCGCCCGCCATCGACTCGGCGGACTCCAGCGCCCCCGGGCAGGCCGCGACCGACGCCGCCTCCCGCACCCGGGTCGACGACCCCGCGACCACCAACCGGGGGGCGGGCGTCCGCACCTACGACGACCGCGGAGCCTACGAGTTCCAGCCCAACGGCTAGCGCCGCCGGGCGGCACGGCCCGGGTCGATGCGGTCGAGCTCGGCGGAGAACGAGGCCTCGAACTCGGCCAGGAGCAGTCCGAGCGACTCGGCGCCGGGTCGCACGTCGCGGTGCCGCCGGCCGTCGCGCACGTGCCGCCACGTGCCGTCGCCGTGGACGACGAGCTCGAGCCGCAGCTCCGGAGTCCGCCCCGGCGGGGTGAACGAGGTGACGGTGACCGGCCACGACGGTCGGCGCCGACGGGGCAGGGGGAGCCGTCGGGGCGTCGTCGCGGAGACCTCCCGCGTGCGCCGTCGGGCGAGCTGGGCGAAGCGCGGGGCGAGCACGTCGAGCCAGGCCGCGTACTGCGCCGCGTTCTCCCGGCGGCGGTACGCGGCGTCGATCATCCGGTCCTGGTCCCAGGACACGTGGACCCCCGTCCGACGTCGATGCGCCCGGGCGGTCGGCACCGAGCCACCCCATGGTGGCAGACCTCCCGAGGGCGACGCGTCGGGTGGGGGAGGTGCGGGGCTTCCGCACGTGGGAAGCGGCGGAAGCCCCGCGCGCCTGGGAGGGGCGCAGCACGGAGGGCCGTCGCCGAGCAGGGGTTCCCGGCGCGACCCTCCGTGGACCTCATCGTGCCAAACAGTGGGCGAACGCGGGGCGAAATCGACAAACCCCTGCCCGTATCCGTGACGCGTCCGGCGGATGCGGTCGCGGCGAGCGTGGGGCCGTCGCGCGGGCGGCGACGACCGGACCGGAACCGGCGAGAAAAAGTTCCGGGATCCCGTGAAAACCCTGTCATGATCCGCGCCTTGCACCGTCTCACCAAGTGACGGCGGCGGTGCGCCCCCGAACGCACCGCCGTCGTCCGGGGCTTCGGACGGCCGTGGAGGGAACGTCCGAAGCCCCACCCCCGGTCGACGGGACCGGGGTGACGGTGGAGCCGTCGCCCGCCGCAGGGCGAGCGACGGACCACCTCCCAGGGGCGGGACGACGTCGGGGACGCAGCAGCCGGTCAGGGCCTGATGCGTCCCCGGCGCCACGCCCTGCCCCGCCGGTCACGACACCCACGCCACGGCGCCGAGACGCGGCCCGGTCCGGCCACCCACTCGGCCCCCGGACAGTGCGAGGGTGGAGCCGTGCGTCCGTTCCGCTTCCGGCACACATGGGTCGTGCCGGCCGACACCGCCGCGACGTTCGCGGCGCTCGCCGACGTCGACGCCTACCCGCGGTGGTGGCCCCAGGTGCGCCGGGTCCGACGCATCGACGCCGACAGCGGCCATGCGTACGTACGCAGCCTCCTGCCCTACACCCTGGACCTCGTGCTGACCCGGGAGGTCGAGGACGCCGAGGCGGGTGTGCTCCGCGTGCGGATCGGTGGCGACCTCGAGGGCTGGAGCGAGTTCCGCCTCGAGCCCGGGCCGGGCCGCCCCACGCCCGGCCGGACGGTGACCCTCGCCCGGTACACCCAGGAGGCGGTGGTGACGACCGGCGGCCTCGAGCGCCTCACGCCCGTGGCAGCCCCGGTGCTCCGGCTCAACCACACGTGGATGATGCGGGCGGGGGAGCGGGGCCTGGCCGCCTGGCTCGGGCGGCCCTCCGGCACGGGCGAGCCGGGAGGCTCTGGCACAGTGGCCCGGTGACCGACGCCAGCGACACGACGGGCGGCCCCGTGGCTGCGGCCAGCGGGACCGGCTCGAAGGACGACCTCGTCGGCGAGACCCTCGAGGTGGCCGGCCGGCTCCTGGCCGCCGAGCTCGAGCCGGACGGCGCCGCCTTCCCGGGCAGCCGCCGCACCCTCGTGGTGCGGGCCCGTGACGCGTCGGGCGGGTCGGTGATCGTGAAGCGCTACCTCACCGACGAGGTCGAGGCTCCGTGGGCGCGCGAGGCCGCCGCGCTCGCGGCCCTTTCGACGGTGCCCGGGGCGCCGGCCCCGCGGCTGCTCGCCGAGAGCACCGACCCACGGGTCGTCGTGCTGTCCGACCTCGGTGACGCGCCGCACCTGGCCTCCCATCTGCTCGGGCCCGACCCCGACGCGGCCGCCGGCTCGCTCGCCGACTGGGCCGAGGGCCTGGCCCTCCTGCACGTCGCCGGGCGCGGGCTCGAGGCCGCCTTCGTCGACGGCGTCCGCGCCCGGGCGGGAGCCGACCTCGTCGTCGACTACCTGCCGGCGCACCTCGACGCGGCCGCGGGGGACTGGGCGCGGCTGTCGCGGGCGCTCGGCGTCGACGTGCCCGACGCCGCGTGGGACGTGCTGCGCACGGTGCCGGACCGCTTCCGCGTCGACGCCTCGAGCCTGTCGGCGGCCGACATGTGCCCCGACAACAACCTGCTGACCGACGCCGGGGTGCGCCTGCTCGACTTCGAGTTCGCACTGTGGCGTCCGGTCGCCTGGGACGTCGCCTACCTGCGGGTGCCGTGGCCGACGTGCTGGTGCGCCTGGTCGCTCGAGGCGTCCGCTGCGCAGGTGGCGCTCGAGCGGTGGCGCGCCGTGGCGGCGCAGGCCTGGCCCGGGGTCGCCACCGAGGCCTTCGACGCCGACCTCGCCCTCGCGAGCGAGGCGTGGGCGTGGCTGGCGGGGTCGTGGTGCGTGGCCGAGCTCGTCGACGGCGCCGAGCGGACGCCGAACCCGGCCAAGCCGATGCCGCGGATGCCCGACCGCTGCCTGCGCTTCCTGCGCACCGCCGCTGCCGGCGTGGCGCTGCCCGAGCTCGCCGATGCCGCGGGCCGGCTCGCCGACGCGGTGGCCAGCGCGCACGGCGCGGTCGCGGTGCCGCTGGCGCCGGCGTTCGCGGGAGCGGCGTCGTGACCGACCTCGCCGACGGGTGGACGACGCGCCGGGCCGGTCGCGCGGACATCGAGGCCGTCCTCGACCTGCGGGCCCTGATGTTCTCGGCGATGGGGGTGCCCGGCGTCGAGGACCCCGCGTGGCGGGCGGCCGCCCGGTCGTGGTTCGAGGCCGAGATCGACGGGGCCCGCTGCTGCGTCGTGCTCGCGGTCGATCCCGCCGGACGCGTCGGGGCCGGGGCCATGGGTGGCCTGCGGTTCGAGGCGCCGTCGCCGGTCAACCCGAACGGCGTGTGGGGCCTGCTCAACAACGTCGCGACGCACCCCGAGGCCCGACGCCGGGGCCTGGCGCGGGCGTGCGTCGAGGGCGTGCTCGCCTGGTTCCGCGAGGACACCCGGGCGTCCGTCGTCGAGCTGAACGCGACGGGGGAGGGTGCCGGCCTCTACACCGACCTCGGCTTCGCCCCGGCGGCCTGGCCGGCGATGCGCCTCCGCCTGGCGCGCCCCTGAACCCGCGCCCTCGCGATGACCGCCGAAAGTGCGCCATGGCGCAGTTCTGGCGCGCCCCAGGCGGATTCGACCGCCGAAAGTGCGCCACGGCGCAGTTCTGGCGCGCCTCGGGGCCGGGCTTGCTCGCCAACTCGGCCCGGGCGGAGTTGGCGTGGTGGGCGTCGCCTAGGGGTGCGAGGGGGCCGGGGTCGCGTCGGCGGCCGAGGTGGGCGCAGAGTCCAGGGCTCGGGCCAGGACGCCGCGGGCCGAGAGGGCGAGGACGAGCGCCAGGCCCCCGGCGACGACCGTGACGGCGTAGGCCGGCGTGTGGCCGCCCCAGTCGGCGAGCCGTCCGGCGACCGCCGCGCCGAGGGCGTAGCCGAGGCCGGTCGCGGCGGCGAGGGCCGTCATCGCGGCCCCGGTGCGCGAGGGCGGGGTGACGCGCTCGGCCAGCGTGAAGGTCGTGATCATGTACGGCGCGACGGTGAACCCGAGCACGAGCAGCACCGGCACGAGCCCGCCGAGCGAGCCGACGAGCAGGAGCGGCGCCGAGAGCGCGAGCAGGCCGAGGGAGAACGAGCGCAGCCGCCGGGGCAGGCCGACGCTCGGGGGCAGCATCGCCACGGCGAGCCCGGCCACGACGCTGCCGACGCCGAGCAGCGCGTGCAGGTAGCCGGTCAGGCCCGGCGATCCGGCGGTGGTCGCGAGGACCGAGGTGCCGGTCTGGACCGACCCGAAGACCGAGCCGATGAGCAGCTGCGCGACGCCGAGGACGACGAGCGCCGGGGTCAGCAGCGGGCCCGACGCCGCGTCCGAGTGCGCCGTGGTGCGGTGGGTGACCTCGGCGGTCTCGTGGAGGGCGAACCACGTGCCGAACACGGCGAGCGTGACGGCCGCGAACGCGAGCGCCGCCGTGGGGCTCGCCACCGAGACGCCGAGACCGACGATGGCCGGGCCGAGCACGAACGACGCCTCGTCGGCCGCGCCCTCGTAGGAGAAGGCGGCGTCGACGAGCCGGGTCTGGTGCCGGCCGGTCGAGGCCGTGATCGGCCGCCAGCGCACCCGGGCGAGCGGGCCCACCTGCGGCAGGAGGAGGCCCGCGACCGCGCTGGTGAGCGCCGCGACGCCCCAGGGCAGCCCGGTTCCGACGACGACGAGGACACCGGCGACGGCCGCGGCGCCGGCGAGCGACTGCAGGGCGACGACGCGTCGCTGGCCGAGGCGGTCGGCCCGCGCACCCCAGAAGGGGGCGCCGACGGCGTTGGCGACGGCGAGGGCCCCGGCGCAGAAACCGCCGGCGCCGTAGCTGCCGGTGGCGCCGGCGACGAGCAGGAGCGTGCCGAGCTGGGCCATGGCCAGGGGCAGGCGGGCGAAGAAGGCGACGACGATGTACGTCGCGCCGGTGAGGCCGAAGAGGCGGCGGTACGAGTCGATGGGTGACACGGGACTCCGGTGGTCGGCGCGCGGGTAGCGCGCAGCGGGTGCGCAACCTACCCGCCCAACAGGTCACGCGGAGTCCCTGAGCTGCCTCCAGTGTACGCCCGGCCGGCCGGGGGCCCGGACGCGTCAGTCGCGCACGTGGTGCGCGGCCGACACGCTCGGGGCGGTCCGGTAGACGACCTCGACCAGGGCGGCGCCGACCAGCCCGACTCCCAGCGACTGCCAGGCGAGGGCCGGTGGCGCGTCGAAGGTGAAGAACGTCCGCGCGAACGGCACGACGAACGCGAGCACGGCGACGCCGACGAGCGAGGCGACGAGCGCCGCCTTCCACGCGCGGAACGGCCGGGCCAGGATGACGAGGATCCAGAAGAAGACGACGAGGAGGGTGATCGTCGCCCCGGTGCCGGCCTGCCAGCACGCCACGTCGGTGACGCCGCGGGTGCCCTCCTCGGGGGCGCACCGGGTGACGAAGTCGGCCCGCGGCACCCCGTAGTGGCTGCCGGCGAGCAGGTAGGAGGTGATGACGGCGAGGCCGGCGACGGCCCCCGCCGGTACCGCGAAGCGCAGGATGCGGCGCAGGAACCCGGGCAGGTAGCGGCGCTTGTTCGGCCCCAGCGCGAGGAAGAAGGCCGGGATGCCGATCGTCACGGCCGACACGAGGGTCAGGTGCCGCGGCAGGAACGGGAACGGCACGGCGATGAGCGCCGCCGCGAGGATGGCGACGAGGCTCATGGAGTTCTTGGCCACGAAGAGGTTGGCCACGCGCTCGACGTTGCCGATGACGCGTCGGCCCTCGGCCAGCACGTCGGGCAGGTGCGAGAACCGTCCGTCGAGCAGGACGAGCTCGGCGACGGCCTTGGTGGCCTGCGCGCCGTTGCCCATCGCCACGCCGATGTCGGCGTCCTTGAGGGCCAGCGCGTCGTTGACGCCGTCGCCGGTCATCGCGACGACGTGCCCGTCGGCCTGCAGCGCGTGGACGAACGCGCGCTTCTGCTCGGGGGTGACGCGCCCGAACACCGTGGTGCGCGAGAGGACCTCGCGCAGGGCGTCGGGGTCCTCGGGCAGCGTCCGGGCGTCGACCGGCTCGCCGGCGTCGAGGCCGACGGCGCGGGCCACCGCGGCCACCGTGACCGGGTTGTCGCCCGAGACGACCTTGATGGCGACGCCCTGCTCGCGGAAGTAGGCGAGGGTGGCGGCGGCGTCGGGGCGCACCTGCTCGGTGAGGGTCACGAGGGCCGCAGGGGCGAGGCCGGCGGGCGGTGTCGCACCGTCGAGGGGCGCGGCACTGCGGCACAGCAGCACGACGCGTCGGCCGGAGTCCGCGAGGCACGCGACGCGCGCGCGCAGCTCGTCCGGGTCGTCGCCGAGCAGCACCTCGGGGGCCCCGAGCACCCACGTGCCGTGGCGCTCGAACGAGGCGCCGCTCCACTTGCGGGCCGAGCTGAACGGCACGGACGCCGTCCGCGTCCACCCCGGCGAGGCCACCGAGGCCCCGACCGCCGCGAGGGTGCCGTTGGCGTTGGGGTCATCGGCCAGGGCGCCCAGGGCGAGCCGGACGGCGCCCGCCTCCTGACCGGCCAGCGGCTCGGCGCCCTCGAAGGTGATCTCCCCGCTCGTCAGCGTGCCCGTCTTGTCGAGGCACACGACGTCGACGCGGGCCAGCCCCTCGACGGCCGGCAGCTGCTGCACGAGGACGCTGCGCCGGGTCAGCTGCACGGCCGACAGCAGGAACGCCACCGACGTCAGGAGCACGAGGCCCTCCGGCACGAGCCCGACCACGCCGGCGGCCGAGCGGATGACGACCTCGCGCCAGCCCTGGTCGCCGACGGCGCGCCACTGCGACCAGATCGTCACCGGCAGCGCGACCGCGATGACCCACGTGATGTAGCGCAGGAGGGTGTTGATCGAGGCCTGGATCTCCGAGTGCGTCCGGGTGAAGCGCCGGGCGTCGGCCGCGATCCGGTTGACGTACGCGTCGGCCCCCACGGCTTGCGCCACGTAGCGCCCCGACCCCGCGACGACGCTCGTGCCCGACCGGATCGCCTCGCCGACGCCGTGGGCCACGGGGTCGGACTCGCCGGTGAGGTTGGCCTCGTTGAGCTCGAGGCCGGCACTGGTCGTCAGGACGCCGTCGGCAGGCACCTCGTCGCCGGTGCGCAGCTCGACGACGTCGTCGAGCACGACCTCGTCGGTGGGCACAACGACGACCGTGCCGTCGCGCACGACCCGCGTCGTCGGGGCGTTGAGCAGCGCCAGCCGGTCGAGCTTCCGCTTGGCCAGGTACTCCTGGACGATGCCGATGGCCGAGTTGACGACGAGCACGACGCCGAAGAGGGCGTCGGCGAACGAGCCGGTGACGAGGACCAGGACGAAGAGCGCGCCGAGGATCGCGTTGAACCGGGTCAGCACGTTGGCGCGGACGATCTCGCCGAGGGAGCGCGACGTGCGCTCGGCGAGCCGGTTGACCTGGCCACGGGCGACGCGCTCGGCGACCTCGGCGCTCGTCAGGCCGGGCGCGGCGTCGGGCGACAGGTCGGTCACGCCCCCATTGTCCCGTCCGGGTCCGCTCGGGCCCCGGGAACGGCGGCCCCCCGACGGCGTCGGGTGGCCCGGAGCCCCCGGGCGCGCCGAGGTTACTGGCCGGTCCGCGGACGCGTTTCGGGCGGTTTCTCGGATCGTGGGACGATTGGCCCGTGACTGAGTCGATCCAACGTGCCCGCGCCACCACCGCCTCCTACTCGATCACGATGCGAATCCACACCGGCACCGACCCGGCCGTCATCGGCACGCTGGCGGTCAAGGTGGCCGAGAGCGGCGGCATCACCACGGCGCTCGACATCGTCGACTCGCACCCGGACCGGCTCGTCATCGACCTCACCTGCTCGGCCAGCAACGCCGAGCACTCGACCGAGATCGTCGCCGCCGTCGAGACCCTCGAGGGCGTGCGCGTCCACAAGGTCAGCGACCGCGTCTTCCTCCTGCACCTCGGCGGCAAGATCAGCGTCCAGAGCAAGGTCAACCTGCGCAACCGCCAGGACCTCGCGATGGCCTACACGCCCGGCGTCGGCCGCGTCAGCCAGGCCCTCGCCGACCACCCCGAGGACGTCCCGAAGCTGACGATCAAGGGCAATTCCGTGGCCGTGGTCACCGACGGCTCGGCCGTCCTCGGCCTCGGCAACATCGGCCCCGAGGCCGCCCTGCCGGTCATGGAGGGCAAGGCGGCCCTCTTCAAGCGGTTCGCCGACATCGACGCGTGGCCGATCTGCGTCGACACCACCGACGTCGACGAGATCGTGCGCACCGTCGAGCTCATCGCCCCCGGCTTCGGCGGCATCAACCTCGAGGACATCGCCGCGCCGCGGTGCTTCGAGGTCGAGGCCAAGCTGCGCGAGCGCCTCTCGATCCCGGTGTTCCACGACGACCAGCACGGCACCGCCATCGTCGTGCTCGCCGCGCTGAAGAACGCCCTGCGCATCATCGACAAGAAGCTGCCCGACGCCCGCATCGTCGTCTCCGGCGGCGGCGCGGCCGGCTCGGCCATCGTCCAGCTGCTCCTCGCCGCGGGCGCCACCGACGTCACGGTCAGCGACCGGCCGGGCCTGCTCAACAAGGCCGACGAGTCGCTGACGCCGGCGTGGCGCAGCCTCGCCGAGAAGACCAACCCGCGCGGCCTCACCGGCACCCTGCGCGACGGCCTGCAGGGCGCCGACGTCTTCATCGGTGTCAGCGCCCCGCGGATCCTCGACCCCGAGTGGATCGACGAGATGGCCGACCAGCGCATCGTCTTCGCCCTGGCCAACCCCGACCCCGAGGTCGACATCCACGAGGCGACCCAGCGCGCCACGGTCGTCGCGTCCGGGCGCAGCGACTACCCGAACCAGATCAACAACGTGCTGGCGTTCCCCGGCGTCTTCCGCGGCCTGCTCGACGCCCGCGCCACCGACGTCACCACCGAGATGCTCATCAAGGCCGCCGACGCCATCGCCTCGGTCGTCACCGACGAGCAGCTCAACCCGAACTACATCATCCCGAGCGTCTTCCAGCCGGACATGAGCAAGACCGTCGCCAAGGCGATCGTCGACTGCGTGCCCAAGGCGCCGACGAAGTCCATCCCCATGACGGGAGCCAACTGAGGGCATGACGAGCAGCACCACACCCGCCCTCCGGTACCCGCTCGACGGGCGTCGCGCCTGGGCGGTGTGGGCTGCCGCCATCTCGGTCTACGTCCTCGCGGTCTTCCACCGCACCTCGCTCGGCGTCGCGGGCCTCGAGGCCGCCGAGCGGTTCGGCATCAGCAGCGCGCAGCTGTCGACGTTCACGATCCTGCAGGTGCTCGTCTACGCGGCGATGCAGCTGCCCGTCGGCGCGCTGCTCGACCGGTTCGGCTCCAAGCGCCTGCTCGGCATCGGGCTGACGCTGCTCACCGCGGCCCAGCTCGGCTTCGCGTTCGTCCAGTCCTACCCGGCGGCGCTCGCGTGCCGGGTGCTGCTCGGCATGGGCGACGCCATGGTGTTCATCTCGGTGCTGCGCCTCGTCGCCGTGTGGTTCTCGCCGCGGCGCACGCCGATGGTCACCCAGATCACCGGCGTGCTCGGGCAGCTCGGCGCCCTCGCCGCCGCCGGTCCGCTCGCGGCCGCCCTCGCCCACTTCGGGTGGACGCCGTCCTACACGGTGGCGGCGTCCGTCGGCGTGCTCACCGGAGTCGCGCTCGTCGCGGTCGTGCGCGACTCGCCCTACGCCGATCACCACCGCGAGGAGCTGCGGCTGCGGGCCCTCGCCCGTGCCCTGCGCGACGCCTGGCTGGTGCCCGGCACCCGGCTCGGCCTGTGGTCGCACTTCACGTCGCAGTTCGCGGCCAACATGTTCACGATGCTCTGGGGCTTCCCGTTCCTCGTCGCCGGCCAGGGCCTGTCGTCCTCGACCGCGAGCGCGCTGCTCATGGTCATGGTCGTCACGACGGTCGTCACGAGCCCGCTCGTCGGCACCCTGACGATGCGCTTCCCGTTCTCGCGCAGCACCCTCGTGCTGTGGATCGTCGCGGGCGCGGTGGCCGCGTGGACCGTCGTGCTGCTGTGGCCGGGCCGGGCGCCGCTGTGGCTGCTCGTGGTCCTCGTCGTGCTCATCGCGGTCGGTGGTCCGGGGTCGATGATCGGCTTCGACCTCGCCCGCACCTTCAACCCGCCCACCCGCATCGGCAGCGCCTCGGGCATCGTCAACACCGGCGGCTTCGTCGCGACCCTGACGGCCGTGGCGCTCGTCGGCGTCGTCCTCGACCACGTGGCCCCGGCCGGGCCCTCGACCTGGGACCTCGACGCCTTCCGCCCCGCGATGGCCGTGCAGTACCCGGTCTGGGCGCTCGGCATCGTGCAGATCCTGCGCTACCGCCGGCGGGCGCGCCGGGCCGCGCGCGAGTCCGACCCGGAGGCCTACGCCGCGATGCAGGCGGGGGAGTCGGTCACCTTCCACTAGCCGGACCGACCGGGCGGGTACGGTGCGGGCATGGCGACGTGGGCCGACGTGGACCTCATGTGCGGACGCCTTCCCGGCGCCGAGCAGGGGCAGGCGCACGAGGGCTCGCCGGCGTGGTTCGCCGGCCGGCACCCGTTCGCCCGGCTGCGGTGGGACGACGCCGGCCGCGAGCTGGTGCAGGTGTGGACCGACGAGATGGACACCGGGCCGGCGCTCGCCGAGCGGCGCGACACCTTCGTGCGCATCGACACCTTCCGCTACCGCGTCACGATGTGGGCCCGCCTCGACCGGCTCGACGCCCGCGAGCTCGCCGAGCTGCTCCTCGACTCCTACGACGTGCGCGGCGGTCCCCGGCGCCGCGGCGACACCGGCCTGGCCGACCTGCTCCGCTGACGCGTCCGGCGGGCCCCCTCCGGCGCCCCTCCCACGCCCCTCCCACGCCCCTCCGACGCCCGTTCCCCCGCTCGTTCCCAGCGTTTTCCCAGCCGGGAGGTATCGGGTCGAGAGCGGGCACGCCGGACATCCCGGCGTCCCATGACGACAGGGAGGTCGCATGGCAGCGCCGACGCAAGCCCGCACGAAACTGACCCCGGACCAACGCAACTCGTTCGCCGCCGCCTACCTCGGCTGGGCCATGGACGCCTTCGACTACTTCCTCGTCGTCCTCATCTACGCCGACATCGCCAAGGACTTCGGCAAGTCGCTGCCGCAGATGGCCTTCATCACGACGATGACGCTCGTCATGCGTCCGGTCGGCGCGTTCGTCTTCGGCTTCTGGGCCGACCGACGCGGCCGCCGCGTCCCGCTCATGACCTGCGTCGCGTTCTACAGCGTCGTCGGCTTCCTCTGCGCGTTCGCGCCGAACTTCGGGGTGCTCATGGTGCTGCGGATGCTCTACGGCATCGGCATGGGCGGCGAGTGGGGTCTCGGGGCGGCGCTCGCGATGGAGAAGCTGCCGACCGAGCGTCGCGGGTTCTTCTCCGGGATCCTGCAGGGCGGCTACTCGATGGGCTACCTGCTTGCCTCGCTCGCCTTCCTCGTCGTCAGCTCGTGGCTCGGGCTGTCGTGGCGCTGGATGTTCGCGCTGTCGATCATCCCGGCCACCATCACCTTCATCATCCGCTCGCGCGTCGTCGAGTCGGAGGTGTGGCAGAACGCCAACGAGCGGGTCCGCCAGACGAGCACGTCGGTGCGCCAGCTGCTCGCCAACCCGGCCATCTGGCGCCGCTTCGTCTTCCTCGTGCTGCTCATGACGGCGTTCAACTGGATGAGTCACGGCACCCAGGACGTCTACCCGACCTTCCTCAAGGCGACCGAGGAGGGCGGCGCCGGGCTCGCCAAGAGCACCGCCACGTGGATCGCCGTCATCTACAACGTCGGCGCCATCGCCGGCGGGGCCGTGGCCGGCGCGCTGTCGGAGCGGTACGGGCGCAAGGTCGTCATCATCACCTGCGCGGTGCTCGGCCTGCCGATCGTCCCGCTCTTCGCCTTCTCGCAGACCGCCGGCATGCTCGCGCTCGGGTCGTTCCTCATGCAGGTCATGGTCCAGGGCGCCTGGGGCGTCATCCCGGCCCACCTGACCGAGCTGTCGCCCGACGAGATCCGCGGGTTCTACCCCGGCGTCACCTACCAGCTCGGCAACTGCCTGGCCGCCTTCAACCTGCCGATCCAGGAGGCGCTCGCGACCTCGCACGGCTACCCGTTCGCCCTCGCCGCGACGATCGTGCCGGTGTTCATCGCCGTCATCGTGCTCACGGCCTTCGGCAAGGAGCGGCGCGGCATCCGGTTCGGCACCGCTGAGGCGAGCCTCATCGAGTCCGGCACCGGCAGTCTCGCGACGACCCGCCAGGCGTGACGCCGTCGGGCCCGGTCGCGCAGGTGGCCGGGCCCGGCCACGTCGAGGCGCCTCAGCCCGGCGGCAGGGGCGTCGGCAGGTCCGTGGGGTCGATGCCGAGGTCGGCGAAGAGCTCGTTCGGGCTCCCGAGCGCGACGTCGACGAGGTCGGGCGGGAACATCTGCCGCACCTGCTGCTCGGCGTCGGCGGTGTCGGGGTAGCTCACCTGGTCGCCGTCGACGCGGAACGGCACGGCGTAGGTCGCCGGCGAGGTGTCGCTGACGCAGACCGTCCAGGCCCACGACGTCGGCGGCTCGGAGCGCAGCAGGCGTACCCGGCAGTCGATGCCGGCACCGAGCTCGGTGAACAGCGGCGTGCCCTCGACGAGCCCCTCGAGGCGGCGCTCCTCGGCGAGCACGGCCGGGTCGGAGCGGTCGGGCAGGTCGCTCGGTGAGAGCCAGCGGAACACCCCGACGAACATCGGCAGCACCAGCGCGGCGACGAGCAGCCCGACGACGACGAGCGCGACGCGTCGGCGGCCGAGGGCGAGGGTCATGCCGCAGAGTATGCCCGGACGGGTCCGCGGCCGCCGACGCGTCGATGCGGACACGCGGACGCCGCGCCCCTGAGCAGGGGCGCGGCGTTCGTCGGAGGGGGAGGCGTCGGTCAGGCGTCGCCGACCGTGAGCGCCTCGGCCTCGGTGCGGGAGGTGACCTCCTCGGCGCCGTGGGCGGGGGCCTCGTCGAGGGCGCCGATGATGCGGCGGGCCGTCGACAGCACGAGGACGGCGAGCACGACGGCGACCGAGCCGACCCAGAACGGCAGGTGGATCGACTTCTCGCCGAGGTTGCCGGCCAGCCACGGGGCGATGGCGCCGCCGCTGAAGCGCACGAAGCTGTAGGCAGCCGACGCGACGCCGCGCTCGACCGGCGCGACCTTCATGACGGTCTCGGTGATGAGCGTGTTGTTCACGCCGAGGAAGGCGCCGGCGAGGATGACGCCGACGACGAGGACGGTCTTGTCCTCCGTCCAGATCGCCATCGCCGCGAGGATGACGGCGAACCCGAGCAGGGCCCCGACGATGCCGGCCATGGTGCCGAACCGGCGCTGGATCATCGGCGCCACGAACACCGAGGTGATCGCGAGCAGCAGCCCCCAGCCGAAGAAGATGAAGCCGATCTCGTGGGCGCCCATGGCGAGCGGGAACGGGGTGAAGGCCAGCAGCGTGAAGAAGCCGAAGTTGTAGAGCAGCGCGGTGATGCCGACGGTGAGCAGCCCGCGGTGGCCGAGGGCCTTGAGCGGCGCGGTGATCGAGGTCGGGCGCGATGCGGGCGGGGTGGCCGGCAGGGTCGTGACGGTCGCGATGAAGGCGACGGCCATGAGGATCGCGACGCCGTAGAACGGCCAGCGCCACGAGATGCCGCCGAGCCAGCCGCCGAGCAGCGGGCCGGTCGCGATGCCAACGCCGAGCGCGGCCTCGTAGAGGATGATCGCCTGCTTGACCGAGCCGGACGCCGCGTTGACGATCGTCGCGAGCGCGGTGGCGATGAAGAGGGCGTTGCCGAGGCCCCACAGGGCGCGGAAGGCGACGATCCCGCCGACGGTGTCCTGGCTGCCGGCGAGGGCGGAGCCGACGATGATGAGCGCCAGGCCGAGCAGCAGCGTGCGCTTGGCGCCGACGCGGCTGCTGACCCAGCCGGTGCCGAGCATCGCGACGCCCATGACGGCCAGGTAGCTGGTGAACAGCAGGGACACCTGCGAGGGGCCCGCGCCGAGCTCGTCGGCGATCGGCTTGAGGATGGGGTCGACGAGGCCGATGCCCATGAAGGAGATCACGCAGGCGAAGGCGATCGACCAGACGGTCTTGGGTTGACGCCACATGGGGGTGGTCATCCGTCCTTTCGGGTGTGGTGCGGGGTGGGGGCGTCCGCCGCGGCGGCCAGCAGCTCGTCCATGACGTCGATGGCGACGCGGACGCGCTCGAGGGCCGGCCCGTCGAGCTTCTCGAGGGCGGGGGACAGGACGGCCAGTCGGGCCCGGCGCACGCTCTCGAGCGCGGCGTGGCCCTCGTCGCTGAGGGAGACCACCGTGGCGCGCGCGTCGTCGGGGTCGGACGCGCGGTGCACCCAGCCGGACGCCGCGAGGCGCTGGAGCTGGGTGGTGATCGTCGGCTGGCTGCTGTGATCGGCGGCCGCGAGGGCGCTGACGCGGGAGGGGCCGAGCTCGTCGAGGAGGGCGAGCAGGCGGGCCTGCGCGAAGGGCACGTCGAACGACGCGTGCCGGCTGGCCCAGCGCGAGAGGCGCGCGGCCGAGCGCAGCAGGTCGTTGCCCAGGGTGGTCGGAACGGTCACCCGACCCAAGTTACATAGATAACCTATGCATTTCAAGTCGACGAGACGTGTGACGGGTGAGGCGCAGTGCTCACTCGACGGAGGAGGTGGCCACCCCCCCTGCGTCGAGTGAGCACGCGGCCCCACGCGTCACACGGCGGGCCGCCCGCCGGGCGGTCAGCGCAGCTGGGGGAGGACCTTCGTCGCGACGTCGGACAGGTGGTCGAGGTCGGCGAGGTCGAGCACCTGCAGGTAGACGCGCTGGGCGCCGGCCTCGGCGAAGGCGCCCAGCTTGTCGACGATCTCGGCGGCCGAGCCGGCCAGGCCGTTCTCGCGCAGCTCGTCGACCTCACGGCCGATCGCCCCGGCCCGACGGCGCAGCGTCGCGTCGTCCTCGCCGAGGCACAGCACCTGGGCGACGGAGTAGGTCAGCGAGTCCGGGTTGCGGTCGACGTCGGCACAGGCTGCGCGGACGCCGTCGAACAGGCGCCTCGAGTCGGCGGCCGACACGAAGGCGGCGTTGAACTCCGACGCGAACCGCGCGGCGAGGGCGGGCGTGCGCCGCTTGCCCCCACCGCCGACGATGATCGGCACGCCGCCCTCCTGGACCGGCTTGGTCAGCGCCGGGGACTCCGTGACGGGGTAGTGCTTCCCGGCGTGCGTGTACGTCGCCCCGACCGGCGTCGACCACAGGCCGGTGACGACCTCGAGCTGCTCCTCGAGGCGGTCGAAGCGCTCGCCCAGCGGCGGGAAGGGGATGCCGTACGCGGTGTGCTCGGCCTCGAACCAGCCGGCTCCGAGGCCCAGCTCGACGCGGCCGCCGCTCATCTGGTCGACGCCGGCCACCTGCACCGACAGGGGCCCGGGCAGGCGGAAGGTGGCCGAGGTGACGAGCGTGCCGAGGCGGATCGTGCTCGTGTCGCGGGCGAGGCCGGCGAGGGTCGTCCACGCGTCGGTGGGGCCGGGTCCGCCGTCGCCGCCCATGGCCAGGTAGTGGTCCGAACGGAAGAAGCCCGAGAAGCCGAGGTCCTCGGCCGCCCTGGCGACCGCGAGGAGGTCGTCGTACGTCGCGCCCTGCTGGGGCTCGGTGAAGATGCGCAGGTCAACGGTCATGACCGTGCAACCACGCGGGTCGCGCCGGCAATCCCGCCGGAGCGGACGGGTTCGTCAGTCGCGGACGATGCCGTCGACGATGACCTCGAGCATGGGGCGCACGTCGAGGTCGGCGTGGCTCGTGTCGGCGACGCTCGCGACGCCGCTGACGAGGCGCATGACGTTGGCGGCGTCGACGCCGGCGCGCAGCTCGCCACGGGCGTCGAGGTGGGACACGACGCGTCCGTTGGCCTCGCCCATGACGCGGCACTTGCGGTACATCGGCGAGTTGGGGTCGTCCATGGCGGCGCAGATCTTCGTCGCGGCGCCGCGGTGCAGCGTGATGTGGTCGATGAAGTGCTCGAACCAGCCCATGAGCATCTCGCGCGCCGGTGCCCCGGTGGCGATGGCGGTGTCGGCGTCGGCGGCGACGCGGTCGGTCCAGTCCTGCATGAGGGCGTCGACGAGCGCCTCACGGTTGGGGAAGTGCCGGTAGAGGGTGCCGGGACCGACGCCGGCGCGCCTGGCGATCTCGTCGAGGGAGGCGTCGGTGCCGCGCTCGGTGAAGACGATCCGGGCCGTCGCGAGGATCTTGTCGTAGTTGCGACGGGCGTCGGCGCGCATCGGGCGGGCCGGCTTGGCACTTTTTTCGGCGGGGTCTGCGGTGGCCGGATCGTGCTGTGCAGCAACGGAATCCGGCGACGGAGCGAGCGTCGCCTCGCCGAGGTCGGCAGGCGTCACGGGAAAACCCCCTTGCGAAAACGGAGAGTGTCTCCGTATTGTTGGTCGAGCAGAACCGGAGTGGTTCTCCGCTAATAGTAGCGCCGACTGTCGTTCCAGAGGAGTCCGGCCGCATGACGACCACGATCCGCCCCACCCGCCAGGCCCTGCGCCTGCACCAGTCCCACCTCGCGACGACGCACCGAGCCCCGCTCGTGACGCGCGGCGAGGTCACCACCGCCCACGACGCCCACGACGCCCACGAGACCCACGACGGCGGCGTCCGCACCCGTACCCGCGCCACGGCGTTCACGCCGCTGCGTCGCGACCCGCTCAGCGTCGAGCGGCACCTGACCTTCCAGCCGGCCGCCTCGCACGGCCACCCCGACGAAGCCTGAGGCCCTGATGTCGACCACCACCCACTCCCCACGAAGCACCGCTTCCACCGCACCCACCTCGTCCACGCAGCCGACGCGGGACCGCGCGGCCCGCCGCGCCTCGATCGGCATCGGCATCGTGCTCGTGGCCCAGCTGATGCTCGTGCTCGACGCCACCGTCGTCAACGTCGCGCTGCCGCACATCGCGACCGACCTCGGCTTCACGCCGGCCGGCCTGTCGTGGGTGCTCAACGCCTACACGCTGGCCTTCGGTGGCCTGCTCCTGCTCGGCGGACGCCTGGGCGACGTCCTCGGGCGCCTGCGCACCTTCGAGATCGGCCTCGCGGTCTTCACCGTCGCGAGCTTCCTCGGAGGCCTGGCCACGACGCCGGGCTGGCTCATCGCCGCCCGGACCCTCCAGGGTGTCGGCGCCGCCTTCGCGGCCCCCGGCGTCCTGGCTCTCGTCACGACGAGCGCGCCCGACGAGGCCGCCCGCAACCGAGGCCTGGCCCTGTTCACCGCCGTGTCCTCGGCCGGCGCCTCGATCGGCCTGCTCCTCGGCGGGGTCCTCACCGACTTCGTCAGCTGGCACTGGACCCTCTTCGTCAACGTGCCGATCGGCGCCGTCGTGCTCGTCCTGGCCCGCCGGTTCGTCACCGAGACCCCGCGCGTCCGCGGCCGCTTCGACGTCGTCGGGGCGATCACCGCGACGCTCGGCTCGGTGGCCGTCGTCAACGGGTTCATCTCCGCGCCCGACCACGGCTGGACCTCGCCGCTGACCCTCGGCTCGTTCGCCGTGGGCCTGGCCCTGCTGGCCCTGTTCGTGCGCACCGAGGGCCGCGTCGCCAACCCGCTCCTGCCGCTCGGCCTCGTCCGGGCCCGGTCGCGGGCCGGTGCCCTGGTGCTCATGGCGCTCGTCGTCGGCGCGCAGTTCTCGACGTTCTTCCTCGTGACGCAGTACCTCCAGCTCGTCCTCGGGTTCAGCCCGGTGGCCACGGGGGCCGCGTTCCTGCCCCTGAGCCTCGCGATCTTCGCGACCTCGCGGGTCAGCGCCCGGCTCGTGGCCAAGGTCGGGCCGCGGGCGCTGATGCTCGTCGGCACGATCGGCCTCACGGCCAGCTTCGTGTGGCTCAGCGGCATCTCGGAGTCGAGCACCTACGCCGCCCACCTGCTCGGGGCGCTCGTGCTCAACGGCGTCTCCGCGGCCCTGGTGTTCATGCCCGTCACCGTCGTCGTCCTCGGCGGCGTCGACCGTGCCCAGGCCGGCACCGTGTCGGGCCTGCTCCAGACGGCGCAGCAGCTCGGCGGGGCCGTCGGCCTCGCGGCCATCGTCAGCGTCTACGCCTCGCAGGCCGAGCCCGGACGCTTCGTGCCCGGAGTCGAGCCCGCGTTCCTCACCTCGGCGACGTTCACCCTCGTCGCGCTCGTCGTGGCCGCGGTCGTGCTGCGGCCGCGCAAGGGCCGCGAGCCGGAGCCGTCGCGCGAGACGGTCGCGGTGGCCACGGCCGACGGGGCCGAGGCCGCCTGACCCGCCCCGCCCTTCAACCGTCGAAAAGCCACGAAGGGCTGGCTGCCCGCAGTCGAGAGGCCACGCCGCGTCACGCGGCGTGGCCTCTCGACGTGTCCGACACCACCGAACGTGGCCTCTCGACGGGTGGGGCAGGCGCGCCGGGGTGGCCTCAGGCGTGGACGGTGGCCGCGACCGACAGCCCGACGGCGACGAGCGACGCGGCGCTGACGCCGTCGACGACGCGTCGGGCGGTGGGCCGGGCCAGCAGGGCGCGACCCCGGTGGACCAGGGCGATGCACGCGAGGTTCCAGACGCCGGCGAGCGTCGTCCAGAGCACTCCCAGCGCCAGCACCGTCACGACGGCTGTCGGGCCCGGCACGACGAACTGCGGCAGCACCGACACCGCCGTGACGGGGCAGCGCGGGTTCGCCAGCGACGTCACGGCCGCGGCCCGGAAGCTCGTGCTCGCGGTCATGGTCGTGCTGCGTTCGGCACGGTGCCCGAAGCGCGTCGCGGCGCCGCCGCCCGGGGTCCTCTGCCGTGCAGTCGACGAGACCTGCACGGCGACAGGGTGATCCGCGCGCCGACGCAAGCGCACCAGCCCGTGCAGCCCTCCGACCACGAGCACCGCTGCTCCTGCTGCGCGGAGCCCCGCGAATGCCGTCGGGTGCGCCGCGGCCAGTGCGCCGAGCCCTGTCGCCACCGCCGTCGACCATGCCAGGATGCCGACGCTCGTGCCCGCCACGGCAGCCAGGCCCCCGGCGACTCCCCGCGCGACGGTCTCGCGCAGCACGACGAGGTTGTTGACGCCGGGGACGAGCACGAGCGTCACGGCGACGGGGAGGAAGGCGGCCAGGGCGGCGGTCGTGGTGGTCACACCCCGACCCTTCCCGCATACGGGCATTCAGTGAAGTCACCTGAGTGAGCGCGAGCATTAAGATCAGTTGATGCGCATCGATCCCGAGCAGCTGCGGATGTTCGCCCTCATCGACGCGCACGGCTCGCTCGCCGGCGCGGCCGCCGAGCTCGGCGTCACGCCGGCCGCGGTCACCGGACGCGTCGCCCGGGCCGAACGGCACTGGGGCGTGCCGCTCGTGCTCCGCGACTCCCGCGGGGCCCGGCTCACCGAGGCCGGCCACCAGCTCGCCGCCCACGGCCGGGAGGTCGACGCCGTGTGCGAGCTCGCCGAGTCGGCGATGTCCGGGGCGCTGACGCTCGTCTCACGCCGGCTGCGCGTCGGCACCTTCATGTCGGCCGCCCTCGGTGTCCTGCCCGACGCCGTCACCGCCCTGCGCCACCGCTTCCCCGACAGCGACCTGTCGATCGTCGAGGGCACGAGCCCGACGCTGCGCGAGCAGGTGGCGGCCGGCGAGGTCGACGTCGCCGTCGTCGGCACCTACGGCGAGGAGCCGCCCCTACCGGGCTGGCTCGTCGCGACGCCGCTCTTCCGCGACCCGCTCGTACTCTGCCTGCCGAGCGACCACCGCCTCGCCGCCACACCACCGAGCCGACCCGTCCGCCTGGCCCTGCTGCGCGACGAGCGGTGGATCGCGATCCTCGCCGGCGAGGCCGCCCGCGCCCAGTTCGACGCCGCCGCGGCCGGTGCCGGCATCGAACCGAGCATCTCCTTCGAGACCGAGAGCTACGACGTCGCCCAGGCCCTCGTGGCCACCGGGCTGGGGGTGGCCGTCATCTCGCAGATGGCCGCGCGGCCCGTCCCCGGCGTCACCCACCGCGAGCTCGAGCGTCCCCGCCTGCACCGCGAGCTGTGGGCCGTGCACGCCCGCGACACCCGGCTGACACCCCTCGCGCCGGAGTTCGTCACCCTCGTGCGGCGGGTCTGCGACGACCTGACCCACCGCTGGGCGGGGACCCCGCTGGCCGAGGTGGTGCGCGCCCAGTCGTGAGCCGCGTCCGGCCCGGTGCCGTGCGTCACCCGAGCCGCGCCGCCGAGTGCCGGACGAGAGCGGCTCCGTCGGGCGGGGTGTCGGTCCCGTCGTAGTAGGCGTCGACGACCGAGGTGCGCGAGCCGAGGCGCACGTTCGCGACGAGCTCGTAGGACGTGCGGCCCTGGTCGACGATCCGCAGCACCCACCACTGGCCCTCGCCCTCGCCCTCGAGACGCACCTGGTGGACCGGCCCCGCGGACCAGGCCACGGGCTGCGCCGCCACCTCGTTCTGCGGGCAGGCGGTGCGCCACTCGTCGACGGCGTCGAAGGACCGGCGCGCGTCGGTGGTGGAGCGGAACTGCTTGACGTACTGGTTGGCGCCCCCGCGGTCGCGCTGCGCGACGCCGCTGAACACCGCGCGGATGCCTTCCTCCTGCTCGGGGCTCTGGTCCTGGCAGACGCTGATCGTCGCCTGCCCCGCGCCCTCCGCGGCGGTCGTGATGCGCACCGGCGACCAGCCCGCGTCGAGGTAGTCGCCGGCGACGAGCAGGTCGGCCTCGCCCAGCGGGCTCGCCGCCGGCGTCGACGGTGCGGGAGCCGTGGCCGTCGTGGCCCGCGGGGTGGTGGTTGCCGGCGTCGCGGGCCGGGGGGCGCGCGACGTGGCCGGCGTCGTGGCGGGTGTCGTGCCGACCGTGGTGGCGGGCGGGGTGGCGGGTGGCGTGGCGGGCGTGGTGGCCGAGGTCGCCGGACCGTGCGACGAGGCCGCGGCCGTGGGGGCGTCGACGGTCCGGTGCAGGGCGATGCCGCCCCCGACGCCGGCGACGGCGGCCGAGGCGAGGACGGCGGCGACGGTGGTGCGCGTGATGGTCATGGTCTCTCCTGTGGCGGTGGTGGCCCGGCCGGGTGGCCCGGGCGGTCACCGGTGGAGATGCGTGCGGTGGCCCGGAAGTTGTGGGGAGAACTCCCCATGTCAGCCGAGGCGCTCGACGAGCCGCTCGCGCAGGAAGACCCGGGCGTCGTGGATGCGCGCCTTGGCGGTGCCGAGCGGCACGCCGGTCTGCTCGGCCACCTCGTCGTAGGGCAGGCCGCCGAGGTCGCGCAGCACGAACGCGTCGACGAGGTGCGGCTTGGCCGCCTCCAGCGCTTCGAGCGCCTCGAGGAGGTCGACGCGTGAGCCGGCGATGACGCTCGTGGTGCGGGGGTCGCCCCGCTCGGGCAGGAACTCCACCGGGTGCTCGGTGCCCCGACGCTTGAGCGAGCGGTACGTCGTGCGGGCGCTGTTCGAGGCCACGACCGTCACCCAGCCGAGGAACGAGCCCGAGCCGGAGAACGTGTCCAGCTTGCGCGCCACCGACACGAGCGCGTCCTGGCACGCCTCCTCCGCGTCGGCACGGTGCGGCAGGAAGCGGGCGCAGCGGCGCATGACGAGCGGCTCGAGGGCGCGCAGGAGGTCGTCCATCGCGCGCGGCTCACCCGAGGCCGCCGCCACACGCAGGCGCTCCAGCTCCTCGGGAGCGAGCTCCCCGGTGGTCGGACCCTCTGTCGGCATGCTCGTCCTTCCCCTGGACCCCTGTGTGAACGGCTGCCCGGGAACGGCACCCGTGGACGGCGCCGACGCGAGGCATGGACCATGATGGACCGCGATGGAGGCTATCGGGCGGTACCAGCTGCGGCACCGGCTGGGTTCAGGGGCGTTCGCGACGGTGTGGCTCGCGCACGACCCCGACCTGTCCGTCCCCGTCGCCATCAAGGTGCTCGCCGACAACTGGACCACCGACCTCGACATCCACCGCCGGTTCCTCGCCGAGGCCCGGCTGCTGCGGCGCATCGGCGACGACCGCGTCGTCCGGGTCCACGACATCGGCGAGCTGCCCGACGGCCGCCCGTTCTTCGTCATGGACCTCGTCGAGGGAGGCACCCTCGCCGACGTCGTCCGGGCCGGCTGCGCTCCCGGGACGGCCCTGCGCCTCGCCGCCGAGGCCGCCCGCGGCCTGCAGGTGCTGCACGACCACGGCGTCGTGCACCGCGACGTCAAGCCCGGCAACCTCCTGCTCGACGAGCGCACCGGCGAGCCGCACGTCGTCATCGCCGACCTCGGCATGGCCAAGGCGCTCGCGGAGTCGTCCGGCCTGACCGTCACGGCGGGGACCCCCGCGTACATGGCACCCGAGCAGGCCCACGGCACCAGCGGTTTCGACCAGCGCGCCGACGTGTACGCGGTGGGCGCGGTGGCCTACGCGTTGCTCGTGCAGCGCCCCCCGTTCGGCGTCGAGTCGGGCCTCGCCGGCATCGCCGGGCGCGACCCGAAGCTGACCCCCGCCCCGGTCGCGGCCGAGGTCGGCGCGCCCGCCGACCTCGACGCCCTGCTGCGCTCGGCCCTGGCCCATGACCCCGCCCGCCGTCCGTCGACGGCCACCGAGCTCGCCGACCGGCTCGACGCCCTGCGCGAGCGCATCGAGGCGGGGGAGGCGGCGGCCCGCCCGACGCGTCCGGGACGCGAGTGGACGACCGGCGCCGTGGCGGCGCTCGCCAGCGCCGCCTTCGGCGTGTTCACCCTCGCGACATGGCTGACCCTCCGCCTCCTCGGGTGAGGTGACGGAGGGCCGGCTGGAAGGGTCGGGGGTCAGTGGCCCTGCGGCATGGCCCAGCGGGCCGTCGAGACGCCCTGCTCCTTGGCGCGCTCGAGGGCCTCGCTGATGATCTTCTCGGCGGCCTCGCGGTTGCCCCAGTCGGAGGCCTCGACGTGCTTGCCGGGCTCGAGGTCCTTGTAGCGCTCGAAGAAGTGCTGGATCTCCTTGAGCGTGAACTCGTTGACGTCGGAGATGTCCTGGATGTGGGCGTTGCGCGGGTCGACCGGCACGCACAGCACCTTGTCGTCGCCGCCGGCCTCGTCGGTCATGTGGAAGACGCCGATGGGCCGCGACTCGACGACGACGCCCGGGAAGAGCGGCTCGGGCAGCAGCACGAGCGCGTCGAGCGGGTCGCCGTCCTCGCCGAGGGAGTCCTCGATGTAGCCGTAGTCGGCCGGGTAGGCCATGGGCGTGAAGAGGTAGCGGTCGAGGCGGATCCGGCCGGTCTCGTGGTCGACCTCGTACTTGTTGCGCTGTCCGCGCGGGATCTCGATGGTGACGTCGAACTCCACGTCTTCCCCTTCACACGGTGGTGGGCGGCCGGGCTCGCGCCGGGTGGCGCGGGGCCGCGATGCCGGCGCAGCGGCCGGCGGCTGACAGAATCTTCCGCGACAGTCTGGCAGCAACGACCACCGTTGCGCGAAACCGGTCGCGCCTCAGACGGCCGGCGAGAAGGGGTGAGCCCGTGATCCGCGGGATGACGTACACGATGGCCGCGATCTGCTCGGCCGTCGTCATCCTGCTCGGCTACGCGGTGCTCGACGTCGCCGGCGCCGCCCCCGGCGTGCTCACCACGGCCCCGCTGCCGCCGCCTCCGCCGACCGAGACGCCGGGCACCCGGACCCTGCCCCTCGTGGCGCAGCCGACGCCGTCGACCTCGGTGCCGCAGCCGCTGCCCTCGCTCGCCGGCGAGACCGCCGCGCCCTCGGCGTCCGGCGTCGAGGCCGCGCTGGCCGACGTGCGGGGCACGGCGGCGCTGCGCGACTCGGCCCTGGTCGTGCGCGACGGGCAGAGCGGCCGGGTGCTCCTCGACCAGGACGGCGCCGCCCTGCGCATCCCGGCCTCGACGACCAAGCTGCTGTCCGCGGCCGCCATCGGGCAGGTGTTCCACGCCGACGAGACCCTCTCGACCGTCGTGCGGGCCGGCGCCGGCTCCGACGAGATCGTCCTCGTGGCCGGCGGCGACTCGCTCATCAACCCCGGCAAGGGCGAGCCCGACGCCGTCGCCGGGCGCGCCGGCCTGCGCGACCTCGCCGACGAGGTGGCCCGGTCGCTCAGGGCCCGCGGCCTCACGAAGGTGCGCCTGTCGGTCGACGAGTCCTACGCCGACGGGCCGCTGCTCGCCACGACGTGGGGCAGCGACTACCGCCGCCTCGCCATCACCGGCCCGGTGTCGATGCTCGGCCTCAGCACCCAGCGCGCCACGTCCGGCCACCCGGCCCTGTCCGACCCCGTCGCCTCGGTCCGCGACCGGCTCGCCGAGCTGCTCGGCGGTCGCGGCGTCGACGTCTCGGTGGAGAAGCGTCCGGGGTCGCTGGCCCGCCGCGCCACCACCGACAACACGGCGGTCGTCCCGACGCCGACGCCGTCGCCCTCCCTCGACGCCACGGCCCCCACCGGTACGCCCTCCGCCTCCGGGACCGGCGCCGCGGGGGCGCAGGGCGGGTACGCGCCCGGCACCGTGCTCGGCAGCATCGAGTCCGCGCCCGTGCGCGACCAGCTCGCCCTCGCGCTCACCGACAGCGACAACGCGCTGACCGAGATCCTCGCTCGCCAGGCGGCCTTCCGCGCCGGCGCCGGCACCTCGTTCCCCGAGGTCGGGGCCTGGGTCGTGCAGCAGGTCGGGGCGCTGGGGCTCGACACGACGGGCGTCACCCTCTCCGACGCGTCCGGGCTCTCCCGCGAGAACCGGGTGCGGGCCGACCTGCTCGCGGACGTGCTCGTCCTCGGCTACGACGGCCACCACCCGGTGCTGCGGCGCGCCCTCGACGGCATGCCGATCAGCGGGCTCACCGGCACGCTCGCGGGCCGCTTCACCGGCTCCGACCACGACGCGGCCGGCCGCGCCCGCGCCAAGACAGGGACGCTGACCGGCGCGAACGCGCTCGCCGGGTCGGTCGTCGACGACGACGGCCGGCTGCTCGTCTTCGTGGGTATGGTCGCCGGGGCGGGAACCAACGACGCCCGGGCCGCGTTGGACCGTTTCGTAGCGACCGTCGCCGCGTGCGGCTGTCGCTGACGGGCCGGTGGGCCGCCCGGGACGTGTCGTCTGCTGCGTCGAGCACCGACGACCTCACCCGCGCGGCCCGATCGGGCCGGTGACCGAGACGTCACGAGAGCCGTCACGAACCGGAAGGGCCGCGATGACCGACACGACCGTCAACAGCGCCACGGGCGGAGCGACGAACGAGGGTCCCGGCGGCGCCGGACCGACCGGTGGTGGGTCCGACGGGTCGGCCACGCAGTACGTCGACTACGAGTTCGCCAAGCGCACCGGCCGCGCCGTCGTCGCTGCCGGTCCGCAGGTGACGCCCGCCGAGGCGGAGGCCATCGTCGCCGACCTGCGCGAGGCAGCCGCGTCCGCAGTCGGGCCCGTCGCCTCGACGAGCGGCCTCGTGGCCCCCGACGACGCGCCACCTCCGCTCGTCGTCGACCGCATCGGCTGGATCGGGGCCAACGTCGACTCCTTCAGGGCGATGCTCGAACCGGTCGTCGACAAGCTGGTCGCCAAGAAGAAGATGCCCACGCCGACCGTCGCGGCGATCGGCGGCAAGGTCACCGGCGCCGAGATGGGCGGCCTGCTCGCCTTCCTCGCCACCAAGGTGCTCGGCCAGTACGACCTCGCGCCCGGCGGCACGCCCCGCCTGCTCCTCGTCGCCCCGAACATCGTCGCCACCGAGCGGCGCCTCGGCGTCGACCCCACGGACTTCCGTCGCTGGGTGGCCATGCACGAGGAGACCCACCGCGTGCAGTTCACCGCGGTCCCGTGGCTGCGCGACCACCTCGTGCGGGAGTCGCAGGCGCTCGCCGTCGACCTCGCCCCGACCCCCGAGGACCTCAGCCGCCGCCTCGAGGCGCTGACGAAGAACCTGCCCGACGTGCTCGGCTCGGGCGAGGGCGTCGCGCAGATCCTCGCCACGCCCGAGCAGCGCGCGAAGATCGCCGAGCTCACCGCGGTCATGTCGCTGCTCGAGGGCCACGCCGACGTCGTCATGGACGACGTGGGCCCGCAGGTCATCCCGAGCGTCGGCGACATCCGCCGCAAGTTCGACCAGCGCCGGCAGGGGTCGGCCGGCATCGACCGCATCCTGCGCCGCCTCCTCGGCCTCGAGGCGAAGATGCGCCAGTACCGCGACGGCGCCGTCTTCGTGCGGGCCGTCACCGACCAGGTGGGCCGCGACGGCTTCAACGCCGTGTGGTCCTCACCCGACGCGCTGCCTCGCGCGGCCGAGATCGTCGAGCCGGCCGCCTGGGTGCGCCGGGTCCACGGCTGAGGCAAGGGAGCCGCCACCGACATGCCCGGTCCCGACCCCGCCGTCGCCGCCACCCGCCTCGCCGTGCGCGAGCACCTGCTCGACCTCCCGCCCGGCGCCCTCGTGCTCGTGGCCTGCTCGGGGGGTCCCGACTCCGTGGCGCTCGCCGGGGCGCTCGCCTTCGAGGCACCCCGGGCCGGGATGCGGGCCGGCGCCGTCGTCGTCGACCACGGCCTGCAGGACGGCTCGGACGGCGTCGCCGACGGGGCCGCCGAGCTGTGCCTCGGCATGGGCCTGGACCCCGTCGAGGTCGTGCGCGTCGACGTGCGCACGTCCGGCTCGGGCCTCGAGGCCGACGCCCGCACCGCCCGGTACGCCGCCTTCGAGGAGGTCGCCACCCGCTTCGGCGCCGACGTCGTGCTCATCGGCCACACCCGCGACGACCAGGCCGAGCAGGTGCTCCTCGGCCTCTCGCGGGGGTCGGGCGCGCGCTCGCTCAGCGGCATGCCGACGCGTCGCGGACGCTTCGTGCGCCCGCTGCTGTCGCTGCCGCGCGCGACGACGCTCGCCGCCTGCGCCGCCTACGGCATCGAGCCGTGGGAGGACCCCCAGAACGCCGACGACACCTTCCGGCGCGTCCGCGCCCGTCGCCTGCTCGCCACGCTCGAGGCCGAGCTCGGGCCCGGGTTCGGCGCGGCGCTGGCCCGTAGCGCCGACCTGCTGCGCGAGGACGCCGACTACCTCGAGACGCTCGCCCGCCAGGCCCGCGCCGGGCTGCCCGAGGCCCCGGGCGGCGGGGTCGACCTCGAGGCCCTCTCGGCGCTGCCGCGGGCGCTGCGCACCCGCGTCTGGCGGCTGCTCGCGGCCGAGGCCGGGGCGCCGCTCGCCGACGTCAGCGCCGCCCACGTCGAGTCGCTCGACGCGCTGCTCACCTCGTGGCACGGCCAGGGCCCGCTCCACGTGCCGGGCGGCATCGCCGTGGCGCGCGAGCGGGGCGCCATCCGCTTCACCGCCCTCGACGCCGCCGGCTGACCCGTGGCCGGCCGGGCCGTCGCGGGGTGGGGGCGACGCATCGGCCCCGCTGCTGTTGAATGGGTCCGCACGTCCGTGCGCGTCCCCGCACCACCACGCACCACCCCGCGAAGGAGCCCCCGTGGACCACGAGCACATGGGCGACGACCTGGCCCAGGTACTGCTCACCGAGGAGCAGATCCAGGCCCGTCTCGCCGAGCTCGCAGAGGAGATCTGGAAGGACTACGAGGGCAAGGAGTTCCTGCTCGTCGGCGTCCTCAAGGGGGCGGTCGTCGTCATGGCCGACCTCATGCGTGCCCTGCCAGGCACCGCGCCGATGGACTGGATGGCCGTGTCGTCGTACGGCTCGGGCACGAAGTCCTCGGGTGTCGTGCGGATCCTCAAGGACCTCGACACCGACATCACGAACCGGCACGTGCTCATCGTCGAGGACATCATCGACTCGGGCCTGACGCTCTCGTGGATCAAGTCGAACCTCGAGTCGCGCAACCCGGCCTCGGTCGAGATCTGCACGCTGCTGCGCAAGCCCGACGTCGTCAAGGTCGACATCCCGGTCAAGTACGTCGGCTTCGACATCCCCAACGAGTTCGTCGTCGGCTACGGCCTCGACTACGCCGAGAAGTACCGCAACCTGCGCTGCGTCGGCACCCTGGCCCCGCACGTCTACGCCTGAGGGCCGGACGCCGTGACCTTCTCGATCGTCGCCCGGCAGGGTGAGGCCTACGGCGTCGCCGTCGCGAGCAAGTTCCTCGCGGTCGGCGCCGTCGTGCCCGGCGCCCGCCTCGGCACCGGGGCCGTCGCCACGCAGTCCTACGCCCGAGTCGCCTACCTCGGCGAGCTGCTCGCGCGCCTCGGCACCGGTGAGGACGCCGCGTCGGCGCTCGAGGAGGCCACCGCCCTCGACGACGGCCGCGAGACGCGTCAGGTCGGGGTCGTCGGCGTCGCGAGCGCCGCGACGTTCACCGGCCGCGAGTGCAACCCGTGGGCCGGGGGCGTGGCGCGCGACGACGGCGACACCGCGTACGCGATCCAGGGCAACATCCTCACCGGCCCGGAGGTCGTCGAGGCGATGGAGCAGGCGTGGCACGCCTCCGCTGGGCAGGGCCTGGCGAGGCGGCTCCTCGCGGCGCTCGTCGCCGGCGACGCCGCGGGCGGGGACTCACGCGGCCGGCAGAGCGCGGCCGTCTACGCCGTCGAGCCCGGCACGGGCTACGACGCGTCCGGCGTGCTCGCCGACCTGCGCGTCGACGACCACGCCGACCCCGTCACCGAGCTCGGCCGCCTCCTCGACGAGTGGGAGATGTACTTCGGCCGGCCCGAGGGCGTCCAGGCGCTGACCGGGCCCCT
Organism: Intrasporangium flavum; assembly: GCF_001956915.1. GTDB lineage: Bacteria > Actinomycetota > Actinomycetes > Actinomycetales > Dermatophilaceae > Monashia > Monashia flava. The sequence continues at coordinate 122,604 of NZ_MLJO01000008.1, read as the reverse complement.
CGGGGACGAGGTCGCCGACCGGCTCGCGCAGGCCGGGCACCCCGTCGGCGACGGCGGCGCGCCCGACCTGCCCACCGCCCTCGCCGACTGGGCCGGCAACGCCAACTACGAGGCCCGGCTCAGCCCCGACGGCATCGACCGGCGCGTGCTCGAGGCCCTCCGCGCCGCCACCGCCTGAGCCCGTTCACAGCTTGCCCGCCACCCGGAGCAGGTACTCGCGCCGGTGCAGCGGGTCGTGGTCGGTGCGCGGGCGCGAGGGTGGCGCGCCGGCCACCGGCCGGTAGCCGTCGAAGCCCGTGGCGAGGTCGCCGAGCCCGCTCGTGAGACCCGGCACCCGCTGCTGCAGCTCGTGCAGCCGCTCGGCCGGCACCTCGCCGCGCAGCCGCGTGACGTCGCCGAGCACCGTCGTGCCGTCCGGCGTCGCCCGCACGTGCGCGAGCATCGTCAGCGTCGCGCCGAGCACGTCGCTCGGCACCTCGAGGTCGAAGCGGTGGAACGGCTCCTCGACCGTCGTGCCCGCCAGGCGCAGCGCCTCCATGAGCACGAGCGGGGTGAGGCCCCGGAAGTCGCCCGCCGTGCTGCTCATCGACTTGTCGAACTTCTGGTGCATGTGGCTCTGCCGCGGGTAGTACCCCGAGTGCGTCATCGTCACGACGCAGTCGGTGACCGCCCAGCCGTGCAGCCCCTGGCCGAGCGTCGCGTGCACGGTCTCCTCGACCGCGGTGAAGAACGCCGGCGGCATCGAGCCGAGCTCGACCTCGAGGGCGAACCGGACGCCCGTGCCGGCCGGGGCGGCGTCGACGCGCAGGCCGACGGTGGCCAGGAACGGGTTGGGCGCGACGCCGATGAGCTCGTGCGCGGCCCCCGACCCGACGACGCGCTCGCGGCAGATGACGCTGGTCGTGCTGAAGGTGGCCGCGACGCCGTGCTCGGCCTCGAGCGTCGCGCCGATGACCTCCTTCTGCACCTCGCCGTAGAGCGACACGTGGGTCTCGCCGCGCAGCTCGTCGTGGCGCAGGTCGATGAGCGGGTCCTGCTCGGCCAGCCGCGTCAGGGCCGTGTGCAGCGCGGACCGGGCGTCGGGGTCGACCGGCTCGACCACGGTCTCGAGCGTCGGCGGCGAGAACTCGTGCACGAGCGGGCGGGCGACCCGGGCATCACCGACGAGGTCGCCGATGCGGGCCCGTTCGAGGCCGACGACCCGCGCGATGTGGCCCGCGGACACGCGCCCGGTGCGCCGGACCCCGCCCAACGCGTGGACGTCGAGCCCCGTGACCCGCTCCTCCCACGGCTCGTGGTCGTGGCCGGACTCCACCGCCCGCCCGTCGTGGACGAGGACGCGGTCGCGGACGGCGAGCGAGCCCGAGGTGACGTCGACGAGCGCGACCTTCTCGCCGGCCGGCCCGCGCTGGACGGCGAAGACCGTGCCGGCCAGGGGCGCGTCGGCATCGGGCGTGCCGGCCGGGAGGAGCCGGGGCAGGGCCGCCGCGAGATCCGCGACGCCGGCGCCGGTGATCGCCGACCCGACGAGCACCGGGCAGGCCCGCCCGGTGGCCGTCCGGGCGCCGAGCGCCGCCCGGAGCCGGGCCGCGTCGACCGTGTCCGGCCGGTCGAGCCAGTCGGCGACGAGGTCGTCGGGGTCCTCGTCTACGTCGGACAGTGCCTCGACGAGCCGTTCGGTGACGCGTCGGTCGTCAGATCGGGCGTCGTCGGACCGCGCCAGGCCGAGGGCCGCCAGCCCGTCCGGGACGACCGACGCGGCCCGCGCGCCCTCGTCGACGGGGCGTGACAGCAGCACGGGCGTCAAGCCGAGCCGGTCACGCACCTGGCGCAGCACGGTGTCGGTGCACGCGCCCGCTCGGTCGAGCTTGTTGACGAACAGGACCGTCGGGATGCGCAGGCGGCGCAACGCCCGCCAGAGGACGCGCGTCTGGGCCTGCACGCCCTCGACCGCCGACACGACGAGCACCGCGCCGTCGAGGACGGCGAGCGAGCGCTCGACCTCGGCGATGAAGTCGGAGTGGCCCGGGGTGTCGACGAGGTTGACCGTCAACGGCTGCGCCGGCGTGAGCGGGTCGGGCAGCTCGAACGAGACGACCGCCGCCTTGATCGTGATGCCGCGGGCGCGCTCGAGCGCGAGGGTGTCGGTGCGGGTGCTGCCGGCGTCGACGCTCCCGAGCTCGGCGATGACGCCGGCGTGCAGCAGGAGACGCTCGGTCAGGCTCGTCTTGCCCGCGTCAACGTGGGCGAGGATCCCGAGGTTGGTGGTGCGCGGGCGCACCGGTGAGGTGGGTGGGGTGTCCAAGGTGCTCCATGTCCGGTACGCAGGTGTGGGTGACCTGCTCGGGTGACATGAAGCAGCGGCGCATCCCGCTCTCCTCTCCTCGTGGTGCGTGCCTCCTGGCGCGCTCCCGCCCGGTCGGGCGGTGGCACCAGTCCAGCAACCGGCGACCGTGGGCGGCAACCGGTTTTGGCGCCGCCGCCCGAACGGGTACGGGCTGGTTGGTCAGGCACCGGCCGGATGCGGAACACTGGTAGTTCGCCGGACGTTGTGCCGGAGGACGAACTCACCGGACGAGCAGGAGGACCGGGGCTGCCCAGCCCCGCACGTACATGGACGCTAAGCGGATTCTGCGCACCCCACTGCTGTGGATCTTGGTCCTCATCAGCGCGCTCGTCTTCGGCATGATGTTCTCGCAGTCCGGCCCGCCACGGATCGACACCTCCGAGGCGATGAAGCAGATCACGAGCGGCAACGTCACGTCGGCCAAGCTCATCAACAACGAGCGGATGGAGCTGACGCTCGCCAAGCCGTACACGTCGCCCGACGGGTCGGTGAAGGACGCCACGTCGGTCTACGCCTACTACGTCGACGCCCGCGCGACCGACGTCGTCAAGGCGCTCGACGCCAAGGCCCCGCCGCAGGGCACCGACGACTACATCGAGCAGCAGAGCTGGTTCGGCTCGCTGCTGTTCTCGATCCTGCCGATCATCGTCATCCTCGCGATCTTCTGGTTCCTCATGGGCCAGATGCAGGGCGGCGGCAACCGCGTCATGCAGTTCGGCAAGTCGCGCGCCAAGCTGGCCACCAAGGACACCCCGAAGGTCACCTTCGCCGACGTCGCCGGCTGCGACGAGGCCATCGAGGAGCTCCAGGAGATCAAGGAGTTCCTCCAGGAACCGGCCAAGTTCCTCGCCGTCGGCGCCAAGATCCCCAAGGGCGTCCTGCTCTACGGCCAGCCCGGTACCGGCAAGACGCTCCTCGCGCGGGCCGTCGCCGGCGAGGCCGGGGTGCCGTTCTACTCGATCTCCGGTTCGGACTTCGTCGAGATGTTCGTCGGCGTCGGCGCCAGCCGCGTCCGCGACCTCTTCGAGCAGGCCAAGGCCAACGCGCCGGCCATCGTCTTCGTCGACGAGATCGACGCCGTCGGTCGCCACCGCGGCGCCGGCCTGGGCGGCGGCCACGACGAGCGCGAGCAGACGCTCAACCAGCTGCTCGTCGAGATGGACGGCTTCGACGTCAAGACCAACGTCATCCTCATCGCGGCGACCAACCGCCCCGACATCCTCGACCCGGCCCTGCTGCGCCCGGGCCGCTTCGACCGCCAGATCGCCGTCGACTCGCCCGACATGATCGGCCGCCACCGCATCCTCGAGGTGCACGCCCAGGGCAAGCCGATGGCCGGCGACGTCGACCTGCTCGCCGTCGCGCGCCGCACGCCCGGCTTCACCGGTGCCGACCTCGCCAACGTCCTCAACGAGGCCGCCCTGCTCACCGCGCGCAGCGACAAGAAGGTCATCGACAACGTCGCGCTCGACGAGGCCATCGACCGCGTCATCGCCGGCCCGCAGAAGCGCACCCGCATCATGTCGGCCAAGGAGCGCAAGATCACGGCCTACCACGAGGGCGGCCACGCCCTCGTCGCCGCGGCGCTCAACCACACCGACCCGGTGACCAAGGTGACGATCCTGCCGCGCGGCCGCGCCCTCGGCTACACGATGGTCATGCCCGTGGACGACAAGTATTCGACGACCCGCAACGAGATCCTCGACCAGCTCTCGTACGCCCTCGGCGGACGCGTCGCGGAGGAGATCGTCTTCCACGAGCCGACCACCGGTGCGAGCAACGACATCGAGAAGGCCACCGGCATGGCCCGCAAGATGATCACCGAGTTCGGCATGAGCGAGCGCATCGGTGCCATCAAGCTCGGCCAGTCCAACGGCGAGGTCTTCCTCGGCCGCGACATGGGCCACGAGCGCGACTACTCCGAGCGCGTCGCGAGCGTCGTCGACGAGGAGGTCCGCAAGCTCATCGAGGCGGCCCACGACGAGGCCTACGCGGCGATCAACCAGAACCGCGACGTCCTGGACCGCCTCGTCCTCGAGCTGCTCGAGAAGGAGACGCTCAACCAGGCCGAGCTCGCCGAGGTCTTCACGGCCGTCGTCCGGGTGCCCGAGCGCCCGACGTGGCTGTCCTCGCAGACGCGCGTGCCCGGCGACCGTCCGCCGGTCCTGACGCCCGCCGAGATCGCCGCCTCGCAGAACGGCTCGGGCCAGAACGGCCACCTCCCGCCGCCGGTCGCCCCCGACCGCGCGCTCGAGGAGAAGATCGACGAGGCCGCGTCCGTCGGTGCGCACCCGCTCGCCGAGGAGCACCCGGCCGAGGAGGTCATCGAGGTGCCGGACGACCGTCCGGTCAACCCCCACGAGAAGGGCTGACGGGTGGCGGTCGACCACGCGCGCGCCGAGGCCGCGGTCCGCGAGCTGCTGCTCGCCGTCGGTGAGGACCCCGAGCGCGAGGGCCTGCGCGACACGCCGGGCCGCGTCGCCCGGGCCTACGCCGAGATCTTCGCCGGACTCGACCAGACGGCCGAGTCGGTGCTCAGCACGACGTTCTCCATCGACCACCAAGAGCTCGTCATCGTCCGCGACATCGAGCTCTACAGCACGTGCGAGCACCACCTCGTGCCGTTCCACGGCGTGGCGCACATCGGCTACATCCCGGACAAGCACGGGCGGGTGACCGGCCTGTCGAAGCTGGCCCGGCTCGTCGAGGTGTTCGCCCGGCGCCCGCAGGTGCAGGAGCGGCTCACCTCGCAGATCGCCGACTCGCTCGTCGAGCACCTCGACGTGCAGGGCGTCATCGTCGTCATCCAGGCCGAGCACCTGTGCATGTCGATGCGCGGCATCCGCAAGCCGGGCGCCTCCACCCTCACCTCGGCCGTCCGCGGCCAGCTCCGCGACCCGGCCACTCGAGCGGAGGCCATGGCGCTCATGCTCGAGGGCAACAAGTGAGCGGACGCTACGCGGAGCCGGGAGCGGGCTCTCCCGCCGAGGAGCTGCTGGCCACCACCGAGCGCACCCTCGTCATGGGGGTCGTCAACGTCACGCCCGACTCCTTCTCCGACGGCGGCGAGTGGTTCGAGCCCGACGCGGCGATCGCGCACGGGCTCGAGGTGCTCGCGGCCGGCGCCGACGTCGTCGACGTCGGTGGCGAGTCGACGCGTCCGGGCGCCGAGCGTCCGTCCGTGGCCGAGGAGCTGCGCCGCGTCGTGCCCGTCATCGAGGCGCTGAGCGCCCGCGGTGCCGTCGTGTCGGTCGACACGATGCGGGCCGAGGTGGCCGCGGCCGCCGTCGAGGCCGGGGCCACGATCGTCAACGACGTCTCGGGCGGGCTCGCCGACCCCGAGATGGTGCCGCTCGTCGCGGCGGCCGGCTGGCCGTTCGTCGCGATGCACTGGCGCGGCCACAGCACCCAGATGCAGTCGCGGGCCGTGTACGGCAACGTCGTCGGCGAGGTGCTCGACGAGCTCTCGGCCCGCCGCGACGAGCTGCTCGAGGCCGGCATCGCACCCGAGCGGCTCGTGCTCGACCCGGGCCTCGGCTTCGCCAAGACGGCCGAGCACAACTGGGCCCTCATCGCGGCGCTGCCGGTGCTGCACGGCCTGGGCCACCCGATCCTGCTCGGCGCCTCGCGCAAGACCTTCCTGGGCCGGCTCGGTCGCGGCGCCGACGAGGCCCCGCGCCCCGCCGCCGAGCGCGACGTCGAGACCACCGCCACGTCGGTCATGGCCGCGATGGCGGGCCTGTGGTGCGTCCGGGTCCACGACGTCGCCTCCACCGTGCGGGCCCTGGCCGTCGTCCAGGCGGCCCTCGACCACGCCCCCGAGGACCTCGCCGACTGACCCGGCGACAGCCACCCACCCGATGAGAACGACGGAGGAGAACCGACCGATGCCCGACCGGATCGTGCTGCAGGGAGTGACGGCGCGCGGCCACCACGGAGTCCTCGCGAGCGAGAAGCGCGACGGCCAGACGTTCCTCGTCGACGTGACGATGATGCTCGACCTCGAGCCGGCCGGCCGCACCGATGCGCTCGGGGCCACGGTCAACTACGCCGAGGTGGCGGGCGACGTCGTCGCGCGCATCACCGGGCCCTCCTTCGACCTCATCGAACGCCTCGCCGAGGTCATCGCCGACGACGTGCTGCGCCACGACCTCGTCCACACCGTCGAGGTCGTCGTGCACAAGCCCGAGGCGCCGGTCGGCCACCCGTTCACCGACGTCCAGGTCAGGGTCACCCGCACCAACGCCGCCCAGGTCGTCATCGCGCTCGGCACCAACCTCGGCGACCGCGCCCACACCCTGACCGACGCCGTCGCGGCCCTCACGGCACTGCCCGGCATGACGGTCACCGGGGTGTCCGACATCGTCGCCACCGACCCGGTGGGCGGTCCCGACCAGCCCGAGTTCCTCAACGCCGTCGTCGTGGGCCGCTCCCTGCTGCACCCCACCGACCTGCTCGCCGAGCTGCACCGCATCGAGGCCGACCACGGTCGCACCCGCGACGTCCGCTGGGGCGCGCGGACCCTCGACCTCGACCTCGTCCAGTACGGGCGTCCCGGCGGCCACCGCGAGGTGGTGCGCGACGACGCGCGGCTCACCCTGCCGCACCCTCGCGCGCACGAGCGCGCCTTCGTCCTCGTGCCGTGGCTCGCGGTCGACCCCCGCGCCAGCCTGCGGGTCGGCGAGGGGCGCCACGGCATCCGGCCCGTCGAGGACCTCCTGGAGGGTCTCGACCGGTCCGGCGTCCGGCCCGGCCCCGCCTGGGAGCAGCTGTGAGACCGCACTCCGGCATCCGGGTCACCGCCCTGGTGCTGACCGGCCTCGTCGTCACGGTCCTGGCCTGGCTCGGGCTCCGTTCGGTGGCCGGCGGCGGCCGCGGCGTGCCCGACCCGGGGTGGATCGGCCTCGTCGCCATGCTCTTCCTCGGTGGCGGCCTCGTCGTCGCCGGCTGGCAGGTGCGCAAGGTCCGTGACGGCCTCGCCCAGCCGCACGTGACGCCGCTGCGCGCGGCCCGCACCCTCGTGCTCGGGCAGGCGGCCGCCCTCACCGGTGCCGCCCTCGTGGGCTGGTACGTCGCCAACGTGCTCGTCCTGCTGCCCGACGCCGACGTCCAGTCCCAGCGCGACCGCATCTGGCCGTTCGTCGCGCACGCGGTCGTGGCCGTCCTGCTCTCTGCCGCCGGGATGCTCGTGCAGCGCTGGTGCCGCCTGCGCCCCGGCGACGAGGACGACCACCCCGGCAACGGCCACGACCCCAAGGCCTGACCCGCTCTGCCAACCACCCTGCGTCAGTGCTCACTCTCGCTGAGCAGTGACGGAGGGCGCAGGCGGACCAGCGCCCGCTTCGAGGCATCAGCGCAACGGAACCACCCTGCTGTGGTGTCATCAGGACATGCAGTCACGGGGGAGTGGAGGCCACGGTCGCACGCACCGTGGGCGGGCGCGGTCACGCGCCGTCGTGGCGAGCCTCGCGGTCGCCGTCGTCGCGCTGGCGGGGTGCAGCGCGTCGTCCGGAGGCGCCGGCGCGGCGACGCCGCTCGAACGCGTCCGAGGGGTCGATGCCTCCGACGCGCCCAGCGCCGTCCCGTTCGAGCCGACGGCCAGCGCCGCCTTTCGCGCGCGGGCCCAACAGGCCGTCGACCGTCTGCGGGCCAGCGGTGCCGTGCGCGCCTACAGCGCCTCGCTGGCGCTGCTGTCCCCGCGCATCGTCGAGACGGGTTACCCCGACGACGCCACCAAGACCGCCTTCGGCTCGTACGCCTTCCGGGCAGGTCCCGACCTGTCCGGGGCAGCGCGGTCCGGTACGGTCACGCTCGTGCACGGGGGCACCCAGCCCGTCGACCTCATGAGTGCGCCCGACACGCTGGTGTGGGTGCTGAAGCACGGCATCGGCTGCGACGGCGACCCCGGCGGCCCGTGCCCGGTGGTGAACCGCGCCGACCTGGGCCGGGTGACGCTCGCGACGAGCCGCGGGCCGGCGTCGGTGCCGGTGTGGCGGTTCTGGGCCGACGGGCTGACGACGCCCTACCAGGTGGTCGCCGCGAGCGAGGCATCGCTGCCCGACCTGCCGCTGACCATGGTCTTCGACGACTACGACTACCACGTGCTGGGGGCCGCGTGGGCGCGCGGCCGCCCCGGCAATGGCGTCGAGGTGGCGGTCGAGCACGGCTCGTGCGACCTGCAGATCGTCTCGCACGTGCTCGAGACACCCGACCTCGTCGTCGTCGGCGGCTCGTCGCAGCCGTGGACCGGCGGCACCTGTCACGCGGCGGGCCACGCGACGCCGAGTCTCGTCCCGCTGTCGCGACCGCTGGGGACGCGCCCGGTCGTCGACGTGCAGACGGGACGGTTCCTCACCGAGACGATGTGAGGGTGCCGACCCGCGTCGGACGGGCTAACGGGCGGTGGTGAGCACCGGCGGCCTCGTCGACGTGGGCGAGACCGGCGTGATCGTCGAGGTTGTGGCGCTCGTGCGCGGCGGCCCGGGCGGGCCGTCGGGCGTCGTCGTGCGCGCCGGCCAGGGCGGCGGGATGGTGTCGACGGTGTCCTCGTCGGAGCACGCCGCGGCGAGCGTCACCGACGCCGTGATGACGGCGACGGCGGCCGCGCGCAGCCACATGTCGCGCCCGACGCGTCGTCCCGTCCCGGTTCCCACGGCGCCCCTCACTTGTCCACGTCGCCGACGACGAAGAACATCGAGCCGAGGATGGCGACCATGTCGGCGATGAGCTGGCCCGGCAGCATCTCGGTCAGCACCGAGACGTTGTTGAACGAGGCCGAGCGCAGCTTGAGCCGCCACGGCGTCTTCTCGCCGCGGGAGACGAGGTAGTAGCCGTTGAACCCGAGCGGGTTCTCGGTGGCGCAGTAGAGCTGGCCCTCGGGCACCTTGAGCACCTTGGGCAGCTTGACGTTGATCGGGCCCTGCGGCAGGGCGACGAGCCGGTCGAGGCACGCCTCGGCGAGGTCGAGCGACACGTGCACCTGCTCGAGGAGCACCTCGAGGCGGGCCAGGCAGTCACCGGCGGTGCGGGTGACGACGCGTCCGGGACCGCCATCGGCGAACAGCTCGCCGTAGGCGAGGTAGGGGGTGTCGCGGCGCAGGTCGACGTCGACGCCGCTGGCGCGCGCGATCGGCCCGGAGACGCCGTAGGCGAGGGCCGTCGCGCGGGCGAGCACCCCGACGCCGCGGGTGCGGCCCTCGAGGATCTCGTTGCCGACGACGAGCCGCTCGAGGGCGGGCAGGCGCCGCCGGACGCTCTCGACGGCGTGGCCGGCCCGGCCGAGCCAGCCGGCGGGGAGGTCCTCCTTGAGGCCGCCGACGCGGTTGAACATGAAGTGCATCCGCCCGCCCGACACCTCCTCCATCACGGCCTGCAGCTCCTCGCGCTCGCGGAACGCGTGGAAGACGGGCGTGATGGCGCCGAGCTCGAGCGGGTAGGAGCCGAGGAACATCAGGTGGTTGAGCACCCGGTTGAGCTCGGCGAGCAGGGTGCGCGCCCAGACGGCCCGTTCGGGCACCTCCATGCCGAGCATCTGCTCGACGCCGAGGACGACGCCGAGCTCGTTGGAGAACGCCGAGAGCCAGTCGTGGCGGTTGGCCAGCACGATGATCTGGCGGTAGTCGCGCACCTCGAAGAGCTTCTCGGCGCCGCGGTGCATGTAGCCGATCACGGGCTCGGCGGTGACGATGCGCTCGCCGTCGACGACGATGCGCAGCCGCAGGACGCCGTGCGTCGCGGGGTGCTGCGGACCGATGTTGAGGACCATGTCGGCGGTGGCGAGGCCACCGGCCCCGACGCCGACGGTCAGGGCCTGGCGGCGCGTCGGGGCCGTGGTCGTGCCGGGGGCGTCGGACGCGGGGGCCATGTGCCCGAGTATGCCGTGCCGTGCCGGGCACCGCCGCCGTGGGGCCGTCGCCGTCGACCGGACGGAGCCGGACGAAAAGGACGGGCCGGGTGTCGCCACCCTGTGGTCTGATGCTCCGATGCGCGACCGCGTCGCCCGACTTCTGCCGCCGAGCCCGCTCGCCCGCCGCCTCAGCGCGCAGTCGATCCTCTTCGCGGTCGGCGAGGGCGTCTTCCTCACCGGCAACGCGGTCTTCTTCACCCACATCGTCGGGCTGAGCGCCGCCCAGGTCGGCCTCGGCCTCACCATCGCCGGCGTCATCACCTTCTGCCTCGCGCTGCCGCTCGGCCGCCTCGCCGACCGGTTCGGGCCCAAGCGGGTCTGGGCGCTGGGCGCCCTGCTCGAGGCCCTCGTCTACCTCGCCTACCCGGTCATCCACGGCTTCGCCGCCTACGTCGCGGTCATCACCGTCATCGAGCTCATCGGCGCCGCCGCGGGCGCCGGTCGTGGTGCGTACACGCTCGACGTGTTCTCGCGGGAGGAGCGCGTCCGCTCGCTGGCCTTCATGCGCAGCGCCCTCAACATCGGCTTCACGCTCGGTGCCCTCCTCGGCGGCGTGGCCCTCGCCACGGGCAGCGACGCCGTCATCACGGCCGTGCCGCTGCTCACCGCGGCCATCCTCGCGGTCAACGCCCTGCTCATCACGCGGCTGCCCGATGCCGTCCAGGGCGGCGCCGGCACGGTCCCGCTCGAGGTCGAGGAGGCGCTCGAGCAGCCCGGGGCGGCCGAGGTCGCGGGCACGCCCGCCAGGGGCGGCACCGACGCGCCCGACGCGTCGGGACCCGGGGCACCGGCGTCGGCACCCACACCGGCGTCGGGGCGCGGTGGCGCCCTGCGCAACGTCGGGTTCCTGCTGACCAAGCTGTGCCAGGGCGTCCTGTCGACCAACCAGGTGCTGCTCAACGTCGTCATCCCGCTCTGGCTCGTCGAGGAGACCGACGCCCCACGGGTGCTGCTGGCCTGGCTCTTCGGCACCAACACCGTCCTGGCCGTGCTGCTGCAGGTCGCCGCCGCGCGCGGGGCCGACACGGTGCCGGGCGCCTTGCGCGCGAGCCGTGTGTCCGGGGCGTTCTTCGTCGCGTCGTGCGCCATCGTCGCCGTCACCCACGACACCGTCGGCTGGGTCACGGTCGTGCTCGTGTGGGTCGGGCACGTCACCGTCACCGGCGCCGAGCTGTTCCAGTCCGCCTCCGACTGGGGCCTGACGGCCGAGCTGTCCGACCCCGAGCGCCGCGGCGAGTACCAGGGCGCCGGCCGGCTCGGGCAGACCGTCGGCAACGTGTGGGCGCCCGCGGCCTACACCTACCTCGCGATGGAGTGGGGCGGTCCCGGCTGGGCGGTCATCGGCGGCATCGTCGTGCTCGCCGTCATCGGCATCCACCCCGCCGCCCGGATGGCCCAGCGCCACCTGGTGACCCCCACCTCCCGGGAGGCGCTGCCGTCGGGCACAGTGGCCTCGTGAGCCAGTCCCTCGACCTGTCCGCCGAGGCGTTCGTCGCCGACCCCTACCCGACGCTCGCGCAGCTGCGGTCGGTGGCCCCGATCGTCCGGCACGACGACCTCGGCCTGTGGCTCACGACGACCCACGCCGCCGCCAACGACGTGCTGCGCGACCGGCGCCTGGGCCGCATCTTCCGGCCGCGTGCGGCGTCCGACGACGACCCGTGGACGGTGTTCGACTGGCTGCACGCCGACTCCATCCTCGACTCCGAGCCGCCGAAGCACACCCGGCTGCGCCGCCTCGTCGCCGGCGCCTTCAACCGCGGGCACATCGAGCGGCTGCGCCCACGCGTCGAGCAGATCGCGGGCGAGCTGCTCAGCGGCCTGGAGGCGCGTCTCGACGCCGACGAGCGCGTCGACGTCATCGAGACCTACGCCGAGCCGCTGCCCGTCCTCGTCATCTGCGAGCTGCTCGGGGCACCGACCTCCGACTGGAAGCGCCTGCGCGACTGGTCGCAGGCCATCGTCCGGATGTACGAGGTGGCGCCGTCCGCGGAGGCGCAGGCCGAGGCCCAGCGCGCGTGCGCCGAATTCGCCGCCTACGTCGAGGCGCTCGCGGCCGAACGGGTCGAGCACCCGGGCGACGACCTGCTCACCGCGCTCGTCGAGGAGCGCGACGGCGGCGACCGGCTCTCGCGGCGCGAGCTCGTCGCCACGGTCGTGCTGCTGCTCAACGCCGGCCACGAGGCCAGCGTCAACGGCTTCGGCAACGGCCTGGCGTCCCTGCTGGCGGACCCGGAGCAGCTGGCGGCCGTGATCGACTCGCTCGACGATGACGCCGCGGTCGCCCGGCTCGTCGAGGAGATGCTGCGCCACGACTCGCCGCTGCACCTGTTCGAGCGCACCGCCACCGCCGACGTCGAGCTGCACGGCGTGACGATCCGCGAGGGGCAGAAGGTCGCGGCCCTGCTCGGCGCCGCCAACCGCGACCCGGCCGTCTTCACCGACCCCGACCGCTTCGACGCCGCCCGCGAGCCCAACCCGCACCTGGCCTTCGGCGCCGGCATCCACTTCTGCCTCGGCGCCCCGCTGGCCCGGATGGAGCTGCAGATCTCGGTGCGCGCGCTGCTCCGGCGGCTCGGCCCCGTCCGCGTCGTCGAGGAGCACCGGCGCCCGACGTTCGTCCTGCGCGGCTACGAGCGGCTCGTCCTCGAACGCGCCTAGAGCGCCCAGCGCGTCCGGCGCGTCGACTGGTTCTGACCGCCGGCGTCGCCTGATCGGCCGGGCACCGAGCCCCCGGCGGGCCGCCCGACGTGGTCGACTGGGGGGACCGACCGAGGAGGAGCCGATGAGCGAGCTGACCCCGTACATCTGCGTCGAGGACTCCCGCGCCGCGATCGAGTGGTACTCGCGGGTGCTCGGGGCACGCGTCACCGTCGAGCCGATCGTCATGGACGACGGCCGCGTCGGTCACTGCGAGCTCGACGTCGACGGCGCGCGGTGGATGATGTCCGACGCCTTCGACTCCGCGGGCGTCGCGCCACCCGAGCCGGGCCGCGGCAATCCGGTCTCGCTGCACCTCACGGTGGCCGACTGCGACGCCGTGGCCGCGTCGGCGGTGGACGCCGGGGCCGCCCTCGACCGGGGACCGGAGGACAACCCGGGGCTGGGCCGCGTGGCCGTCTTCCACGACCCGTTCGGGCACCGCTGGTTCGTGCACCAGCCGGAGGCCTGAGCGCCGGCTACGGGCGGTCGGCGTCCTTCGTCGGCCGGCTGCGCAGCACGAGGAAGCCGCCGACCCCGAGCAGCACGCAGGTGCCGACGATGGTGAGCAGGACCGGGACGAACACCGACGACGAGTCGTCGGCAGCCGGATCGGCCTGTCGCACGTGGACGCTCGGCCCCGCGGTGGCGGTCGACCCGTCGAGCCCGACCATCGCGTGGAAGGAGAAGGAGCCGGTCACCGGGTGCCCGTCGTCGGAGGTGACGCGGTAGGTGACCGTGTAGTCGCCGCCGGGGGCGGTCGCCGCGAGCTTCTGGCGCACGATCGAGCCCTCGATGGTCGGGCTGCCCTCGGCCACGTTGCCCGTCGGACCGGTGACCACGATCTGCGTGCCGACGGCGAGCGGCGCCTCGGCGAAGGAGAGCTCGACGGCGTCCGGCAGGGTGTTGACGGCGGCGCCGTCGGAGGGGTTGCTGCGCTCGAGGACGTCGTGGGCCGAGGCGACGGTCGGCGCCCCGACGATGCCGAGGACGACCCCGGCGGCGAGTCCCAGGGCGAGCAGGAGTGAGGGCACACGACGCATGCCGATCAGCGTACGTCGCCGTCGCGGACCCGCTTCACCGCCCACCGGAACCCACCGAAGCCGGCGGGGTCGACGAGCCTCGCCTCCGCCCCCGTGCGCTCGAGGGCGGCGAGGTAGCCGAGCGGGTCCTGGGTCGCGAGCGCGTGCGGCGGGACGGTCGCCGTGACGCCGAGCCGGCGCAGGGCCTCGCGTTGGGTGGGCGTCTCGTCGGCGTCGAGGGTGTCGACGGCGACGTGCGCCGTGACGTCGCACGAGCCGTCGGGCACCGGCGCCGTCAGGTGGCCGGACGCGTAGCCGACGAGCGTGCCGTGCGTTGGCCGGGCGCCGCGGGTGTGGGCGTAGTCGACGGCGACCAGGGTGCCCGAGCGGACCCGTGCGACCAGCCCGGCCCAGGCGAGGTCGCGGTCGCGGCCCACCTCGACCCGGTCGCCCCGCGCCGACGCCGGCCAGTGCTCGAGGGCCCAGTCGAGGTCGGGTCCGCCGAGCGGGTCGCCGAGGCGCTCCTGCCCGGTCGCTGGATCGACGAGGACGACGCGCAGCACGCCGGACGCGTCGACCTCGGCCACCGTGCACGGCACGACGTCGAGCCACTCGTGCGCGACGACGAGGCAGTCCTCGAGGTCGTCGAGCCCCGGCGGGAGCTCGGCGCCGCCGGGGGAGCGGACCCACTCGATGCGCTCGTCGAGGCCGGCCGGCCGGTCGACGACGTCGACGGCCACGACACGCACCGACGACCCCTCATCGGACGCGTCGGACGCGTCGGTCTCGTCGAGGGCCGCGCGCAGCTGCGCCGCGAGCTCGCCGCGCCCCGCGCCGACGTCGACGACGAGCCGCACGGGATGCTGCGGCAGGGCGAGCAGGGCCCGCGCGAGCGCGGCTCCCGGGGGCCCGTGCGTCGCGGTCGTGAAGTGCTCGGCCGGGCCGCCCCCGGACACGTAGAACCCGCGTCCGGGCGCATACAGCGCCGCGTGCCAGGCCTCGCGCCACGGAAGGGCATCCACGGCGCCCGACTGTAGGCGATACCGTGCGCGGGTGAGCAGCCCCACCGGCGACCCCCACGAGCGACCCGCCCGTTTCGACGTCGGCGTGGTCGGTGCCGGACGCGTCGGAGCCGTGCTCGGCGCGGCCCTCGCGCGGGCCGGGCACCACGTCACCGGCGTCTCGGCCGTCAGCGAGGCGAGCCTCGAGCGCGCCGAGCGGATGCTGCCGGGCGTGCCGGTCAAGCCGATCCCCGACGTCGTCGCCGGCGCGCACCTCGTCGTGCTCGCGGTGCCCGACGACGCGCTGGCCGACCTCGTCGCGGGCCTGAGCGCCACGCGCACCTTCACGCCGGGCCAGCTCGTCGTGCACACCTCGGGAGCCCACGGCATCGGCGTCTTCGAGACCGCCCTCGACAGCGAGATCGTGCCCCTCGCGCTGCACCCGGCGATGACCTTCACCGGCACCCACGTCGACCTCGAGCGCCTCCACGACTGCTGCTTCGGCGTCACCACCTACGACGCCGCGCGACCGGTCGGCGAGGCGCTCGTCATCGAGATGGGTGGCGACCCGGTCTGGGTGCCCGAGCAGGAGCGCGTCACCTACCACGCCGCCCTGGCGCACGGGGCCAACCACCTCGTCACCCTCGTCGCGCAGTCGATGCAGCTGCTCGCCGAGGCCGGCATCGAGGACCCGGCCCGCGTGCTCGAGCCGCTCCTGTCCGCGGCGCTGGGCAACACCCTCCAGCTGGGTGATGCTGCCCTCACCGGGCCGGTGGCGCGCGGCGATGCCGGTACCGTGGCCGGGCACGTCGCGATGCTGCGCACGGTGGCCCCGGACATCCACCCGACCTACCTGGCGCTGGCGCGCGCGACGGCGCAGCGGGCCCTGCTCAGCGGCCGCCTCCGGGCGGACGTCGCGGACCCCCTGCTCCACCTGCTGGCCCGCGAGGAGGACCGACCGTGACCCAGACCCCCGTCGTCGCGCGCACGCGTGACGAGCTGCGTGAGGCCCGGGCCCGTCTCGACGACGGCGACGTCGCCGTCGTCATGACGATGGGCGCGCTCCACGACGGCCACGCGACGCTGATCCGGCGCGCCCGCGAGACCCACGCGCACGTCGTCGTGACGATCTTCCTCAACCCGCTGCAGTTCGGGCCCAAGGAGGACCTCTCGCGCTACCCGCGCACCTTCGACGCCGACCTGCAGATCTGCACCGACGCCGGGGTCGACCTCGTCTTCGCCCCGACGCCCGATGTCATCTACCCCGACGGCGACCCCGGCGTGCGCATGTCGGCGGGACCGCTCGGCGACGTCCTCGAGGGCCAGGCCCGGCCCGGCCACTTCGACGGCATGCTGACGGTCGTCGCCAAGCTCATGCACCTGACGCGCTGCACGTCGGCGTACTTCGGGCAGAAGGACGCCCAGCAGCTGCTGCTCATCCGCCGGATGGTCCGCGACCTCGACTTCCCGGTCAACGTCGTGTCGGTCCCGACGGTGCGCGAGGCCGACGGCCTGGCGATGTCGAGCCGCAACACCTACCTGACACCGTCCGACCGCGAGACCGCGCTGTGCCTGTCGGCGGCGCTGCGGGCCGGGGCCGACGCCGCCACCGAGGGGCCCTCGGCGGTACGGCGCGCGGCCCGCGCGGTGCTCGTGCGCGAGCCGCTCGCCCTCGTCGACTACCTCGTGCTCGTGCACCCGGACACCCTCGAGGACGTGCCCGAGTGGTACCGCGGCGAGGCCCTGCTCGCCGTCGCCGGCCGCGTCGGCACGACGCGCCTCATCGACAACCTCCCCGTGCGCGTCGGCCCCGGCGGCGGCGCGCTCGAGGTCTTCTCCCAGCCCTGACGCGTCCGTCTCCGGCCCGCAGGCCGGTCGGCGGTCGTTCGACCGAATCCCCCTCTCCCAAGGACAGATCCACCGTGCAGCGCTTCATGCTCCATTCGAAGATCCATCGCGCCACCGTGACCCAGGCCGACCTGCACTACGTCGGCTCGCTCACCATCGACCGCGACCTCCTCGACGCGGCCGACCTATGGCCCGGCCAGCAGGTCGACGTCGTCGACGTCGACAACGGCAACCGCCTCACGACGTACGCCATCGAGGGCGAGCGCGGCAGCGGCATCGTCTGCATCAACGGCGCTGCGGCGCGGCTCATCTCGCCCGGCGACACCGTCATCATCATCGCCTACGCCGCGATGGACGACGCCGAGGCGCGGACCTTCGAGCCGAACGTCGTCTTCGTCGACCGCGACAACCGCATCGTCGAGACGGGCCACGACCCGGGCGACGTCCCGGACGGCTTCGGCCTGCTGACCTCCGCGGTCACGGAACGGGACCACGCCCACCAGGGCTGAGCCGTCGGCATACGGTATGGGGCACGGCCCCACCACCGGGGCCCCGGCCGACGTCCCAGCGAGAAGGTGCTCATGAACGACAGCGGCATCACGATCCCGCGGCGGCTGCGCGCGCCCGAGCCGGGCTGGACCGCCACGGCCGACGTCATCGTCGTCGGCAGCGGCATCGCCGGGCTGACCACCGCGCTGCGGCTGCGGCGCCGCGTGGACCGCGTCCTGCTCGTGACGAAGACCGTCCTCGACGAGGGCTCGACCGCGTGGGCCCAGGGCGGCATCGCCGCGGTCATGTCGCCCGAGGACAGCCCGGCCGAGCACATCCACGACACCCTCGTGGCCGGCGTCGGGCTGTGCGATGTCGACGCCGTGCGCACCCTCGTCACCGAGGGCACCGACGCGGTGTGGGACCTCATCGCCCTCGGTGCCGACTTCGACCGCGGCGAGGCCGGCGACCTGTCCCTGACCCGCGAGGGCGGCCACCACCGCGACCGCATCCTGCACGCCGGCGGCGACGCGACCGGCCGCGAGATCAGCCGCGCCCTCATCGCGGCCCTCGACCGGGTCCGTGACGACCCCGGCATCGAGGTCATCGAGCACGCCCTCGTCGTCGACCTGCTCACCGACGCCGACCGGCGCGTCTGCGGCGTGACGCTCCACGTCATCGGCGAGGGCCAGGTCGACGGCGTCGGGGCGGCGCACGCCCGGGCCGTCGTGCTCGCGACCGGTGGCCTCGGCCAGATCTACGCCTCGACGACCAACCCGTCCGTCGCGACCGGCGACGGCATGGCCGCCGCCCTGCGCGCCGGCGCCGTGATCGCCGACCTCGAGTTCGTCCAGTTCCACCCGACGGTGCTGTGGCTCGGCGAGGGCTCGCGCGGCCAGCAGCCGCTCATCTCCGAGGCCGTCCGCGGCGAGGGGGCCTTCCTCGTCGACGAGGCGGGGGAGCGGTTCATGCAGGGCCAGCACCCGCTCGCCGACCTCGCCCCGCGCGACGTCGTGGCCCGCGCGATCATCCGCCGGATGCGCGAGACCGGCACCGACCACGTGTACCTCGACTGCCGCCACCTCGGTGCAGAGTTCCTCGAGCAGCGCTTCCCCTCGATCGTCGCCCGGTGCCGCGAGCTCGGCTTCGACCCGGCCACCCAGCTGCTGCCGGTCGCGCCGGCCCAGCACTACGCGTCCGGGGGCGTGCGCACCGACCTGCACGGGCGCACCTCGCTCGAGGGGCTGTACGCGTGCGGCGAGACCTCGTGCACCGGCGTGCACGGGGCCAACCGCCTGGCGTCCAACTCGCTGCTCGAGGGCCTCGTCTTCGCCCGCCGGATCGCCGACGACCTCACCGCGCGCCTCGGTGCGGGTGAGCTGCCGCCGACGGCGCCGGTGCAGGGTGGGGACGGCGACGGCGCCGTGCCGCCCGAGCTCGTCCGCGGCAAGCGGCGCCTCGACGTGCAGCGGGCGATGACGGCGGGGGCCGGCACGGTCCGGTCGGCGGCCTCGCTCGCGGCCACCGAGGAGGCGCTCGCGGCGATCTCGGCCCGTGCCGTGGACGACACCGACCGGCAGGGCGGCCCAAAGAGCTGGGAGACGACGAACCTCGTGCACCTCGGCCGGGCCCTGACCCACGCGGCAGCGCTGCGCGAGGAGACCCGGGGCGGGCACGTCCGCGAGGACTTCCCGGCGCGCGACGACGAGCGCTTCCTGCACCACGTGCACCTGACGCGCGAGGGGTCCGGCCGGCTCGTGGCGACCATCGTCCCGGTGCCGCGCAGCAACCTCGACGGCCTCGACCTCGACGCCGGTGTCGCGGACCGCGCCGCCGACGAGCCTGTGGCACAGACCGATCCACGACCTGAGGAGACCCGGTGACCCACCAGCCCGCCGCAGCGACGGCGTCCGACGGCCTGAGCGGCTTCCCCGAGGAGTGGGCCCGACGCGTCGTCGCGGTCGCCCTCGAGGAGGACCTCGGCCCGCAGGGTCTTGACGTCACGACGCTGGCCACGATCCCGGCCGAGCAGGAGCGCGTCGCCGAGGTCGTCGCCCGGGCACCGGGCGTCGTAGCCGGCGTGCCCGTCGTCGGGCTGGTGCTCGCGGCGGTGGCCGAACGGCTCGACCTCCCGACGCCCACCGTCGAGGTGCTCGCCGACGACGGCACCCGCGTCGTGCGCGGCGACGTCATCGCCCGCGTCTCCGGCCGCACCCAGGTGATCCTCGTGGCTGAGCGCACCGTGCTGAACATCGTCAGCCGCCTGTCCGGTGTCGCGAGCCACACGCGTCGGTGGGCCGACGCCCTCGAGGGCACGACGACGCTGGTCCTCGACACCCGCAAGACGACGCCCGGGCTGCGCTGGCTCGAGAAGTACGCGGTGCGGTGCGGCGGCGGCACGAACAAGCGCATGGGCCTCTACGACGTCGCGATGATCAAGGACAACCACAAGCTCGCTGCGGGTTCGGTGGCCGCGGCCTACGCCCTCGTGCGCGAGCGCTTCCCCGACGTCGACGTGCAGGTCGAGGTAACCACCCCGGCCGAGGCCCAGGAGGCCTACGACGCCGGCGCGCGGTTCGTCATGTGCGACAACATGACGGTACCGGTGCTGGCCGAGACGGTCGCCCTGCTGCGCGCCGCCGGCGAGCCGGTGGAGATCGAGGCCACCGGCGGCATGACCCTCGAGGTGGCCCGCGAGTACGCCGAGACCGGCGTCGACTTCATCTCCGTCGGCGGCCTGACCCACTCCTCGCCGATCGTCGACATCGCCCTCGACCTCGTCGACTGACCTCGTTCGGCGCGACGGCCGGGCTGATCTCGCCGGTGTGGTGCGTGGTTCGCGGCGCCATGACCCCCACGACCACGCACGGGAGTCGCCTCGTCAGGCGGCCCTTTCGTCGACCAGACACCCGACGCCGCAGCGGCGAGGCCGGCCCGGCCAGCCCCGGGCGCGGAAGATCTCGGCGAGGTCGGCTGCAAACGCGCACGGCGTGACGGCGATGTCGGGCCAGCCGCCTCGGACGGTGAGCAGCCCACCGGTCGCTGCCTTGCGATCCCTGACGTTGGCCCGCTGCTGTCCCGTCCATCCGACGTGACCCAGTCGGCCGTCGATCTCCACGAGAACCCGGACCTCGCGGTAGGCGGAGTCACGCGAGCGCGCGCCTGGGGCGGGTAGCTGCCGGATGCCGGTCGGCAGCCCGTGGGCCTGTTCCACGTCACGGACGTAACGGACCTCTGCGGCGCTCTCGGCGCCCTCGCCGATGAGACCGAGGGCCTCGGCGAGGATCCGGCGATGGGGTTGGGTGGGGCGTCCCAGCAGCGCCTCGCCGAGCTCGGCCTCGGTGGCGAGCCGCAGCTGGCACACCTTGGCCAGCAGGGCGATGGCCCGGTCCGGACCGTGACCGAGCGCGAGATCCAAGGCCGTGTGCGGCGCTGTCGTCCGAGGTGGCCAGGCGGTCGGGTGCACCCGTGTCGAGAAGTGTCGACTCCGCCTGACCAGGACACCGGGCAGGTCCTGACCGCTGCGACCCAGCGGGACAAGGACTTCCACGGCACGAGAGGGCACGCCGTCGCCATCAGAACGCATCGTGAGGCCCCAGGCCTCGCCCGCGCTCGTTCCGGTGAGGCAGCTCGGTGGGCCGACCGCGAGGAGGGCACCGACGACCCGGACGTCCCAGTCCCGGCGGCCCGGCGTCGTCAGGTAGACGCCCCGGTGCACCTGGAGCCAGCGTCCAGTCGTGGTGCGCCACTTGATCGCGTCCGGGCTCCAACCCGCGCCGAGCAGTTGACGGCGCGTCACGAGCCCGGCCTGCCCCGTGATGCGCGCCGCCAGGACCCTGTCCGAGAGTCGAGTCTGCGGCGCTGCACCCATAGCGCCAGTCTGTGTCGGCCGCGGATCCGGCCTCGTTCGCCATCCACAGGGACAATTAGGTCGAGCCGACCCGTGCGTGGTTGCGGGTGCCATGACGCCCTTGATCGCGCACGCAGTGCCTGGCGTGGCAGGTCGGGGACGCGTCAGTAGCGGCGGTACCAGAGGTTGACGGCGTAGTCGACGCCGGTGGCGTCGGGGTGCTCGGCCAGGATGAGGTCGGCGTGCTCGGGGGCGAACTCGATGCCGACGACCGCCTCGAAGTCCTCGCGGGAGTCGAGGTCCCACCGGATGTCGAGGCGCTCGCGCGACCAGCCCTGCCGTTCCCAGAACCGCTCGACGGCCCGGGGGTCGTAGCTCGGCAGGGCGCGCCGGAACCACGTGCCGAACGTCGAGCGCGTCGCGTCGTTGTCGATGACGAATGCCGCGCCGCCCGGCCGCACGACCCGGTCGAGCTCGGCCAGGCCCGGCTCGCAGCCGGGCCCGAAGAAGTAGGACCACCGCGCGTGCGCGACGTCGAACGAGGCGTCGGGGACGCCGATGGCGGCTGCGCCCTCCTCGCGGACCGAGGCGTTCGGCAGGCCCGAGACCCGTTCTGCCGCAAGGGCGGCCAGCGGTGGGTGCGGTTCGACCCCGACGGCCGAACGGGCCGTGGTGGCGAACATCGGCAGGTGGAAGCCCGTGCCGCAGCCGATGTCGACGACGTCGCCGCCCGACCAGTCGAGCACCGAGCGCATCGCCGCCTCGATGACGTGGTCGCGGTCGACGCCGAGGTTCTCGACCTCGTAGACGTCGGGGCTCTCCCAGATGTTGGGGGAGGGGATGACCTCGCTCACCGCGAGCCCCGGGTGCGCTTGCGCGACCGGCCGGAGCGGGCCGGCGCCCGGCCCGGGACGGACGGGCGGGCCGTGCCCCCGGGAGCCGCGCCCGACGCGTCCGGCGGACCGCTCGTGCCGGCGGCGGGGGTCGAGCCGTTGGCCGACGGACGCGGCGCGGGCCGCAGGCGCCCGCCCTGGGCGTCGAGCGTGGCCGGGTGGACGAGCAGCGGCAGCAGCTTGCGGACGCCGCGGGCCCGGACGGCCTTGACCTGGGCCAGGTGGGCCTCGGCCCGGATGACGAGCTCGGCGTAGGCCTCGGGCCCCATCAGCTCGACGAGCTCGGCCTCGTTGGAGCGGTACACCGGCTCGCGGCCGACGTGCGCCTCGGGGTTGCCCGAGCAGTACCAGTCGAGGTCGTGGCCACCGGGACCCCAGCCGCGACGGTCGTACTCGGTGATCGTCACCTCGAGGTAGCTGCTGTCGTCGGGCAGCTCGACGGTGCGGAAGGTGCGGCGGATCGGCAGCTGCCAGCAGACGTCGGGCTTGAGCGTGTGGGGCTGGACGCCGGTGAGCACGGCGTGCTGGTGCAGCGCGCAGCCGGCGCCGGCCGGGAAGCCCGGACGGTTGAGGAAGATGCAGGCGCCGTCCACGACCTTGGTCTTGCGGGCGCCGTCCTCCTTCTCGGTCCAGTCGTCCTTGCTGCCGGTGGCCGTGCCGACGGAGTGGTACTGCCACTCGTCCTCGCCGAGGTCCTCGACGGCGCGCTGGACGCGCTTCCAGTCGTCCTTCTCGGTGAAGTGGGCCCCGAGCGTGCAGCAGCCGTCGTCGGGCCGGTCGGCGTAGATGCCGTGGCAGCCGGACCCGAAGATGCACGTCCAGCTGCTCGTGAGCCACGTGAGGTCCAGACGGAAGCGCTGGTTGGCGTCCGCCGGATCGGTGAACTCCACCCAGACGCGAGGCAGGTCAAGGGGTGCTTCGGCCACCGGCACACCTTATGCCGCGCACCCGGGGATTCCCACGACTAGTCTGGCCAGTGGGCGTCCAGGTCGCCTCCGGTGCGCGGGAAGGGGCTCAGCCTCCCTGGGGCTGGCACCTGCACCACGCCGCTGACCTCCTTTCGGCCCGACGCGCACCCCGGGCTCACGAGAGGAGGCCGTCATGGCCCTGTCCCTGCCCGCCAACCCCGACCTCGAGCGGTTCCGCCGCGACGCGCGGGCCCTCCAGAGGGCCGTCCGTTCCGCCCGTCCCGACGCCGTCGATCACGTCGCGCGGCTCCATCCCTCGGGCGCGCCGGACGATCCGACGACCTTCGCCCTGGCCGACGCCCAGCTGGTCCTGGCCCGCACGTACGGGTTCGCGAGCTGGCCCCGCCTCCGGGCCTACCTGCGCGTGGCCGCGCCGCTGACCCGCGACCCGGGCGCCCTCGACCCGACGACCGCGGCCGGGGGAGAGGGCCCGCACCCGGACGGATCGCCTTCTGCCGTGGCGGCGCTCGCGTGCCTGACCTACTCCGGGGACGACGAGCCCGACCGCTGGGCACGGGCCGCCCGGATGCTCGACGCCGACCCGAGCCTGGTGGCGCGTGGCGTCGTCGTCGCGGCCGTCGCCGGTGACCCGGACGCGCTGCGCACCCACCTCGCCGCGGACCCCGCTGCCGCCACCCGTGAAGACGGGCCCTTCCGGTGGCCGCCGCTGCTCTACCTCGTGTACTCCCGTGTGCCGCAACGTGATCCGGTCGCAGCCGCGCGCCTGCTGCTCGACGCCGAGGCCGACCCGGACAGCGGCTACCTGTGGCAGGGGCTGCCGACGCCGTTCACCGCGCTGACGGGGGTCCTCGGCGAGGGCGAGTCCGGTCCGGCCCGCCAGCCGCGCCACCCGCAGTGGCGCGCGCTCGCCGGGCTGCTGCTCGACCGCGGCGCCGACCCGAACGACCGGCAGGCGCTCTACAACCGGATGTTCGGCCGCGACGACTCCCACCTCGAGCTGCTCCTGGCGCGCGGGCTCGGCCGCCCGGCTTCCGAGGTGTGGACGCGTCGTCTCGGCGTGACAGCCGAGACGGTCGAGGAGATGCTGGCCCGGCAGGTCGCCTGGGCCCGTGACCACGGGTTCGCGGGCCGTCTCGACCTGTTCGTGGCCCACGGCCTCGCCGACCCGTCGGTGGCGACGGACCTCCCTCCGGTCCGCGTGCCCGCGGGCCGCACGGCCCTGCACGAGGCCGCGTTCATGGACGACGTCGAGCAGGTGCGTGCCCTGCTGTCCGCCGGGGCCGACCCGGAGGCCCGCGACGCCGTGCACGGCACGCGTCCGTACGAGTGGGCGAGGTGGGCCCGCGCCGACGAGGCGGCCGCCGTGCTGCGCGAGGTGACGACCGGCGTCGCCGACGCGGACTAGCGTGGACGCATGACACCGAGGGCCGAGGGCGCGGCGTCCACGCGCGGCCGCGGGCGGCGTCCGGGCGGCGTCGACACGCGGGCCGCGATCGTCGACGCAGCGCGTCGGTCGTTCGCCACGCACGGCTACGACAAGGCGAGCCTGCGCGGGATCGCCCGCGAGGCCGGCGTCGACCCGGCCCTCGTGCACCACTACTTCGACGGCAAGCCGGCGCTCTTCGCCGAGACCCTGTCGATGCCGGTCGACCCGTCCCGCCTCGTCGAGCGCATCGTCGCCGGCGGGCCCGAGGGCGTCGGGCGCCGTGTCATCGAGACCTTCCTGTCGGTGTGGGAGCCGGGCGAGCGGCGCGACGCGCTCGTGGCGCTCGTGCGCTCGGCGATGACGAGCGAGGACGCCGCCCGGGTGCTGCGCGAGTTCCTCGGCCGGGAGGTCTTCGGCCGGGTCGCCGGGGCGTTCGGCTCGCCCGACGTGCAGCTGCGGGGCGGGCTCGTGGCCTCGCAGATCGTCGGGCTCGTCGTCATGCGCTACGTGCTCCGGATGCCCGGGATCGCCGAGGCGAGCCCGGAGGAGCTCGTCGAGCGGCTGGCCCCGGTCATCGAGCACCACCTGCTCGCCCCCGCGCCGGCGGTCGTGGCCGAGGGCGTTTACACGACGGGTCCCGCGGAGTAGATTTCATCACATGGTGAATAACTCGTCGGGACCCGCGGTCGTCGTGCACGGCCTGCGCGTCGTGCGCGGCAAGCGCCTCGTGATCCCCGACCTCGACCTCGAGGTCCCACCCGGCGAGGTCGTCGGCCTGCTCGGCCCCTCCGGGTCGGGCAAGTCCACGCTCATCCGGTGCATCGTCGGCGTCCAGATCATCGAGTCGGGCACCGTCACCGTCCTCGGCCACCCGGCCGGCTCCGCGCCCCTGCGCGACGACGTCGGCTACGTCACCCAGGACCCGAGCGTCTACGCCGACCTCACGATCCGCGAGAACGTCGCCTACTTCGGCCGCGCGGTCGGCCTGCGCGGCACCGAGCTGCGCGACGCCGTCGACCGCACGCTCACCGAGGTCGACCTCACCTCGCACGCCGACCAGCTCGTCCGCGACCTCTCCGGCGGGCAGGAGTCGCGGGTGTCGCTCGCGGCCGCGCTCGTGGGGCGCCCGACGCTCCTCGTGCTCGACGAGCCGACCGTGGGCCTCGACCCGGTCCTGCGCCGCGACCTCTGGAACCTCTTCCGGCGGCTGGCCGAGGCCGGCCACTCGCTCATCGTCTCGAGCCACGTCATGGACGAGGCCACCCGCTGCGACCGCCTCGTCCTGCTGCGCGAGGGTCGCGTGCTCGCCGACGTCACGCCGGACGAGCTGCTCGCCCGCACCGGGGCCCCCGACGCCGACGCCGCCTTCCTCGCGCTCATCGACGCCGAGGCCGCGCGCGAGAGGAGCGCATCGTGAACGCCGCCCTGTCCTTCGTCACGGCCGGCCGCGTGCTGCGCCAGGTGCGGACCGACCACCGCACCGTCGCGATGATCCTCGTCGTGCCGTGCGTCCTGCTCGGCCTGCTCGCGTGGATCTACAACGGCACGCCGGTCTTCGACAACGTCGGGCCGGCCCTGCTCGGCATCTTCCCGATGATCGTCATGTTCATCGTCACCTCGATCGCGACGTTGCGCGAACGGCAGTCCGGCACGCTCGAGCGCCTCCTCACGACGCCGCTGGGCAAGGGTGACTTCATGCTCGGCTACGGGCTCGCGTTCGGGGCGCTCGCCGTCGTGCAGGGCATCGTCGCGACGGCGTTCGCCGTGTGGGTGTGCGGCCTCGACGTCGCCGGGTCGGTGGGGCTGCTGCTCGTCGTCGCCCTCGCCGACGCCGTGCTCGGCACCGCCCTCGGGTTGCTCGCGAGCGGGTTCGCCCGCACCGAGTTCCAGGCCGTGCAGTTCATGCCGGCGTTCGTGCTGCCGCAGATCCTGCTGTGCGGGCTGCTCGTGCCGCGCGACGAGCTGCCGACGCTGCTGTCGTGGATCTCCGACCTGCTGCCGCTGTCGTACGCCGTCGACGCGATGAACGCCATCACCGACAGCGCCGACGGCTCGGCCGCCGCGCTCCGGGCCCTCGGCGTCGTCGTCGCCTTCATCGTCGGTGCCCTCGCGCTCGGCTCGCTCACCCTGAGCCGCCGCACCCCCTGACCCGTCCGCGGGTCGATGGCCGGACGGCGCCGGTCCGGCCGGACCGGCGCCGTTAGGGTGAGGGCATGCGTCTGGGCGTCGTCGACATCGGGTCGAACACGGTCCACCTCCTCGTCGTCGACGCGCACCCGGGTGCCCACCCGCTGCCGGCCTTCTCGCACAAGACCGAGCTGCGCCTGTCCGAGAGCCTCGACACCGACGGACGCGTCGCGGACGCCGTGGCCGACCGGCTCGTCGCGTTCCTGCACGAGTGCCTCCAGGTGGCCGAGGACCAGGGCGTCACCGACCTCTTCGCCTTCGCCACCTCGGCCCTGCGCGAGGCGCCGAACGGCGAGGCGGTCATCGATCGGGTCCGTTCCGAGACCGGCATCGACCTCGACGTCCTCAGCGGTGTCGACGAGGCCCGCATGACCTTCCTGGCCGTGCGCCGGTGGTTCGGCTGGTCGAGCGGCCGCGTGCTCGTCGTCGACATCGGCGGCGGCTCCCTCGAGCTCGCGGCCGGCCTCGACGAGGAGCCCGACGTCGCGCTGAGCCTCCCCCTCGGGGCCGGACGCGTCACGCGCGAGCAGCTGCCCGGCGACCCTCCCGACCCCGCGGTCGTCCGACGCGTCCGCTCGGGCATCCGCATGACGCTCGGCGAGCACGTGCGCCCGCTGCTGACCGGCGGCGTGCCCGACCGGGTCGTCGGCACCTCGAAGACGATGCGCTCGCTGGCCCGGATCGCCGGTGCCGCGCCCCGCGGCGACGGCCCGTTCGTGCCGCGCTCGATGACCCGCGAGGACCTCCGCGGCATCGTCGAGCAGCTCACCGGCCTGCCGGCCGCCGCCCGTGCCGAGCTGCCCGGCGTGTCCGAGGGGCGGGCCCGCCAGCTGCTCGCCGGGGCCCTCGTCGCCGAGGCCGCCCTCGACCTGCTCCAGGTCGACCACGTCGACATCTGCCCGTGGGCGCTGCGCGAGGGCCTGATCCTGCGCCGCCTCGACCACCTCGGCGGATGACGCCGGCCGTGGCCTCATGAGCATCCGCATCGGCCTGTCGACGTCGTCGGTGTACCCCGGCAACGCCGCCACGGCCTTCGCCACCGCCGACCGCCTCGGCTACGACTCGGTCGAGGTCATGGTGTGGACCGACCCGGTCACCCGCGAGCCCGGCGCGCTGCGGGCTCTCTCCGAGCTGCACGGGTTGCCGATTGCGTCCGTGCACGCGCCGACGCTCCTTCTGACCCAACGGGTCTGGGGCCCCGACCCGTGGACGAAGATCGACCGCTCCATCGACCTCGCGCTCGAGGTCGGTGCGCCGGTCGTCGTGCTGCACCCGCCGTTCCGGTGGCAGAAGGACTACGCCGAGCAGTTCGTCGAGGGGATCGCCGAGCGGGAGGCCGCGAGCGGCGTCCGGCTCGCCGTCGAGAACATGTACCCGTGGCGCACCGCGGGGCGCGAGGTGCTCGCCTACCTGCCGCACTGGGACCCGGTCGAGCAGGCCTACGACAGCGTGACCATCGACCTGTCGCACACGGCCACCGCGGGCTCCGACGCCGCCGCCATGGTGAGCGCGCTCGGCTCCCGGCTCGCCCACCTGCACCTCGCCGACGGCCTCGGCTCGTTCAAGGACGAGCACCTCGTGCCCGGGCGCGGCGGCCAGCCGTGCGCCGACGTGCTCGAGCTGCTCGCCGACTCCGGCTGGTCCGGTGACGTCGTCGTCGAGGTGTCGACGCGCAAGCTGTCGCAGGAGGCGCGTGAGGTCGACCTCGCCGAGGCGCTCGCCTTCGCCCGCCTCGCCACGGCACCGACGCGGGGAGCGAGCCGCATCTGACGGCGGGCTCGTCGGGATCCGCTGGGCTGCAACGGTGCCCGGGTCGATGCCCCGGCCCGGGGCGTCAGGCGGTGTACCCGCGCGGGCGCACGCTGATGCTGTCGACGTTGGCCCGCGGGCCCGCTTCCAGCGCCAGGCGAACCGCCGCGACCACCGACTCGACGTCGAGGTAGCGGGCCGCGTCGTACTCGGCACCCTCGAACGAGACGAGCTCGTGCTGCATGTCGGTGTCGACGCGTCCCGGGTGCACCGACGTGACGCGCACGCCGTTGCCGCGCTCTTCCTCGCGCAGCGCGTCGGTCAGGGCGCGCAGCGCGAACTTCGATGCGGCGTAGGCGCCCCCGCCTGCTCCGCTCGTGAAGCCCGACCCGGAGTTCACGGCCACGACGCGTCCCTCGGCCGCCCGCAGCGCCGGCAGGAGGGCCCGCGTGACGGCCGCGACGGCGACGACGTTGACGGTCAGCGACTCGACCCAGTCGGACGCGGGCGCGTCGGCCACCGTGCCGCTGCGCAGGATGCCGGCCGAGTGGACGAGCACGTCGACCCGCGGGTGCCGGGCCGCGAGGTCCGTCAGCGCCGAGTCGAGGGACCCACCGGGAGAACAGTCGGCGAGGTCGGCGACCAGCCCCTCGGCAGAAGGGAGCTCGTCGACGACGCGGCCCACCGACCCCGCGCTGCGACCGCCCACGACGACGTGGTGCGTCGCCGCGAGGTCGCGCGCGACGGCGAGGCCGATGCCACGGGTGCCCCCGGTGACGACGGCGACGGGACGGGACGCGTCGGTCTGGCTCATGCGGCCACCCTAGGCCGAGCGCGCACAGCCCGCGGCTCAGGCGAGCCCGAGCGCATGCGCCTCCTCCCAGAGGTCGTCGCGCACGCGGGGGTGGGCGCAGTTCTCGATGATGTCGTGGCACTGCTCGCGCTCGCTGCGACCCCAGAGCTCGGCGACGCCGTGCTCGGTGACGAACGCGCTCTGCTGGAAGCTCGTGACCGGCTCGTCGACGAGCGGCACGACGGTCGAGCAGTCGGCCTTGGGGTGCCAGGAGCGCAGGGCGATGAACGACTGGCCGCCGGGGGAGTGCAACGCCCCGACGATGAAGTCGGTCTGCCCGCCGAACCCGGAGTGGATGCGGGCGTTGATCCTCGACGCGTTGGCCTGCCCGAACAGGTCGACCTCGAGCGCCGTGTTGACCGACGTCATCTGCCGCTGCTGCGCGATGAGCCCGGGGTCGTTCGTCTTCTCGGTGCGCAGCATCCGCACGCGGGGGTTGCGGTCGAGCCAGTCGTAGAGGTCCTGGCTGCCGAAGACGAACGAGGACACCAGCGGGTGGTCGGGGTCCAGGGCGCCCTCGGCGTCGAGGGCGAGGACGCCGTCGGAGAACATCTCGGTCCACACCCGCAGGCCGCGCCGGCCCACGAGCGCGGCCAGCGTCGCGTCGGGGACCGCGCCGATGCCGAGCTGCATCGTCGCGCCGTCGAGCACCTTCGAGGCGACGATCTGCCCGATGGCGGCGCTGTCGGCGTCGGGCGGCACCGGCAGGTGCGAGGCCAGCGGCGCGTCCACCTCGACGGCCAGGTCGACGTGCTCGACCGGCACCTGGGCGTCGCCGAACGTGTAGGGCATCCGCGGGTTGAGCACGGCGACGACGAGGCCGCCCCTCGCCCGGCACGCCTCGATCGCAGCCGGCAGCACGTTGACCTCGAGGCCGAGGCTCACCTGGCCGTCGACGGGCGGCGCGCAGTGCACGAGCACGACGTCGGGCGGAAGCGACCGCTTGTAGAGCAGAGGCACGAGCGAGAGCCGCGACGGCACGTAGCGCAGCCTCGGGTGGTGGCGCATCCCCGGTCCGACGAAGCACGTCTCGACGGTGACGCCCTCCCGGTCGGGCAGGCCCTTCGGGGCGTTGAGCGCGTGGAGGACGTAGGCCGGTACGGCCTCGTCGACCGCGGCCAGCGCCTCCAACGGGACGGCCATGTTGCCGCTCGTGACGATGCGCGGGTTGTCCGGCAGGCCACGGAGCCGCTTCTGGAGCTCCTCGACGGTGACGATCTGCACGGTTCCATCCTCCCGCCGGGGTGTCACCGACGGGCCGTGAACCACGCCGTCGCGCCGTGAGTTCGGTCTCGTCCGGTTCTGTCCCGGCGGGCGGTAAGCAGGGCGGTGGTCAGCTGGCCTTGCGGGAGGCCTTCTTCGCCGCGGCCTTCTTCGTCGGCGCCGTCTTCTTTGCCGTCGTCTTCTTCGCCGCGGTCTTGGGAGCGGTCTTCTTGGCCGCCGCCTTCTTCGCCGGCTCGTCGGACGCCTCGGTCGCTCCCGCGTCGGACGCTCCTGAGCCACCGCGCGCTGCCTTGGCCTTGTCGACGCTGCGCTGCAGGGCCGCGAGCAGGTCGACGACCTCGGTCTCCTCCTCGGCGCGCTCCGGCGTCTCCTTGAGCTCGCCGCCCTCGATCTTGGAGGACACGAGCGCCTCGACGGCCTCGGAGTAGTCGTCCTCGAACTCGTCGGGCTCGTAGTCGCCCGACAGCGAGTCGACGAGCGAGGCCGCCATGGCCAGCTCCTTGGTCGTCGCGTGCGTCTCCTCCGAGAGCGACTCGAACTCGGGCGCGCGCACCTCGTCGGCCCAGAGCAGGGTCTGCAGCACGATGACGCCCTCGCGCACCCGGAGCACGGCGAGCGTCATGCGGGTGCGGATGGAGACGGTGACGAGCGCCATCCGGTCGGCCTTCTCCAGCGCGTCGCGGAGCAGCACGTACGGCTTGAGGCCGGTCTTGTCCGGCTCGAGGTAGTAGCTCTTGTCGAACAGCAGCGGGTCGATCTGCTCGGACGGCACGAACTTCTCGATCGAGATCTCCTTGGAGGAGCGCGAGGGAAGGCTCTTCATGTCCTGGTCGGAGAGCACGACCATCTGGCCGTCGGAGGTCTCGTATCCCTTGGCGATGTCCGAGTACGGCACCTCCTCGCCATCGATGGCGCAGACGCGCTGGTACCTGATTCGCCCACCGTCCTTCTCGTGGACCTGGCGGAACTGCACGTCATGGTTCTCCGTGGCCGAGAAGAGCCGGACCGGCACATTCACCAGTCCGAACGACACGGCGCCCTTCCAGATGGCTCGCATGGGAACAAGAATGCACCCATGCGCCCCATGCTCGCGACGCCCGCGTCGGCCATTCCGACCGGGGAGCAGTGGAGGCACGAGGTGAAGTGGGACGGAATGCGCGTCCTCGCCGACGTCAGGGACGGTGCGGTGCGCCTCTTCTCGCGCACCGAGCGCGACGTCACGGTCGCCTTTCCCGAGCTGCACGGGCTGCACGCCGAGTACGCCGACATGCTCCTCGACGGCGAGATCGTCTCGCTGCGCCAGGGCGTGCCCTCGTTCGGCGCGATGGCCGAGCGGTTCCACGTCACCGACGCCCGACGCGCCGCCCGGCTCGCCGAGGAGGCGCCGGTGACGCTCATGGCCTTCGACCTGCTGCGCCTCTACGGCGTCGACCTGCTGGCCCGCCGGTGGAGCGACCGCCGGTCCACGCTCGAGCGGCTCGAGCTGTCGACGCCGCGCTGGCAGACGCCGCCGACGTTCACCGACGGCCCCGCCCTCCACGCCGCGACGCGCGAGCAGGGCCTCGAGGGCATCGTGTCCAAGCGCGTCGACTCCCCGTACGTGCCCGGCGTCCGCTCGCCGTACTGGCTCAAGTCGCCGCACCGCGGCACCGTGTCGGTCGTCATCGGCGGCTGGCGCCCGGAGATCGGCGGCGCCGGGGCGCGCCGGCTCGGGGCGGTGCTCGTCGGCGTGCCCGGCCCGGGCGGGCTGCGCTACCTCGGACGCGTCGGCTCCGGCCTGGCCGGACGCGTCGGGCAGACGCTGCTGCACGACCTGACGCCGCTGGCGTCGGGGGAGTCGCCGTTCCTGACCGAGGTGCCGCGCGAGGACGCCGACGGCGCCACGTGGGTGCACCCCGTGCTCGTCGCCGACGTCCAGTCGCTCGGGCTGAGCAGCCAGGGGCGGCTGCGCCAGCCGGCGTTCAAGGGCCTGCGCACCGACCTCACGCCGGGTGACGTCGACGACCACGCCGAGGGGGAGTGATGGCCTACGAGCCGCCGAAGGTCACCGTGGAGGTTGACGGGCGCCGGATGCGCCTGTCGAGCCTCGAGAAGGTCATGTACCCGGCCACCGGCACCACCAAGGCGCAGGTGCTCGACTACTACGCGCGCGTCTCCTCGGTGATCCTGCCGCACCTGCGCGACCGGGCCGTCACCCGGATCCGCTTCCCGCACGGCGTCGGCGACATGCAGTTCTTCGAGAAGAACCTCCCGGCCGGCACCCCCTCCTGGATCCGCCGCGCGGGCCGCGACCCCGTCTTCCCGCTCATCGACGACCTCGCCGGGCTGACCTACTTCGCCAACCTCAACTCCCTCGAGCTGCACGTGCACCAGTGGCGATACGAGGGCGAGGGCCGCGACGCCGTGGCCCTCAATCCCGACCGGCTCGTCATCGACCTCGACCCCGGCCCCGGCACCGGCCTGCGCGAGTGCGCCCACGTCGCCCTGATCGTGCGCGAGCGGCTCGGGGCCATCGGGCTCGACACGGTGCCCGTGACGAGCGGCAGCAAGGGCCTGCAGCTCTACGCGGTGCTGCCCGGCGAGCACACGAGCGACGCGATCCGCGACACCGTGCAGCAGCTGGCCCAGGAGCTGAGCAAGAAGCACCCGGACCTCGTCGTGTGGAAGATGGCCAAGGAGCTGCGCCCCGGCAAGGTGTTCCTCGACTGGAGCCAGAACGTCGCGGCGAAGACGACCGTCTGCCCGTACTCGCTGCGCGGTCGAGAGGCCCCGACGGCGGCCTGCCCCCGCTCGTGGGAGGAGGTCGAGGTCGGCGCCGAGGGCGGCACCTTCGAGCAGCTGCGGATGGAGGAGGTCGTCGACCGCGTGGCCACGGGCGGCGACCTCGCGGCCTCGATCACCCGCGCCTGACGCGTCGGGGCTCGGGACGCTCGGGGGACGCGTCGGGGCTCGGGACGCTCGGGACGCGTCCGGCCGGGGACGCACGAGGGCCCGGCACCGTGCGGTGCCGGGCCCTGCTGGTGCGACCGGTTGTCAGTGCGCCTTGTCGTAGGCCTCCTGGACCTCGGCCGAGATGCGGCCGCGGTCGGAGACCTGGTGCCCGTTGGCCCGGGCCCACTCGCGCACGGCGGCGAGGTCGCGCTTGGCGCCCCCGCCGCCGCTGCTGCGGCGCTTCGTCGTGGCGCGCGCGCCGCCGCTGCGGCGGGCGTGGCCGACCCACGAGGCGAAGTCGTCGCGCAGCTTCTTGGCGTTCTTGTCGGACAGGTCGATCTCGTACGTCACACCGTCGAGGGCGAACGTCACCGTCTCGTCGGCGTCACCCTGGTCGATGTCGTCGATGAGTCTCACTTCGACACGCTGAGCCATGTTTCTCCGTCTGAGGAAGGGGTTGTTATGGAGGGGAAATGCGAGCCCATCGCTATGGGCAGGATCAAATTACCGCCATCGCGCGGGAAATGCACTTTCCTCGGAGAAAACGGGCCCGTATTGGCCGGGAAATGTCAGT
The DNA here is from genome assembly GCF_001956915.1 of Intrasporangium flavum. Taxonomy (GTDB): domain Bacteria; phylum Actinomycetota; class Actinomycetes; order Actinomycetales; family Dermatophilaceae; genus Monashia; species Monashia flava. Next base: position 88,675 of record NZ_MLJO01000008.1, on the reverse strand, counting down.
GCGTGACCTTTTCGGTGTCCCCGTCGTTCTGTGCGGGGGACGTGCGCCCGAATGCGATTCGGGCGCTCGCTCTTTCGGGCATTCGCCCGGTCAGAGGCGCATCAAGGCCCGACGCGGTCGGTTCCTGGAGCGTCCGTGCCGCGTGAACCATTGACGGAGTGCGCGGCGTCGGTGGAAATGTCCGTCGCAGTGGTGCCGGTGTCGACCGGCTTTTGCGCCTGCTCATGGGCGCGGTCGTGCTCGGCCTCCCATTTCGCCTGGGCCAGTCGCTCGCGACGGTCTCCCTCGAGAATGGTCTTGATGACGAAATAGAACAGCACGGCCACTCCGACCGTCGGCACGATCGCGAGCACGTAGGGCATGACCGACTCCATGTACCCAGTCTCGCACGCACGGGTGATGGCCTTTCCCGGCGCCGTCGGCGGGGGCTGCGGGCCGTTGTCGGCCCCGGGCCCTACGGTCGTCGCCATGGCTTCGAGGACCGCGACGAGATCGTCCGCGTCGGGGCGGCGTGCCCCCGGCTACCGCTGCGCCGAGTGCGGCTGGACCACCGTCAAGTGGGTCGGCCGCTGCGGCGAGTGCCAGGCGTGGGGCACCGTCGGTGAGGTCGGCGCCACCACGGCCCGCACCGCCCCCGCGTCGGTCGTCGACCCCGCGCCGCGCATCGGCGACGTCGACATCACGCAGGCCGCCGCGCGTCCCACCGGCGTCGCCGAGTTCGACCGCGTCCTCGGCGGCGGCCTCGTCCCGGGGGCCGTCGTCCTCGTCGCCGGCGAGCCGGGCGTGGGCAAGTCCACGCTGCTGCTCGACGTCGCCGCCCGCGCGGCCCGCAGCGGCGCCGACGTCCTCTACATCAGCGGCGAGGAGTCGGCCGCGCAGGTCCGGGCCCGGGCCGGGCGCATCGAGGCCCTCGCCGACACCCTCTACCTCGCGTCCGAGACCGACCTCGGCACCGTCCTCGGCCACGTCGAGGCGCGGGCTCCGCAGCTGCTCGTCGTCGACTCCGTGCAGACCGTCGCCAGCGCCGACGTCGAGGGCCAGCCCGGCAACGTCTCGCAGGTCCGCGAGGTCGCGGCCAGCCTCATCCAGTCGGCCAAGTCGCGCGGCATGGCGGTGCTGCTCGTCGGGCACGTCACCAAGGACGGCTCGATCGCCGGCCCGCGCGTGCTCGAGCACCTCGTCGACGTCGTCGTCCAGTTCGAGGGCGACCGCCACTCGCGGCTGCGGCTCGTGCGGGCGGTCAAGAACCGCTACGGCCCCACCGACGAGGTCGGCTGCTTCGACCTGTCCGACGTCGGCATCGTCGGGCTGCCCGACCCGAGCGGGCTGTTCCTGTCGAGCCGCGACCACGCGGTGGCCGGCACGTGCGTCACCGTCACCCTCGAGGGGCGGCGCCCGCTCGTGGCCGAGGTGCAGGCGCTCGTCGCGCCCTCGCCGCTGCCCTCGCCGCGTCGCACCTCCAGCGGCCTCGACGCCTCGCGCCTTGCGATGATCATCGCCGTCCTCGACAAGCGGGCCGGTGCCCCGGTCGGCTCGCGCGACATCTTCGCCGCCACGGTCGGCGGGGTCCGCATCACCGAGCCGGCCGCCGACCTCGCCATCGTGTGCGCCGTCGCGTCCTCGGTCGTCGACCAGCCGCTGGCCCCCGACGTCATCGCCCTCGGCGAGGTCGGTCTCGCCGGCGAGGTCCGACGCGTCACCGGGCTCGACCGCCGGCTGTCAGAGGCGGCACGCCTCGGGTTCCGGCACGCGCTCGTTCCCGGGGGCAGCCTGGCCGACACCACGGTGCCGCAGGGCATCCGGGCGGTCGAGGTGTCCGACGTGCCCCGCGCCATCGAGGCCATCGGACGCCTCGCCGGTGCCCGGACATCCGGCACGCATGCCCTCGGCACCGTCTAGACTGCGACCGACCGGGGTCGACGCGCTGGGCTCGCCCCCTGCTGACAGGGACGTGATGGACCGGAACGACGAGCTGCTGCTCCGCGCGGCCCTCGCCGCAGTGGCCCCGGGCACCGAGCTGCGGGACAGCCTCGAACGGATCCTCCGCGGCCGCACCGGCGCCCTCATCGTCCTCGGCTTCGACCGGGTCGTCGAGTCCATCTGCACCGGCGGCTTCGCCCTCGAGGTCGAGTTCTCGGCCACCCGCCTGCGCGAGCTGTGCAAGATGGACGGCGCCGTCGTCCTGGACCGCGAGGGCGCCCGCATCGTTCGGGCCGCCACGCAGCTGGTCCCCGACTCCAGCATCGAGACCACCGAGTCCGGCACCCGGCACCGCACCGCCGAGCGGGTCGCCAAGCAGACCGGCTTCCCGGTCATCTCGGTGAGCCAGTCGATGGGCGTCGTCGCGCTCTACGTCGGCGACCTCCGGCACGTCATCGAGGGCTCGCCCACGACGCTCTCGCGCGCCGACCAGGCCCTGCAGACCCTCGAGCGCTACAAGGCCAGGCTCGACGAGGTCACCGGCACCCTGTCGGCCCTCGAGATCGAGGACCTCGTCACGATCCGCGACGTCACCGCGGTGCTCCAGCGCCTCGAGATGGTCCGGCGCATCTCGGCCGAGATCCAGGACTACGTCGTCGAGCTCGGCACCGACGGCCGCCTGCTCAGCCTCCAGCTCGAGGAGCTCGTCGGCGGCCTCGGCAACGACCGCGAGCTCGTCATCCGCGACTACCTGCCGGCCACCAAGTCGGGCCTCACCCTCGAGGAGGCGCTGGCCAACCTCGAGGCCCTCAACTCCGTCGAGCTGCTCGACCTGCCCGCGGGTGCCCGCGCCGTCGGGTTCTCCGTCGTCGGCGACAGCCTCGACGCGCCCGTCAGCCCGCTCGGCTACCGCCTCCTGACCAAGGTGCCGCGGCTGCCGAGCGCGATCGTCGAGCGCCTCGTCACGCACTTCGAGTCGCTGCAGCGCCTCCTCGCCGCCGGCATCGAGGACCTCATGCTCGTCGAGGGCGTCGGCGAGGGCCGGGCGCGCGCCGTCCGCGAGGGGCTCTCGCGCCTCGCCGAGTCGAGCATCCTCGAGCGCTACGTCTGACGGGCGTGACCGGCGCGACCGGCGCGACCGGCGTCCGTGGTGGCGCCTACGATGCCGCCGTGCCCACCCCGCCCTCCTCACCCGTCGCGACGCCGCTGCTCCACGAGCGCGTCAACGCCTGGTACGCCGAGGCCGGCCGGCAGCAGCTGCCGTGGCGTGCCCCTGACTGCAGCCCCTGGGGCGTGTTCCTGTCCGAGGTGATGTCGCAGCAGACGCCGCTGGCCCGCGTCGAGCCGATCTGGCGCGAGTGGATGGAGCGCTGGCCCACACCGGGCGCGCTCGCCGCGGCCGCTCCCGGCGACGCCGTACGCGCGTGGGGCCGGCTCGGCTACCCGCGCCGGGCGCTGCGGCTGCACGAGGCCGCGACCGCGATGGTCGACCGGCACGGCGGCGAGGTGCCGGGCACCCCGGCCGAGCTGCTCGCGCTGCCCGGGGTCGGGGCCTACACGGCGGCCGCCGTCTCATGCTTCGCCTTCGGCATCCCGGAGGTGGTCGTCGACACCAACGTGCGGCGCGTCCTGGCCCGGGCCGTCGAGGGCAAGGCCTTCCCGAACCTCACGCTCAACCGGGCCGAGGCGCGGCTCGCAGCGGAGTCGATGCCGGCCGACCGCGACACCGCCAACACGTGGAACGTCGCGGTCATGGAGCTCGGCGCGCTGGTGTGCGTGGCGCGTGGGCCACGCTGCGGCGAGTGCCCGGTGGCCGACCTCTGTGCCTGGAACCTCGACGGCCGCCCGGCCTACGACGGGCCGCCGCGTCGCGGCCAGGCCTGGCACGGCACCGACCGGCAAGTGCGCGGCGAGCTGCTGCGCCGGCTGCGAGACCGGCACGCCGACCTCCCGCTCGCCGACCTCGCCGACAGCGGCCCCGACGCGGCGCAGGTGATGCGCTGCCTCGACTCCCTCGTCGCCGACGGCCTCGTCGAGCCCCTCGACGGCGACCGCTTCCGGCTCCCCGCCTGACGGGGCCCGCGTCCGGTCAGAGGTTGCCGAGGACCCGGTCGACGGCGATCTCGACGACGACCCGCTGCGGGTTGGGGCGGGGCTCCCGGTAGCGAGCCGCGTAGCGCCGCTCGGCGTCGGCCACGGTGGCCGCGTCGTCGAGGACGCGGGTGCTGCCCTCGAGCGTCAGCCAGTGGCGACCCTCCACCTGGCAGACCGCGGCCCGGCCGCCTCGGGCCGCGTTGACGGCCTTCTGGCTCGTGCGGCTCGTGATGACGCGCACGACGAGGGCCTCTGCGTCCCAGGTGAACCCGACGGGTGTCACGTGGGGTGAGCCGTCGCGTCGCGCGGTCGTCAGGGTGGCCAGGTGCCTGACCCGGAGGAACTCGAGGGCCTCGGGGGACAGGTCGCGCGCTGATCGGGCCATGGGCACACCTCACCACATAGGCCCGGCGTCCGTGTCCGCGCCCGTGCACGTGCCCCCGAACCCCGTTGCCCGGCGTTGGCCGGACCAGTAACGTGGCCCCTCGTGCCTCCGGCCGGGGCGCAGGGGAGCGAGAGGGGGAGCGGGGACCGTGTCGACGTTCTGGCTCCTCGTCCGGGCGGGCTTCCGGCGCCACTCGACCTACCGGCTCGCGCTCCTCGCGGGCATGACGACGAACTCGGTCTTCGGGCTGATCCGCGCCTCGATCGTGCTCGCGGCAGTGGCGTCGGCGGGGTCGGCCATCGGGGGCTACGACGCCCCGACCGCCGTCGCGTTCGTGTGGTGGGGCCAGGCGCTGCTCGGCACCGTCAACCTCTGGGGCTTCCAGGAGGTGGGCCAGCGGGTCCGCACCGGCGACATCGCCATCGACTTCCTGCGGCCGCTCGACCCCCAGTTCGCCTACCTCGCAAGCGATCTCGGACGCGCGGGCATCAACCTCATCGCGCGGGGAGCTCCCGCGCTGCTCGTCGGTGCGCTGCTGTTCGACATGGCGTGGCCGCCCGGGGCGATGGGGTGGGTCGCCGGATTCGTGTCGGTGGCCCTCGCCGTCGTCGTGGCCTTCGCGGGCAGCTTCGTCGTCAACCTCCTCGCGTTCTGGCTCGTCGAGGTGCGGGGCGTGCGCCTGCTCTACATGATCTTCGGCGGCCTGCTCTGTGGCCTCTACGTGCCGGTGCCGTGGTTCCCCGACTGGCTGCGGACCATCGCCCAGTGGTCGCCGTTCCCGTCGATGCTCCAGAACCCCATCGACATCCTCGCCGGGCGGGTGACCGGCGCGCAGGTGCTGCCGACGCTCGCGAGCCAGGTGTTCTGGGCGGTGGTCCTCGTGGTCCTCGGCCAGGTCGTCATGCGGGCCGGCCGGCGCAAGCTGGAGGTGCAGGGTGGCTGACCCGACCACCGTGCCCGGCCCGGTGCACCGCCCGGAGGCCATGGGCCTCACGGGCCTTCGCGAGCGGCTGCGCCCGTACCGCGTCCTGCTCGCCTCGCGCGCCCGGGCCCAGATGCAGTACCGCACCTCGTTCGTCACCGATGTCCTCGGCACCCTCGGCGCGGGCCTGGCCGAGTTCGCCGAGGTGTGGGTCATCTTCCACAACGTCGACGTGCTCGGCGGGCTCGACTTCCCCGCGGCGCTGCTCGTGTTCGCGCTGTCCAACCTCGCGTTCGCGCTGGCCGACATGGTCGTCGGGCACCTCGACCAGCTGCCCACCTACATCCGGGCCGGGCAGGTCGACGCCTTCTACGTGCGACCGCTGCCGCTGCTGGCCCAGCTCGTGACGAGCGACCTGTCGCTGCGCCGCGTCGGGCGGATGTCGGTGGCGGTCGTGGCGCTCGTCGTGGCCCTGACGACGGCCGACGTGTCGTGGTCGTGGGCCACCGTCGCCCTGCTCGTGCTCACCGTCGTCAGCGGCACGGCGATCTTCTCGGCGCTGTTCACGGCCGCGGGTGGGCTGCAATTCTTCCTCGTCGACGGCTCGGAGTTCACCAACGCGTTCACCTACGGCGGGTCCTACGCCGCGCAGCAGAGCCAGCAAGTGTTCCCGAACCTGCTGCGGATCTTCTGGATGTTCGTCGTGCCCACGGCGTTCGTCGCCTACGTGCCGGCCGTGGCGATCCTCCACCTGCCCGGCGACCCGTTCGTGCCGACGTGGCTCGCCTGGTGCACCCCGCTCGCGGCGGTGTTCGCGTGGGCCCTCGCGGCCCTCTGCTGGCGCATCGGCACCCGGCACTACGAAGGAGCAGGCGGATGAGCATCATCGAGACGCGCGACCTCGTGCGCGACTTCAAGCGGACCCGCGCCGTCGACCACATGTCGTTCACGGTCGAGCCGGGCGAGTCGGTCGGCTACATCGGGGCCAACGGCGCCGGCAAGTCGACGACGATCAAGATGCTGACCGGCATCCTCAAGCCGACCTCCGGGCACGTGCGCACGTGCGGCTTCGACCCGATGCGCCAGCGCGTCGAGGTCGCCCGACGCGTCGGCGTCGTCTTCGGCCAGCGCTCCCAGCTGTGGTGGGACCTCCCGCTGCGCGAGTCGTTCACGATCCTGGCCGCCATCCACCGGCTCGACGACGCCCACGCCCGGTCCCGCACCGACCTGCTCGTCGAGCAGCTGGAGATGGGGCCGCAGCTGGGCACCCCGGTGCGCTCGCTCTCGCTCGGCCAGCGGATGCGGGCCGAGATCGCGGCTGCCCTCCTGCACTCACCGGAGCTGCTCGTCCTCGACGAGCCGACGATCGGCCTCGACGTCCTGTCCAAGCAGCGGCTGCGCGAGTTCCTCGTCGCCGAGCGGCGCGAGCGCGGCACGACCCTGCTGCTGACGACCCACGACATGGGCGACATCGAGAGGCTCTGCGACCGCGTCCTCGTCGTCGACCACGGCCGGCTCGCCTTCGACGGCACCCTCCCCGGTCTCGCCGCGACCGTCGGTGCCCAACGGCTGCTCGTGCTCGACCTCGCGGCGCCGACGCCCGACCTCGCGGACGTCCCGGGCGCGACGCTCGTCGGCAGCGAGTCCGACGGCTTGCGCCAGCGGCTGTCGTTCGACCCGGCCACCACCACGGCGGCAGCCGTCCTCGCCCACGTGTCGGCGCGCCACGACGTGCGTGACCTGACGATCGAGGAGCCGGACATCGAGGACGTCGTCCGGCGCCTCTACGCGGCCTCCGGGCGCGCCTGAGGGCGGGAGGCGCTCAGAGGGTGCGGAGCATCCGGGTGTTGCCGAGGGTGTTCGGCTTGACCCGCTCGAGGTCGAGGAACTCGGCGACACCCTCGTCGTAGGAGCGCAGCAGCTCGGCGTACACGGCGTGCGACACGGCCTGGCCCTCGATGGCGGCGAACCCGTGCCGCTCGAAGAACCGGGTCTCGAAGGTGAGGCAGAACAGGCGCCGCACCCCGAGGGCACGGGCGTCCTCGACGAGCTCCTCGAGGATCCGGCCGCCGAGGCCGGTGCCGAGCTGGTCGTCGGCCACGGCGAGGGTGCGGATCTCGGCGAGGTCCTCCCACATGACGTGCAGCGCGCCGCACCCGACGACGCGGCCGTCCACCTCGGCGACCCGGAACTCCTGCACCGACTCGTAGTAGGTGACGGCCTCCTTGCTCACGAGGACGCGTCGCTCGGCGAGCGGTGCGACGAGCGCGCGGATCGCCCGGATGTCGGCGGTGCGGGCGCGCCGCAGCACCGCAGCGGGGGAGGGGTCGGACGCGTCGGACGTGTCTGACGCGTGGGAGGCGTCGGTGCTCACGAGAGGTTCCCGTCGCGGAACTGCGCGAAGAGGCGTCGGGCCTCGGCGCCGAGCACGACGATCGACTGCTGGCCGGCCCACCCGAAGGCGCCCTTGGCGACGCCGCGGCCGACCTTGAGGGGGTTGAGCGTGTGGAGGCCTGCCGTGAACGTGAGGATCTGCTCGGCGTCGAGGTTGCTCCGGCCCACCTTGCTGAAGCTCGTCAGCGCCCGGGGGATGGCGATGGGCCCGGCCAGCTTGGCCTTGATCGCGGACGCGAGGATCACCTCGCCCTGGTGGCGGGACCGGCCGAAGTCGCCGTCGGGGAGGGTCTTGCGCTCGCGGGCGTAGGCGAGGGCCTCGGCGCCGCTCAACGTCTGCGGGCCCGCCTTGATGACGAGGTTCTTGGCGTGCGAGGCCACGACGGTCTTCGGGATGACGATGGGGATGCCGCCCTGCTCGTCGACGACCTTCTTGAAGCCGGAGAAGCCGATGACGACGTACCCCTGCACGGGCAGGCCGGTGACGCGCCGCACCGTGGTGACCTGCGCGGACGGGCCGCCGAACACCATGGCGGAGTTGATCTTTCCCTTGCCGCCGGTCGACAGCGGCACCCAGAGGTCGCGGGCCATGCCCATGACACCGCCGCCGCCGGCGCCGTCCTGACCGATGACCTGGAGCACGTCGGCGCGGGTGCGCTCGAGCGGCTGGCCCTTGCGGGCGTCCGACCCGATGGCGAGGACCCAGCGGGGGCCCTTGGGGCCCAGGGACGGCCGGTCGACGCCGAGGCCGGGCCACCAGCCGCCGACCACCTTCCACGTGGGCCCGACCGCGAGCGTGACGTCGTCGCCGGCCGTGACGACCGCGACGGGGGTGCCCATCCACGACCCGACCGACGCCTTCGCGCCGGCCGGGAGCGCGGCCGGCTTGCGCGCCGCAAGGGCGGCCTTGGCGGTGGGGCTCGCGGCGCTGCCGAGGTCGCCACCGCCGTAGACGCGTTCGACCAGGGCGACGAGGGGAGCAGGTGCGCCGGTGAGGCCACCCTGCGCGGGCGCCGAGGAGGTGCTGCCCGTGCCCGTCGTCGTCGCCGACCCTGCCGTCGAGGCCGGGGCCGAAGCGGGCGAGCCGCTCGGGGTCGACGTGCACGAGGCGAGCAGTGCGGCCGTCGCGGCGGCCGCGACGGCGACGCGCGTGCTGGCTCGGCGGCGCGCGGCGGGGCGGTGCACAGAGGTCACCGCCCCACCGTAGACGACCGGTTCACGCGACGCGGGAGGCCGTCCGAACGAGGGAACGCGAGGCCAGCACCGAGGCCAGCACGACGGCTCCAGCGAGCGCCGACGTCACGACGAACCGCACGACGAGCGCGCCGTCGAGGTGGCTCGAGAAGGGCAGGACCAAGGTGAAGACGAACCCCGCGGACAGGGCGATCGTCACCGCGAGCGGCAGCGCCACCTCGAGGGCGCGCGCCCGGTGCAGGGCGCGCTCACCCGTGCCGGCGAGGGCGAGCGCGCGGTACTGGTCCCGCTGGTCGAGCACCCGGGCCGCCTGCACGACGCCGGTCGAGGTTGCACCGACCACCGTGATGATGGCGAGCGTCACGAACGACCCCGTCGACACGTCGGCCGCGAGGTAGGCCTCGAGCCCGGTCGCGGACGCGTCCACCGAGGTGAGGCTCGTGAAGCCCACGACGACGACGGCGAGGCCGAGGGCCCCCACGGCACGCCACGTGCTCTTCGGGTCATCGGCGATGCGGCGGGCAGCGAGGAGGGTCGTGGCGGTGGGCGCCACCCGGGCGGCCAGGCGCCCGGCGACCATGACGACCCACGGCCCGACCGAGTTGACCGCGAGGATCATCGCCCCGAGCACGAGGACGATGGCGACCCGGTCCGGCTCCTTCATCGGCGTGATGACGAGCAGCCATGCCGCGCCGGCGGCCACGGCCACGAGCACCCGGAGGAGGCTGAGCCGCTTCGGGCTCGTGCGGGCCGCGACGCCGAGCGGGCTGACGGCCACGCGGGCCAGGCTCGACGCGCCCGACAGCACGGCGACGAGGACGACGGCGGCCACGACGAGCCCGGTCTTCCACAGCGGCAGCAACAGCTCGCCGAGCTCGAAGGTGCGCCCCTGGAAGGTCAGCCGTGCCACGAGCGGCACGGCCGCGACGTAGAGGACGACGCCGGCGAGCGCGCCGACCAGCGCCTGCGCGGCCGCCTCGGCCAGCGTCATGAGGGTCACCTGGCCGGTCGTGCCGCCGGCGAGGCGCAGCGCCGCGAGGCGTTGGTCGCGCCGGGCGATGGCCAGCCGCGCCGCCACGCCGCCGAGGGTGAGGATCGGGATGACCATGCACGTCGTGGCGATCCAGGCCAGCGTGACGTAGAGGTCGCCGATCGCCGCCGCGTCGATGGCGAGGCCTCCCACCCGGGCGTCCGGCGGCGTCGCGTTGCGCACCTCGAAGGCGGTGAGGCCGGCGACGCAGACGAGCAGCGCCGCGGTCGCGACGGCGAACGACACGACCGAGAGCACGCCGGGCACCCGGTCCTGCCCGGTGCCGGCCCGGCGCAGCCGCCACCACAGCGACAGCGCGGCGTTCACTGCGCCACCTGCGGTGCGGCAGCAGCGACGGACACGCCGGGCCGACGCGTCGTGCGCTCGACGACGCGTCCGTCCCGGACCCGCACGACCGTGCCGCACCAGGCCGCGACGTTCTCGTCGTGGGTCACGACGACGAGGGCCGCGCCGGTGTGGGCGGCGAGGTCGGTGAGGTGGCGCATCACCTCGGCGCTCGTGTGCTGGTCGAGGGCGCCGGTGGGCTCGTCGGCGAACACGACGCCCGGACGCGCCACCATGGCCCGCGCGATGGCGACCCGTTGGGCCTGGCCGCCCGACAGCTCGCCGGGCCGTCGCTTCTCGAGGCCCGCGAGCCCGAGCGGCGCGAAGAGCGGCTGTGCCTGCCGCGTCGCGACCCGCCGTGAGACGCCGTCGAGCATGAGTGGCAGCGCGACGTTCTCGACCGCGGGCAGCTCGGGCAGCAGCATCCCCTGCTGGAAGACGAAGCCGAAGTCCTTGCGGCGCAACGTGGTCCGCTCGCGGTCCGACATCCGCGCGACGTCGCGGCCACGCCACAGCACCTGGCCGCCGGTCGGGCGCAGGATGCCGGCCAGCACGTGCAGCAGGGTCGTCTTGCCCGACCCCGACGGACCCATGACGGCCACGCTCTCACCGGGGAGCACGGTCAGGTCCACGCCGCCGAGCGCGGGCGGTGTCTGGCCGGGGCTGCGGCCGTAGGTCATGACGAGGTCGCGGGCCACAAGGCCCTCGGAGGCGTTCTGGTCGTGATTCATGGCGTTGCTCATGGCCCCAACCCTCGCCGCGCTGGGTGGCGCGCGTCGTCGGCCGACGGGCCCGACGCGTCCGGCGCCGCTACGACCCGGGTCTGACCCGGGCGCACCCCGGCGTCCGTCCCCGGTCGAGCGACGCCGGGAGGCAGGTACGACGAAGGGGCCGGGGAACGCGTCCCCGGCCCCTTCGGCCGTGTGCTCTACCGCTTCTGCAGGCTCAGCGCTCGCCGCCCGCCACCCCGTGGTCGGGGTAGACGGTGTCGTCGGGCACCGACGGTCCGGCCGTCACGTTGACGCCGAGGGCCTCGTCGAGGGCCGCGCCCTCGGGAAGCTCGGGCAGGTCGTCGGCCGGGCGGTGCGTCGCGTCGGGGTGGGCCATGTCGGAGAAGGTGAACGTCTCCTCCTTGCCCTCGCCCTCGGTGTCGACCTTGATGTACTGGCCGGACGTGAACTCGGCGTAGAGGATCTTCTCCGACAGGGCGTCCTCGATCTCGCGCTGGATGGTGCGACGCAGCGGGCGCGCACCGAGCACGGGGTCGTAGCCCTTCTTGGCGAGCAGGTCCTTGGCCGCCTGCGTGAGCTCGATGCCCATGTCCTTGTCCTTGAGCCGCTTGTCGAGCTTGGCGATCTCGAGGTCGACGATCTGCGTGATCTCGTCCTTGTTGAGGTGCGGGAACACGATGGTGTCGTCGACGCGGTTGAGGAACTCGGGCCGGAAGTGCTGCTTGAGCTCGTCGGTGACCTTCGCCTTCATCCGCTCGTAGTCCGAGCGGCTGTCGGGCCCGGCCGAGAAGCCCATGTTGGCCTTGGAGATGTCGCGCGTGCCGAGGTTGGTCGTCATGATGATGACGGTGTTCTTGAAGTCGACCATCCGACCCTGGGAGTCGGTGAGGCGGCCGTCCTCGAGCACCTGCAGCAGCGAGTTGAAGATCTCCGGGTGGGCCTTCTCGACCTCGTCGAAGAGCACGACGGAGAACGGCTTGCGGCGCACCTTCTCGGTGAGCTGGCCGCCCTCCTCATAGCCGACGTAGCCGGGGGGCGAGCCGAACAGGCGGCTCACCGTGTGCTTCTCGGAGTACTCCGACATGTCGAGCTGGATCAGCGCGTCCTCGCTGCCGAAGAGGAACTCGGCGAGCGTCTTGGCCAGCTCGGTCTTACCGACGCCGGTGGGGCCGGCGAAGATGAACGAGCCACCCGGGCGACGCGGGTCCTTCAGGCCGGCGCGGGTGCGGCGGATCGCCTGGGACAGCGCCTTGACGGCGTCGTCCATGCCGACGATGCGCTTGTGCAGCTCGTCCTCCATGTGGAGCAGGCGGCTGCTCTCCTCCTCGGTCAGCTTGAAGACCGGGATGCCGGTGCTGGCCGCCAGGACCTCGGCGATGAGCTCCTCGTCGACCTCGGCCACGACGTCCATGTCGCCGGACTTCCACTGGGCCTCGCGCTCGGCCTTCTCCTGGCGCAGGCGCTTCTCGTCGTCGCGGACACGGGCCGCACGCTCGAAGTCCTGGCCGTCGATGGCCGACTCCTTCTCGCGGACCAGCGCGGCGATCTTCTCGTCGAAGTCGCGCAGGTCCGGCGGCGCCGTCATCCGGCGGATGCGCAGTCGCGCGCCCGCCTCGTCGATGAGGTCGATCGCCTTGTCCGGCAGGAAGCGGTCGTTGATGTACCGGTCGGCCATGTTCGCCGCGGCGACGAGCGCGCCGTCGGTGATCGTGACCCGGTGGTGGGCCTCGTAGCGGTCGCGCAGGCCCTTGAGGATCTCGATGGCGTGCGGGAGCGTCGGCTCCTGCACCTGGATCGGCTGGAAGCGCCGCTCGAGGGCCGAGTCCTTCTCGATGTGCTTGCGGTACTCGTCGAGCGTCGTCGCGCCGATCGTCTGCAGCTCGCCGCGGGCCAGCATCGGCTTGAGGATGCTCGCCGCGTCGATGGCGCCCTCGGCGGCACCCGCACCGACGAGCGTGTGGATCTCGTCGATGAAGATGATGATGTCGCCGCGGGTGCGGATCTCCTTGAGGACCTTCTTCAGCCGCTCCTCGAAGTCACCGCGGTAGCGGCTGCCGGCCACGAGCGAGCCGAGGTCGAGGGTGTAGAGCTGCTTGTCCTTGAGCGTCTCGGGCACCTCGCCCTTGACGATGTCCTGCGCGAGGCCCTCGACGACGGCGGTCTTGCCGACGCCGGGCTCGCCGATGAGGACGGGGTTGTTCTTGGTGCGGCGGGACAGCACCTGCATGACCCGCTCGATCTCCTTCTCGCGCCCGATGACCGGGTCGAGTTTGCCCTCGCGGGCGGCCTGCGTGAGGTTGCGCCCGAACTGGTCGAGCACGAGCGACCCCGCCGGGGTGCCCTCGCCCTGGGCCTGACCGACGCCGGCGCCGGCCTTCTCGCTGCCCTGGCCACCCTGGTAGCCCGACAGCAGCTGGATGACCTGCTGGCGCACCTTGTTCAGCTCGGCGCCGAGCTTGACGAGCACCTGCGCGGCGACGCCCTCGCCCTCGCGGATGAGGCCGAGGAGGATGTGCTCGGTGCCGATGTAGCTGTGGCCGAGCTGGAGGGCCTCGCGCAGCGAGTACTCGAGGACCTTCTTGGCGCGAGGCGTGAAGGGAATGTGGCCGGTGGGGGCCTGCTGCCCCTGGCCGATGATCTCCTGGACCTGGGCCCGGACCGCTTCGAGCGAGATGTCGAGCGACTCGAGGGCCTTCGCGGCGACGCCTTCGCCTTCGTGGATCAGACCCAGGAGGATGTGCTCGGTCCCGATGTAGTTGTGGTTGAGCAGGCGTGCTTCCTCCTGCGCGAGGACAACCACCCTCCGGGCCCTGTCGGTGAACCGTTCGAACATGTTCTTCTCCTGACTGATCGAGAGACATCTCGATGCTATCCGTGCCCGCTGTCGACGAGCACAACCCGACCAACGCGGCGACGTCGGGTCCTGTTCCCCATCCTGAGTCGGTTGCGCTCAGGTTCGGCCTCTGTTCGCCGTGGGCGAAACGCTGTCCACCCCTCGACCCGCGCCGCAACCGCGCCACGGCGCACTTTCGCGCGCGGTTCGGCGCGGGTGCGGACCACAAGTGCGCCGTGGCGCAGTTTCCGCCTGTCAGGCCGGCTGCGCGAGGTCACCCGGCCGACCCGGGAAGTGGCGTCGCCAGTCGTCGCGGAGCGGGGGCACCGGCATCCCGACCGAGCGCATCGCCTTCGTGATCCGTGACAGCGTCCGAGCCGGGGTCGAGTAGACGTCCCTGGACACGATGACGAGGCGGCGGATGCGTTCGTCGTCGAGGTCCTCGTCGCGTCCGATGTCGCCGAGCCACTGCTCGTCGGACTCCGCGTGGTGGCGCCCGTCGTACTCGATGATGAGCCGGAAGGGCAGGTAGGAGAGGTCGTACCGCCGCAGGAGCCGGCCGTCCGCGTCGAACACCCGGTGGTCGACCTCCGGCTCGGGCAGCCCGGCGAGCACCACGAGGAGCCGGACGCGCGACTCCATCGGGGAGTCCACGCGAGAACGGACGAGCGAGGCGGCGCGCCGCGCCAGCCTCGAGTGCGGACCGCTCTGGTGGCGTGCGCTCTCGACCAGCTCCTTCTCCGTGGTGCGCCCGGCTCGGACGAGCGAGTCCCCGAGCACGACCAGGTCGACGAGACCCAGCACCTGCGCAAGGTCGAGGAACGTCTGGGACGGGCTCGTGACGCGCACACCGCGGAAGGCGACGACGCGGTGTCCGGCCTTCGTCCGGTGGGCGGCGATGCCGACGCGCCGGGTTCGGTTGCGTGGACTGCACACGTGGATGTCCGGATCGTCGGGCACGACGCCGCCCCAGAGCAGGGCGGCGGTGTGGTGCGAGACGTAGCTACCCGGGGTGACGACGGCGAGGGCGGCCAGGACGCGGCCCTCGAGGCCCGGCACGAGGTCGCCCTCCACGTGGACGCCCCGGAAGACCGCCTGGTGGGTGCGTCGGAGGCGGCTGTCCGTCAGGCCGGACGCCAGGGCATCGGGTCGTCGGATCGGCAGCGGTCGGTCGTGTCTCGCCATGAGTCGAGACTGCCCTCGGAGACGGTCGTCGCGTCCGTGCTCTCCACAGGGTCCCGCGGGACCGGAAGTGCGCCATGGCGCGGTTTCGAATGGAATCCGGCAGCGTCGGCGTCTGGAACTGCGCCATGGCGCACTTACCGCGCGGATCGCAGCCGATCGCGCGCCGGAAGTGCGCCGTGGCGCAGTTTCCTCCGGACGTGGCGGGAGAAGGGGTGCGGGCAGGCGCGTCAGGTGGGTGGGTGGCGGTGGGCGAAGCGATCGTGCAGGTCGCGCACCTCGTCCTCGAGCTCGAGCGCGGGGCCGGCGACGACGGCGCCCGGTACGACGTCGGTGATGGCGAGGGCGCGCACCGGGGAGGGCGGCGCGCCCCATGCCGCCCGCCACCGGCCGAGCTGCTCGCTGCTCGCGGCGTAGACGATCCTGCCCAGGCCCACCCAGCCGTGCGCGGCCGAGCACATCGGGCAGTGCTCGCCCGAGGTGTAGACGGTGGCGCTCGCACGCTCGGCCGCCGTCAGGCGGGCGCCGGCCCAGCGGGCGATGGCGAGCTCGGGGTGCTGCGTCTCGTCCATCTCGACGACGTGGTTGTGGTCCTCGAAGAGCACCTCGCCGTCGGCGGACACGAGCACCGAGCCGAACGGCTCGTCGCCGCGCTCGAGTGCCAGCCGGGCCAGCTCGACCGCCCGGCGCAGGTGGCCGAGGTCGGACGCCGTGACGCGCGTGGCGTCGGTGCTCCCGGATGCGCCCGACGCGTCGGTGCCCGCGGACGCGCCCGACGCGTCGGTGTCCTTGTCGTCGGTGCTGCTCATGCGACCCTCCCGGTGACGAGTGCGAACGTGACGAAGGCGCCGCCGTCGGCCTCGAGCATCTGCTGCACCGGCGAGGTGGCCTGCCCCTTGAGCTCGTTGACCGCCCGCTCCCAGAGCAGCCAGTTGGCGCAGCCCTCCGGCTGCGTGCGCGCCGTGACCGAGGTGAACGCGCGGCAGAAGTCCCACTGGCTGCGCAGCCACTCGGCGGTGTGCCAGGCGGCGGTCTCCGAGCCGACGACCTTGTCGACGTGGTCGGGGATCTCGCCGAGCTCGCGCACCTCCGTGGTGAGCGCGGGCGTCGCCACGCCGAGCTGCCCGCCGGGACGCAGGAACTTGGCGACGTAGGGCGGGTAGTGGTCGCCGGTGCCGAAGTACTCCCACGCGTCGATGCTGATGATCGCGTCGAAGGCGCCCCGCCCGAAGGGCAGCTGGTGGGCGTCGACGCGGACCGGCAGGACGCGGTCGGCCACGCCCTCCTTGTCGAAGACGGCGCCGGCCTCGCTCGGGTCGACCCAGAGGTCGGCGGCCACGACGTCGACCCCGTACTCCTTGGCGAGGAACACCGAGGTGGCGCCGAGACCGGACCCGAGGTCGAGCACGCGCATGCCCGGGCGGAGGTCGAGGTCGGCCGCGAGGTCCTCGAGCAGCCAGAGCGGGTGCGGGCCCATGTCGAGGTCGACGAGCCACATGGCGTCGTACTTGGCGGACTTGGGGAAGGCGTCCTTCGTCAGGTGGTCCAGCGCAGGCATGCCCCGATCCTGCGCGACCGGGCGCCGCGGCGTCGAGCCGTTTCGACGGCCGGTCGGCCCGCAACAGGGTGCGACGGTGCGCCAGACTGTGCCCCACATGTCCGACATGACAGGGGAGCAGCTCACCATGCACCGCCTCACACCACCATCCACCCGACGACGAGCCTCGCTCGTCCTGGCGACGGTCCTCGCGGCCGTGGCGGCGCTGCTCGTGCCCGCCGCCAGCAGCACCGCGGCCACCGCGCCGCCGCCGGTCTCGAACATCACCGTCACCGAGCGCACCGCCCACCGGATCGCCATCAGCTACGTCGTCCCGGCGGCCTACTACAGCCCCGGCGGGGGCGGCGTCGTGCGCCTGACCCGCGGCTACACGCCGGCCGCGACGCCGAGCGCCGGCTACGCCGTGCCGGTCACCGGTCGTACCGCCCGCACCACCCTCGACCCCGGCCTCACTCCGAACGTCGCCTACACCCTGGCCGTCTGGGGCCGGGCGAATGGCCAGTACTCCGCCCGACGCTCGGTCACGGTCGTGACGCGTCCGGACGTCGTCACGGCGCTCTCGGGCGTCGCGTCGGTGAGCGGTCCGTCCTACAGCCCCACCGGGCCGCAGGTGCGCCTGACCTGGCGCAATCCCGCGGGGCCGCTCAAGGCGGTGCGCATCGTGCGCAACGTCGGGCCCACCACCACCGGCGGCTCCGTCGTCGTGCTGAGCGGCTCGGCCCAGTCCTACGTCGACACCACCCTGCCCGCCCAGGTGTGCGGCGCGGCCTACCGCACGACGGGGTGCAGCACCGCGCCCGTGCACTACTGGGTCATCCCGGAGTCGACGACGGGCGGCTTCGCCGAGCACTACGTGCGCGCCGACGTCGTCGTGGGCAGCCGCACCATCTCGGGCACGGTGTCGGCGGGCAACAGCGGCATCGTCGCGCTCTGCTGCCAGAACCTCGGCGACGCCGAGGACCTGCCGGTCGCCGACGCCTCGGCCGACCCGGGCGTCGACGGCGGCGCCTTCACGGTGCACGTCCCGCCGGGCGTCTACACCGCGTGCACCTTCGCCGACGCCCCACCGCAGAACGTGTGGGGCTCGTGCTGGAGCACCAACGGCGGCGGCACCAAGGAGACGTGGTGGGAGGTCGGCGGCGACCCGACGCCGACCATCGACCTGCGCACTGCGACGAGCTACACGGGCGTCCGCCTCTAGCGGCGTCCGTCGAGGGCGACGAGGTCGTCGGGCGTCAGCCCGGCGACCGTCGTCCGCCCCGTCAGGGCCAGCTGGAGGTCGAGCTCGGCACGGAGGTTGCGCAGCACCTCCGCCACGCCGGCCGCGCCGGCCAGCGCCAGGCCGTAGACGTACGGACGGCCGACGCCGACCGCAGTCGCCCCGAGCGCGAGGGCGACGAAGGCGTCTGCGCCGCAACGGATCCCGCTGTCGAAGACGATCGGCATCGCAGACCCGGCGCCGCGGACCGCCTCGACGACGCCCGGCAGGGCGTCGAGGGCCGCCACCGAGCGGTCGACCTGCCGGCCTCCGTGGTTGCTCACCCAGAGGCCGTCGACGCCGGCGTCGACGGCACGCAGGGCGTCGTCGGGGTGCAGCACGCCCTTGAGCACGACGGGCATCGTCGTCAGGGCGCGCAGGCGGGGGAGGTCCTCCCACGTCAGGGACGGCCGGCTGAAGACGTCGAGGAACACCTCGACCGCCGCGCGCGGCTCGGCCGACGTGAGGTTGCGACGCGTGTCGCCCGGGTGGTGGCGACTCATCGACAGCAGCGTCGACACAGCGCCCGGCGTCGGCCGCGGGCGGTCCTGCGCCCCAGCGGAACCCGCCGCCGCGACGCGCTCGGCGACGAGGCGTCGGAACACGGGGTCGGACGTGTACTGCGCGATGCCCTCGCCGCGCGCGAACGGCAGGTGCCCGAGGTCGAGGTCGCGCGGGCGCCAGCCGAGGTAGCCGGTGTCGAGGGTGACGACGAGCGCCTCGCTGCCGCAGGCCTCGGCGCGCGACACGAGGCTCTCGACGAGGTCGTCGTCGCTGCTCCAGTACAGCTGGTACCAGTGGCCGGAGCCGCCGAGCTCACGCGCGACGTCCTCCATCGGCACCGACGCCTGGGTGCTCAGCACGGGCGTGACACCCTGCTCCCTTGCGCCCCTGGCCACGGCGAGGTCGGCGTCGGCGTGCGCCATCGACAGGACGCCCACGGGGGAGACGAGGAACGGTGAGGGGTGGCGTCGGCCGAACAGCTCGACGGACTGGTCGCGCTCGCGGGTGTCGACGAGCATCCGGGGCGCCACCTGCCAGCGGTCGAACGCCCGCAGGTTGGCTCGAGCGGTGGCCTCCGACCCCGCCGACCCTGCGACGTAGGCGAACCCGCGTCGCGACATGACGCGTCGGGCGGCCTCCTCGAGCCGCGTGCCGTCGGTGGGGACCTCGGGGCGTCGGCCGAAGGCACCCGCACGGTAGATCGCCGACTGCACGGCGCGACCGAGCCCAGCGTCAGGCATCGGACCTCCTCGTCGTCACGTCTCGCTCACCAGGTCACCGACACCGTGTCACGCCACCAGCGCTCGAGCGCGTCGGCGGGCTCGGCGTCGGTGCGGCTCCACAGCCGCAGGAACAGCTCGACCGTGCCGCCGGTCCACGCCGCGTCGGCGTCGGCACCCAGCGCCTCGACGTCGGTCAGTCGGGTCGTGGTGGCGGGGCGGTCGGGGGCGAGGTCGAGCAGCCACGCCAGCGACGCGTCGTCCGGGCGCACGAGCACCCGCGTCGGGCGCCGGGGCTGGGCACCCTGCTTGCGTCGCGGCACGAAGCCGGTGAGCAGCTCGTCGATGCCGTCGGCCGCGAGGTGCGGGCGCAGCCACGTCTCCTCGGGACGGGGCGCCCGGCCGAGGCGGGCGGCCATGGCGTCGACGGCGTGGACCGTCGTCTCGTGGCACTGCCGCCGCGCCCAGAAGACGCGGGGCGCCGGCGCGTCGTGCAGGAAGGTGAGCGCCTCGAGGTCGTCCGGCGCGTCGACGAGGGCCTGCAGCAGCCCGGTGGCGCCCGCGTCGAACCACTCGAGCACGTCGGCCGCGGCGCGGCCCTCGGCCTCGAACCGCTCCGGGTCGCCCTCCGGGGTGCCGCGCACCTGGCTCGTGGCCCAGCGGTGCACCATGCCCTGGTGCGCGACGAGGTCGAGCACGGTCCAGCCGGGGCACGTGGGGACGGACGCGTGCAGACCGGCCGACCCGGCGTTGCCGCGCAGCACCGTCGAGGCCGTGCCGAGGCCCTCGCCGAGGTCGTCGAAGGTCAGCCCGGACGCCAGCCCGGTGGCAGGGCCCGGCCCGCCGGGGGAGAGGTCGCTCACGGCCCCGAGTCTGCCGCACGGGACCGGTCCGGTGGCGGGCACCGACGGCCGCCGGTGGGCCCGGCGTGGACGGCCGTGGACGGGGCACCCGGCCCGCGGCGGTAGATTTCGGGCGAGGGACGGCCACCGCCGCCCGTCCGTACCGCCCAAGAAACCCCCGGAGGCCCGCCGTGGACGCCAGCGACCTGCTGCGCAACTCCCTCCTGCAGCTGTCCAAGCAGGAGAAGATCCGAGACGTCATCGAGAAGGCGCCGGTGTCGCGCTCGGTCGTCAAGCGCTTCGTCCCCGGCACCGACCGCGCCGACGTCGTCGGAGCCGCCGCCGAGATCGCCGCGTCCGGGCGGCTCGCCACCATCGACTACCTCGGCGAGGACTGCCTCGAGCTCGCCCAGGCCGAGCACACCCGCGACGCGTACGTCGGGCTCCTCACGGGCCTGTCGGACCAGGGGCTGACCCAGGGCGGCCGCGTCGAGGTGTCGCTCAAGCTGAGCGCCCTCGGCCAGGCGCTGCCCGGCGACGGCGACCGGATCGCCCTCGACCACGCGCGCGAGATCTGCACGGCCGCCGAGAAGGCCGGCACGACGGTCACCCTCGACATGGAGGACCACACGACCACCGACCGCACCCTCGAGTCGCTGCGCGAGCTGCGCGCCGACTTCCCGAGCGTCGGCGCCGTGCTGCAGGCCTACCTCTACCGGACCGAGGCCGACTGCCGCGACCTCGCCACCGCCGGCTCCCGGGTCCGGCTCTGCAAGGGCGCCTACAAGGAGCCCGAGTCGGTCGCCTTCCAGGCCAGCGCCGACGTCGACAAGTCGTACGTGCGGTGCCTCAAGGTGCTCATGAAGGGCGAGGGCTACCCGATGGTCGCCTCGCACGACCCGCGCCTCATCGAGATCGCCGGGGCGCTCGCGGGCCAGGCCGGCCGCGACCCGCGGTCGTTCGAGTACCAGATGCTCTACGGCATCCGCCCCGAGGAGCAGCGCCGCATCGCCGACCGCGGCGACCAGATGCGCGTCTACATCCCGTACGGCCAGGAGTGGTACGGCTACCTCATGCGGCGGATGGCCGAGCGTCCCGCCAACGTCATGTTCTTCCTGCGCGGCGTCGCCACCAAGGGCTGAGGCCGCACACCCCGCCCGACCCACCCGCACGACCCACCCCGCCCGACCCACCGGCTGAGGAGGCCACGATGACGACGACCGCGATCTTCGGAGCCGGTGTCATGGGCGAGACGCTCGTGTCCGGGCTCATCCGCTCGGGTCGCCCGGCCGGCGACCTCGTCGTCACCGGCCGGACGCCGGAGAAGGTCGACGCGCTCGCCGGGCGCTACGGCGTGCGCGTGCTCTCGAACGCCGACGCCGCCGACGTCGCGGACACACTGGTGCTCTGCGTCAAGCCGCAGGACATGGCCGGGCTGCTCGACGAGATCCACGACCACGTCGCGCCGGGCAACGCCGTCGTGTCTCTCGCCGCCGGCATCACGACCGAGTACCTCGAGTCGCGGCTGCCCGAGGGCACCTCGGTCGTGCGCGTCATGCCGAACACCCCGGCGCTCGTCGACGAGGGGATGGCCGGCATCGCGCCGGGCAGCCACTGCACCGACGACCACCTCGCCGAGGCCGAGGCGCTGCTGAGTTCGTGCGGCAAGGTCGTGCGGCTCGCCGAGAAGCACCTCGACGCCGTCACCGCGATCTCCGGGTCGGGTCCGGCGTACATCTTCTACGTCGTCGAGGCCATGATCGAGGCCGGCGTCGTGCTCGGCCTGCCGCGGGCCACCTCGACCGAGCTCGTCGTCCAGACGCTCTACGGCGCAGCGACGATGCTCAAGGAGACCCGCGAGCACCCGACCGTGCTGCGCGAGCAGGTCAGCTCGCCCGGCGGCACGACCGTCGCGGCGCTGCGCCAGCTCGACGACCACAAGGTGCGCGCCGCCTTCGTCACGGCCATGGAGGCCGCGGCGGCCCGGTCGAAACAGCTGGCATCCGGGCAGGTCTGAGGGCACTGTGGGGTGATGGCCGACTCTCACCCCGCGATGCATCTGCACACCGTCCGCCCGGACGACTGGGAGTCGCACCGCGACGTCCGACTCGCGATGCTCCAGGACGCGCCCGACGCGTTCTGGTTCACCTACGCCGACGAGGCCGTCTACGACGAGGCCGACTGGCGCGAGCGCATCGAGGGTGCGTGGCTCGTGCAGGCGCGTGACGCGTCGGGCGTGCTGGGCAGTGCCGGCCTGGGTTCCCACTGGGAGCCCGAGAGGGCAACGGTCGCAACGCTTTTCGGGATGTACGTGGCGCCGCGCGCCCGGGGTCGCGGCGTCGGGGAGGCCCTCGTCCACGCCGTGCTCGACGAGGGCCGGCAGCGCGGCAAGTCCGAGGTGGTCCTCGAGGTGACGAGCAACAACCCCGCCGCGCAGGCGCTCTACGAGCGGTGCGGCTTCGTCGTGACCGGGGCGACCCATCCGCACCCGCGCCGCGGGGAGCTGCACGAGATCGAGATGGTCGCCCGCCTCGACGTCGGTTGAGACGGTCCGGAGCGGGTACGGGCGGGTCGGCCGAGGGCGGCCGGGGCGCGGGACCAAATGTTCACGCCCCCGCGGGTGCGCGCCGTCGGGGCTTCGTGCGAAGGTTGCTCCATGACCGAGATCACCGTGCGCCCCCTGGGTGAGGACGACTGGCAGGACTACCGATCGGTCCGGCTCGCCGCCCTGCGCGAGTCGCCCGAGGCGTTCGCGGCCTCGATCGACGAGGAGGAGGCCTACGACGAGGATCTCTGGCGCGACCGCATGCGCCGCTCGGCCCGCCTCGTCGCCGAGCGCGCGGGCGGCGCGGTCGGCGTCGTCAGCATCGGCACCGCCAAGGGCAGCGAGGACGCCTCCGCCGGTGAGCTGTTCGGCCTGTGGGTGCACCCCGAGGCCCGCGGGTCCGGTGTCGCCACGACGCTCGTAAAGGAGGGCGCGCGCCTGGCCACCGAGCGCGGCCAGAGCCACCTCGTCTACTGGGTCGGCACCGAGAACGGCCGGGCCGTCGCCTTCGCGAGCGGGATGGGCTTCCGTCCCACCGACTACCGCCGCCCGATGGGCGTCGTCAGCGAGGAGGACGGCGAGGAGGAGATCGCCATGGTGCTGCCGCTCGGCGACGACCGCAGCCCCACCCTCCACCTCTGAGACCGCCGGCCCGTCCACGGGCGGGCGCCACCGCTGCGACGCGTACCCACGCCGACGCCGACGTCAGCGCGGCGACGTGCGGCGCCCGAACGGGGCGGTGACCGCCCACAGCAGCCCGAGGGCCAGCGCCCAGCCGGGGCGGCCCGAGAGCACGAGGCCACCGACCGCAGCCCCGAAGAGGACCACCTCGACGCCGAGGCGGGCCGGGTCGTCGAGCCGCCGCGATGCCCGCGGCGCGACCCAGCGACCCCAGACCGCGGCGGCCAGCACGGGCAGCGCGGCGGCCATGAGCACGCCGACGACGACCGCTACCGGCGACCCGACGGTCCAGCCGCCGACGCCGAGGGCCGCGAGCATCCCGAGCTCCGAGGCGAACCGGCCCGCGCCGACGACGAGGCCCGGACCCGTCATCGCGGCGGCCGGCGGGCCCTCCGGCGCGGGACCGCGGCCGCGGACGTGGCTCACGGACGTGCCGCGAAGCGCTCGATGAGCTCGGTGGGGCCGCTGACGATGAGCATGTGGTGCGCCGAGATCTTCGTCTGCGGCACGGCGTAGGTGAAGTCCTCGCTCGGCGCCTTGACCCCGACGATCGTCACCCCGTATTTGCGGCGCACCTGGCTCTGCTCGAGCGTGAAGCCGATGGTCTCGCTCGGCGGCTTGAGCTTGACGATGGCGAACCCGTCGTCGAACTCGATGTAGTCGAGCATCTTGCCGTTGACGAGGTGAGCGACGCGTCGGCCCGAGTCGGCCTCCGGCGAGATGACGTGGTGCACCCCGATGCGGTCGAGGATCCGCTTGTGCTCGGGGGAGAGCGCCTTGGCCCAGATCGAGGGCACCCCGGCGTCGACGAGGTTGGCGGCCGCGAGCACCGAGGACTCGACCGAGGAGCCGATGCCGACGATGGCGATCTTCGGGCTGGCGTCGCGGATCATCTCCAGGGCCGAGGAGTGCGCCATGTCGGCGTGCACGACCTTGGCCACCTTGTTGACGTACGACTCGGCGATCCCGTTGTCGCGCTCGACGGCGATGACCCGGTGCCCGAGCCGCGTCAGCTCCAGGGCGACGGCGGAGCCGAAGCGTCCGAGTCCGATGACGATGACGTCGTCGTCGAACAGGCGGTTGCGGGCCATGTGAGATACCTCTTTCGCGGGACTCGCGCCTCCTCGGACGCGATAGCGTCTCAATCATGCCAAGTCAGGCTCGGGTCGTCTGGGACTCCTCGTTCACGCGCTACGACTTCGGGCCGACGCACCCCATGGCACCCGTGCGGCTCGACCTCACCGCGCGGCTGTGCGACGCGCTCGGCGTCTTCGACGCGCCGGGCGTCGAGGTCGTCGGCGCCGACGTCGCCCCCGACGCACTGCTCGAGACCGTCCACGACGCCGACTACGTGGCAGCCGTCCGCGCCGCCTCCACCGACCCGACGACGGCCGACGAGGCGCACGGGCTCGGCACCGAGGACGACCCCGCCTTCCGGGGCATGCACGACGCCAGCGCCCGCGTCGTGTCGGGCACCGTCGACAGCGCGCGGGCCGTGTGGGAGGGCAGCGCCGAGCACGCCGTGAACTTCACCGGCGGCCTGCACCACGCGATGCCCGGCGCCGCCAGCGGCTTCTGCGTCTACAACGACATCGCCGTCGGCATCCAGTGGCTGCTCGACCACGGGGCCGAGCGCGTCGCGTACGTCGACGTCGACGTCCACCACGGCGACGGCGTCGAGCGGATCTTCTGGGACGACCCCCGGGTGCTGACGATCTCGGTGCACGAGTCCGGCCGGGCGCTCTTCCCCGGCACCGGCTGGCCGAGCGACATCGGCGGCAAGGGCGCCGAGGGCAGCGCGGTCAACGTGTCACTGCCGCCCGGCCTCACCGACGCCGGCTGGCTGCGGGCGATCCACGCGGTCGTGCCGGCGGTCGTGCGCTCCTTCAAGCCGGACGTCCTCGTCACCCAGCACGGCTGCGACACCCACGCCGAGGACCCCCTCGCGCACTTCGCGGTCACGGTCGACGCCCAGCGCGCCGCGGCCGACGCCTTCCACCGCCTCGCGCACGACGTCTGCGACGGGCGCTGGGTGGCCCTCGGTGGCGGGGGCTACGAGGTCGTCGACGTCGTGCCGCGCACCTGGACGCACCTGACGGCGATCGCGGCCCACGCCCCCATCAAGACCTCCGTCGAGGTCCCCCAGCACTGGCGCGACCACGTCGAGCGGGTGTTCGGCCGCCCCGGGCCGCGCCGGATGGGCGACCTCACCGCCGAGGACGGCCCACTCTGGTGGCGGTCCTGGGAGATGGGCTACGACCCCGCGAGCGAGGTCGACCGCGCCGTCATGGCCACCCGGTCAGCCGTCTTCCCGCACCACGGACTCGACATCCACTTCGACTGAATTCTTGGCGCCTGCTTCGCCCGGCGCGTGCCGCGGCGCCCTTCAGGCGTCGCCTTCCTCCGCTTCGCTCGCTCGTTCCTCGCTCGCTTCGCTACGTCCAGGCGACGCCGGCGCCGCGGCTGAGCCATCTGCGCTCGCTCCGCTCGCTCGTTCCTCGCTCGCTGCGCTGCGTCCAGGCGACGCCGGCGCCGCGGCGGGCTGTCCGGCCCTAGGATCGCGCGAGTGTCCGACGCCGACTCCTCCACAGCCGCGAGCTTTCCCGACCGACCGATCCGCGTGGTGCGCACCGGGACCACGCCGCCCACGGCGCAGCTGGTCCTCGCCGCGTTCTTCGTCGCCCTCGCCGTGGGTTGCGCCGGCTGGCTGGTCTCGACGATCGCGCCCGACCTGGCGATCCGCGCCAACCCCGTCACCATCTCCGACGGCCAGGTCGACGGCTCCTGCCACGTCAAGAGGGCCCTGGCCGACTGCTCCGTGACGCTCACCTACACGGTCGACGGCCGGACGCACGTGGTCCCGCGCGACTACTTCTGGGTCGACATCGGCGGGCACGACTACTCGACCGACATCATCGTCGCGGGCGACGACCCTTCCAACGCCACGGCGTCCGTCGCCCTCGAGAAGCTCCCGAACCGGGTCCTCACCGCAGTGGGGTCCCTGCTCCTCTTCCTCGGGTGCGCCGTCGTGCCGGTGCGCCACTACCGCCGCTCCCGCCGGGCGCGCGAGAGCTACGACACCGAGCAGGTCCTGCGCTTCGTGGCGGTCCCGGTCGTCAGCGTCCAGGACGTGTTCCTGCGCGGCAAGGCCTACCGCTACACCGCGCCGGACGGCAGCGGACCCAAGCTCTCGAGCCTCATCACCGAGGCGGAGGTGGCCCCGTACGGGCTCGCCGACGGGCGTCTGCTCGCGGCGATGGCCGAGGGGCAGGACCCGATCCTGCTCGACCAGGGACTCACGCGGCTCGACCTCACCGACGAGGAGAGGGCCCGGATCGCCACGGCTGCAAGCACTCTCGTCACCAGGCCCGTCAGGCACTGAAAGTCGGTGGTCACCCGGCACGTCGTCGGCGTACCCTTTCCGGCACGGCGACGACGGGCCTGACGATCCTGAGCCGAGCACGACAAGAGGCCTCCGCACTCCTGCGGCGGCGAAGGTGTGGTGGCACAGCGACATTCCCCATCGCCCACACCTCCGGGGCACGAACCCACCGGAGGTGAACGGAATGCAACCGAACCCATCGACCGTCACGACGCCCGTGACACCCACTGCTGCAGGCGAACCCGGCCCGTCCCGCGTCCTCGCACGCGACCTCGCGAGCGTCGGCGACGGCCGCGCGGCCGTCCTCATGGGCTGGGTGCACCGGCGCCGCGTGCTCGCCAGCGTCAGCTTCCTCGTCGTACGCGACCGCTCGGGGCTGGCCCAGGTCGTCGTGCGCGAGCCCGAGGCCCTCGCGGCCCTGGCGTCGGTGCCCGAGGAGACGACGGTGCGCGTCACCGGACGCGTCAGCCTCAACCCGGCCGCGCCGGGCGGGGCCGAGCTCGTCGACCCCGTCCTCGAGGCCCTGACCGAGCCGGCCACGGCGCCGCCCGTCGAGCTGTGGCGACCCACCTTCGGGGCGGGACTGCCGACGCTCCTGGACCACGCCGCGGTGACGTTGCGGCACCCTCGGCACCGCGCCGCCTGGGCCATCGCCTCGGCGTCGATGCGCGGGTTCCGTTCTGCGCTGGGCGAGCTCGAGTTCACCGAGATCGCCACGCCCAAGCTCGTCGGCACGGCCACCGAGTCCGGGGCCAACGTCTTCACCGTCGACTACTTCGGTCGCACGGCCTACCTGGCACAGAGCCCGCAGCTGTACAAGCAGATGCTCGTCGGGGTGTTCGAGCGCGTCTTCGAGGTGGGGCCGGTGTTCCGGGCCGAACCGCACGACACGGTGCGCCACCTGGCCCAGTACACCTCTCTCGACGCCGAGCTCGGCTTCGTCCGCGACCACCGGGACGTGCTCGCGGTGCTGCGTGCCGCGGTCGCCGGCATGGTCGAGGCCGTGCGGGCCGACGCGTCCGAGGCCGTCGCGACGCTCGGCATCGAGCTGCCCGTCGTGCCGGAGCAGATCCCGGTGGTCCACTTCAGCGAGGCGCTCTCCCTGGTCGGCGCGGACCCGGACGAGCCCGACCTCAGCCCGGCGCACGAGCGGGCGCTCGGGGCCTGGGCGCTGGCCGAGCACGGTTCGGACTTCCTCGCCGTCGAGGGCTACCCCATGGCCAAGCGACCGTTCTACACGCACCCGCAGCCGGACGACGAGCGGTGGAGCAACAGCTTCGACCTGCTCTTCCGGGGCCTCGAGCTGACGACCGGCGGGCAGCGCCTGCACCGGCCCTCGGACTACGCGGCCGCCCTCGAGCGCACCGGAACCGACGCCTCGGTCCTCGCGGGGTACCTCGACGCGTTCGCGCACGGGATGCCGCCGCACGGCGGTTTCGCGATCGGTCTCGAGCGCTGGGTGGCGCGCCTGACCGGGGCCGAGAACGTCCGCGAGGTGACCCTGTTCCCGCGCGACCTGCACCGTCTCGAGCCCTAGCACGAGGCCGTCCGGGACGGGCGGCAGGCCTCGGAATCACAGATCCCTCTCGGCGCGCCTCCTTGCCTTTCCCAGCCGGATTTCCCCGTCCACTTCCCCTCCAGTCACATCTGCCCCTAGTGTTGCTTCTTGCACCTGCGTGCAGTTTCGCCGGAGGGGAAGCCGGCGACGCGCGGATGCACCAACAGAAGATCGGGGTATCACATGTCGAATGAGCGCCAGCTCGCCGAGGTGCGGTTCCTGACCGTCGCCGAGGTCGCCTCGATCATGCGCGTGTCCAAGATGACGGTCTACCGGCTCGTCCACGGTGGGGAGCTCCCCGCCGTCCGGGTCGGCCGCTCCTTCCGGGTTCCGGAGGATGCGGTGCACAAGTACCTGCAGACGTCGTACATCGACACCGCGTGACACCAGCGTCACACCGCACCAGAGGGCGGTCCGGGCCACTCGGCCCGGACCGCCCTCTTGCGTCGGCCCCGAGCGCGTCGGCCCCGAGCGCGTCGGCCCCGAGCGCGTCGTGCCCAGGACGGGGAGTCGCGCCCCGGACGGAGCGGGCGGAACGCCGTGACGCGTGCCCGGCGCACTGCTCGAGCTGAGCCTGTCGGACGCTGCTTTTGGGTTCGGCGCCACGCACACGCTAGGCTGTGAAGCCTGTTCGGCTCGTGACACATCGACTGCACTGCACGTGACGGTGTGTCGACGCAGGTCGACACGTTCGTCAGCAAATCCAGTCGCACGACAAGGACAACCATGGGCTCTGTCATCAAGAAGCGCCGCAAGCGGATGGCGAAGAAGAAGCACCGCAAGCTGCTGCGCAAGACGCGTCACCAGCGTCGCAACAAGAAGTGAGCTGACTCCTCCGGGAGTGCTCCGTCGCGGGTCCGTCCCGCGGCGCCGTCGACCCTCGCCCGACCTCGGGTGGGGGTCGTTCGCGTCTCCGGGCCGTCTCCGGTCACGGTGGGGGAGCGGCGGGCGGCGTCCCGACCGCCCCGATCTCGGGCGGGCCGCCCGCGGTGCGACGAGACCCACACCGCGTCGCGCGGCGCGGACGGGGGCCTGCTGGGTAGGCTTTCCAAGGACGAGGGAGCCGGCGCTCCGGCGCCCGGGCCCGACCGTCGCACCCGCTGCTGACCGCCGCACCCGAGGACTGGAGGAGCCGATGGCCAAGGTCGTTCTGGTGACCGGCGTGTCCCGGTACCTCGGCGGCCTCTACGCGCGGCGCCTGTCCGCCGATCCCGGCATCGAGCGCATCCTCGGCGTCGACGTCGTGCCGCCTCGGCACTCGATCGGTCGCGCCGAGTTCGTCCGCGCCGACATCCGCAACCCGATGATCGGGCGGATCATGGCGCAGGCGAAGGTCGACACCGTCGTGCACATGAACGTCATCGCGACCCCCAAGGACACCGGTGGCCGCATGACGCAGAAGGAGATCAACGTCATCGGCACGATGCAGCTGCTCGCCGCGTGCCAGAAGTCCGAGTCGGTGAGCCGCCTCGTCGTGAAGTCCTCGGCCGCGGTGTACGGCTCGTCGCCGCGCGACCCCGCGATGTTCAGCGAGGACATGAGCCCCAAGACGATGCCACGCGCCGGTTTCGGCAAGGACTCCGTCGAGGTCGAGGGCTACGTGCGGGGCTTCTCCCGGCGCCGTCCCGACGTCGAGATCACGATGCTGCGCCTGGCCAACGTCATCGGCCCGAGCATCCACACGGCGCTCACCGACTACTTCGCCCTGCCGGTCGTGCCGGTGCCGCTGGGCTTCGACGCCCGCTTCCAGTTCCTCCACGAGGACGACGCGACGGCCGCGATGATCCTCGCGACCACCGGCCCGGCCGTCGGCATCGTCAACGTCGCCGCCGACGGCTTCCTCACCGTGACCCAGTGCACCGCCATCGCGCGTCGGCCGATCCTGCCGGTGCCGCTCGCCGCGGCCGGGATCTTCGGCAGCGTCGTGCGCCGCAGCGGCCTGGCCGACTTCTCCCGCGACCAGCTGACGTTCCTCGCCTTCGGCCGCGGCCTCGACACGCACCGGATGCGTGACGTGCTCGGCTTCGAGCCGCAGTACACGACGCGTTCGGCCTTCGAGCACTACGCCCACCACCTGCGCCCGGCCGTGCCCGGCGTCGACGGCGTGTCCGACGCCGTCACCGACGCCGCCGGAGGCACGGCCGCCGCCATCGCCCGCGTCCTCGACAGGATCCAGCCGTGAGCCCCGCCCGCCAGGAACCGGACACCCCGACCGAGCCCACCGGCGCGACCGAGGCGGCGTCGACGCCGCGCCCGCCCGAGAAGAAGAAGGCCGCCGGGAAGACCACCGCCAAGAAGACCGCCAAGAAGACCGCCAAGAAGGCCGCCACGAAGAACGCCGCGACCGCGACGCGCGCAGCCGCGAAGACCTCGAGCACGACGACTCCGGCGGCCAAGAAGGCGGCTCCGAGGTCGCCGAGCTCCTCGCGGCCGAGCCGCGGCGCGTTCGCCGCCGGAGCAGCGCGGGCCTCGGGCGAACGCCAGCGGCGCTCGGGCACGCCGCTGCTGTCCGGCGGCACCGTCGAGTCCGTCGAGCCGCTCCAGCCCGTAGACCCGGCCGAGCCCGCCGCGACCGCGGCCGAGGACCTCCTCGAGCCGACCGACGCCCCCACGCCCACCGCCGAGCACATCGCCGCCGGCGACACTCCCACCGATGACACCCCGACCGGCGTCGAGGAGCCGAAGGCCGCGCCCGCGCCGCGCACCCGGCCGAGCCGGGCCGCGATCCGCGCCGGCCGCACCGAGTCGGCCTCCCGGGCCGCCCACCCGACCGCCGTCCCCACCGGCGAGCCCGGCCCCGGCGAGCGCCCCCGCGGCGCGGCCGCCGACGCGTCCGGCACGTCCGGTGCGGGTGCTCGCGACGGCGCTCCGACCACCGAGCCCACCCGGACGCCCCCGGCGCGCACGCGTCCGCCACGCCGGGTGCCGCTGCCCCCGGCGTCAACCCCGGCATCGCCCTCGCTCGAGGAGGTCCGCGAGCGGGCGCGGCTGCGGGCCGTGCCGCCGATCGAGGAGCCCGAGGCCGGCGACGTCACGGCGGAGGGGTCCGACCTCGCCAGCGCCCTCGGCCTCACCGGGCTGCAGTCCAAGGCGGAGAAGCTCGTCGGGGCCGTGCTCGAGGCCGCCGAGTTCAGCAGCGAGTCCCGCCCCGGCCCGGCCGAGCTCGTCGAGCTCGCCGTCAACGTCCTGCGCGCGGCGGCGACCTCCGCCGGCCTGCCCGCCGAGGAGGTCGAGCGGCAGGTCGCCGAGACCCTCGCCTACCTGCGGCGCCGGATCACCGGCGACTACACCGTCGACGAGTTCGGCTTCGACGAGGACTACACCGTCCACGTCCACCTGCCGCTGCTGCGCCCGTTCTACCGGTCGTGGTTCCGGGTTGAGGTGCGCGGCATCGAGAACATCCCGTCCGTGGGCGGCGCGCTCGTCGTCGGCAACCACTCCGGCACCGTGGCGATGGACTCGCTCATGACCCAGGTCGCGGTGTACGACGAGCACCCACAGCACCGGCACCTGCGGATGCTCGGCGCCGACCTCGTCTTCCAGCTGCCCTTCGTCGGCACCATGGCGCGCCGGTCGGGCTCGACGCTCGCAGCCAACACCGACGCCGAGCGGCTGCTGCGCGGCGGCGAGCTCGTCGGTGTCTGGCCCGAGGGCTTCAAGGGCGTCGGCAAGCCGTTCAGCGAGCGGTACAAGCTCCAGCGGTTCGGCCGCGGCGGCTTCGTGTCGGCGGCGCTGCGGGCCGGCGTGCCGATCGTGCCGGTGTCGATCGTCGGCGCCGAGGAGATCTACCCGATCCTCGGCAACATGCCGGCGGTCGCGCGCCTGCTCGGGCTGCCGTACGCGCCGATCACGCCGACGTTCCCGCTGCTCGGGCCGCTGGGGATGATCCCGCTGCCGAGCAAGTGGCTCATCGAGTTCGGGCCGCCCATCGACACGACCTCGTTCGGGCCCGAGGCGGCCGACGACCCGATGCTCGTCTTCGACCTCACCGACCAGGTGCGCGAGACGATCCAGCAGACGCTCTACAGCCTGCTCATGCAGCGCAAGTCCGTCTTCCTCTGACGAGCGGTTCGGTGCCGAACGCGTCGCCGAGGCGCGAACGCGTCGGTGCACCGCCGCGGTCGGCACCGAACGACTCGTTCGATCGTCGGGGTCGGCGTGTCGGGGACGGGCCTGTCAGCCGCCGGCTCAGGGCAGCTTGGGCAGCGAGGGCGTCAGTGGCAGCTGCGGCACGGTGAGGCTCACCGACGGCAGCGGGACCGACGGCAGCCCGGTGATCGAGACCCCGCCACCCCCGACGCCGATCGTGCCGGACGTCGCCGTGACGCCGGGCAGGCTCACCGTGCTGCCCGGCAGCGTGACGCCGCCCCCGCCGACACCGACGGAGGACGAGGACACGCCGACGCCCGGCAGCTGGATGGTGCTGCCGGGCAGGGTCACGCCGCCGGTGACGCCGAGGCCGGGGAGGGGGACCCCGCCGACCCCTGGCACGGTCACCGTGCCGCCGGGTTGTCGGGGGACGGTCGCAGGGGGTGCCGGCGTCGTCGGGCGACCGGAGGAGGGCTGGGGGATCGCGGTGGTCGCCGACGAGGAGGGGGTGCCCGTGACGATCGCCGACAGCAGCTGACGGGCCTGGGTGGCGCGGTCGCCGCAGGCGGTGCAGGTCGCGAGCTCGCGCAGCACCGCCACGCGGTTCTGGGTCAGGAGGTCGTGCAGACGCTGCCACGACGGGAGTGCCGCGGCGGGCACCTGGCTGCGGAGCGCGTCGACCTGCGGGAGGGCCCGGGCGTAGAAGTCGGCGAGCTCGGTCAGTGCGTCGGCGCGGTTGTCGCTGCGGTAGGCCTCGAGCAGGAGCGTCTGGGCGCGGGTCGTGGAGTCGGACGCGAGGTCGAGCGCCGTCTCGACGTCGCCGGCCGCCGGGGCGCCGCGGTCGACGAGGTCGCGGGCCTCACCGATGTGCTGCTCGGCCTGCGCGAGGTAGGTCAGGCCCTGGTCGAACCGCGACCCGGACAGCTGGACGGCCGCCCGGTCGAGCACCTGCTTGACGCCGTAGAGGGCATCGCCCGGCAGCGCCGACCGCGACGCCCAGCCGAGGGCACCGCCGACGACGAGCAGGGCCGCGGCGGCCGCCGCGAGGTAGCGCAGTGGGCGGGCGGCGACGCGCAGCACGGAGACCGTGCCGCCGGAGCCGGAGCCGGGGCCCTCGGACGAGCCGTCGGGCTCGGTGCCGGGCTCGGTGCCGGGCGCGGTGTCCTCGGGGGACGCGTCGCCGCGGGCGTCGAGGCCCGGACCGTCCGGGGCGCTCGTCGGCGTCAGCGGCTGGGTGGGGGAGTCGCCGGAGGGACCACCGAGCGGCACGACCGGGGCGGCGAGGCCGCCGTCGTCCTCGAGCAGCCGGGCGCGCAGGTCGGCGACGAACTCGCGGCGCGGGGCCAGGGCCGCCTGGTCGACCGCCGTGACGGCGTGCACGACCGCGACGAGCTCGAGGATGCCCGGCTCGGTGACGCGCTCGCCGTCGAGGGCACGCTGGAGGAGGTCGGCGTCGGACGTGGGGCCGAGGTCCATCTCTCTCCTCCTTCGGTGCTCGGGTCGTGCGGTCAGTTCGTGCAGGTGGCTCAGGTGCTGCGGTGCCCAGGTGCTGCGACGTGCAGCGGCAGGCGTCCTCGCCCGACGCGCGTCGGGACCGGGGTGGGGTCCGTGGCCGGAGCGGGCGTCCACCGGCCCGCCACGCTGGCGTGGCGGAGGGGGCGCTGCAGCGTCGGCGTCAGGGATGCGCGGCGGTGCGCGGTGGCTGCACGGTGCGGGTGGTGCGTCGTGTCGTGTCCTGCCCTCGGTGTCGTCGGAGTCGGAATCGCGGTCACGCGCCCCGGGGCGCCGGGGAGCGCGAGGGGCTGCGGTGCGGCCCCACACGAACCGTCCCGCTGTCGTGAGAACGACGCAGGTGCCACAGGCGTTACGGGGTTCACAGATCCACCCCCTCGAGGGTCTTGCGCAGCGCCCGGGTGGCCCGCAGCTGCAGCTGCTTGACCGCGCCCTCCGACTTGCCGATGACCTTGGCGGTGTCGGCGAGGCTGAGGCCCTGCAGGAACCGGAGGGTGATGCACTCGGCCTGGTCCGAGCCGAGGCCGCGGATCGCCTCGACGAGCCGCTCGTCGCGCAGCCGGGCGAGGACCTCGGCGTCGGGGGCGTCGACCCGCTCGTCGGCGTCGCGCATGTCGGCGGTCGTGACCTCGAAGCGGAACCGGGCCGACTTCACGTGGTCGGCGATGAGGTTGCGGGCGATGGTCACGAACCACGCCGCGATGTCGCGGCCCTGCCAGGTGAAGGTGTCGATGCGGCGCATCGCGCGCAGGAAGGTCTCGGACGTGAGGTCCTCGGCCAGCTGCCGGCTCGCGACGCGCACGAGGACATAGCGGAAGACGGTGTCGACGTAGGCGTCGTAGAGCTGGGCGAAGGCCTCGCGGTCGCCGCCCTGGGCCAGCTCGACGAGCGCGGTGATGCGGGCCTGCTCGGCGACGTCGCGCTCGAGGGTGCGGGTGCCGCGCCCGCCCGGGGCGCCGGCTGCGCCCTGGCCGCCGACGGAGAAGCGTCCGTTGGTGCCGTCCTCGAGGGCGGCCCAGATGGCGTCGAGCGCCGAGCGCCACGAGGGCAGGTTCGCGCCGAGCGGCGCGGCGCCGAGCGAGGCGCCCGCGAGGGCAGGGGAGGGCAGGGCCGCGGTCGGGACCGTCCCCGGCGCGACACCACGCGGCTGCCGGCGGGCCGGCGTCCTCCTCGGGCGCATCCGTCACAGTCTGGCCCATGATCCGGTCGGATGGGAGTGCGTTCGCCCGATGTGACCGATCTGCTACCGATCGGTAGCCCTTGTCGTCCCCGGGGGGTGGCCGGACCCGGCGTCTTACAGTGGGTCCATGAGCACGACCGACGGTCCCGGCCCCAGCGCGACGGACGCCGGGGGCGCCGCCCCGCCTCCGCGCGTCGTGCTGCTCGGGCGCGAGGGCTGCCACCTGTGCGAGGAGGCGCGGGCCGTCGTCGAGCGTGTCACCGCCGACCTCGGCGTGAGCTGGCAGGAGCGCTCCGTCGACCAGGACCCGGACCTCGTGCGGCGCTACGGCGAACAGATCCCGGTGACCTTCGTCGACGGGCGGCGGCACGACTTCTGGCGGGTCGACGAGGGGCGCCTGCGGCGCGCCCTCGGCGACGGCTGACGGGGACCGGTGCCCGGGGGCGTCCCTACGTCTGATAGGCCCGTCACGTCAACTTTGTGCATGGCTTCACAAACGTCTAGCCTGAACAGGTCCTTACGTGCTCCGCGTTCGTGTCGAACGCCTCTGCGAGAGGAGCCGGTGAGCAAGCGTGTCCGCCGACCCTGTTCTGCGTCGAGAGATCCCCGACGCAACCGTCGCGCGGCTCCCTGAGTACCTGCGGACGCTGTCCCGACTGGCTGAGGACGGCGTGCTGTCGGTCTCCTCCGAAGAGCTCGCGGCCGAGGTGGGCGTGCGCTCGGCCCAGCTCCGCAAGGACCTCAGCCACCTCGGCTCCTACGGGGTGCGCGGCGTCGGCTACGACGTCGAGACCCTCGCCCTCGAGATCTCCCGCGCCCTCGGCCTGACCCAGGACTGGCCCGTGGCCATCGTCGGGATGGGCAACCTGGGCCACGCGCTCGCCTCCTACTCGGGCTTCGTCACCAAGGGCTTCCGCATCGTCGGCCTCTACGACGACGACCCGGCGCTCGCCGACGAGGTCGTCGTCGGCGTCCGCATCCGCCCGCTGGCCGAGATGGCCGCCCACCACGCCGTCGACCCCATCGCCATCGGGGTCATCGCGACGCCGGCCCCGGCCGCCCAGGCGGTCTGCGACGCCCTCGTGGGCACGGGTATCTCCTCGATCCTCAACTTCGCGCCCGCCGTGCTGTCCGTGCCCGACGGCGTCGACGTGCGACGCGTCGACCTGTCCACCGAGCTGCAGATCCTCGCCTTCCACGCGCAGCGCAAGGCGCTCGCGGCCGGCGAGCTGCGATCGGCGGTGGCGCGATGAGCCTGCTCGTCATCGGCCTGTCCCACCACACGGCGCCCCTGTCGGTGCTCGAGGCGCTGTCCGAGCGCCCCGACCGCGCCGAGGCCATCGCCGGCTCGG
Organism: Intrasporangium flavum; assembly: GCF_001956915.1. Classification (GTDB taxonomy): domain Bacteria; phylum Actinomycetota; class Actinomycetes; order Actinomycetales; family Dermatophilaceae; genus Monashia; species Monashia flava. The sequence continues at coordinate 52,465 of NZ_MLJO01000008.1, read as the reverse complement.
TGCTCGGCTCGGCCACGGCGTCGGAGGCCGTCGTGCTCTCCACGTGCAACCGGCTCGAGGTCTACGCCGAGGTCGCCGCCTTCCACCCGGCCGTCGCCGCCATCGGCGAGGCCCTCGCGCTCGCCGCCGGCATCGAGCAGGGCGAGGCCGTCACCACCTCGCACGTGGCGCCCACCGACCCCGCCGAGGCCCTGGCCGCCCGGGCCGAGTCGCTGGCCGACCACCTCTACGTGCGCTTCGACGACGCCGCCGTCGCCCACACCTTCACCGTCGCGTGCGGCCTCGACTCGATGGCCGTCGGCGAGGCGCAGGTGCTCGGCCAGATGCGCGACGCCCTCTCCGGTGCCCAGCAGCGCGGCCAGGCCGGCGAGTCGCTCAACTCGCTGTTCCAGCAGGCCCTCCGGGTCGGCAAGCGCGCCCACTCCGAGACCGACATCGACCGCCACAGCGTCTCGCTCGTGCAGATCGCCCTCGAGCAGGCCGCCCAGGTGCTCGGGCCGCTCGAGCGGCGCAGCGCCGCCGTCGTCGGCGCCGGCGCCATGAGCGGCCTCGCCGCAGCCACCACGCGCCGCAACGGGATCGGCGAGCTGACCGTCGTCAACCGCACCCCCGAGCGCGCCGAGCGCCTCGCGGCCGCCACCGAGGGCACCGCCCGGCCGTGGTCCGAGCTGCCCGACGTGCTCGCCGAGGCCGACCTCGTCATCACGTGCACGGGTGCCGTCGGCCACGTCGTCACCGGCGCCGACCTCGACGCCGCCGCGGCCCGACGCGACGGCCGCCCGCAGGTCGTCGTCGACCTCGCGCTGCCCCGCGACGTCGAGCCCGCCGACACGTGGTCGACGCCGGTGCCCTCGGTCGCGCTGCTCGACCTGCAGCACCTCGGCCGGCTCCTCGAGGGCCGGGCCGACACCACCCAGGTCGTCCGCGTCCGCGAGCTCGTCACCGGCGAAGTCGCCGACTACCTGACCCGACGCGTCGAGAAGACCGTCGCGCCGACCGTCGCCGCGCTGCGCTCGCGGGCCGCCGAGCTCGTCGCCGTCGAGATGGAGCGGCTCGACCAGCGCCTGCCCGGCCTCGACGAGGGCACCCGCGCCGAGATCGGCCTCGCCGTGCACCGGATCGTCGAGAAGCTGCTCCACACCCCGACCCGACGCGTCAAGGAGTTCGCGATGGAGGGCAGCGGCGACGACTACGCGGCCGCCCTGCGCGAGCTGTTCGACCTCGAGCCCAAGGACGTCGCCAACGTGTCGACCCCTCCCAAGCGGGGAGGTGGCGCATGACCGCGCTGCGCCTCGGCACCCGCCGCTCCGCGCTCGCGACGACCCAGTCCGCCTGGGTGGCCGACCGCCTGCGCGCGCTCGGCCACGACGTCGAGCTCGTCGAGATCACGACCGAGGGCGACACCTCGGGCGAGCTGCTCACCGCGATCGGCGGCACCGGCGTCTTCGCCGCCGCCATCCGCAGGGCGCTGCTCGACGGGCGCATCGACGTCGCCGTCCACTCGCTCAAGGACCTCCCGACGACGCCCGAGCCCGGTCTCGTCGTCGCCGCGGTCCCCACGCGTGAAGACAGCCGCGACGTCCTCGTGGCCCGCGACGGCCTGACCCTCGGCGAGCTGCCGGCCGGGTCGGTCGTCGGCACCGGGTCGCCGCGTCGCACCGCTCAGCTCGCCGCGCTCGGTCTCGGCATCGAGATCCGGCCGATCCGCGGCAACGTCGACACCCGCATCGGCCTCGTCACGTCGGGCACGCTCGACGCCGTGGTCCTCGCGCGGGCGGGCCTGGCCCGACTCGGCCGCCTCGAGGAGGCCACCGAGGTGCTCGACCCGATCCAGGTGCTCCCGGCGCCGGGCCAGGGCGCCCTCGCCGTCGAGTGCCGGTCCGACCGCGCCGACGTGCTCGCCGCGGTCACCCCGCTCGATGACCCCGACACCCGCGCGTGCGTCCTCGCCGAGCGGTCGCTGCTGCGCACCCTCGAGGCCGGCTGCACCGCCCCCGTCGGGGCGCTGGCCGAGGTCGTCGAGGACGACGACGGCCCGGTGCTGTCGCTGCGTGCCTTCGTCGGCACGGAGGACGGCGCCGTCGAGCTGCGTCGCTCGCTCGTGGGCGGGTACCACGAGCCCGAGGACCTCGGGCGCCGGCTCGCGCACGTCTGCCTCGAGGACGGCGCCGCCGAGATCACCGGCACCCCGGTCGGGGCGGCCGCCCCGGCAGGTGCCACCCCGGACGCCGACCCACCGTCCGACACCCCGTTCGACACTCAGCACGACCCCCAGCTCGACACACCGCACGCCACCCACCGACCGGAGCAAGTTTCGTGACCCAGTCTCGCCAGCCGTCGGAGCAGACGGCGTCGACCCCCACGCTCTCGACCTCTCCCGCCCGCGTCGCCTTCGTCGGGTCCGGGCCCGGTGACCCGGGCCTGCTGACGCTGCGCGCCCGCGACCTGCTCGCGGCCGCCGACGCCGTCGTGCTCGACCGCGTCGCCCGCGAGGACGTCGTGCTGGCCCACGCCCGTCCCGGCGTCGAGGTCATCGACGCCGGCCACGGCGAGCAGGGCCAGGAGCTGACCCACGCGGTCCGCGCCAAGCTCGTCGTCAAGGCCGCCAAGGCGGTCGGCCCGGCCGGCCTCGTCGTGCGCCTCATGGACGGCGACCCCGCCACCTTCAACGGCCTCGCCGAGGAGGTCCGCGCCTGTCGCAAGGCCGGCCTGACCTTCGACGTCGTGCCGGGTGTCTCGGCGGTCACCGCCGGCCCGACGTACGCCGGGGTGCCGCTGACGTCCAAGGCCACTGGGGCCGTCCACGTGCTCGCCACCGAGCACGCCGGCCTCGACCTCGCGCCGTACACGGCCGACGCCGACACCGTGGTGCTCCTCGGCAACACCGAGACCATCCGCAAGGCGCTGTCGGCGCTGCTCGCCGCGGGCCGTCCCGGCGAGTCGCTCGTGGCCCTGACGACCAACCCGACGACGGTCCGCCAGACGTCGGTCACGTCCTCGCTCGAGGCCGTCGACCGCCTCTTCTCCGGCAAGGAGCCCTTCGAGGTCTCGCTCGCCGTCGTCTCGCCGAACGTCGACCTGCGCGAGGAGTTCGCGTGGTTCGAGACCAAGCCGCTCTTCGGCTGGAAGGTCCTCGTGCCGCGCACGCAGGCCCAGGCCGGCCCGATGGTCGACCGCCTCGCCGGCTACGGCGCCACGGCCGACGTCGTGCCGACGATCTCCGTCGAGCCGCCGCGCACGCCGCAGCAGATGGAGAAGGCCGTCAAGGGCCTGGTCACCGGTCGCTACGAGTGGATCGGCTTCACGTCGGTCAACGCGGTGCGCGCGGTCCGCGAGCGGTTCGAGGAGTTCGGCCTCGACGCCCGCGCCTTCGCCGGCCTCAAGGTGGCCGCCGTCGGTGGCGTCACCGCCGAGGCGCTGCGCGAGTGGGGCATCAACCCCGACCTCGTGCCCACCGGTGAGCAGTCGGCCGCCGGCCTGCTCGAGGCGTGGCCCGAGTTCGACGAGGTGCTCGACCCGATCAACCGGGTCCTGCTGCCCCGCGCCGACATCGCCACCGAGACCCTCGTCGCCGGCCTGCGCGACATGGGCTGGGAGGTCGACGACGTCACCGCCTACCGCACGGTGCGCGCCGCCCCGCCGGCCGCGTCGATCCGCGACGCCATCAAGGGCGGCGACTACGACGCGGTGCTCTTCACGTCGAGCTCGACGGTGCGCAACCTCGTCGGCATCGCCGGAAAGCCCCACGCCGCAACGGTCGTCGCGTGCATCGGCCCGGCCACGGCCAAGACGGCCCAGGAGCACGGCCTGCGCGTCGACGTCCTCGCGCAGGAGGCCTCGGCCCTCGCGCTCGTCGACGCCCTGGCCGGGCACGGCGTCGGCCTGCAGGTCGCGGCCCGCGAGGCCGGCCAGCCGGTCCAGCGCCCGAGCGACAAGCGTCCGGCCTCGCGCCGCCGCGCCCGCTGAGGGCCGCCGTGATCGAGCGTCCGCGCCGACTCCGGCAGACCTCCGCCCTCCGGTCCCTCGTGGCCGAGACGCGCCTGCACCCGCGTGACCTCGTGCTGCCGGTGTTCGTCGCCGAGGGCCTGGGCGAGCCCCGTCCCATCGACAGCATGCCGGGCGTGCAGCAGCACACCCTCGCCAGCGTCGTCGACGTCGCCCGACGCTGCGTGGCCGCGGGCGTCGGCGGGATCATGCTCTTCGGGGTCCCGGAGAGCAAGGACGCCACCGGGTCGGGCGGCATCGACCCCGAGGGCATCCTCAACCTCGCGCTGCGGGCCGTGCGTGACGCCGTGGGCGATGACCTCGTCGTCATGGCCGACACGTGTCTCGACGAGTTCACCGACCACGGCCACTGCGGCGTCCTCGACGAGCAGGGCCGCGTCGACAACGACGCGACCGACGAGCTGTACGCCGAGCTGGCCGTGGCCCAGGCGAGGGCCGGTGCCCACGTGGTGGCCCCCTCGGGGATGATGGACGGCCAGGTCGCCGTCATCCGCGAGGCGCTCGACGCCGAGGGCCTCACCGACACCGTCATCCTCGCCTACTCGGCGAAGTACGCCTCAGCGTTCTTCGGGCCGTTCCGCGAGGCCGTGCAGTCGAGCCTCCAGGGCGACCGCCGCACCTACCAGCAGGACCCGGCGAACATCGTCGAGTCGCTGCGCGAGATCGACCTCGACATCGCCGAGGGCGCGGACATGGTCATGGTCAAGCCGGCCATGAGCTACCTCGACGTCGTCGCCGCGGCGGCGGAGCGCTCGTCGGTGCCGGTGGCGGCCTACCAGGTCTCGGGCGAGTACTCGATGATCCACGCGGCCGCCGCGAACGGCTGGATCGACCTGCGTGCCACGGCCCTCGAGTCGCTGACCTCGATCCGTCGCGCCGGCGCGCAGGTCGTCCTCACGTATTTCGCGCTCGACGTCGCCGACTGGCTCGCCTGACGCCGTACGATCAGGGGGCGCAGGAGGTGCACATGGCCGGTGGTTCAGGGGACGACGGCGTGAGGTGGCTCGACGACGGCGAGCAGCGGTCGTGGCGTGCCGTGCTGCGTGGCACGCGTCTGCTCGAGCGGGCGCTCGACGAGGCGCTCGGCGACGCGGGAATTGCCTTGAGCGAGTACGAGATCATCTCGATGCTCTCGGAGAGCCCGAACCACCGGCTGCGGATGAGCGAGCTCGCCTCGATGGTCGTGCAGTCGCGCAGCCGGCTCACCCACACCGCCAAACGCCTCGAGGAGCGCGGCTGGGTCGCGCGCGAGTCGTGCCTGGAGGACAAGCGGGGCGTCGAGCTGGTGCTGACGGCCGGCGGTCTCGCTGCGGTCCAGGACATCTCGAGGGTCCACGTGCAGAGCGTGCGCGACAACCTCGTCGACATCATGACGCGCGAGCAGTTCCGGGCCATCGGCGACGCCATGGCGATCGTCCGTGACCACCTCGACCCCGAGGGTGCGAGCGGCCGCTGACCCGGTGTCCCGGACGGGTTGCGACAATGGGCGAATGAGCACGCAGCCCACGACCGCCCCCGACACGACCGACGCCCCCGCCTCGGCGGCCCTCCTCGAGCGGGCCGGACGCGTCATCCCCGGCGGCGTCAACTCGCCGGTGCGCGCCTTCCGCGCCGTCGGTGGCACGCCCCGCTTCATGCGCAGCGGACAGGGCGCGTGGCTCACCGACGCGGACGGCAAGAAGTACGTCGACCTCATCTGCTCGTGGGGACCGATGATCCTCGGCCACGCGCACCCGGACGTGCTGCGTGCCGTCAACGAGGCTGCGGCGCAAGGCTTCTCGTTCGGCACGCCCTCGGAGAACGAGGTGCTCCTCGCCGAGGAGATCGTCGCGCGTATGGAGCCCGTCGAGCAGGTCCGCCTCGTCAACTCCGGCACCGAGGCGACGATGTCGGCCATCCGCCTGGCCCGCGGCTTCACCGGCCGCGACGTCGTCGTGAAGTTCGCCGGCTGCTACCACGGCCACGTCGACGCCCTGCTCGCCTCGGCCGGCTCGGGCGTCGCGACGTTCGCGCTGCCCGACTCCGCCGGCGTGCCCCGCTCGAGCGCCGGCGAGACGATCGTGCTGCCCTACAACGACGTCGCGGCCCTCGAGGCGGCGTTCGCCGAGCGCGGCGAGGAGATCGCCGCGGTCATCACCGAGGCCGCCCCCGGCAACATGGGCGTCGTCCCGCCGGCCCCCGGCTTCACCGAGGCGCTGCGCCGCGTCACCACGGCCCACGGCGCCCTGCTCGTGTCCGACGAGGTCATGACCGGCTTCCGGGCCTCGGCGTCGGGCTACTTCGGCTGCGAGGAGCACCCGTCGGGTCCGGCCGACCTCTACACGTTCGGCAAGGTCATGGGCGGCGGGTTCCCCACCGCGGCCTTCGGCGGGCGCGCCGACGTCATGGCGCTGCTCGCGCCGCAGGGCCCCGTCTACCAGGCCGGCACGCTGTCGGGTAACCCCGTCGCATCGGCCGCGGGCCTAGCGACCCTGCGCGGCTGCACGCCGGCCGTGTACGAGCGGCTCGGCGTCGTGGCCCGCACCATCGCCGACGCCGTCGGCGCCGAGCTGTCCGCGGCGTCGGTGCCGCACACCGTGCAGTGGGCCGGGTCGATGTTCTCGGTCTTCTTCCGCGACGGCGCGGTGAGCAGCTACGACGACGCCAAGGCGCAGGACACCGACGCGTTCCGCCGGTTCTTCCACGCGATGCTGGCCCAGGGCGTCCACCTGCCGCCTAGCGCCTTCGAGTCGTGGTTCGTCTCGGCGGCCCACGACGACGAGGCGGTCGGGCACGTGCTCGCGGCCCTGCCCGCGGCGGCCCGCGCGGCCGCGACGCCGGACTGACCCGCACTGACCCGGGCGGGTCCCGGGACCTTGTCCGGCGCCTGGCGGGGGGAGGACGCTGGACGGCGACGGCGGCGCCGTCGGGGCGCGGCCTCGAGGCAAGGGAGGTGGGCCGTGTACGCACGTTCCACGACGGTCACGGGCCAAGCGGGCATGGTGGAGGCGGGCATCGCGCACGTCAAGGACACGGTGATGCCGCAGGTCAGAGCGATGGACGGCTGCGTCGGGCTCTCCCTCATCGCCGACCGTGAGAGCGGCCGGTGCATCGTCACCACCGCGTGGCGCGACGAGGCCGCGATGCGTGGCACGGCCGACGCCGTCATGCCGCTGCGCGAGGCCGCGGCGAGCATGTTCGGCGGCGAGACCTCCGTCAACGAGTGGGAGGTCGCCTACCTGCACCGGGACCACCGGTCCGCCGAGGGCGCGTGCACCCGCGTCACGTGGACCGAGGGCGACCCGGCCACGATCGACCGGGCCGTCGACATGTTCAAGAGCTCGATCATGCCCAGGGTCGAGATGCTCGACGGGTTCTGCAGCGCGAGCATGCTCGTGGACCGGGCGTCCGGTCGCTGCTGCGTGACGGCGTCCTACGACTCGACCGAGGCGATGGGCCGGGCCCGCGACGCCGCGATGGGCCTGCGCGCCGACCTCGCGCAGGAGACCGGCATGCGGATCACCGAGGTGGCCGAGTTCGAGCTGGCCCTGGCCCACCTCGACGTGCCCGAGCTCGTCTGAGGCTCCGACCGCCGTGACAAAGTGCCCACTCGGCCGTGGGGTGTGGCCTCAACCGGTCGAGTGGGCGCTTTCTCCGCGTGGGAAAGTGCCCCTCGACGGTGGGTGTGGCCTCAACCGGTCGAGTGGGCACATTCTCCGCGTGGGTCGCGTGGTGCCCCGTCGGTCAGTGGACGGTGGCGAGCAGGACGCCGGCGCCGACGAAGAGGCTGCCGAAGACGCGTCCGAGCGTGCGACGCCCCGACTCGCGGGCCGTGAGCCGGCGCAGCCCGCGCGCGGCGAGCGCGAAGACGAACCACATGACGACGACGTCGATGACGACGACGGTCGCCGCGAGCACCGCGTACTGCGGCAGGAGCGGCCGAGTGGGGTCGACGAACTGCGGGGTGAAGGCGAGGAAGAACACGACCGCCTTGGGGTTGGTGAGGTTGACGAGCAGGCCGCGCCGGAACATCGACCAGCCCGACTCGCGCGCGACCTCGCCCTCGTCCTGCGCCCCGCCCCGGGCGCGGAGCTGGCGGACGCCGAGGTACACCAGGTACGCGGCGCCGGCGTAGCGCACGATGCTGAAGAGCACCGGCGACCCGGCGACGACGACGCCCACGCCCGCGGCGACGACGGCGATGTGCACGAACAGGGCCGCCTGCTGGCCGAGGATGCCCCAGATGGCGCGGGCCCAGCCCGAGCCGATCGAGTTGGCCATGGTGTTGACCGCGCCGGCGCCCGGCGTCAGGGAGATGAGCACGCCCGCCGCGCAGAGGGCGAACCAGACCGAGAGGGACACGCGGGGAGTGTAGGGCCGACGCGCCGGGCGGCGCCGGGCATCTCACCTACCGCCTGCCGACGCCTCGCGCAACCGGGGGGCCGACCGCGGATTCGGCCGTTGGCGGACCGTTTGAGACACTGGGGCACATGACGCAGAGCACGGCCGGAGGCAGCGGGGAGCCCGCCGACACCACCGCCGACACGACCGTCGTGCACCTCATGCGCCACGGCGAGGTCCACAACCCCGACGGCGTGCTCTACGGGCGGCTCGAGGGCTACCACCTCAGCGACCTCGGCCGCGAGATGGCCGACGTCGTCGCCGCCCACCTGGCGACCAACGACGTCACCTACGTCGTCGCCTCCCCGCTCGAGCGCGCCCAGGAGACCGCGGCCCCGATCGCGCGCAGTCACGGCCTCGACATCGCCACCGACGCCCGCCTCATCGAGTCGGCCAACCACTTCGAGGGCGGTCGCACGAGCAAGAAGGACCTGCTGCACCCGCGGCACTGGCACGTCCTCGCCAACCCGACCAAGCCGTCGTGGGGCGAGCCGTACGAGGTCATCGCCGCCCGGATGCTCGAGGCCGTCGACGCCGCGCGCGAGGCGGCCCGCGGCCACGAGGCCGTCGTCGTCTCGCACCAGCTGCCGGTCTGGACCGTCCGCAACAAGCTCGAGGGCCGGCGCCTGTGGCACGACCCCCGCAAGCGCGTCTGCACCCTGGCCTCGCTGACGTCGCTGACCTACGTCGGCGACGAGCTCGCCTCGATCACCTACTCCGAGCCGGCCTCCGCGCTGCTCGCCGGCGCCAGCAGGAGCGTGGGCGCCTGATGTCCGACCTCGACCGACGCACCGTCCTGCGCTGGGGTGCCGTGGCCATGGCCGGCGGGCTCGCCCTCGTCACCGCGGCCTGCACCTCCGACCCGAACTCCGTGGAGTCCCAAGCTCGCTCGGGAGACCGCAAGGGCTACGTCGCCGGCGACGGCTCGATCGAGCAGCTGACGCCCGCCCAGCGCGGCGAGCCCGTGGAGCTGCTCGGCACGACGCTCGAGGGCGAGCAGTGGTCGCTCAAGGACAAGGACGGCGCGGTCGTCGTCGTCAACGTCTGGGGCTCGTGGTGCCCGCCGTGCATCGAGGAGACGCCGGCGCTGCAGAAGGCGTGGGAGAAGGTCCAGGCCGACCGCAAGGACGTCGTCTTCATCGGCATGGACAAGCTCGAGGGCCCGGAGACCGGCCTCGCCTTCCAGAAGGCCAAGGGCGTCACCTACCCCTCGCTCGCCTACGACGGCGGGGTGCCGCTCCTCGCCCTGCAAGGCAAGGCGTCGGCCACCCCGACCACCCTCGTGCTCGACGGCGAGGGCCGGATCGCCGCGCGTGTCTCCGGCCCCGTCACCACCTCGACCCTGCTGGGACTCGTCGACGACGTCCTCGCCGAGCAGGGCTGAGACCGCCCGTGACCCCCGACCTCACCACCGGCTCGCTGCTCGTCGCGGCGGTGGTCGCGCTCGCCGCGGGGTTCGTCTCCTTCGCCTCCCCGTGCGTCCTGCCGCTCGTGCCCGGCTTCCTCGGGTACGTCACCGGGCTGTCCGAGGTGTCGCTGGGGGAGCGCTCGCGCGGTCGCCTCGTGCTCGGCGCGCTCCTGTTCGTCCTCGGCTTCTCCGTCGTCTTCCTCCTCGGGGCCGCGACCCTGTCGGGCCTCGGGGTGGCGCTGCGCGAGCACCAGGCGCTGCTGCTGCGCGTCGGCGGCGTGCTCGTCATCGTCGCGGCCCTGATGTTCCTCGGCCTCGGCGACCGGTTCTCGGCGCAGCTGGGCTGGCGCCCCCGGGCGGGCCTGGCCGGTGCGCCGCTGCTCGGCGCGGTGTTCGGCCTCGGCTGGGCCCCGTGCATGGGCCCGACGCTCGGGGCGATCCTCGCCATGGCGGCGCCGCTGTCGGCCGAGTCCGGCACCGTCGGCCGCGGCGTGCTCCTCGCGGTCTTCTACTGCCTCGGCCTCGGGGTCCCGTTCCTGCTCATGGCGGCCCTGTGGGAGCGGGCGGGTCGGGCCAACGCCTGGCTGCGCCGGCACCGTCGCCCCATCCAGCTCGTCGGGGGTGGCCTGCTGCTCGCCGTCGGCGTCCTCATGGTCAGCGGCCTGTGGGAGGACGTCATCCTCTGGGTCCAGACCCACTTCGTCGCGACGTTCCAGGTGGCCCTCTGATGACGACCGGTACCCCGACGAAGAAGGCCGCGAAGGCCCTCAAGGCGCAGGAGCGCCAGGAGCGCCGCGACCGCGAGCCGGTGCTGCCCGAGCTCGGCCCCGTCGGCCTGCTGCGCTGGGGCTGGCGGCAGCTGACGAGCATGCGCACCGCGCTCTTCCTGCTCCTGCTGCTCGCCATCGCGGCCGTGCCCGGCTCGATCTTCCCGCAGCGCAACATCGACGCCGGACGCGTCGCCGACTACATCGCCCAGAACCCGACGTCGTCGCCGTGGCTCGACCGGTTCGGGTTCTTCGACGTCTACTCCTCGCCGTGGTTCTCGGCGATCTACCTGCTCCTCTTCGTCTCCCTCGTCGGGTGCATCGTCCCGCGCACCAAGGTGCACGTCGCCGCCCTGCGCGCCCGGCCGCCGAAGGCGCCCGCGCGCCTGCGCCGCCTCGACGAGAGCGCCGAGCTGACGACGACGCTGAGCTCCGAGGAGGCGCTGCAGGTCGCGCGGGAGGTGCTGCGCGCCAAGCGGTTCCGCGTCCACTCGCACGACGCGTCGTCCGTCAGCGCCGAGTCGGGCTACCTGCGCGAGACCGGCAACCTGCTCTTCCACCTCGCGCTCACCGGCATCATCGTCGGGATGGCCGTCGGGCACCTCTTCGGCTGGCGCGGCGACGTCATCCTGCCCGAGGGCGAGAAGCTCGCCGCCTCCGCCGGCACCTTCAACACGTGGTCGCCGGGGCCGTGGGTCAGCGACGAGTCGCTGCCGCCGTTCGTCCTGTCGCTGACCAAGCTGCACGTCGCGTTCGAGGAGGCGCCCGGCAAGGACTTCGGCAAGCCCCGCGACTTCACCGCCGAGGCGACGCTCTCGCCCGAGCCCGGGGCACCCGCCGCCGACGAGTCGATCAGCGTCAACCACCCGGCCAGCGTCGACGGCGCCGACATCTTCCTGCTCGGCAACGGCTACACCCCGGTCATCACGGTCCGCGACGCCAAGGGCACCGTCCTCTACCGGGAGGCCACCCCGTTCCTGCCGCAGGACCCCAACTACCGCTCGGTCGGCGTCGTCAAGGTGCCCTCGGCCTCCCCGAAACAGCTCGGGTTCACCGGCTTCTTCCTGCCGACCGCCGAGCCGACGTTCAAGAACGGGCCGGTGTCGCTGTTCCCCGACGCCCAGAACCCGGAGCTCGCGCTGTCGGTGTGGGAGGGCGACCTCTTCCCCGGCAACCGGCCGCAGTCGGTGTACACGCTCAACACCGACGAGATGAAGCAGGTGACCGGAAGCGACGGCACGCCCGAGCTCGTCCGGCTCAAGCTCGGCGAGACCAAGCAGCTGCCCGGCGGGCGCGGCTCGATCAGCTTCGACTCGGTCAAGCGTTTCGCCGGCCTCTCGGTGCGCACCGACCCCGGCGCCCCGGTCAGCCTCGTCAGCGCGCTGCTCGCCACGGGCGGGCTCATCCTCGGCCTCACCATCAAGCGCCGACGCGTCTTCGTCCGCGTCCGCCCCGCCGCCGAGGCGGCCGGATCGGGCCCGGGCGGGCCGGGTGGGGCAGGTGGGCCGGACCCCGAGGCTGGGGCGGCCGTAGGGGCACCGGCTACCGTGGTCACCATCGGTGGCCTCTCCAAGGACTCCGACCCCGGGCTCGCCGCGATCGTCGCGGCCGTGCACGACCGACTGGCAGAACGGAACGACCGCTCGTGAACCTCGCAGGCAACGCGAACGCCGCGCTCTACGCGTCGATGATCGTCTACACGCTGGCCATGCTCGCCTTCACGTGGCACCTCGCGGCGCGCGCGCCGAAGGTCGCCGAGTCGCGGGTGGCCGACCGCGAGCAGGTGCTCGTCGGCGCGACCTCGAGCACGACCACGGGCGCCGGCGCGGACGACCGGAGCCGCCCGGTGTCGCCGTACGCGGCCGGCGCCGGCTACGAGGAGAGTCTCAAGAGCCGCCAGCGCGGCAGCATCGCGCTGATGCTCACCTACCTGGCCTCGGCGCTGCTCGCCGGGTCGGTGCTGATGCGCGGTCTCGCCGTGTCGCGCCCGCCGTGGGGCAACATGTTCGAGTTCGCCACGGCGGCGGCCGCGGCCGTCGGCGTCGTCTACTCGCTCCTCGCGCGCCGCAAGCGGTGGGAGTGGCTCGGCGTCTTCATCGTCACCCCGATCCTGCTCGTCCTCGGCCTCTCGCTCACCGTGCTCTACACCGAGGCCGGCGAGCTCATGCCGGCGCTCAAGTCGTACTGGCTCGGCATCCACGTGTCCGTGGCCTTCATCGCCGTCGCCTTCTTCACCATCGCGGCCGCCATCGGCGTGCTCTACCTCGTGCGCCGCCGCCGCGAGGACAAGCCGGTCAAGCCCACCTTCATCGAGTCGCTGCCGTCGTCGGCGGCCCTCGAGCGGGCGGCCTACAGCATCAACATGGTCGGCTTCATCCTGTGGACCTTCACCCTCATCGCCGGGGCCATCTGGGCCAAGCAGGCGTGGGGCGCCTACTGGCAGTGGGACCCCAAGGAGGTGTGGACGTTCGTCATCTGGGTCGTCTACGCCGCGTACATGCACGGTCGGGCCACGGCCGGTGTCGACCACCGGCGCTCGATGTACATCGCGCTCGGCGGCTACGTCTGCGTCATCATCAACTTCACCCTGGTCAACCTCGTGTCGACGTTCGTCGGCATGCACAACTACTCGGGCATGTGAGGGTCTGACATGGTCCGGTACGGCTTGCTGCGCCTGCTCATCTTCTTCGGTTTCCTCCTGCTCTTCTGGCTCATCGGGATCCGCGACAACCCGGTGCTGCTCATCGGGGCGGCCGCGCTGTCCTCGGCGGCGGCGTCCTACGTCCTGCTGCGCGGCATGCGCGACGAGATCACCGCGAACCTCGTCGAGCGCCACGAGGCGCGCGCCCAGGCCAAGCAGGAGGCGGCGGCGTCGGCTCCCGCGCCCTCCAGCGACGAGGCGGCCGAGGACGCCGAGGTCGACGGTGTCGGGCCGGCCGAGCGCGGGGACACCCGCGACCGCTGACGAGCCGCGCGGGTTCGCGTGGGTTCGCCCGGGTTCGCCCAGGCGGTCGCTCAGGCGACGCCGAGACGCGCGGCGACGCGGTCGGCCGTGCAGGCGGCGTCCGCACCGACGCCGAAGAGCAGCGCCGAGCTGCGCCGGCGCAGGAAGTGGACGCCGACGAAGTGCAGGTCGGGCGCTGCGGTGCTCTCGCCGTCGGTGTGCACCGGGAAGCCGAGGTCGTCGACGAGCCCGGGCACCCGGATCCACGAGGTGTAGTCGGGCCGGAACCCGGCCGCGACGAGGACCGATCCGAGCCGGCCGACCGGCACCGACTCGACGGGCGCGCCGGTGAGCGGTGCCGGTTCGGGCAGGTCGGGGCGCTCGAGGCCCTGGCGCGCGCACACCGCGAAGACGAGGTCGCGCAGGGTGCGGTAGACGCCGTCCCCGAAGGCGACCGAGGCGTCGAGGTCGGGGGCGAGGCGCACGTCGCCGTCCTGCGCCCCGAGCAGGTGGCCACCGAGCCGGACGCCGAGGGCGGCGAGCGTCCGGTAGTGCAGGTCGTGGCCGCCCCCGGCCCCGCTGACCTGGGGGTTCGCCCCCAGCCGGGCCGCGGGCGTCGGCAGCTCCTCGACCCGCTGGTCGAAGAAGGGCGTGTCGAGGAGCCACTCGAAGACGTCGCGACCGCCGGCCCGGCGCGGGAACCAGGGCGCCCGACCGCACGCCATGACGACCTCGCGTCCGGAGAGCGCGAGCTCCTCGGCCACCTGGCAGGCGCTCTGGCCGCTGCCGACGACGAGCACCGGGCCGTCGGGGAGCGAGCCGGGGTTGGCGTAGCCGGTCAGGTCGATGACCGGCAGCGACGCGGGGAGGCCGGCGCACGCCGCGGGCCGGTGCGGTCGCTGGTAGGCGCCGGTCGAGACGACGACGACCCGGCTGACGAGCGTCCCGGAGTCGGTGTCGAGGGTGAAGCCGCCGCCGGCGCGGGGCTGCAGGCGCCGCACGGCGCACCCGCCGCGGACCGGGGCGCGGAGCCGACCTGCCCACGACTCGAGGTGCCCCGCGATCTCGTCGCGGCCCATGAAGCCGTACGGGTCCTCGCCGCGGTAGGGCGCGCCGGGGAGGCGGACGGTGTGGTTCTGGCCCACGAGGGTGAAGCTGTCCCACCGGTGGCGCCACGAGGACCCGGGTGTCTCGGCCTCGAGCACGACGTGCTCCACCCCACGCTGCTCGAGCTCGTGGCTCGTGGCGAGCCCTGCCTGGCCGGCCCCGATGACGACGACGTCGGCGTCCTCCGACATGCCTCCACGGTGGCACCGGGGGCGGCGCCTGTCCGGCGAACCCGGGAAGAGGGAGGGGCTGCTCGGCCGCGGCGCACGGGCTGGGTCAGCAGCGGCGGACGGGCGGCCTCAGGCGCGGCCGAGGGCGAGCCCGACGGCGAGCAGCACCGACCACGCGAGCTGGAACCGCCCGGTGCCCGCGAGGGCCGGGATGAGGCCCGGCCCCGTCGCCCCGCCGAGCACGGCCTGCATCGGCCGCACGACGAGCGGCGCCGCGAGGAGGGCGAGCAGGGCCCACGGCGAGGTGAACGACACGATGCCGGCCACGACGAACGCGACGGCGACGAGGCCGACGTAGAAGGCGCGAGTGCCGCGCTCGCCCATCCGCACCGCGAGCGTCCGCTTGCCGTGCTCGCGGTCGGTGGGGATGTCGCGCAGGTTGTTGGCCACGAGGATCGCCGAGGCGAGGGCTCCGACGCCCACCGCGCCCCACCAGCACGCGGCGGTGGGCGGCGTCATGGTCGCCATGGTCCCGACGGTGGCGACGAGCCCGAAGAAGACGAAGACGAACACCTCGCCGAGGCCGAGGTAGCCGTAGGGGCGCTTCCCGCCGGTGTAGTACCAGGCGGCGAGCACGGCCGCGGCGCCGACGGGGATCATGACCCACAGCCCCGACAGGGCGACGAGGGCCAGGCCGACGACGGCCGCGAACCCGAACGAGGCGAACGCCGCGAACTTCACCGAGGACGGCTGGGCGAGCCGCTGCCCGACGAGGCGGACCGGCCCGACGCGCACCTCGTCGGTGCCGCGGATGCCGTCGGAGTAGTCGTTGGCGAAGTTGACGCCGACCTGAAGCGCGAGGGCGACGACGAGGGCGAGCACCGCATAGGCCCAGACGACGTGACCGGTCTGGTAGGCGGCGCCCGTCCCGACGAGGATCGGGGAGACGGCGGCGGGCAGGGTGCGAGGGCGGGCGCCCTCGATCCAATGGGACAGGGTGGCCATGGGGTCAGGCGGTCCTTCTACAGCTTGCGGAGGAAGTCGGGGTCGTCGTCAGGGCCCTTGGGGCCCGAGGGCCCGGACGGACGCCGCGGCCCCGGTCGACGCGGCCCACGAGCGGAGGGTCCCCCGCGGGCGTCCGTGCGCCCCGCCACGAGCCAGACGAGCGGTCCGAGGACCGGCACGAGCACCGCGATCAGCCACACCGGCTTGGGCATGACCCGGATGAGGCGGCGATCGGTCATGAGGCAGTCGACGAGCGCGTAGATCGTCGCGAAGACCACGAGGGCGATGAGCGCGACGCGCAGCACGACGACCTCCGGGCGACGAGAGGGGCGGGGACCCCTCCATCTTGCCACCGCGTCAGGACGCGTCGGTCGCCGACTCGGTCGCGGGCTCGGTGGCGGGCTCGGTGGCGGGCTCGGTCGTGGTGGCGCGTAGGGCCGCCCGGATCGCGGCACGGTCGGGCTTGCCCGGGCCGCGCAGGGGGATGGCGGGGAGCACGAGCACGCGGTGCGGCAGGGCGGCGTCGGGCAGGATGCCGCGCAGCCGCTCGCGCACCTGGGGCGTGGTGACGCGTCGGCTCGGGTCGACGAGCGTCACGGCGGCGCAGACGGACTCGCCCCACGTGGCGTCGGGGACGCCGAGCACGACGACGTCGGCGACGTCCTCGACGTGCCGGCTCACGGCGTCCTCCACGACGCCCGGGTTGATCTTGAGGCCGCCGGTGTTGATGACGTCGTCGGCGCGGCCGTCGACGACGAGGAGGCCGTCGTCGTCGAAGTGGCCGAGGTCGTCGGTCCGAAACCAGCGGACGCCGTCGGGGTCGGTGGTGAAGGCATCGGCCGTGAGGGCCGGCTCGCCGAGGTAGCCGTGGGCCACGGTGTCGCCGCCGAGCACGACGTGGCGGTCGTTGTCGACGTGGACCCGGCTGATCGGCAGCGGCAGGCCGTCGTAGACGCAGCCTCCCGCGGTCTCGCTCATGCCGTAGGTGAGGCTGAGGGCGACGTCGAGCGAGCGAGCGCGCTTGACCATGGCGGCCGGCGTCGCGGCGCCGCCGACGAGCACGCCGTCGAAGCGGCGCAGGGCGGCGACGCCGGCCGGGTCGTCGAGGAGCCGGCCGAGCTGTGTCGGCACGAGGGCCGTGTAGCGCTGACGCGCTGCGGGGGTCGTCGCGACGCGGGCGGTGGCCTCGGCGAAGGCCTCGACGGTGAAGCCGCCGCGCAGGTCGAGGACCGTCGGCGTCGTGCCGGCGGCCAGTGAGCGCAGCAGCACCTGCAGGCCGGCGATGTGGTGGGCGGGCATCGCGAGCAGCCAGGCCCCGCTGCCGCCGAGGGCGCGGTGGGTGGCCCAGGCGGAGCGGTCGAGGGACTCGGCGGTCAGGAGGGCGCGCTTGGGCCGGCCGGTCGAGCCGGACGTGCCGACGGCGACCGCGAGGCCCTCCGGCAGGGTCGCGGGGTCGTGGTCGGGCACCGTGGGCTCGGGCTCACCAGCGGCATAGGGGAGCACGGGCGAGCGTCCGGCGAGGGCCGCCTCGAGGTCCGGCAGGACGTCGAGCACCTGCGGACCCGCGGGGATCGGCAGCGGCCTCGGCGCGGACATGGCTGCCATTCTGCCTGTCGGCCGGCCCGGGTCCTGCCTCGGGAGGGCAGCCCGCTCGGGTGCCACGCGTTCCCTCGCGTGCTGCTCCCGCTGTGGGAGCCTGCGCGAGGGAACGAGCCTCAGTCGCGCCGCGGTCCCCACTCGGTGAGCCGCCCACCCGGCCCGCACACGATGATCTCGCCCCGCGGCCCGTACAGCTGCCACGACTCGTAGTCCGGGTCGGCCGCACACTTCAGGTGCCTGTCCGCGAATCCCACGATGAGATCACCGGCCACAGCGACCTCGACCTTCGTGATGCGAGCACCGAAGAGCCAGCGGAGGTCGTCGGGCAGCGCCGCCGCCATGACGTCGTCGTGGAGCACCGTTGCTGGACCATCGTCAGGTATGAGGGTGACGGCGCCTTCCAGATTGACCTGCCAGTCGCTCTCGGTCCAGAAGCGGAGCATGAAAGCGAGCTCGGCCTTGGCGATGATCTCGCCGTCGAGCTTCGGGATCATGGGCTCCATCCTTTCGGGAGGGCGATGACCCGTGGAGGTCTCAAGTATCAGTCGCGCCGGGGGCCCCACTCGGTGAGCCTGCCGCCCGGCCCGCACACGATGATCTCGCCCCTCGGCCCGTTGAGCTGCCAGGATTCGTAGTCCACACCGACGGGGCACTCGATCACGAAGTCGTCGAGCGAGAGCGTGAGGTCCCCTCGATCCGAGACCGAGAGCCCTGTGATCTTCCGCCCGATCAGTGCCCGAACGCTCTCGGGCGGTTGATCCTCCTGCGCCGTGGTGTCGACATGTTCGGCTACATGGTCGGGACGCCGGATGACAGCGTCGCCGGCCAAGGTGATCTGCCAGTTGTCTTCGGTCCACAGCATGAGCGCGAAGTCCAACTTGGCAATCTCCAGCACCTTGTCACTGAGGCTCGGAATCATGGGGCCCATCCTCTCGGCACGTCGTAGGTCCCGTCGGGACGAATCGGTATGTGCGTCTCGGGTTCCTGTCTGGGCCCGGGCTTGCCATCGAGCTTCAGAACTTGGCCGTGGTCGTTGTAGAACCGCACGTAGCCGTCGGGGTTGAGATCGTCGGGATCCATGATGCGTATCGAGCTCGCGTCGTCGGGCTGACCCTTCGGAGCATTCATCTTCGACGGGTCCTGCCAGACTTCACCCTTGCCGTTGTCGGCGACGCGTCCCTTCCACGTGGGGCCGGCCGTGTCCGGGCGCAGGGAGTCCGGCAACGGGTCGCCGGGGTTGCCCCGCGGCGGGGCCGGACCGCTCGCCTCCTGCAGCAGCGTCACCCCGTTCTCGGTGGCGTGCGCGCCCAGCTGCGTGGCTCCGTGCGTCGCGGTGACGGCTCCGGCGGTCACGAGGCCGGCGGCAGCCACGTTGATGGGCACGCCGGCCACCGCTCCGACGCCCGTCACGTCGAGCCCGAAGCCTGCGACTTCACCACCTGCGCCGACGACCGTCATCGCCGCCCCGGCCGCCATCTCGACGACGTCGCCCGGGTTCTGCGCCATGGCCTGCAGGACACTCGCCGAGCCGTTGACGACCGGCACCACGGCGTCGTTGTAAGCGTCCGTGGCGGTCGCTGCCACGGCGCCGCCGGCCGTCTCCCACCATCGCTCGTCGCGAACGGTCGTGAACCCGAACCGGGGTCGCTGCGCCGCAACCACCCGCTCGTGGACGAACGGCAGGCCGTGCAGCATCGCAGCTCGGGCGCCCGGCGCGCATCCGGACCCGGCGCTCGGGACCGAGCGCGTCACGGCGTCGAGGGCTCGGGCGCAGCTGTTGGCTGAGGCCGCGAGCTCGTCGAGGGCGGCTCCGTGCTCACGCCGGATGCCGCGCAGCTGCTCGTCCAGGCGAAGCCGCGCTCGGTCCTCGAGCGTCCGTCCGGCTGAGGGGTCCGGGGCCGCTCCGGCGATCGCCACGGCTCGGGCGTGCTCAGCGCGTGCGGAGTCCGCGCGGCGTGCCAGGGACGCCACCACGCCCTGCGCGTGCTCGAGGGACGTCGCATGGGTTCGCAGGGCGCCGGCGGCTGCGGCGAGGCCGGGCGCGAGGGCTCGGGCTCGGGCCGTCACGACCAGCGCCTCGCGGATGGCGCGCCCGGCGTCCACGCCCTCCCAGACGAGCGCGAGCTCGTCGGTCGCGTCGGTCGCGAGGCCACCCAGCCGGTCGGATGTGGCCGCGACGGCCCTCAGGCTCCCGGCAGCCGCCCGCAGCGCGTGGGGATCGCCACGCGGAGGGACGATCGAGCCGTCCCCGTCGGAGGGCCAGGAGCTCATGAGGCCGGAGTGGTCGGCGTGGACGACGCAGCGGCCATCGCGGCGGTGGCACGCTGTTCGGCCTGCTCGGCGGACGTTGCCGTGGCCCCGACTGCGGCACCCAGCGCCTCGAAGGCCACGGCCAGGCCGTCGAGCGCGGCCACGTGGGTGTCGACGAAGTTCGTGAGACTGCGCGAGAGCCCGGCCGGAGGAGCCGCGCCGAGGGCGGCCAGCGCGTGGTCTCCCGCCCTGCGCGCGGCGACGGTGCAGTCGGTCGCTGCCGTACCGGCGTCGAGGATGGTCGAGCCCGCGCGGCGGGTGCCGTCCGTGTCGATCGCGTAGGCCATGTCGCGACCGTAGGAGAGCAGCGACGACGCGCGTGGGCGTCATCCACAGGACGCGTCAGGCGCGACGGGGGCGGGGCCTCTGCGGTGCGGGGGCGTAGCGGGCCGCCACCCGCTTCTGCCGGGCCGCGACGACGACGGTCCAGGCGACGGCGGCCGCGCAGACCGGGAACCCGACGTGCGGGTCGAGCGGCAGGACGATGCCGAGCGCGCCGCCCAGCACCCACAGCATCTGCAGCATCGTCTCGGACCAGCCGAACACCGACGTGCGGACGTGCTCGGGGACGTCACGCTGGACGAGGGCGTCGAAGCACAGCTTCGCCAGCTGGGCCGAGAGCCCCTGCGCGAGGCCGAGCAGCGCGAGCGTCCAGACGCCGTACCAGATGCCGGTGAGCACGCAGCAGACCGTCGCGACGAGCACCGAGACCATCGCGACGCGCTCCGGGCGCTCGTCGTGCACCCGGTCGCCGAGGACGGTGCCGAGCACGTTGCCGATGCCGATGGCCGCCGCGAGGACGCCGAGGACGACCGGGCCGGGCACGTCGCCGACCGGGTGCTCCTTGGTGAGGAAGGCCATGAACAGGATGAGGAACCCGGTGAGGACCCGCGTGCCCCCGGTCGTCCACATCGCGTGCAGCACGGGCCACGGGATGGAGCGCTTGCGCCGACGGAAGCGCCCGAGCGGACCGGACGAGTCCACGGTCAGGACGCCCGACGCGTCGGTTCTGCCGGAGCCGGGCCGGCCCGTGGGGATCGGCACGGTGTCCTCGGGGTCGGCCTCGCCCGCGGCGGAGTCGACGCGGGCGGGCAGCCGGATGGCCTGGACGGTGCCGAACACGAACACCGCGAACGCGACCCGCAGCGCCCACGTGGGCCCGGCGAGCATCGCGAGACCGCCGAGGGCGCCGCCGAGCAGCGCACCCGCCACGCCGGCCATCGACACCCGCGAGTTCGCCCGCACGAGAGTCGTGCCCGCGGGCAGCAGGCGCGGCACGGCCGCCGCGCGGGTGATCGTGTAGGCGCGCGACGCCACGAGGCAGCCGAGCGCGGCCGGGAAGAGCCACACGCTGCCGGAGGTCACCGCGTCGGCGAGCACCCAGCACAGGAAGGCCCGCAGCGCCGTCGTCGTGCCGATGGCCCACCGCCGCCCGTGACGGAACCGGTCGAGCAGCGGCCCGACGAGCGGCGCGACGAGCGCGAACGGCACCATCGTGACGAGGAGGAACATCGCCACCTGGCTGCGGGCCTGGGCGGTGGCCGGGTTGAGGAAGAGCGTCCCGGCGAGCGCGAGAGTCATGATCGTGTCGCCGGCGGTGTGGCTCGCGTGCAGCTCGGTCAGCCGGGCGAGGCCCGACTCGCCCGCCCCGCCGGAGTGCGTGTAGGCGTGCGCCTTGGCCGCCGCGAACCGGCCGCCCCTGGCCGTGATCCGGGCGGTGCCGCCGGCCGCTCGGCCGATGCCTCGCCCGATTCGACGACCGACGCCGGGCCCCGAGGCCTGCCCAGCGCCCTGCCCGGCAGCACCCCCGGCAGCACCACCGCCGCGGGTTCCCTGGCCCTTCGCGGCGCGACGCGGCCGGCCCCCGGCGTCCGGGACGCCGCCGACGGTCCGGTCGCCGTTGCGCTCCACCCCTTCATCCTGCCCTGCCCGACGGGCGGCCGGGCGCGTCCCACTCCGCGGACCGCGATGTGTCGGGACGCCACCGGGCCCTTCACGTCGTTACCCTCGTGCCGTGGTCACGGGGTCCGGGGAGGGGAACGGCTCCGGGCCGAACGCGCCCCCGAGCCGCCGACGCCGTCGCGTCCCGCGGCTCGCGGTCGTCCTGGGCCTGACCTGGCTCGTCGTGCCGCTCGTGCTCTTCCTCCTCGCCCGCGGCACCCTGCTGGCCGGCCACCCGGCCCACCTCGTCGCCCTCGCGGTCGCAGGTCTGGTCGGCGTCGTCCTGCTCGTGCTCGCGCGGGGTCACGACGACGACCACCCGACGCACCGGCGTCGGTGGGGGATCGTCCTCGGCCGGCTGGCCGGGGTCCTCGTCAGCGCCGTGGTGCTCGGCGGGCTCGTCTGGCTCCAGCCGTTCCCGGCCACGGCCGCGGCCGCCTCGGCGATGGCCGGGGAGCCCGACGTGCGGGTCGTCGACGTTCCGTCCGGCATCGTGCTGTCCCCGCGCGACCAGACCCCCACGCGTGCCCTCGTCTTCCAGCCCGGCGCTCGCGTCGACCCGCGGGCCTACGTGCCGATCCTCACCGAGGTCAGCCGGGCGGGCTACCTCGTCGTCGTGGTCAAGCAGCCCTTCGAGATCGCGCTGCTCGCGACGGGCGCCCCCGGGAACGTCATGGCGCGCCACCCCGAGGTGACCCGCTGGGCGGTCGGCGGCCACAGCCTCGGCGGCGTGGCGGCGGCCGACTACGCCGCGTCCGACCCCGCACGTGTCAACGGCCTCGTGCTCTGGGCGTCCTACCCGGTGGGCTCGCTCGCCGACCGTGCCGACCTCGCCGTGGCGTCGGTCAGCGGCAGCCGCGACGGGTTCACGACGCCGGACGACGTCGCCGCGAGCCGCGCCCTGCTGCCGGCCTCGACGGCCTTCACCGTCGTCGACGGCGCGGTGCACTCATCGTTCGGCGACTACGGCACCCAGCCGGGCGACGGCACGCCGACCGTCGACCACGAGACGGCCCAGCGGCAGATCGTCGCGGCGACCGTCGCCCTGCTCGCCCGGATGTGACCCGGCGGGTCAGAAGTACCAGGGGAACGGGGTCCAGTCGGGGTCGCGCTTCTCGAGGAACTGGTCGCGGCCCTCGACGGCCTCGTCGGTCATGTACGCCAGGCGGGTCGCCTCACCGGCGAAGACCTGCTGGCCCATGAGCCCGTCGTCGGTGAGGTTGAAGGCGAACTTCAGCATCCGCTGGGCCTGCGGGCTCTTGCCCATGATCTCGCTCGCGACCTGCAGCGCCTCGGCCTCGAGGTCGGCGTGGTCGGCGACGATGTTGACCGCGCCCATCCGGTGCATGTCCTCGGCCGAGTACGTGCGGCCGAGGAAGAAGATCTCGCGGGCGAACTTCTGGCCGACCATCTTGGCCAGGTAGGCGCTGCCGTACCCGGCGTCGAAGCTGCCCACGTCGGCGTCGGTCTGCTTGAACTGGGCGTGCTCGCGGCTGGCGATGGTGAGGTCGCAGACGACGTGCAGCGAGTGACCGCCCCCGGCCGCCCAGCCGTTCACGACGGCGATGACGACCTTGGGCATGGTGCGGATGAGGCGCTGGACCTCGAGGATGTGGAGGCGGCCGCCCTGGGCCTTGACGCGCGCCTCGTCGACGGTGTCGGCGGTGTCGCCCTCGGCGTACTGGTAGCCGGAGCGGCCGCGGATGCGCTGGTCGCCGCCGGAGCAGAAGGCCCACTTGCCGTCCTTGGGGCTCGGGCCGTTGCCGGTGAGCAGGACGACGCCGACGTCGGGGGACATCCGGGCGTGGTCGAGGGCCCGGTAGAGCTCGTCGACGGTGTGCGGCCGGAAGGCGTTGAGCACCTCGGGACGGTCGAACGCGACGCGCACGACGCCGGACTCGGGCCGCGGTCGCCCCTCGACGTGCCGGCGCCGGTGGTAGGTGACGTCGGTGAGGTCGAACCCCGGCACGACCTCCCACTCGGCGGGGTCGAAGGTCTCGGACACGCTCTCGGGGCTCGCGCTGCTCACGGGGCGACTGTAACGGGGTGGCTAGGGTCGGTCCCATGCCGATCCCCCCGTACGTGGCCCACCTCCGCACGATGATCGGGACCGAGCTGATGTGGATGCCCGGCGTCACCGCCGTCGTGCTGCGCGACGCCCCCGGCGGGGGCGTGCAGGAGGTGCTGCTCGTGCGCCGGTCCGACAACGGGGAGTGGACGCCGGTGACCGGCATCGTCGACCCGGGGGAGGACCCGCACGTCACCGCGGTCCGCGAGGTGCTCGAGGAGGCCTGCGTCGTCGCCGAGGTCGAGCGGCTCGTGTGGGTGTCGGCCTCGGGCCTGGTGACGCACGTCAACGGCGACCTGGCCCAGTACCTCGACCACACGTTCCGCTGCCGTTGGGTGTCCGGCGACCCGCGGCCGGGCGACGACGAGTCGACCGACGCCGGCTGGTTCGCCCTCGACGAGCTGCCGGAGATGCGGCTGCTGCACCGCGAGCGGATCGCCACGGCCGTCGACAACCCGAGCGACGTGCGCCTCGGCCGCTGACCCGTGACACCTGTCAGGGGGAGGACCTGACAGAGCGCGGAGCGGCCCGACGCGTGCGCGACCTACCGTCGAGGTGTCAGGTCGCGGCGCCCGCCGGGACCGGTCCAGAGGGAGGCAGTCGTGTTCGCACCGCGTTGGCTCATCGCCGCCGGCATCGCCCTCATCGCCGTGTCGCTCGGCGCAGCAGGGCACGGGCTCTGGTGGCTCGTCGGGCTCGTGTTCGTGCTCGGCCACGGCCGCCACCGCTGGGAGGCGTGCGGGCACCAGCGTCACCGCGACCACCGGGGCGACCGGGGCCACCGGCGCGAGGTCGGCACCGCGGCTCCGACCGCGTCGGGGCACGTCGACCCGACCACGGACCGCGGGCCCGCGCAGCCCGACCCGACGCACGACCGGCACGAGGCCTTCCCACGGCGCTGACGGCCCCGAAGCCGGTCGGCGATGATGGGGACATGACGCCCCTCCCGCCGGTCGACGCCATCCTCGACGCCGCGCACGTCGTCGCGCTGCCGATGCGGGTGCGCTTCCGCGGCGTCGACGTGCGGGAAGCAGTCGTCTTCGAGGGGCCCTCGGGCTGGGGCGAGTTCGCGCCCTTCACCGAGTACGACGACGCCGAGTCCTCCCGCTGGCTGACGGCCGGGATCGAGGCGGCGTACGGCTCCTGGCCCGCCCCGCGGCGCGAGTCGGTCCCGGTCAACGCGACGGTGCCGGCCGTCGGGCCCGAGCGGGTCGCCGACGTGCTCGCCCGGTTCGACGGGTGCACGACGGCCAAGGTCAAGGTCGCCGAGAAGGGCCAGGCCCTCGACGACGACGTGGCCCGCGTGGCTGCGGTCCGCGAGGTGATGGGTACCGCGGCGCGGGTGCGCGTCGACGCCAACGGCGCGTGGGACCTCGACACCGCGGTCGAGGCCCTGACACGCCTGGCGCCCTACGACCTCGAGTACGCCGAGCAGCCGTGCGCATCGGTCGAGGACCTCGCCCGCCTGCGGGTTGCATTGGCGCGCAGGGGGATCGACGTGCCAGTGGCAGCGGACGAGTCGATCCGCAAGGCCGAGGACCCGCTGCGGGTGGCCCGGCTCGAGGCGGCCGACGTCGTCGTCGTCAAGGTGGCGCCGCTCGGTGGCGTGGCCCGTGCGCTCGAGGTCGTCGACGCGTGCGGCCTGCCGGCCGTCGTCAGCTCGGCGCTCGACACGAGCGTCGGCATCGCCGCCGGTGTCGCGCTCGCGCGCGCCCTCCCGGCGCTCGACCACGCCTGCGGGCTCGGCACGGTCAGCCTCTTCGAGCGTGACGTCGCGGCCGACCCGCTCCGGCCGCGCGCCGGGCTGCTCGACGCCACGCGGCCCGCCCCCGACGCCGCGGCGCTCGCAGCCCTTGCCACCTCCGAGGACCGCCGCGCCTGGTGGGTCGACCGGCTCCGTCGCTGCCACGCCCTGCTCGACCGCGAGGTGGCGGCATGATCAAGGCCTGCCTCAACGGCGACCGCCACCCGCAGGCGCGACCGCGGGTGCCGGTGACTCCTGACGAGCTCGCGCAGGCGGCGGCCGACGCGGTCGAGGCCGGCGCCTTCATGGTGCACGTCCACCCGCGCGGCGACGACGGCCTCGAGACCCTCGAGACGCGTCACGTCGTCGACGCGGTGACGGCGATCCGCGCCCGCACGCCCGGGCTGCGGGTCTGCGTGTCGACGCGTGCCGGGATCCTGAACGCGCAGCGGCGCACCCTGGCGCACGTGTCAGAGTGGCCCTCGCCCGACCTCGGCGGCCCCGACTGCGCGAGCGTCAACTGGCACGAGCCCGGCGCGGTCGAGATCGCAGAGGCGTTGCGCGAGAAGGCCATCGGCGTCGAGGCGGGCATCTGGACGCCCCGCGCGGCCACGGCTTTCGTCTCCACCAACTGGCCCTGGCAGGTCGAGCGGGTCCTCGTCGAGACGATCCCCGGCGTCACGCCCGGGTCGGACGGCGCGTGGGCGGCCGAGCGCATCCTCGCCGCGCTCGGCATGTCGGCGGCGCCGGTGCTCGTGCACGGCGAGGGGCGGTGGGCCTGGCCCGTGCTGCGGTGGGCACAGGCGTCGGGCTACGACGTGCGCATCGGGCTCGAGGACACCTCGGTGATGCCGGACGGGAGCGCCCCGCGCGACAACGCCGACCTCGTCGCCGCGGCGCTGCGCTCCGAGCCGGGGACGCCCTCGCAGTGGCCGGTGCCCGACCCGGGCTGACGGGTCGGGGTGGTGGTCCTCAGGCTCGGCGGGGCAGGACGCTCTGCGCGAGCTCGCGCAGCCAGCGCGCCTCCTCGCGGCGGCCGTCCCGTGGCACCGGCACCTCGAGCACGCGGATGCCGGTGGGTCGCTCGTCGAGCGCGGCCGAGAGCCGCTCGAGGGTGGTGACGCGCTCGTGCGCGACGTGGTGGGCCGCGCAGAGGGCGCCGAGGTCGGTGCCGTGCGGGGTGCCGAAGACCCGCTCGAAGGCGCTGGCGTAGCGGCGGTCGCCCTGCTCGAGGGTCGCGAAGATCGCGCCGCCGTCGTCGCTGAGCACGACGAACGTGAGGTCGGGCCGCGGTTCGGCCGGGCCGATCAGCAGCCCGTTCGCGTCGTGGAGGAAGGTGAGGTCACCGAGGTAGGCGATGGTGCGCGAGGCCCGGGGCCGGCCGAGCGCGACGCCGACCGCGGTCGAGACGACCCCGTCGATGCCGGCGAGGCCCCGGTTGCCGACGACGAACCGGTGCTCGAGCGGCGGCCAGGGCACGCCCATGACGTCGAGGTCGCGCACCGGGTTGGACGAGCCGACGACGAGCGAGGTGTCGGCGGCCACCGCCGCGGCGACGACCGAGGCGACCTCGAGCGGCGAGATCGCCTGTCCCGCAGGGCGACCCGGCACTGCATTCGGGCCGCGCAGGCCGGCGTCGATGGCCGCGCCGAGCGCGTCGTCGGCCGACTTCCACGCCTCGAACCACGCGGCGTCGTCGGGGCCCTCGACGCGCGGCACGGCGTCGACGACGCGCGCGACGCGTCCGGGGTCGGTGGCCACGCCGTCGCGCCCGCGCACGGCCACGACCTCGAGCGAGGGGTCGCTGAGCAGCGCGGTGACCGGGCGGGACAGGGTCGGGTGCCCGACGACGACGACGCGCTCGACGTCGCGGCGCAGGTCGGTGGTCAGCAGCAGGCGACCGCAGCGCAGGGCCCGGCGGCCGATGCGGGCACCGCTCGTCGGCTCGGCGAGCATCGGCCACCCGGCCGACTCGGCGAGCAACCGTGCGGCGGGCCCGGCGTCGTCACCCGCGACGACGAGGGTGCGCGGTCCGAGCGGCAGAACCTCGCCGTCGGCGCGCAGCCGGACCGACGGCTCGAGCCCCGGCTCCGCCTCAGGCCGCTGGAACTGCGCCGTGGCGGAGTTGGCGCGGCTTTCGGACGCGTCAGGCCGCTGGAACTGCGCCGTGGCGGAGTTGGCGAGGTCGGGCGAGCCGGCAGCGGCGTCGGCGAGGTCGGAGGACGCGGCTGTCGGACGCTCCCACCACGTGTCGCGCTCCGCGCCCGCGGGCAGCAGGTCGCCGTCGAGCTGGACGTTGAGGTGCGCCGGCCCGGGCCCTGCGCACGACGCGGCCACGGCGGCTGCGAGGTCGGCGTCGGGCGTCGCGGCCGTGAGGTCGTGGCACGGCGCGAACCCGCCGAAGATCCCGGCCTGCTGGGTGGTCTGGTTGGCGCCGGTGCCGCGCAACCGGTCGGGCCGGTCGGCGCTGACGACGAGGAGCCGGCGCCCCGTGTGGTGGGCCTCCATGACGGCCGGCAGCAGGTTGCCGACGGCGGTACCCGACGTCGTGACGACCGCGACGGGACGCCGCGAACCGGTCGCGAGCCCGAGGGCGAGGAAGCCCGCCGACCGCTCGTCGACGCGCACGTGCAGGCGCAGGTCGCCGCACTCGTCGGCGGCGTCGAGGGCCAGGGCCAGCGGGGCGTTGCGCGAGCCGGGCGCGAGCACGACGTCGCGCACGCCCGCGCGCCACAGCTCCTGGAGCACGCGCAGCGACAGCTGCGGCGCGCTGCGGTGGCCCTCCACGGTCGGCACGTCCGGTCAGTCGCCCGCGAGGGCGTCGCGCATCGGGATGAGCTTGGCGATCGACTCGGCCACCTCGGACTCGGGGTCCGAGCCGGCGACGATCCCGCAGCCGGCGTAGAGCGTCAGCTGCGAGGCGTCGCCGGGCGCGTAGGCGCCGCTGCGCAGGGCGATGCCCCACGCGCCGTCGCCGTCGGCGTCCATCCAGCCGACCGGGCCGGCGTAGCGACCGCGGTCCATGTGCTCGAGCTCGCGGATCAGTTCGACGGCGCGGGCCGTGGGTGTGCCGCCGACGGCCGCGGACGGGTGCAGCGAGGCCGCGAGCGTCAGCGACGACGCGTCGTCGGCGCTCACCGCGGCGACGTCGGTGGCCAGGTGCATGACGTTGGGCAGGTGCAGGACGAACGGCGCCTCGGGCACGTTCATCGACGAGCAGTGCGGGGCGAGGGCGTCGGCCACCGACCGGACGGCGTACTCGTGCTCCTCGAGGTCCTTGCTCGAGCGGGCGAGCGACGCGGCGAGCGCGAGGTCCTTGGCGTCGTCGCCCGTGCGGCGGATCGTGCCGGCGAGCACCCGGGAGGTGATGAGCCCCTGGTCGCGGCGCACGAGCAGCTCGGGCGTCGCGCCGAGGAGGCCGGCCACCGAGAACACCCACGTGTTCTCGTAGCGGTCGGCGAGGCGGCGCAGGATCCAGCGCGGGTCGATGGGCGCCGACGCGGTGGCCACGAGGTCGCGGGCGAGGACGACCTTGTCGACCTCGCCGGCGCTGATCCGCTGCACGGCCTCGGCGACCGAGTGCGCGTAGTCGGCCGGCGACACCGCGCCGTCGGCGAAGGCGATGCCGGTGGGCGGGTCGGGTTCCGAGGCCGGCTCGGGTGCCTCGGTGGTCGGCAGCTGCGGGCCGGTCGAGATCGTCGTCAGCCACGTGACGCCGTCGCGACGCCCGACGATCGTCGAGGGCACGACGAGGCGGGCCGACTCGGCGGAGTCGTCGGCGAAGGGAAAGGAGCCGAAGCACACGAGGCCGGAGCCGGGGCGCGCGACGTCGTCGCGGACCACGGCGTGGCGCGTCACCTCGCGCCACCAGGCCTCGGCGTCGCGGAAGCGCCCGGGGCCGCGGGCCTCGAACGAGAGGGCGACGCCCCAGCCGACGAGGCCGTCGCCGCGTCGCACCCACGAGACGAGCTCGTCGTGGGGGACGTCGGCGGGCAGGTGCCGGAGCAGCGGGGTGTCCGAGGTGAGCGGCACCGACCGGACGACGACCGTCGGGCCCGCGGCGGGGGAGGCCGCCTCGGCGGCCGGGAGCGTGGACATCGCCTCAAACTCTACGACCGCCGGACCCGTCCCCTCACCGCGTGGCCGTCACGTGCGCCGACCGTCACACCGAGGTCGGGTCCCGACGACCCTGCTGACGACCGGCGGAGCGTGGGGGAGCGGGCCGACCGGGACTCGGCGCGGCACGTGGTGGGTGCGAGGATGAGCGCATGACCCGTGCCCAGCTCGACAAGAAGCCGGTCGACGTCGCGTCGATGTTCGACACCGTCGCCGAGAAGTACGACGTGACCAACGACGTGCTCTCCCTCGGGCAGGACCGGCTCTGGCGCCGGGCCGTCGTCAAGGCCGTCGACGCCAAGCGGGGGGAGCGCATCCTCGACATCGCCGCCGGCACCGGCACCTCGAGCGAGCCGTGGGCCGACCGCGAGATCGAGGTCGTGCCGGCCGACTTCTCGCTCGGCATGCTGCGCGTCGGCCGGCGGCGCCGCCCCGACATGGCCTTCACCGCGGCCGACGCGATGAGCCTGCCGTTCGCCGACGAGAGCTTCGACGTCGTCACGATGAGCTTCGGGCTGCGCAACGTCGCCGACACCGCCACGGCGCTGCGCGAGTTCCTCCGCGTCACCAGGCCCGGGGGCCGGCTGCTCGTCTGCGAGTTCAGCCAGCCGGTCAACAAGGCCTTCCGCACCGTCTACTCGAACTACCTCATGCGCGCGCTGCCCCCGGTGGCCCGCCGCACCTCGAGCAACCCCGAGTCCTACGTCTACCTCGCCGAGTCGATCCGTGCCTGGCCGCCGCAGGGTGAGCTCGCCGCGGTCATCGAGCAGGCCGGCTGGACCAACGTCCGGTGGACCAACCTCACGGGTGGGATCGTCGCGCTGCACGGCGCGACGAAGCGCTGACGCGGGCCCCACCGGGGCCTTGTCGGACGCGTGTCGGACGCGTGCCGGACGCTCGTCGACCGCTTGCCGGACGCTCGTGGCGGGGCGAGTTAGGCATGCCTTATCTGACAAGGCGGAAATCGCGGGCATAGACTCCGCAGGAGTTCGTGAAGATCTTCACAAGCAGGTCGGAAACACCGTGGTAGAGATGAGCAGCACCGGCTCGGCGACGAGCCCTGCAGCACATGCCGGCGCCCTTTCGGACGCCAGCGCCGACGTCATCGTCGTCGGCGCCGGGCCGGGCGGATCGGCCACTGCCGCCTACCTCGCCGACCACGGCCTCGACGTCCTCCTCCTCGAGAAGTCGGCCTTCCCCCGCGACAAGATCTGCGGCGACGGCCTGACGCCGCGCGCCACCAAGGAGCTCATCTCCCTCGGCATCGACACGACGGGGTGGCAGCGCACCAAGGGCCTGCGCATCAAGGGCGGCGGCCACACCCTCCAGCTCGACTGGCCCGAGAACGACGCGTTCCCCTCGTACGGCATGGTCCGCACCCGAGCCCAGCTCGATGAGTCGCTCGCCCGCCACGCGCAGTCGCGCGGCGCGAAGCTCGAGGAGCGCACGAGCGTCACCGCCCCGGTGCACGACGCGGCCGGACGCGTCGTCGGCGTCACGGCCAAGAAGGTCGACGACCGCGGCCGGGCCACCGGCGAGACCGTCACCTACCGCGCGCCCGTCGTCGTCGCCAGCGACGGCGTCTCGAGCCGCCTCGCCACCGCCGTGGGCCGGCACAAGCGCGAGGACCGCGTCATGGGTGTCGCCGTCCGCGCGTACTACACGACGCCCAAGCGCGACGACTACCTCGAGAGCCACCTCGAGCTGTGGACCCGCGACGACGCCGGCAACCGCATCCTCATGCCCGGCTACGGCTGGCTCTTCCCGCTCGAGGACGGCCGCACCAACGTCGGCCTCGGCACCCTCGACACGACGGCCGCCTTCCAGCAGACGGACTTCAAGGACGTCATGCGCAAGTGGGTGCAGGACATCTCGCCCGAGTGGCAGCTCGAGCACGACGAGTCCGCCGGCCCGATCCGCGGCGCCGCGCTGCCGATGGGCTTCAACCGCAGCCCGCTCTACGCCGACGGCCTCGTGCTCGTCGGCGACGCCGGCGGCATGGTCAACCCGTTCAACGGCGAGGGCATCGACTACGCCCTCGAGGCCGCCCGCATCGGGGCCGAGCTCATCGCCCAGGCGCACGCGCGCCCCGACGACGCCGGCCGCGAGCGCGTCCTCGCCAGCTACCCCAAGGTCATGAAGGACGAGCTCGGTGGGTACTTCACCCTCGGTCGCTGGTTCGCCCACGCCATCGGCAACCCCGAGGTGATGCGGCTCGCGACCAGGTACGGCCTGCCGCGCACCAAGCTCATGCCGTTCCTGCTCAAGATCATGGCCAACCTCGCCGACCCGAGGGCCAAGGCCCCGAGCGACCGCATCATCACCGCCCTCTCACGACTGGCGCCGGACGCATGAGGCACCCCGCTGCCGGGCGCCTTGTGACGCCGAGCACAATCGTTCCCGACGCCCCTAGGATGGGTGCGCCGCGCATCTGCCGTGACGCCCTCCTCGACGGACACCCCGGTCACCACGACCACCGCCCCGTCGACACGCACGACCGAAAGGCAAGTGACCTCGGATGAACTCGTACGTCCCGATCCTGTTCATGCTGGGTCTCGGCTTCGCGTTCGCGGCCCTGTCGGTGTTCACGTCGCTCGTCGTGGGCCCGAAGCGCTACAACCGCGCCAAGCTCGAGGCCTACGAGTGCGGCATCCAGCCGACGCCCCATGCGGCCGGCGGCGGGCGCGTGCCGATCAAGTACTACCTGACGGCGATGCTCTTCATCATCTTCGACATCGAGTCGATCTTCCTCTACCCGTTCGCGGTGGCCTTCAACAAGCTCGGCCTCTTCGCGCTGGTCGAGATGGTCCTGTTCATCCTCACGGTGTTCGTCGCGTACGCGTACGTGTGGCGCCGCGGCGGCCTCGAGTGGGACTGACCGCACGGTCGGGTCACCCTGGACGACAGCAGCAGCAAGGTAAGGAGTAAGCAATGGGTCTGGAAGAGAAGCTGCCCGCAGGGTTCCTGCTCTCCACCGTCGAGGGCCTCGCCGGCTACATGCGCAAGGCCTCGATCTGGCCCGCGACGTTCGGCCTGGCCTGCTGCGCCATCGAGATGATGGCCGTCGGCACGCCCGACTACGACATCGCCCGGTTCGGCATGGAGCGCTTCTCGGCGACGCCGCGCCAGGCCGACCTCATGATCGTGGCCGGCCGCGTCAGCCAGAAGATGGCCCCGGTCGTGCGCCAGGTCTACGACCAGATGCCCAACCCCAAGTGGGTCATCTCGATGGGTGTCTGCGCCAGCTCGGGCGGCATGTTCAACAACTACGCGATCGTCCAGGGCGTCGACCACGTCATCCCCGTCGACATCTACCTGCCCGGCTGCCCGCCGCGGCCGCAGATGCTCCTCAACGCGATCATCGAGCTGCACCACCAGATCGAGACCTCGCCGCTGGGCGTCAACCGCGAGGAGGCGGCCCGCGCCGCCGAGCAGGCCGCCCTGTCCGCCACCCCGACGCACCAGATGAAGGGGCTGCTCGCATGAGCGAGGAGAACAAGGACGGCGTCAACGCCGACACCACCAAGGACCAGACCTCCGGCATCACGCCGGGCGAGGTCGAGCTGGCCCAGGAGGGCACCGGCAGCGGCCCGCAGGTCGTCGGCATGCGCCAGGGCATGTTCGGCCCGACGCAGGGCGCCGACACCACCGGCTACGGCGGCCTGCGCCGCCCGATCCTCGTCGCCGGCGCCTCCGAGCGCCCCTACGGCGGCTACTTCGACGAGATCGCCGACAACCTCGAGCGCGGCCTCGTCGGCGGCACCGCCTCCTACGGCGAGGCCGTCGCGAGCGTCGTGGTCGACCGCGGCGAGATGACGATCCACGTGCGCCGCGAGCACCTGCTCGCCGTCGCCCGCGTGCTGCGCGACGACGCGTCGCTGCGCTTCGAGATCGTCACCGGCGTCTCCGGCGTGCACTACCCCAACCGCACCGGCGAGGAGCTGCACGCGGTCTACCACTTCCTGTCGATCACCCACGGCGGCAGGCGGATCCGCGTCGAGGTCTCGTGCCCCGACGACGACCGGCACATCCCGTCCATCGTCTCGGTCTACCCGGCCAACGACTGGCACGAGCGTGAGACGTGGGACATGTTCGGGATCGAGTTCGACGGCCACCCGGCCCTGACCCGCATCCTCATGCCCGACGACTGGCCGGGCCACCCCCAGCGCAAGGACTACCCCCTCGGCGGCATCCCCGTCGAGTACAAGGGCGCCACCGTCCCGCCGCCGGACCAGCGGAGGTCGTACAACTGATGAGCACGCACACCGAGTTCACCCAGACCGACGTGCCCGACGAGGGCACCAACGACGTCTACGCGACGTCGGTCGCCGACGAGCAGGCCGCCGAGGGCGCGCACGTCTTCAACGCCGCTGGCGGTGACTGGAACGACCTCGTCGACGAGGCCACCTCGCTCGGCGAGGAGCGCATCGTCGTCAACATGGGGCCGCAGCACCCGTCGACGCACGGCGTGCTCCGCCTCATCCTCGAGATCGACGGCGAGACGGTCACCGAGGCCCGCGCGGGCATCGGCTACCTGCACACCGGCATCGAGAAGAACATGGAGTACCGCACCTGGGTGCAGGGCGTCACGTTCTGCACGCGCATGGACTACCTGACGTCCATGTTCCAGGAGACCGCGTACTGCCTCGCGATGGAGAAGCTGCTCGGCATCACCGACCAGATCCCCGAGCGCGCCAACGTGATCCGCGTCCTCATGATGGAGCTGTCGCGGATCAACTCCCACACCGTGTGCCTCGGCACCGGCGGCATGGAGATGGGCGCCACGACGGTCATGACCGTCGCGTTCCGCGAGCGCGAGCGCGTCCTGCGCATCTTCGAGATGGTCACCGGCCTGCGGATGAACAACGCGTACATCCGCCCCGGCGGCGTCGCCCAGGACCTCCCGCCCGGCGCCATCGACGCGCTGCGCGAGATGGTCCCGCAGGTGCGCCGCGGCCTCGGAGAGCTCGAGGCCCTGATGAACGAGAACCCGATCCTCAAGGGCCGCACCGTCGACGTCGGCGTTCTCGACCTCGCCGGCTGCATGGCCCTCGGCATCACCGGACCGGTGCTCCGCTCGACCGGCCTGCCGCACGACCTGCGCAAGCTCGACCCGTACTGCGGCTACGAGACGTACGACTTCGACGTCGTCACCCGCACGAGCCAGGACGCCTAC
The DNA here is from genome assembly GCF_001956915.1 of Intrasporangium flavum. GTDB lineage: Bacteria > Actinomycetota > Actinomycetes > Actinomycetales > Dermatophilaceae > Monashia > Monashia flava. The sequence continues at coordinate 17,725 of NZ_MLJO01000008.1, read as the reverse complement.
GGCCGCCTCCGCATCCGCATCGACGAGATGTACGAGTCGCTCAAGATCGTCGAGCAGTGCATCGACCGGCTCCAGGCCGACGAGGGTCCGGTCATGGTCGAGGACAAGAAGATCGCCTGGCCGGCGCAGCTCGCGCTCGGCAGCGATGGCCTCGGCAACAGCCTCGACCACATCCGCGAGATCATGGGCACCTCGATGGAGTCCCTGATCCACCACTTCAAGCTCGTCACCGAGGGCTTCCGGGTGCCGCCGGGACAGGCCTACCAGGCCATCGAGTCGCCCAAGGGCGAGCTCGGCTGCCACCTCGTCTCCGAGGGCGGCACGCGTCCCTACCGCGCGCACTTCCGCGACCCGAGCTTCAACAACCTGCAGGCCGTGGCCGCCATGTGCGAGGGCAGCCAGATCGCCGACGTCATCGTCGCCGTGGCCTCGATCGACCCCGTCATGGGAGGTGTGGACCGTTGAGCGGTCACGACGCTTCAGGCCACCTGCACGTCAGCCCGGAGTCCAAGGCGCCGTATGCCGCCGACGTCCTCGAGAAGCTGCACGCCGACGCCGCTGAGGTCATCTCGCGCTACCCGCAGAAGCGCTCGGCGCTGCTGCCGCTGCTGCACCTCGTGCAGTCGGTCGACGGCTACGTCACGGGCCGCGGCGTCACCTTCTGCGCCGAGGTCCTCGACCTCACCGAGGCCGAGGTGAGCGGCGTCGCGACGTTCTACACCCAGTACAAGCGCCACCCCAACGGCGAGTACACGGTCGGCGTCTGCACCAACACGCTCTGCGCGGTCATGGGCGGCGACCTCATCTTCGAGCGCCTGTCCGACCACCTCGGCGTCGGGCACGACGAGACCACCGAGGACGGCAAGATCACCCTCGAGCGCGTCGAGTGCAACGCCGCGTGCGACTACGCGCCGGTCGTCATGGCCAACTGGGAGTTCTTCGACAACCAGACGCCCGAGAGCTCGATCGAGCTCGTCGAGGACCTCCGCGCGGGCAAGGACGTCGCCCCGACGCGTGGGGCCGCGAAGGTCTGCAGCTTCAAGGAGGTCTCGCGCGTGCTCGCCGGCTTCCACGACGGACGCGGCGACGAGGGCGTCGGGGCCGGGCCGGCCTCGCTGCTCGGCCTGAAGATCGCCAACGAGCGCGGCTGGGTCGCCCCCGGCAGCAACGGCGCGAACGCCGACGGGAAGGACGGATCGAAGTGACCGACACGCTGACCCCGATCCTCACGAAGTTCTGGGACGACCCGCAGTCCTGGACCCTCGAGACCTACCGCCGCCACGACGGCTACAAGGCCCTCGACAAGGCCCTCGCGATGGAGCCGCAGGCGATCATCGACGCCGTCAAGGACTCCAGCATCCGCGGCCGCGGCGGCGCCGGCTTCCCGACCGGCATGAAGTGGTCGTTCATGAGCCCGCCCGACGGCGGCCCGCGCTACCTCGTCGTCAACGCCGACGAGTCCGAGCCGGGCACGTGCAAGGACGTGCCGCTCATGATGGCCAACCCGCACTCGCTCATCGAGGGCGTCATCATCTCCTCGTACGCCATCGGCTGCGAGCACGCGTTCATCTACCTGCGCGGCGAGGTCGTGCACGTCTACCGTCGCCTGCTGCGCGCCGTCGAGGAGGCCCGTGCCGCGGGCTACCTGGGCGACAACGTGGGCGGCAAGGGCGTCAAGGTCGACATCACCGTGCACGCCGGTGCCGGCGCGTACATCTGCGGCGAGGAGACCGCGCTGCTCGACTCGCTCGAGGGGCGCCGCGGCCAGCCGCGCCTCAAGCCGCCGTTCCCCGGCGCCGCGGGCCTCTACGCCCGCCCCACATCGGTGAACAACGTCGAGTCCATCGCCTCGGTTCCCGGGATCATCCTCGAGGGCGCCGACTGGTTCAAGGGCATGGGCACCGAGAAGTCCACGGGCTTCGGCATCTTCAGCCTCTCGGGCCACGTCGCCAACCCGGGCCAGTTCGAGGCGCCGCTCGGCATCACGATGCGCGAGCTCATCGAGCTCGCCGGCGGGATGCGCGAGGGTCGCAAGCTGAAGTTCTGGACGCCGGGCGGCAGCTCGACGCCGATCTTCACCGACGAGCACCTCGACGTGCCGCTCGACTTCGACTCGGTCGCCGCGGCCGGCTCGATGCTCGGCACCCGCGCCCTGCAGGTCTTCGACGAGACCGTCTCGGTCGTGCGGGCCGTCGCCCGGTGGACCGACTTCTACGCCCACGAGTCCTGTGGCAAGTGCACCCCGTGCCGTGAGGGCACGTGGTGGCTGCGCCAGATCATGGACCGCATCGAGAACGGCGAGGGCACGCAGGACGACATCGACAAGCTCGTCGACATCTGCGACAACATCCTCGGCCGCAGCTTCTGCGCCCTCGGCGACGCCGCGACGAGCCCGATCACCTCTGCCGTCAAGTACTTCCGCGAGGAGTTCGAGGCCGGCATGCACACCCCGGCGCGCGAGCTCTTCCCGCCGGAGAAGTCGGTGCTCTTCCCGGTCCAGCCGGCAACCAACCAGTCCAAGGAGTCCAGCGGGATGGTGTCCGCATGACCGCCACCACCGAGAGCAAGGCGCCCGCAGCGCCCGACCTCGTCAGCCTCAGCATCGACGGCGTCCCGGTGAGCGTGCCCAAGGGCACCCTCGTCATCCGCGCCGCCGAGGAGGTGGGGATCGAGATCCCGCGCTTCTGCGACCACCCGCTGCTCGAGCCCGTCGGCGCCTGCCGCCAGTGCCTCGTCGACGTCGCGATGCCAGACCGCGAGGGCAACGTCCGCCCGATGCCGAAGCCGCAGGCCTCGTGCACGATGACGGTGTCCGAGGGCATGGTCGTCAACACGCAGAACACCTCGCCCGTCGCCGACAAGGCGCAGCAGGGCGTCATGGAGCTGCTGCTCATCAACCACCCGCTCGACTGCCCGGTCTGCGACAAGGGCGGCGAGTGCCCCCTGCAGAACCAGGCGATGAGCGCCGGCCGCCCGGTGTCGCGCTTCGAGGACGTCAAGCGCACCTACCCCAAGCCGGTCAACATCTCCTCGCAGGTCCTGCTCGACCGCGAGCGCTGCGTGCTCTGCGCGCGGTGCACCCGCTTCTCCGACCAGGTCGCCGGTGACCCGTTCATCGCCCTCGTCGAGCGCGGCGCGCTCCAGCAGATCGGCATCTACGAGGAGCAGCCCTTCGAGAGCTACTTCTCCGGCAACACCGTGCAGATCTGCCCGGTCGGCGCGCTGACCGGTGCTGCCTACCGCTTCCGCAGCCGCCCGTTCGACCTCGTGTCGACGCCGTCGGTCTGCGAGCACTGCGCCGCCGGCTGCGCCACCCGCACCGACCACCGCCGCGGCGTCGTGCTGCGCCGGATGGCCCTCGACGACCCGGCGGTCAACGAGGAGTGGAACTGCGACAAGGGCCGCTGGGCCTTCACGTACGCGACGCTGCCCGACCGCATCGAGCTGCCGATGGTCCGCAACGAGCAGGGCGAGCTGACGGTCGTCGGCTGGCCCGAGGCCCTCGCGGCCGCCGCTGCCGGCCTCGCCGGCAAGCGCGCCGGTGTGCTCACCGGTGGTCGTGTGTCGGCCGAGGACGCCTACGCCTACGGCAAGTTCGCGCGTCTGGTGCTCGGCACCAACGACGTCGACTTCCGCGCGCGGCCGCACTCCGACGAGGAGGTCGCGTTCCTGTCCGAGCACGTGGCGGCCACCGGCCCCGAGGGCGGCGCGGTCACCTACGCCGACCTCGAGACGGCGCCGGCCGTGCTGCTCGTCGGGTTCGAGCCCGAGGACGAGTCGCCGATCGTCTTCCTGCGCCTGCGCAAGGCCTTCCGCCGCAACAAGACCCGCGTCTTCGCCGTCGCGTCGCACGCCACGCGCGGCCTGACGAAGATGGGCGGCACGCTGCTGCCGACCGTGCCCGGCGACGAGGCCCTGGCCCTGGCCGACCTCGGGACCACCGAGCTCGGCGCGCAGGCCCGCGAGGCCCTCGGGGCCGGCGGCATCGTCCTCGTCGGTGAGCGCCTCGCCACCTCGCGCGGCGCCCTGCGCGCCGCCGCCGACCTCGCCGCCACGACCGGAGCCCGCCTCGCGTGGGTGCCGCGCCGGGCGGGGGAGCGCGGTGCGCTCGAGGCCGGTGCGCTCGGTGCGCTGCTGCCCGGTGGCCGCCCGGTCGCCGACGCCGCGGCCCGCGCCGAGGTCGCCCGCGCCTGGGACGTCGACACGCTGCCCGACGCCGCTCCGCGCGACACCGCGGGCATCCTCGCGGCCGCTGCGGCCGGCGAGGTCGGTGCCCTCGTCGTCGGTGGCCTCGACCCGGCCGACCTGCCCGGTGACGTCCAGGCCGACGCGGCCGCCGCGCTCGAGAAGGCGTTCGTCGTCTCGCTCGAGCTGCGCGAGTCGGCCGTCACGGCCGTCGCCGACGTCGTCCTGCCGGTCGCCCCGCAGGCCGAGAAGACCGGCTCGTACGTCAACTGGGAGGGGCGCGTCCGCCCGTTCGAGGAGGCGCTGACGAGCAACGCCGTCAGCGACCACCGCGCCCTCGACATGCTCGCGAGCGAGATGGGCTTCTTCCTCGAGACCCGCACGCAGCGCGAGGTGCACACGCAGTTCGAGGCGCTCGGCCCCTGGAGCGGGGTGCGCGGCGCGGCCGCGCCCGCCGGTCACCGGGCCGCCGGGTCCGCCTCGGGCAGTGGCGACTTCGTCCTGTCCACGTGGGCCACGCTCCTCGACGCCGGCCGGATGCAGGACGGCGAGCCGTTCCTGGCCGGCACGGCACCCAAGCCGCTCGCGCGCCTCTCGGCTGCCTCGGCCGCCGGTCTCGGCGTCGCCGACGGCGAGACCGTCACCGTGACCGGCCCGGCCGGCAGCGTCACGCTGCCCGCGTCGGTCGTCGACGGCATGGTCGACGGCGTCGTGTGGGTGCCGACCAACTCGCGCTCCGCCGACACGTCCTGTTCCGTGCGCGCCGGCCTCGGTACCGACGCCGGTGGCCGCGTCTCCGTCACGAAGGGTGGTGCCGCATGAGCCTCAGCCTCGCGGCAGCAGGGGTGGCCGCGGTCGCCCCGATGACCGAGAACCCGACCGCCGACTTCAGCGACACCCCGCTGTGGGTCTCGCTCATCAAGGCCGTCGGCATCTTCGTCTACCTGCTCCTGTCGACGCTGCTCGTCATCTGGTTCGAGCGTCGCGTCATCGGCCGGATGCAGCAGCGCCCGGGCCCGAACCGCAACGGTCCGTTCGGCCTGCTCCAGACCCTCGCCGACGGCATGAAGGCGATGCTCAAGGAGGACATCACCCCGGCCAACGCCGAGAAGGTCATCTACACCCTCGCCCCGCTCATCGCGGCGACGATGGCCTTCGTGTCGTTCGCGATCATCCCGCTCGGCGGCATGGTCTGGATGTTCGGCCACCACACGCCGCTGCAGGTCACCGACGTCCCCGTCGCCGTCCTGCTCGTGCTGGCGGTCGCGTCGGTCGGCGTCTACGGCATCATCCTGGCCGGCTGGTCCTCCGGATCGACCTACCCGCTGCTCGGTGGTCTGCGCTCGACGGCCCAGGTCATCAGCTACGAGATCGCCATGGGCCTCTCGCTCGTCGCGATCTTCCTCTACAGCGGCTCGATGTCGACCTCCTCGATCGTGTCGGCGCAGAGCTCGCTCTGGTACATCCTGCCGGCGTTCTTCTCCTTCGCCGTCTACGTCATCACGATGGTCGGCGAGACCAACCGCCTGCCCTTCGACCTCGCCGAGGGCGAGGGCGAGCTCACCGGTGGCTTCCACACCGAGTACTCCTCGATGCGCTTCGCGATGTTCTTCCTCGGCGAGTACATCAACATGTTCACCGTCTCCGCGCTGGCCACGACGCTGTTCCTCGGCGGCTGGCAGGCCCCGCCGTTCATCGCGATGATCGGCGACGGCGCCCTCAACGGCGGCTGGTGGGGCCTGCTGTGGTTCACCGCCAAGCTGTGGCTGTTCATGTTCTTCTTCGTCTGGCTGCGCGGCTCGCTGCCCCGCGTCCGGTACGACCAGTTCATGCGCTTCGGCTGGAAGTTCCTCATCCCGATCACGCTCGCCTGGGTCGTGGCCGTCGCCTTCATCCGCGGCGCCCAGCTGAACTTCCTCGGTGACAGCAAGCTGACCATCGCCGGCCGCGAGCTGTCGGTGGCCACGGTCGTCATCGTCAGCGTCGTCGCCGTCATCGCCCTCGCCGCGGCGTGGATCTGGGACGACAAGCGTGCCGCCCGCCTCGCCGCCGAGGAGGAGCGCCCGCCGGAGGAGATCGACCCGTTCGCCGGCGGCTACCCCGTCCCGCCGCTGCCGGGCCAGCGCCTCGTCGAGCCGGGCAACCGCATCGGCTCCGAGCCGGTGCTGTCCTCGGCGAGCAGCACGACCACCTCGACTCCCGCCAAGGAGGAGACCCATGGCTGACGACACCGTCGGCAAGGACGTCACCGGGCCCGCGCAGGGCTCCGGTGCCGTCGGCAGGCCGACCGGATCGAACGAGGGCGCCCGCTCGGGCGACGAGCGCGAGAAGGGGTTCCTCTCCGAGCTCTTCGCGCCCATCGCCGGCTTCGGGGTGTCGTTCTCGACGATGTTCCGCAAGGTCGCGACCGAGGAGTACCCGGAGAAGCCGCGCCCCACCGCGCCGCGCTTCCACGGCCGCCACCAGCTCAACCGCCACCCCGACGGTCTCGAGAAGTGCGTCGGCTGCGAGCTGTGCGCGTGGGCCTGCCCGGCCGACGCCATCCTCGTCGAGGGCGCGGACAACGACGACACCCCCGGTGGTGCCGGTCGGTTCAGCCCGGGCGAGCGGTACGGCCGCGTCTACCAGATCAACTACCTGCGCTGCATCTTCTGCGGCCTGTGCATCGAGGCGTGCCCCACGCGCGCGCTGACGATGACGAACTTCTACGAGCTGGCCGACAACGACCGCGGCAAGCTCATCTTCACCAAGGACCAGCTCCTCGCGCCGCTCCAGGTCGGCATGCTCCCGCCGCCGTTCCCGATGGCCGACGGCCTGGAGGAGCGCGACTACTACCAGGGCAAGGTCACCGCGGCCACCGACGCGCAGCGCGAGTACGTCGACGCGCGTGACGCCGCCGAGGACACCGACGACCTCGACCTGCCGGAGTACGCCGAGGCGCCCGGCAACGTCGGCGCGTCCGGTCCCGGCCAGCACGACCTCGTCCACGCGGCCAACCCGACCGCGGCGAACACCAGGGAAGGGGCGAACCCGTGACCTCCTCCGCCGAAGCCGTCGGCTTCTGGCTGCTGGCCCCGATCGCCGTCATCGCGGCGCTGGGCCTGCTCTTCGCCAGGAAGGCCGTGCACGCCGCACTCGGCATGGCGCTCGTCATGACGATCCTCGGGATCTTCTACATCATGCAGAAGGCCGACTTCCTCGGCATCGTGCAGGTGTTCGTCTACACCGGCGCCGTCATGATGCTCTTCCTCTTCGTCCTCATGCTCGTCGGCGTCGACTCCTCCGACTCGATCGTCGAGACGATCAAGGGCCAGAAGTGGGCCTCGTTCCTGCTCGTCATCGGCCTGGCCGGCGTCCTCTTCTTCGCGATCGGGTCGGCCACCTTCGACCAGGCCACGGTCCAGACCGGTCTGGACAAGCTCGAGGAGACCAACCGCGACCCGGGCAACATCACGAGCCTGGCCGAGCTGATCTTCGGCCAGTACGTGTGGATCTTCGAGGTCACCTCGGCGCTGCTCATCACGGCCGCCCTCGGCGCGATGGTCCTCGCCCACCGCGAGCGCCTGACGCCGCGCCTGACGCAGGCCGAGTGGGCCGCCAAGCGCGTCCGCGACAACGAGCACGTCGCCGGCCTGCCGGCCCCCGGCGTCTACGCCCGCCACAACGCCGTCGACACCCCGGCGCTGCTGCCCGACGGCACGCCGAGCGACCTGTCGGTCTCGCGCGTCCTCGTCGCCCGCGACCAGGTCGCGAAGGCCGACGGCTTCCGCGACGTCGAGCGCCACATGGAGCACGAGATCGAGGAGGGTCGGTCCAAGTGAGCCCGATGCACTACGTCTACCTGGCGGTGCTGCTCTTCGCCATCGGCGCGGCCACCGTGCTGACGCGTCGCAACGCGATCATCGTGTTCATGGGCGTCGAGCTCATGCTCAACGCCACGAACCTCGCCCTCGTCACCTTCTCGCGCATGCACGGCGGACTCGACGGGCAGGTCATGGCCCTGTTCGTCATGGTCGTCGCGGCCGCGGAGGTCGTCGTCGGACTCGCCATCATCATGGCGATCTTCCGTGCCCGCCGGTCGGCCTCGGTCGACGACGCCAACCTGCTGAAGCTGTAAGGAGCGCCGGACAGCATGGGAACACTCGTCCAGACGCTGACGGGCCACACGAGCTCGTTGGGCACCTACGCGGGGCTCGCCGCCCACGAGGGAGAGGCGCACGCCGCCACCGGCGTGACGTCGGCCGCGTGGCTGCTCGTCGCGCTGCCGATGCTCGGCGCCGCGATCCTCCTGCTCGGCGGACGCCGCACCGACAAGTTCGGCCCGATCCTGGGGACCGCCCTGTCGTGGGGCTCGTTCGTCGTCGGCGCGGTCATCTTCTTCTCGATGCTCGGCCGTGGTGCCGAGGACCGGGCGCAGACCGTCGACCTCTTCGACTGGATCTCGGCCGGCAGCTTCCACGTCAACGCGGGCCTGCTCGTCGACCAGCTCTCGATGGTCTTCGTCCTGCTCATCACGTTCGTCGGGTCGCTCATCCACGTGTACTCGATCGGGTACATGGAGCACGACCCCGACAAGCGGCGCTTCTTCGCCTACCTCAACCTCTTCGTCGCGGCGATGCTCCTGCTCGTCCTGTCGAACAGCTACCTGCTGCTCTACGTCGGCTGGGAGGGCGTCGGTCTCGCGTCCTACCTGCTCATCGGCTTCTGGAACCACAACCCGGCCTACGCCACCGCGGCCAACAAGGCGTTCATCGCCAACCGCGTCGGTGACTTCGGCCTGTCGGTCGCCATCATGCTGATGTTCTTCCACTTCGGTGCGGTCGACTTCACGACCGTCCTCGGGGCGGCCGGCAGCAACGCCAACCAGGGCTTCATGACGGCGATGGGCCTCATGCTCCTGCTCGGTGCCTGCGGCAAGTCGGCGCAGTTCCCGCTGCAGAGCTGGCTGGGCGACGCCATGGCCGGCCCGACGCCGGTGTCGGCGCTCATCCACGCGGCGACGATGGTCACCGCGGGCGTCTACCTCGTCGTGCGCTCCGCGCCGATCTTCGAGGCCGCCCCGACCGCCCAGCTCGTCGTCGTCATCGTCGGTGCGATCACGCTGCTCTTCGGGGCGATCGTCGGCTGCGCCAAGGACGACATCAAGAAGGCCCTCGCGGCCTCGACGATGAGCCAGATCGGCTACATGATGCTCGCCGCGGGCCTCGGCCCGGTCGGCTACGCCTTCGCGATCTTCCACCTGCTGACGCACGGCTTCTTCAAGGCCGGGATGTTCCTCGGCGCCGGCTCGGTCATGCACGGCATGAACGACCAGGTCGACATGCGTCGCTTCGGTGGCCTGTCGGGCGCCATGAAGATCACGTGGGCCACCTTCGGCCTCGGCTGGCTCGCGATCCTCGGTGTGCCCCCGTTCTCGGGCTTCTGGTCCAAGGACAAGATCATCGAGGCCGCGTTCGTCGGCGAGGGCTGGCGGCCCTGGGTCTTCGGCCTCGCGACGCTCATCGGCGCCGGCATCACGGCGTTCTACATGTCGCGCCTGTTCTTCATGACCTTCCACGGCAAGAAGCGCTGGACCGACGACGTCCACCCGCACGAGTCGGGCCGGCTCATGACCGTCCCGATGATGGTGCTCGCGGTCGGCTCGGCCTTCCTCGGACTCATCATCGGCCCGACCGGCCTGTTCACCTCGTGGCTCGAGCCGGTCACCGGCGCCGAGCCGGAGGGCGCGCACCCGGTCATCCCGGTGCCGGTCCTCATGGTGCTGACCCTGCTCCTCGTCGCCGGCGGTGCCGCGTTCGCGTGGCTGCGCTACTGGCGCGAGGAGGTCCCGGTCACGGCGCCGGTCGGCAACCTGCTGACGCAGGGGGCCCGCAAGGACCTCTACCAGGACCAGGTCAACGAGGCCCTCCTCATGCGACCCGGCATCCACCTGACGCGCTCGCTGGTCTTCTTCGACAGCAAGGGCGTCGACGGTGCGGCCGGTGGCCTCGCCGCGCTCGTCGGCGGGACCAGCGCCCGCCTGCGCAAGCTGCAGAACGGCTTCGCACGCTCCTATGCCCTGACGATGCTCGCGGGCGTCGTCGCCATCCTCGGTGCCCTGTGGGTGATCTCCTGATGACGACCGTCTCGACCGTCTCGACGGTGACGACCAGCATGTCCAGCGTCCCGTGGCTGACGATCCTCGGGGTCGTGCCGCTGCTCGGCGCGCTCCTCGTCGCGTTCGTGCCCGGTGGCGCCGAGAACGCCAAGCGCGTCGCGCTCGGCACCTCGGTGGTGACGCTGGTGATCGGCGTCGTCGCCGCGCTCCAGTTCGACCGCGGCAGCTCGGCGCAGTTCCAGCTCGGTGAGCTGCACTCGTGGATCCCGCAGTTCGGCGTCAGCTACGCGCTCGGCGTCGACGGCATCGCGCTCGTGCTCATCCTCATGGCCCTCGTCCTGACGCCGGTGTGCATCCTCGCCGCGTGGCACGACGTGCCGGAGGAGGCCGGGCCGCGGGGCGCGCAGCGGGTCAAGACCTACTTCGCGCTGCTGCTCGTCCTCGAGACGTTCATGGTCGGGGTCTTCGCGGCCACCGACGTGTTCCTCTTCTACGTCTTCTTCGAGGCGATGCTCATCCCGGTGTACTTCCTCATCGGGCGCTTCGGCGGCCCGCGCCGGCAGTACGCCGCGATGAAGTTCCTCCTCTTCTCGCTGGCCGGTGGCCTCGTCATGCTCGTGGCCGTCATCGGCCTCGGCATCCAGGGCCCGGGCGGCGCCGAGGGCTTCCTCGTCGAGCGCCTCACCGGCCTGCAGATGGACCCGACCACCGAGCGCCTGCTCTTCGTCGGCTTCTTCCTCGCCTTCGCGGTCAAGGCCCCGATGGTGCCGGTGCACACGTGGCTGCCCGACGCCGCCACCGAGTCGACGCCGGCCACGGCGACGCTCCTCGTCGGCGTCCTCGACAAGGTCGGCACGTTCGGGATGATCCGGTTCTGCCTCCAGCTCTTCCCGGAGGCGAGCCGGTGGGCCACGCCGGTCGTCATCGCCCTCGCGGTCGTGTCGATCATCTACGGCGCGCTGCTCGCGATCGGCCAGACCGACATGATGCGGCTCATCTCCTACACCTCGGTCAGCCACTTCGGCTTCATCGTGCTGGGCATCTTCGCCTTCACCTCGACCGGCAACGCCGGCTCGAACCTCTACATGGTCAACCACGGGTTCTCGACGGCGGCGCTGTTCCTCTTCGCCGCGATGCTCGTGCGACGCCGGGGCAGCAAGCGCATCCCCGACTTCGGCGGGTGGCAGCGGGTCACGCCCGGCCTCGCGGGGATCTTCCTCGTCGCGGGCCTGTCGGGTCTCGCGCTGCCGGGCCTGAGCAGCTTCGTCTCGGAGTTCCTCGTGCTCGTGGGCAGCTTCCCGACGCAGCCGGTGGCGGCCGTCATCGCGACGACCGGCATCATCCTCGCGGCGCTCTACATCCTGCTCATGTACAAGCGGGTCATGACGGGCCCGAAGCCCGAGGGCATCGTCGGTGAGCGCGAGCACGCGCGTCTCGACGAGCACGGCCGTCGCGGCCTGTCGCTCGTGCGCGACCTGACGACGCGCGAGAAGGTCGTCGCCGTGCCGATCATCGCGGCGTTCCTCGTGCTCGGCTTCTACCCGAACCTGGCGCTCAACGTCATCAACCCGGCCGTCGACAAGACGCTCACCGTCGTCAAGACCGCCGATCCGTCCGTCAACCCGGCCGGCACGCTGGCCGAAGGGAGCTCCAAGTGACCGCCGCCGCCCCGCTGGCGCTGACCACGCTTCCCGCCGCGTTCCAGCAGTCGAACGTCGACTACCTGGCCATCCTGCCGATGCTCATCGTGTTCGCCACCGGCCTGGTCGGCGTGCTCGTCGAGGCCTTCGCGCCGCGCTCGAGCCGCCACGTCACGCAGGTGTCGCTCGCGGTCGCCGGACTCGTCGCCTCGGCGGTCGCCGTCGTCGCGGCGGGCAGCCACGAGGGCCTGACGATGGGCCTGACCGACGGCGCGACCAACCGCCAGCTGTTCGCGCTGGCCATCGACGGGCCGGCCCTGTTCATGCAGGGCGCGATCGTGCTGATGGGCATCCTCGGCGTCCTGACCATGGCCGAGCGGTTCGGCGGCTCCGGGCCCGACGCGTTCACCCCGAGTGGTGCCTCGACGCCGGGCTCGCCGTACGAGACGGCCGCGGCCCGGGCGGGGGCGCTGACCTCCGAGGTGTTCCCGCTGACGATGTTCGCCATCGGCGGCATGATGCTCTTCCCGGCCACGAACGACCTCATCGGGATGTTCGTCGCGCTCGAGGTGCTCTCGCTGCCGCTCTACATCCTCTCGGGCCTGGCCCGACGTCGCCGCCTGCTCTCGCAGGAGGCCTCCCTGAAGTACTTCCTCCTCGGCGCGTTCAGCTCGGCGTTCTTCCTCTTCGGCACGGCGCTGCTCTACGGCTACGCGGGCTCGGTGTACTTCGGCGACCTCTCCAAGGCGGTGGCCACCGGCCCCATCGAGATGAACGGTCTGCTCCTGCCGGGCGCGTTCCTCGTCTTCGTCGGCCTCCTGTTCAAGGTGGGCGCGGTGCCGTTCCACGCGTGGACGCCCGACGTCTACCAGGGCGCCCCGACGCCGGTCACCGGCTTCATGGCGGCGTGCACCAAGGCGGCGGCCTTCGGCGCGATCCTGCGCCTGGCCTACACCGGCCTCGACACCGCGCGGTGGGAGTGGCAGAACGCCATCGTCGTCGTCGCGCTGCTGACGATGGTCGTCGGCTCGGTCCTGTCGGTCACCCAGACCGACGTCAAGCGACTGCTCGCCTACTCCTCGATCGCGCACGCCGGCTTCATCCTCGTCGGTGTCCTCGCCTTCGACCGCTCGGGCGTCGGCTCGGTGCTCTTCTACCTCGTCGCCTACGGCTTCTCGACGATCGCGGCCTTCGCCATCGTCTCGCTCGTGCGCCAGAACGGCACCGAGGCCACGCACCTGTCGCAGTGGGCCGGCATCGGCCGTCGGCACCCGGTGGTCGGCGCGGCGTTCGCCTTCCTCATGCTCGCCTTCGCCGGCATCCCGCTGACGAGCGGCTTCGTGTCGAAGTTCGGCGTCTTCGCGGCCGCCGTCGCGACGGGCGGCGCCACCGGCACGGTCCTGGCCGTCGTCGGTGTGCTCTGCAGCGCGATCACCGTGTTCGTCTACGCGCGCGTCATCGTCCTGATGTTCTTCAGCGAGGCCCCGGATGACTCGGTGGAGGTCGTGACGCCGTCGGTGACCACGACGTTCTCCATCGCGGTCGGCACGCTCGTGACCCTCGCGCTCGGCGTCCTGCCGTCGGCGCTGCTCGACCTCGCCGACCGCGCGTCGCAGTTCGTGCGGTGAGCGGGAGCCGATGACGACGCACGCCACGCCGCCGGTCCTCGGGATCCCGGGGGCCACGCCCGAGCTCGCCGCCACCCTGCGCGGCGGGCTCGAGCGGGTCGACGCCCTCCTGCGCGAGGTCGTCGACCACGACGACCCGTTCATCGCGCAGGCCTCGGGCCACCTGCTCGAGGCCGGTGGCAAGCGGTTCCGGCCGCTGCTGACCCTGCTGGCCGCCGAGCTCGGCGACGGCATCAACGACGACGTCGTGCGGGCCGCGGCCGGGGTCGAGCTGACCCACCTCGCCTCGCTCTACCACGACGACGTCATGGACGACGGCCGGATGCGGCGCGGCGTCACGTCGGCGAACGTCGCCTTCGGCAACTCGACGGCGATCCTCGTCGGCGACCTGCTCTTCGGCAAGGCCTCCGAGCTCGTCGCCGGGCTCGGCGCCGAGGCGGTGCTCATCCAGGCGCAGACCTTCGTCCGGCTGTGCGCCGGGCAGATCCGCGACGACCGCGACTGCCCGGAGGGCGTCGACCCGGTCGACTACTACCTCGGGGTGCTCGCCGACAAGACCGGTGTGCTCATCGCGACCGCCGGGCGCTACGGCGTCATGTTCAGCGGCGGCTCGGCCGAGACCGCCGAGACGCTGCGCCTCTACGGCGAGAAGGTCGGCATCGCCTTCCAGCTGGCCGACGACCTCATCGACATCGAGTCGGAGTCGGGGGAGTCGGGCAAGCTGCCGGGCACCGACCTGCGTGAAGGCGTCGACACCCTCGCGGTGCTGCGGGCCCGGGCGCTGGCCGACCCCTCGCGCCCGCAGGACGCCCGGCTGCTCGAGCTGCTCGACGCCGACCTGTCCGACGACGACGCCGCCGTCGCCGAGGCGCTCGAGCTGCTGCGGGCGCACCCGGGCCTCGAGCAGGCCCGCGAGGAGACCTTCGCCGTGGCGCGCGACGCCCAGCGACTGCTCGACCCGCTGCCCGACAGCGACGCCAAGGCGGCGCTGCAGGCCCTGGCCCTCTCGGTCGTCGAGCGCGCGGGGTGACGCCTCGGGCCGGTGGCGAGGTGACGCTCGGTAGGGTGCGCTCATGAGCGGCTCACCCTCCACGCCCGCCGCCGCGCCCCGTGGCCGGCTCACGGCCGCGCGGCTGTCCGTGGCGACCGCGGGCCTGCCCTACCCCGTGGCCGTCGTCGACGTCGACGCGTTCGACGCCAACGCGTCCGCGCTGGTCGCCCTGGCCGGCGGGTTGCCCATCCGGGTGGCCACCAAGTCGCTGCGCTGCCGGCCCCTCATCGAGCGGGCCCTCGCGCGCGAGGGCTTCGCCGGCCTCATGTGCTACTCGGCCCGCGAGGCGATCTGGTGGGCGCGCTCGGGCGAGCGCGACGTGCTGCTCGCCTACCCCAGCGTGGACGTCGAGGCCCTCGCCGAGATCGCCGCCGACGCCGAGGTGCGCTCGTCGGTCGCCGTCATGGTCGACAGCGTCGAGCACGTCGACCTCATCGCCCGTGACGTGCCCGGCCACGCCGGCCTGCGGTTGGCCGTCGACGTCGACGCCTCGCTGCGCGTCGGTCCCGCGCACATGGGCGTGCGCCGGTCCCCGACCCGCACGCCCGCCGAGGTCGAGGCGGTCATCCGCCGGGCGCAGGGCCACGGCCTCGCCGTCGTCGGCCTGATGTTCTACGACGCCCAGATCGCCGGGCTGCCCGACACCGGTCCGGCCGTGCGCCGGATGAAGAAGGTCTCGGCCCGCGAGCTGCTCGCCCGTCGCGCGGAGGTCGTCGCGGCCGCGCGGGCGCTGGCCGACCTCGAGATCGTCAACGGCGGAGGCACCGGCAGCCTGCACGTCACCGGGCGCGACACCTCGCTCACCGAGCTCGCCGCCGGGTCGGGCCTCTACGCTCCGACCCTCTTCGACGGCTACGACGCGCTCGACCTGACGCCGGCGGCCTTCTTCGGCACCGCCGTCGTGCGGCGGCCAGCCGACGGCGTCGTCACGGCCTACTGCGGCGGCTACGTCGCCTCGGGCCCGCCGGGGTGGTCACGGGTGCCCGAGCCGCTCGAGGAGCAGGGGCTGCGGCTCGAGCGGCGCGAGGGCACCGGTGAGGTGCAGACGCCGCTGCGCGGGCCGGGTGCCGACCGGCTCGCCCTCGGTGACCGAGTATGGTTCCGACACGCCAAGGCAGGGGAGCTGGCCGAGCGGTTCA
The DNA here is from genome assembly GCF_001956915.1 of Intrasporangium flavum. GTDB lineage: Bacteria > Actinomycetota > Actinomycetes > Actinomycetales > Dermatophilaceae > Monashia > Monashia flava. The sequence goes on along the minus strand of NZ_MLJO01000008.1, from coordinate 1,985 downwards.
CCGAGTTCGTCCTCGTGGCCGGGGCCGCTGGCGACGAGGTCGTCGGACGAGCCGCGACCTACCGCGGGGAAGGGCAGTGCTTTGGCTGAGAACGCGACACGCGTCGTCCGGAGCGTCGACTGGTCGAACTGGGCCGGCACCGAGTCCACGAAGCTGGCCCGGGTCGCGACGCCGCGCAGCGAGGCCGAGGTGGCCGACGAGCTGCGTCGGGCCGCCGCCCGCGACCTGCGCGTCAAGGCGATCGGGGCCGGGCACTCCTTCACCGGGGTCGCCGTCACCGACGGCGTCCAGCTGCGGCTCGGGGCGCTGTCGGGCATCACCTCGATCGACGCGACGCGCGGCGAGGCCACCGTGCGCGCCGGCACGCCGCTGCACGTGCTCAACGAGGAGCTCGCCGCCTTCGGGTACGCGATGCCGAACCTCGGCGACATCGACCGCCAGAGCATCGCCGGCGCCACCGGCACCGGCACCCACGGCACCGGCCTGCGCCTCACCGGGCTGTCCGCCGGCATCCGCGGCCTGCGCCTGGTGCTGGCCGACGGCTCGGTCGTCGACTGCTCGCCCCGGCGCGAGCCCGAGCTGTTCCAGGCCGCCCGCCTCGGTCTCGGCGCGCTCGGCATCGTCACCGAGATCACGCTCGCGGTCGTCCCGGCCTTCCTGCTGCACGCCGTCGAGAAGCCCGAGCCCCTCCTCGAGGTCCTCGAGCACCTCGACGTCGTGGCCGAGACGAACGACCACTTCGAGTTCTACTGGTTCCCGCACACCGACCGCACCCAGACCAAGCGGAACAACCGGGTGCCGGCGGGCACGAGCGCCAAGCCCCTGCCGGCCTGGCGCGAGCGGCTCGACGACGACCTGCTCAGCAACCGCTTCTTCGAGCTGACCAACCGCGTCGCCACCCGGATGCCGCGCACGACGCGGGGCATCAACGCCGTCGCCTCCCGGGCGCTGTCGGAGCGGCAGTACACGGACTGGTCCTACAAGGTCTTCGTCACCCCGCGCGACGTGCGCTTCATGGAGTCGGAGTGGGCCTTCCCCCGCAGCGCCCTCGCCGACGTGCTCCTCGAGCTGCGGCAGTGGGTCGACACCCACGACGAGCACATCTCCTTCCCCGTCGAGTGCCGGGTGGCCGCCGCCGACGACGTCTGGCTCTCGACGGCCCACGAGCGCGAGAGCTGCTACGTCGCGATCCACAAGTACCACCGGCAGGAGCCCGGAGCGTACTTCGCGGCCTTCGAGGCCATCGCGGTCAACCACGGCGGCCGGCCGCACTGGGGCAAGATGCACACCCGCGACGCCGCGTACCTGAGCGGCGTGTACCCGCGGTTCGAGGACTTCCTCGCGGTGCGCGACCGCGTCGACCCGAAGCGCCGGTTCGCCAACCCCTACCTCGAGCGGGTCCTCGGCTCCTGACGCGCGGTGGCTGTCGGCGGTCGGCCCTACGGTGGTCGGACCCGTCGAAGGAGGAACCATGCAGCGCACGTACCCCGAGGGCGTCCCGTCGTGGGTCGACACCGAGCAGCCCGACGTCGAGGCCGCGATGGCCTTCTACGGTGCGGTGCTCGGCTGGACCTTCGTGCCGGCGACGCCACCGGGCGACCCGTTCCGCTACGTCATCGCCCAGCTCGACGGCGCCGACGTCGCGGGGCTCGGCGGGCCGGCCGAGCCGCCTGCCGACCGTGCGGGCGTGGACGGCGACGGGGGCGCGGCGCCGACGTGGAACACCTACGTCGCGGTCGACGACGCCGACGCGGCCGCGTCCCGGGTGGCCGAGCTCGGCGGCACGGTGAGCCAGCCGCCCACCCCGGCCGGCGAGGGCGGCCGGTCCGTGGTGGCCACCGACCCCTTCGGCGCGCAGGTCCGGCTCTGGGAGGCCCGACGGCGACTCGGCGCCCAGGTCGCCAACGTGCCCGGGGCCTGGAACTTCAGCGAGCTGCACACCGCGGACCCCACTGCGGCCGCCGGCTTCTACGGCGCGCTCTTCG
>NZ_MLJO01000007.1 GCF_001956915.1 Intrasporangium flavum | reverse complement strand
GTCGGCCCCTTCGTCAGGTCCGGTGGGCGCTAGCCCCGTGGTCCGGGCGGCTTCGGGGGCTTGTTGCCGTTGCCGTTCCCGCCTCCGCCGCCTCCGCCGCCCCCGCCGGGGTTGACGACGGTCGGCTGCGGCGCGGGCTGGCGCTGCGCCCCGCGGGAGGTGTAGATCGTGATGTAGCTGCCCGCCGGGGCCTGGCCGTACGGCGAGGTGCCGGCGACCATGCCCTGCGGGACGCCGGAGCTCATCGTGCCGCCGACGCCGGCGGAGAAGCCCGCGGCCTGCAGCGTCGCGATGGCCTGGTCGACACTCATGCCGGTGACGCCGGGCACGGAGGTCTGGTCGCCCTTGGTGAACTTGTCGGTCGGCTCGCCGAACTTCACCTCGGGCTGGCCATCGAGCGCCTTGTTCATGATGGCTTTCCAGATCGGGGCCGCGATGGCGGCACCGTGCATGACGGGGTAGTACTGCCCGCCGACCGTGATGTTCTTCATGACGCGCTCGATCGGGTCGTACGGCGTGCCGACCCAGACCGCGGTGACGAGCTGCGGGGTGTAGCCGACGAACCACGACTCGTTGTTGTTGTTGGCCGTACCGGTCTTGCCGGCCGACTCGCGCTTGCCGTCGTCGAGCTGGTTGCGGATGCCCGAGCCGTGGGTCATGTTGAACTCGAGGAACTTGTCGGTGGCCCGCGCGACGTCGGGGTCGACGACCTGCTGGCACGCCGTCTTCGGCAGCGCGACGTTCTTGCCGCCGACGACGAGCTTCGTGACGGCGACCATCGGGCACTTCTTGCCGCCCGCGGCCAGGACACCGTAGGCGTGGGCCACGCCCTGCGGCGACACGTCGGAGGCGCCGAGGATGTACTGCGGCGCATACCGGCCCACCGGCTGGCCGTCGGCCTGGTGCAGACCGAGGCGCAGCATCGTGTCGCGCACCTTGCAGCCGCCGAGCTGCTCGGCGAGGGCGATGAACGCGGTGTTCGTGGACTTCGCGGTGGCCTCCATGAGGCTGATCCGGCCACCGCCGAAGGGCGAGTCGTTGAAGACCTTCCACTCACCGCCGGGGCCGCAGTTGGCGATGCCGCCCGGCCACTCCTTCGGGGTGTAGGTGGCCTGGGAGTTGCCCCCGGCGCCCTTCGCGTTGACCGACGCGCTGGTGGTCATGCCCGACTCCATGGCGGTGACGAGCGCGAAGGCCTTGGCCGTCGAGCCGAACTGGAAGCCGCCCGAGCCGCCGTACTTCTTGTCGAGGGCCCAGTTGATGCCCGTCTGGCCACCGGAGTCCTTGGTGACGGAGTACGAGGTGTTCTGCGCGAAGGCCTTGACCTCACCGGTGTTGGGGTCGGCGACGTAGGCCGCGGCGCCGATGCGCTCGTCGTTGCCGATCGGGACCTTCTTGGTGACCTCCTTCTGCGCGTAGTTCTGCAGCTTGGGGTCGAGCGTCGTCGTGATGGTGATGCCACCGCGGTAGAGGGTCCGCTTGCGCTCCTCGACCGTCTTGCCGAGCTGGGGCATCGTCATCGCGTAGTTGACGATGAAGTCGCACCAGTACGGGTACGGCGAGGCGAGGCACGTGCTCTTCGGGTTGGACACCCGCAGGTCCTGCTTGATGGTGCGCTTCTTGGCGGCCGCGTGCTGCTTGTCGTCGATGATCTTCAGCTCGTGCATGCGGTCGAGCACGACGTTGCGGCGGGCCAGGGCGCGCTCGGGGTTGTTGACCGGGTCGGTCGTGCCCGGGTTCTGCGTCAGGCCGGCGAGGAGGGCGGCCTGCGAGAGGCTCAGCTTGCTCGCGTGGACGCTGAAGTAGTGCATCGAGGCGGCCTCGACGCCGTACGCGCGGTCGCCGTAGTAGACGAGGTTGAGGTAACGCTCGAGGATCTGGTCCTTGCTCAGCTGCTTCTCGATGGTGATGGCGTACTTGAGCTCCTTGAGCTTGCGCATGTAGTCCTTGCGGACGGCGGCCTGGGCGGCGGCCTTGTCGCCCTCGGCCAGCGCGTTGTACTGCAGCGAGATCTTGACGTACTGCTGGGTCAGCGACGAGGCACCGACCGAGCTGCCGTTGCGCAGGTTGGAGATGACCGCGCGCATCGTGCCCTGGATGTCGATGCCGCCGTGCTCGTAGAAGCGGTGGTCCTCGATCGCGACCTGCGCCTCACGCATGATCGGTGCGACCGCGCTCAGCGGGACGACCGTGCGGTTCTGCTCCTGCGGCGTCGCGATGACGGTGCCGTCGGCGGCCAGGATCCGTGAGGACTGGGCCAGCGGGTTCGTCGTGAACTCGCTCGGCAGCTCGTTGAAGACGTCGACCCCGCTGCGTGCGATGGCGCCCGTGGCGCCGACGGCGGGCATCACCAGACCGGCTGCGAGGAGCCCCAGCACGAGGGCGGACGCGAGGAACGCCCCGAGCAGGCTGACGACGCCACCGATCGAGGTAGTGCGTGAGGACATGGGCCCAAGGGTAACCGCTGAGGCCCTGGTCACCGGATCTTCGCACGTCAGGAGCGGTCACGACGCACGAACCTGCCGTCCTAGGGGGCTGCCGCGACCGTCCCGGATGGTCCGGGGTGACTAGTCACCGGCGTCCGGAAATGGTCCGTGCGGCCTATGTCGCGCTCAGGCGACCGAGCCCTAATGTCTCGTTTGGGCCTAAGGGGAGGTCCACCACATCAGGACCGGTGGGACGGTCCGTTGGCCGGCTCGGTTACTGGGAGGTTCCGGGCGGGGAGGGGAATTGATCATGAGTGCTGTCGCAATTGTCGACTCGTGGGTCGACGACTGGGCTAGCCAGGCTCGCTGCTCGAGCCAGGACCCGGACGCTCTGTTCGTCCGTGGCAAGGCCCAGCACGACGCCAAGGCCGTCTGCAAGGGTTGCCCGGTCCTGGCCCAGTGCCTGGCCGAGGCCCTCGACAACCGGACCGAGTTCGGTGTCTGGGGCGGGATGACGGAGCGTGAGCGCCGCGCGCTGCTGCGCAAGCGTCCCGACATCGCCTCGTGGAAGAACGCGCTGCGGGCCGGTATGGCCGCGCAGACCCGTCAGGCCTGAGCGTCACGCCACGCCCGCGCCGCGACGCGTCCGACTCGCCGGACGCGTCCGGCGCCCGCGTGCGTCACGGCTGACGCCGGTCAGGACCCGGCGAGCGCTGCGCCGATCTCGCGCAGCCCGTCGAGGTCGTGCACGTCGCGGCCGAGCGCCGGCACGTGCACCACGGGGATTCCGGGGTGCGCGCGCGAGAAGCGGTCGGCCAGCTCGTGCTGCCGTTGCGCGGTGCGCACGAGGTCGGCGTGCAGGCGCAGCAGGCCGGCGGCCGTCGTGGCCGACTTCGGCCCGTTGCCGTCCTCGAGCGCCTCGGCGACCGCGAGGGCCTTCGAGGGCGTCAGCCCGGTGGCCTCGACGCGTCCGATGCGGTTGACGACGAGCCCGGCCAGGGGCATGCCGTCGGCCTCGAGCCGGTCGACGAAGTAGGACGCCTCGCGCAGCGCGTCGCGCTCGGGCGCCGCGACGACGAGGAAGGCCGTGCCCTCCTCGGACAGCAGCCGGTAGGTCTCGTCGGCGCGCTCGCGGAACCCGCCGAACATCGTGTCGAGCGCGTTGACGAAGGTCTGCACGTCGGTGAGCATCTGGCCGCCGAGGACCTTGGTCATCGTCGAGGTGACGATCTGCACGCCGACGCCGAACACCTTGAGGCCGGCCCGGCCCCCGGCCTTGGCCGGTGCGGTGAGCAGGCGGATGAAGCGGCCGTCGAGGAAGCTGCCCAGGCGGTTCGGGGCGTCGAGGAAGTCGAGGGCCGAGCGCGACGGCGGGGTGTCGACCACGATGAGGTCCCACGGCGCGTCCGGGCCGCCGGCAGACGCCTTGAGCTGGCCGAGCTTCTCCATCGCCATGTACTCCTGCGTGCCCGCGAACGAGCTGGAGACGGCCTGGTAGAAGGGGTTGGCGAGGATCTGCTCGGCCTTGTCCGGGTCGGCGTGCGTGATGACGACCTCGTCGAAGGTCCGTTTCATGTCGAGCATCATCGCGTGCAGGCTGCCGCCGTTCGAGGCGTCGATGTCGGTGACCGGGCGGGGCGTGTTGTCGAGCTCGGTGAGGCCGAGGGACTGCGCGAGGCGGCGGGCCGGGTCGATGGTGAGCACGACGACGCGGCGGCCGGCCTCGGCGGCCCGCAGCGCGAGCGCCGCGGCCGTCGTCGTCTTGCCGACGCCGCCCGAGCCGCAGCACACGACGATGCCGATCGACGCGTCGGCCACGAGGGTGTCGACGTCGAGCGCCGGCGCCGGCCGGGCGACCCTCGGCTGGGTGGTCGTCGTCACGCCGGCACCTGCTCGTGGGCGAAGTGGGGCACGAGGACGTCGGCGAGCTCGCGGACCGAGCCGCTGTCGACGCCGTCCGTCAGCAGGGGCAGCTCGACGATCGGCAGCCCGGCGCCCTCGAGGAGGGCGCGCTGCTCGCGCTCGAGGTCGACGCGCTGGGCGTGGTCGCGGGCCTCGGCGAGGAGGCCGTCGACGAGCTCGGGCGTCACGGCGACGCCGGCCTCGGTCAGCTGGGTGCGGATCGAGGGCTTGTGCAGGCGGCCGGCGAGGGCCTGGCCGATGGCGGCGTCCTCGAGCAGCGGCCGACGCACCATGTTGACGATGATCGAGCCGGGGCGGAACCCCTTGGCCCGCAGCTCCTCGACGGCCTCGAGCGTCTCCTGCACGGGCATCTCCTCGAGGAGGGTGACGAGGTGCACGACGGTCTGCTCCGACTGGAGCAGGCGCGTGATCGACTCGGCCTGCGAGTGGATCGGCCCGACCCGGGCGAGGTCGGCCACCTCGGAGTTGACCGACAGGAACCGCCCGATGCGGCCGGTCGGCGGCGCGTCGAGGACGAGGGCGTCGTAGGTGAGCGGGGCGTCGCCGCGGTGCCGACCGTCGCGGCGGCGGCGGTTCGCCTCGTAGACCTTGCCGATGAGCAGGACGTCGCGCACGCCGGGGGCGATCGTCGTGGCGAAGTCGATGGCGCCGAACTTCTCGAGCAGGCGCCCCGCGCGGCCGAGCTTGTAGAACAGCTGGAGGTACTCGAGCAGGGCCGCCTTGGGCTCGACCGACAGCCCGTCCACCTCGCCGCCGCCGGGCAGGCGCACGACGCGCGTCTCGTCGGTGCCGAGCGGCGGCACGTCGAAGGTCTGGCTGATGCCCTGGCGCCCCTCGACCTCGGTGAGCAGCACGCGTCCGGGCGTCGAGGCGAGGGCGAGGGACATCGCCGAGGCGACGGTCGTCTTGCCGGTGCCGCCCTTGCCCGTGACGACGTGCAGCCGCGCCTGGCCCCAGTCGGTCGTCACGGGCCCCAGCCTATGCGTGCGGTCAGCGGGTGAGGGCGGCGACCGTGGACAGCACGGTGGAGAAGGCCGGCTGGTCGGGGTCGATGAAGGAGAAGTGGCCGGCGCCCGGCACGACCGTCCGTTCGACGTCGCCACCGGCCCGGCGCGCGGCGTCGAGGTAGGCGTCGCCGACGACGGTGGGCACGACGTCGTCCTCGGTGCCGGACAGCAGGCGCACCGGCACCCGCGGCGGGAGCGCGCCCATCGGGTCGGCCGACCGCCACGCCGCCGTGCCCGGACCGGTGCCGACGAAGGCACGGGTGGCGTCCGACCCGAGGTGCAACCGGTCTGCCGCGCCGAGGTCGACGACCCCCGCGAGCGAGACCGCCCCGACGACGCCGAGCCCCTCGACCCACGGCTGCCCGGCGACCCACGCGACGAGGTGCCCGCCGGCCGAGTGGCCGACGAGGACGATGCGGTGCGGCAGCGAGGCGTCGTGGCTGACCGCCTCGGTGAGGGCCCGGACGTCGTCGAGCGTGCCAGGCACACCACCGCCCGGCATGCCCGTGCGTCGGTACTCCCCGAGGGCGACGGTGTAGCCGGCCGCCGCGAAGGCGTGCGCCTCCGGCAGGGCGTGGGCGCGGTCGTACTCGGCCCGCCAGAAGCCGCCGTGGACGACGAGGACGGTGACGCCACGAGGCGTTGCGCCCGCGGCGGGCGGGAGGACGTCGTAGACCTGCGCCGGGTCCGGGCCGTAGGAGCGCGTCGTCGACGCGGCCGGCGCCGGTCGCGTCAGGACGTCGTCGGAGCGGGGGTCGGCGGGGGTGCTCATGCCGGACATCGTGGCACCCCCCGACGCTGCCCGGGACGTCGCTCCGGAGGGCGCGTCGGGGCCGCCGGCGCACGCGCTGAGCGCGGGTACACCAGTGAGTAGGGTGATCGCCATGACCACGTGGGAATACCTCACCGCACCGCTCCTGATCCACAACACCAAACAGATCCTCGACAACTTCGGGGCCGATGGCTGGGAGCTCGTCCAGATCGTCAACGGGCCCGACGGCACCAGCCTCGTCGCCTACTTCAAGCGTCCCAAGTCTGCGGGGAACTGAGCATGAGTGCTGTCGAAGACCGCCTGTCCGAGCTCGGGCTGACCGTGCCCGAGGTCGTCCCGCCCGTCGCCGCCTACGTCCCCGTGGTCCGCGACGGCAACCTCGTCTTCACCTCCGGCCAGCTGCCGATGGTCGACGGCCGCCTGGCCGCCACCGGCAAGGTCGGCGCCGAGGTCGACGAGGTCACGGCCAAGGAGCTCGCCGCGACGTGCGCCCTCAACGCGATCGCGGCCGTCAAGTCCGAGATCGGCGACCTCGACAAGGTCGTGCGCGTCGTCAAGGTCGTCGGCTTCGTCGCCTCCGACCCGATCTTCACCGGCCAGCCCGGTGTCATCAACGGTGCGAGCGAGCTGCTCGTCAAGGCCTTCGGTGACAAGGGCGTCCACGCCCGGTCGGCCGTCGGTGTCGCGGCCCTTCCCCTCGACGCCCCGGTCGAGGTCGAGGTCGTCGTCTCCGTCGAGGGCTGAGCCGGGATGGGTCGTCTCTTCCCGCTCACGACCACACCCGGCATCTCCGATGCCGCCACGCGATGGCTGTCCGGCGACCGGTGGGAGATCGCCGAACCACGACGAGCCAGCACCGTCATGCTCGTGCGTGACCCGTCCGACGCGTTCGGCGCGACCGGCGCCACCGCCGGCCCGGAGGTGTTCATGCTCCGGCGCGTCTCCGAGATGGAGTTCGCGCCGAGCATGCACGTCTTCCCCGGCGGCGGCGTCGACGAGCGCGACGGCGAGGGCGACCTGCCCTGGAGCGGACCCTCGCCGCTCGAGTGGGGCGAGCGCCTCGGCTGCAGCCCGACCGAGGCGCAGCTCTACGTCGCGGCCGCCGTGCGCGAGCTCTTCGAGGAGTGCGGCGTGCTCCTCGCCTCACCCTCGGCGAGCGGACCGCTCGCGTGGGTGGGCGACGCGGAGTGGCGCCAGGTGCGCGCCGACCTCGTGTCCCGCGCCGTGTCGCTGCGCGAGGTCCTCGTCGACCGTGGCCTCGTGCTGCGCTCGGACCTCGTCGTGGCCAAGGCGCACTGGCTGACGCCGGAGTTCGAGCCGCGTCGCTACGACACGTGGTTCTTCGCCGCGGTCATGCCGCCCTCGCAGGTCGCCGACGGCGACACCACCGAGGCCGACCTCGCCGAGTGGGTGCGCCCCGCGGACCTGCTGCGCGAGTACGAGGCCGGGTCGGCGCTCATGCTGCCGCCGACCGTCATGTGCGTCGAGCAGGTGCGCGACGCCGCGTCGGCCGCCGACTTCGTGGCGCACGCCGACCTGACGCCGCTCGTCATGCCCGAGGTCGTCGACGCCCCGGGTGGCGCGGCGATGGAGGTCGTCGAACGCGTCTGAGCCGCAAGCCGATCCGACCGCCGTGTGGGGCGGTCGGCTCGAGCGGAGGCTCCGCGAAGGTCTTTTCCCAGACAGCAGGACTCGAGGAGGTCGACGTGCAGGGTGCCGAGGTCGACCCGACGTGGGCCGGCGGCAGGTTCGGCGAGCGCGCCGAGTGCGTGCTGTGCCCCAACCCGTCGCCGATGACCCTCGACGGCACCAACACGTGGCTGCTGGCCGAGCCGGGCAGCGACGAGGTGGTCGTCGTCGATCCCGGCCCGCTCGACGAGGGCCACCTGCAGAACGTGCTGACCCACGTCGCCGACTCCGGCCGACGCGTCGCGCTGACGCTGCTGACGCACGGCCACGCCGACCACGCCGAGAGCGCCGACCGGTTCCACGCCCTCACCGGGGCGCCGGTGCGGGCCTTCGGCCGCGGCCACGACGACATCCGCCCAGGCGAGACGATCCGCGTCGGGGGCCTGGAGGTGCTCGCGGTCGAGACGCCCGGGCACACGAGCGACTCATACTCCTTCGTCCTGCCGGCCGACAGCACCCTGCTCACCGGCGACACGGTGCTCGGCCGCGGCACGACCGTCGTGGCCTGGCCCGACGGCAGTCTCGAGGCCTACCTCGAGTCCCTGCAGCGCATCGAGCGCCTCACGGCGTCACGCGCGGTGACGAGCCTGCTGCCCGGTCACGGGCCGTTCGTCCCCGACGCCGCCGCCACCGTGACCTTCTACCTGAAGCACCGCGCGGAGCGGCTCGAGCAGGTGCGCGCCGCGGTGGCCGCGGGCGCGTCGAGTGCCCGCGAGGTCGTCGAGACGGTCTACGCCGACGTGCCGCGCACCGTGTGGCCGGCCGCCGAGCTGTCGGTCCAGGCCCAGCTCGAGTACCTCCGCGAGCACCCCTGACCCCTCGCACCCCGACCCCTCCTCGCGCGGTTCGATGTATTCGGCGGTCACCGGTGACCGCCGAATACATCGAACCGGGAGGATGTGGGCGTGGACGGGATCGTGGACCTCGCGGCGGCGGCCGTCGGCCTCGTCGGCGACCGGCGTCGGGCGGTGCTCGGCATCGCCGGGGCCCCGGGAGCGGGCAAGTCGACGCTCGCCGAGGCGCTCGTGGCCGAGGTGGCCCGGACGCACGGGGCCGAGTGGGTCGCGCACGTGCCGATGGACGGCTTCCACCTCGCCGACGCCCAGCTCGAGCGGCTGGGAGCCTTGTCCCGCAAGGGTGCTCCGGACACCTTCGACGCCGACGGGTACGCGGCCCTGCTGCGCCGGCTCGTCGCCGAGCCGGACTCGTGGGTGTACGCGCCGGGCTTCGAGCGAACCCTCGAGCAGCCGATCGCCGCCGCCATGGTGGTGCCGCCCGAGGCGCGGGTCGTCGTGACCGAGGGCAACTACCTGCTGCTGCCCGAGGCACGCTGGGAGGCGGCCCGCGCGGCGACCGACGCGGTCTGGTTCGTCACCGGCGACGATGACGTGCGCCGCGCCCGGCTCGTGTCGCGGCACGTGACGTTCGGCAAGGAGCCCGAGGCCGCCGCGCTCTGGGTCGAAGACACCGACGAGGCCAACGCGCGCCGCGTCGCCGAGTCGGCGCACCGCGCGGACCGACTCGTCGTCAACGGGCCGGCCGGCTGGCACCTCGCGCCCTGAGCCGCCCGCACGTAGCGGACCCAGCCCCCTCGAACCCGCAACACACCGAGCAGTTGCCAATCCGTTCGGGTTATTCCGTCCAGACCTGGCAACTACTCGGTGTGTTTCGGAGTCCGTCGAGGTGTCGCGGGCCTGTGCCTGCGTCAGTGCTCAGTGTGAGTGAGCAGTGACGTGGCGCCGAGGGGGACTGGTCAGGGCAGACCGATCGGGCTCGGGCCCGTCATGCTCGCCGGGTTGAGGCCGCCACCCTGCTGGGCGGGCACCTGGGCCGGGTCAACCGTGGCGCCGGGGCGCATCGACCGGGTCGGTCTCCGGCGGCGCGGCCAGGTCAGCGCCAGGGCGCTGAGCAGCGACGCCCCGACGGCGCACGCGGCACTCACCACGAGCACGGCGGGCTCGATGACACCAGGGAACACGGAGAAGAAGCTCGGCAACAGCACGAGGCTGAGCCCGCCGGCCACGGTGTAGCCCGCGACGAGCGCCGGACGCGGGGCCCGACGCAGCGACGCCCCGACCACGGCCGAGAGAGGCGTTGCAGCGATCCATGCGGCGACGCCGAGGGTCAGGGCGAGCCCGACCCCCGTGGGTGCGTCGTCAGGGGTGGCGCCCGTCTGCCCGAACCGCACGACGGTGAACGCGATGCCGTACAGCATCCCGGCGAATGCGGCGACCCCGACACCGGCCCCGGCGCCACGGCCGGGGAGGACGTCGGTCGGGTGGTACTTGGTACGGCTCATCGGGTGGCCTCTCGCCGGTCGGACGACTGGTGAGGGTGCCCCGCGGCGCGGGGCACCCTCATCCGTCAAGACGGCGCAGGTCCCGGAAAGGTTGCTCCGGCCGCGCGATGGTTCCGGCGGTGCTGCCAGTCAGCGGGCGCGGCGCTTGAGGCGCTCGACGTCCTGGAGCAGGACCGCGCGGGCCTCGAGGCGCAGCCAGCCGCGCGTCGCGAAGTCGGCGAGGGCCTTGTTGACCGTCTCGCGGGACGCCCCGACGAGCTGGGCCAGCTCCTCCTGGGTGAGGTCGTGGCTCACCATGATGCCGCCCTCGACGGGCCGGCCGAAGCGCTCGGAGAGGTCGAGCAGGGCCTTGGCGACGCGTCCGGGAACGTCGGTGAAGACGAGGTCGGCCAGGTGGGCGTTGGTGCGGCGCAGGCGCTGGGCCAGCGCGGCCAGCAGGGCCTTGGACACCTCGGGGCGCCCGGATAGCAGGCCGGTCAGCGACTCGTTGCCGAGCCCGAGCAGCTGGGTCTCGGCGACGGCGGTGGCCGTCATGGTGCGCGGCCCGGGGTCGAAGAGGCTGAGCTCACCGAACATCTCGCCGGGGCCGAGGATCGCCACGAGGTTCTCGCGGCCGTCGGGGCTCGTGCGACCGAGCTTGATCTTGCCCTCGGCGATGACGTAGAGCGTGTCGCCCCGGTCGCCCTCGTGGAAGAGCACGTCGCCGCGCTCCATGTGGGTGCGGCTCATCTGCGACTGCAGGGCCGAGGAGGCCTCCTCGTCGAGAGCCTTGAAGAGGGGCGCGCGCTTCACCACGTCGAGATCCACGGGGTCAGTGTGCCATGTCGCCCCCGCACCCGCCGGGCGGTCGGGACGCTGGCGCGCAGGGCGCGTCGAGGCGTCGACGCGGGCGGCGCGACCCAGCCTCGCGGCATACAGTGTGCTGCGTGTCCCCCCGAGCCGTCGTGACCGCCGACGAGACGCCCGTCGCCCGCACGCGACGGGCGCGAAAGATGTACCGCTCACTGCACGAGCGCTACCCGTACGCGCACTGCGAGCTCGACTTCACGACGCCCCTCGAGCTGCTCGTCGCGACGATCCTGTCGGCGCAGACCACCGACGTCGGCGTGAACAAGGTCACCCCGATCGTCTTCGCGAAGTACCGCACCGCCGCCGACTACGCCGCGGCCGACCGCACCGAGCTCGAGACGATCATCCAGCCCACCGGTTTCTACCGGAACAAGGCCGACGCCCTCATCAAGCTCGGCATCGCCCTTGTCGAGAACTTCGACGGTGAGGTGCCCGGTCGCCTCAAGGACCTCGTGACGCTGCCCGGCGTCGGGCGCAAGACGGCGAACGTCGTGCTCGGCAACGCCTTCGACGTGCCGGGCATCACCGTCGACACCCACTTCGGCCGCCTCGTGCGCCGCTTCGGCTGGACCGAGGAGGAGGACCCGGTCAAGGTCGAGCACGAGGTCGGGCGCCTCTTCATGCGGCGCGACTGGACGATGCTCAGCCACGTCGTCATCTTCCACGGCCGGCGCACCTGCCACGCCAAGCGTCCGGCGTGCGGCGCGTGCCCGGTGGCGCGCTGGTGCCCGAGCTACGGCGTCGGCGAGACCGACCCCGACAAGGCCGCGAAGCTGCTCAAGTACGAGCTGGCGCCCAAGGCGCTCGAGGAGGCGGCCCGCGCCGCCGCTGCCGCCCAGGCGGCCGAGGCCACCGGGCAGGAGAGCGCGTGACGCAGGTCGCCAGCGGCATCGCCTACGCCGGCCGGACGGGGACGATCGAGCCCGCGCCCCTGCCCGCGGGCGGGCTCCCGCGTCCGCCGTGGGTCGACCGTCTGGTCGACCGGCTCGGCACCGTGGAGGCCGAGGACTTCTCGCTGTTCGTGCCCCCGGACGAGGGCGGCCGCGAGTCCGCCGTCCTCATCCTCTTCGGGCCCCCGCCCGCCGCGCTCGCCACCACCGACGCGTCCCCTGCACTCGACGCGTCGGCGCACGACGACACGCACGTCGTCCTGCTCGAGCGCTCGCACGACATGCGCTCGCACCCGGCGCAGATCGCCTTCCCCGGCGGGGCCCGCGACCCCGAGGACGCCGACGACGTCGCGACCGCCCTGCGCGAGGCGCAGGAGGAGACCGGCCTCGACCCGTCCGGCGTCGACGTCGTCGCGACCCTGCCGTCGCTGTTCATCCCGTTCTCCGGGTTCGTCGTGACGCCGGTGCTCGGCTGGTGGGCACGCCCGTCGACGCTGTCGGTCCGCGACCCCAACGAGGTGCACGACGTGCTGTCGGTCCCGGTGTCGCACCTCGTCGCGCCGGCCACCCGCTTCTCCGTCACCCACCCGTCCGGGTACGTCGGTCCGGGCTTCGGCCTCGACGACCTGCTCCTCTGGGGCTTCACCGCCGGCCTGCTCGGCCGGGTCCTCGACCTCGCGGGGCTCGAGCAGCCCTGGGACGCGTCGGTGCACCGGCCGCTGCCGGACCGCTACGTCGGAAGGGGGCGCGGATGACCGGCAGCGTCGTGCTCGACATCGCCCTCGGTCTGCTCCTCATCGCCTACGCCGTCTCCGGCTACCGGCAGGGGCTCATCCAGAGCGTCGCCTCGCTCGTCGGGTTCTTCCTCTTCGCGATGCTCGCCGTGTGGCAGCTGCCCGACCTCCTCGCGCACTGGGACGCCGTCTCGGGAAGCACCCGCAGCCGGGTCATCGCGCTCGTCGTCGGGGTGGTCGGCTTCGGCTGGCTGGGGCAGTTCCTCGGCAGCCTCCTCGGCAACCGCATCCGGGCCAAGGTCGGGCAGACGCCGTTCCGCCGGGTCGACTCGGTGCTCGGCGGAGTCGTCGTGCTCGTCGCGGCCAGCCTCATCGTGTGGTTCATCGGCGGCACGCTGCGCACGGCCGGCAACCCGGCGCTCGCCCGGGCCATGGCCGACTCCAAGGTGCTGCGCGTCGTCAACACCGTCGTGCCCGAGGACGCCGGCCGCATCTTCAGCGGGTTCCGCGGGTTCCTCTCGGCCCAGGGCTTCCCGCAGGTCTTCGGGTCCCTCGCGCCCGAGCCGATCACTCCGGTGCCGGCGCCCGACGCGTCGGTCGCGCGGTCCGAGCCGATCCGCGCCGCGGGCCGGTCGGTGGTCAAGGTGCTGACGCAGTCGCAGCAGTGCCAGCGCGGCCAGGAGGGCACCGGGTGGGTGCTGCGCGACAACCGCATCGTCACCAACGCGCACGTCGTCGCGGGGGCGTCGGAGGTGCACGTCGAGGCCGGCGGCCGGACGCTCACCGCGCAGGTCGTCGTGTTCGACCCCGAGCGCGACCTCGCGGTGCTCGACGTCGAGGCCCTCGACCTGCCGGCCCTGACGCTCGGCTCCGACATCGCCCGAGGCGACTCGGCGGCGGTGCCGGGCTTCCCGCTCGACGGCCCGTACCGCGTCGTGTCGGCCCGTGTCCGTGGCATCCTCGACGCCCGCGGGTTCGACATCTACGGCCAGGACCGCGTCGTCCGCGAGATCTACTCGCTGGCCACGACGGTGCAGCCGGGCAACTCCGGCGGTCCGCTGCTCGACACGCAGGGCCGCGTCGTCGGGGTCATCTTCGCCAAGTCGCTC
This sequence comes from Intrasporangium flavum, assembly GCF_001956915.1. Classification (GTDB taxonomy): domain Bacteria; phylum Actinomycetota; class Actinomycetes; order Actinomycetales; family Dermatophilaceae; genus Monashia; species Monashia flava. Next base: position 122,153 of record NZ_MLJO01000007.1, on the reverse strand, counting down.
GAGGACGACTCGACCGGTTACGCGCTGACCCTCGCCGAGGCCAAGCCCGTCCTCGACGAGGCCGCCTCGGCCCAGCGAGCCGTGGGCACGGGGGCCTGCGTCAGCGGCGGCTGACCGGCCACGTCCGCGACTGCCCCCGCGACTGCGCCCGCGACGCGGCGGGCGGTGTCAGAGTTGTTGCCATGCAGGTGTCGTTCGTCAGCGCCGACGGGATCACCGACCACGCACCGGGCGAGCTCGAGTCGTTGCTCGCCCGGACCGACGGGTTCGTGTGGGTCGACGTGCCCGACTACGACGACGACGCCGAGGCGCTCCTCGCCGGTCCGTTGCGCGCCCACCCTCTGGTCCGGCAGGCCTGTGCCGAGAGGAACTTCGTGCCGACGGTGCACGCCTACGAACGACACCTGTTCGTCATCCTCCACGCGCCGCTCACCGGCGAGGGCGGGCACGTGCACGTGCTCGAGCTCGACGAGGTCATCGGCGAGCGGTACCTCGTCACGGTGCACGGCCCCCGCAACCCGGTCGTGACGCTCGAGGACGCCACGGCCGAGACGCGGGCGGTGCGGGCCCGCATCGAGGCCGGCCGGCTCGCGCCCGACAACCCGTACGAGCTGGCGTACACGGTGAACTCGGCGATCGCCCGGCGCCAGAGCGCCGCGGTGCGCGAGGTCGCGGCGCGGCTGCCGGCGCTCGAGGCCGAGGTCATGGCGCCCGACTTCCGCCGCCCCGAGGGCCTGCTCGAGCAGCTGTTCCTCCTGCGGCACGAGCTGAGCACGGCGCGCACCATGGCCGCCCAGGGGTACGACATCCAGTCCCGGATCCAGTCGCTCGACCGGTTCGTGCCGGGCGAGGCGCGCCGCTACGCCCGTGACCTCGCCGACCAGTTCGAGCGGGTCCGCAACCTCGGCGACGGCGAGATGGGCTTCCTCGTCGGGGTCATCGACCTCTACCAGACCCGCGTCACCACGAAGATGACCGTCGCGATGGAGCGCCTCGCCGTCATCGCCGCGATCACCCTGCCGATCACCGCGATCGCGAGCATCTACGGCATGAACCTCATCGGCAACGACGGCACCGACGTGCCGCACCTGCTCCTCGTGCTGGCGGTCATGGTCGCGATGAGTCTCTGGTTGCTGCGATGGGCCCGCCGACAGGGCTGGTGGTGAGGCACCATCGGAGGATGATCGTCGATGCCCCCGGGCTGCGCACCGACCTCGCCCTGCTCGAGCTGCAGGGCTCGCAGGTGGTCGACCACGGCGACCTCGTCGTCGTGCGGACGCCGACCAACCCGGCCTACTACTGGGGCAACTTCCTGCTGCTGCCGGCCGACGTGCCGGCCACGGGCGTCGACCGGGTCATCGCGCGCTTCGAGGCCGAGCACCCGAAGGCGCGCCACCGGGCCGTCTCGTTCGCCGACCCGCGGGGCGACCACTCCGCTTGGGAGGCAAAGGGGTTCGAGGTCGAGGTCGACGTCGACCTCGTGGCCGACACGGTGCCCGCCGAGGCGCCGGCACCGGAGGGGATCGACGTGCGTCCGCTCGTGACGGACGACGACTGGGAGCAGTCGGCGTCGGTCGGGGCGAGCGACGCCCCGGCCGAGGGCAGCGACGAGCGGCACCTGTTCGAGCTGCGCCGGGCGGCCTCGCAGCGTGGCCTCGTCGACTCGGGCCGCGGGCGTTGGTTCGGCGCCTTCGACGGGGCGACGCTCGTGGCCTCGCTCGGCATCGTGCGCCTCGGCCGGCTGGCCCGGTACCAGGACGTCATGACCCTCGCGGCCTACCGACGCCGGGGCATCGCGGGCGCGCTGGTGCGCGCTGCGGGGGAGTGGGCCTTCACCGACCCGGAGGTGGAGCGGCTCGTCATCGTCGCCGAGGACGGCGGCCCGGCCATCGGCCTCTACCGGCGGGCCGGGTTCCGCGAGGTGGCCCGCCGCGTCCAGGTCTGCCGCACCCCCGCCTGAGCCGAACGTCGCGAGAAAGTGCCCACTCGACCCTGAGAGGGGACGAGAAAGTGCCCACTCGACCGTGAGAGGGGACGAGAAAGTGCCCACTCGACCGTGAGAGGGGACGAGAAAGTGCCCACTCGACGGTGGAGGGGACGTGTCCCTCCGCTGGTCTGGTCGAGTGGGCACTTTCTCGTGCTTCGATGTGGACTCCGCCGGGCGTCAGTCGGCCTTGACCGCGAGCACCGGGCACCCCGCGTCGAGCAGGAGCCGCTGGGCGGTCGACCCGAGGAGCAGCTTGCCGACGGGGGAGCGGTGGCGGATGCCGATGACGAGCATCCGCGGCGCCTCGGCGTCGATGATCCCGAGGATCGCGTCGGCCGGGTCGGTGCCGTGCTCGACGCGGCGCACCTCGTGCTCGACGCCGGACTCGGCGAGGTCTTCGTCGAGGCGGGTGAGGTCGCTGCCCTCGGCGCGGTGCGCGTCGACGAGCTTGTCGTCGCGGGACATGTTGACGACGAGGACGCGCTCGCCGTGGGCCCGGGCCTCGGCCGTGGCGGCGGCCAGCGCGGCCTCGCCCTGCGGCGTCGGGATGTAGCCGACGAGGATCGTCATGCCGTCACCTCCTCGCGCACCTCGGCGAGCAGGCCCGAACCGGGGCCACCCTTGCCACCCCGCGCCGCGCGGATGACCTTGGAGATGAGCGGCCACAGGATGGCCACGACGATGATGCCGTAGCAGACCCAGGCCACCGGACCGCCGAGCAGACCGCTGATCTCGCCGTGCGACAGCTGCAGCGAGCGCCGAAGGTGCAGCTCGGCGATCGGCGCGAGGATGACGCCGATGATGAGCGGCAGCACCGGGAAGCCGAAGCGGCGGATCACGAACCCGACGAGGCCGATGCCGAGCAGCAGGTAGAGGTCGAAGGCCTGGCCGTTGACCGCCCACGCACCCATCGTCGCGAAGAAGAGGATGCCGGCGTAGAGGTAGGGCCGCGGGATCTGCAGCAGCTTGGCCCACAGCGGCGCCATGGGCAGGTTGAGCAGCAGCAGCAGCGTGTTGCCGATGAAGAGGCTCGCGACGAGCGTCCACACGAGCGCCGGCTGCTTCTCGATGAGCAGCGGTCCCGGCTCCAGGCCGCGCCCCTGCAGGAAGGTGAGGATGATCGCGGCGGTCGCGTTGGTGGGCAGGCCGATGGCGAGCAGTGGCACGAGGGTGCCGGCGGCGGAGGCGTTGTTGGCGGCCTCGGGTCCGGCGACGCCCTCGATGGCGCCGTGGCCGAACTCCTCGGGGTGCTTGGTCAGCTTGCGCTCGGCGACGTAGGACAGGAAGGTCGGCACCTCGGCGCCGCCGGCGGGGATGGCGCCGAAGGGGAACCCGAGGGCGGTGCCGCGCAGCCACGGCTTCCACGAGCGCTTCCAGTCGTCGCGGCCCATCCACGGCTGTCCGACGGGGATGACGTGGGCAGCCTTGCGCCGCAGGTGTGCCGCGACCCAGAGGGCCTCGCCCACGGCGAAGAGGCCGACGGCCACCACGACGATGTCGACGCCGTCGGCCAGCTGCGGGATGCCGAAGGTCATCCGCTGCTGACCGGTGACCTTGTCGATGCCGATGATGCCGATGGACAGGCCGACGAGCAGCGCCGCGAAGCCGCGCAGCCGCGAGGACCCGAGCACCATGCTGGCGCCGACGAACGCGAGCAGGATGATGGCGAAGTACTCGGGCGAGCCGAGCTGGATGGCGAACGCGACGACCTGCGGCATGACGAGCACGAGCAGGGCCGTGGCGATGGTGCCGGCGACGAACGAGCCGATGGCCGCCGTCGCGAGGGCCTGCGCGGCGCGTCCGACCTTGGCCATCTTGTTGCCCTCGAGCGCCGTGACCACCGAGGAGGACTCACCCGGGGTGTTGAGCAGGATCGAGGTGGTGGACCCGCCGTACATGCCGCCGTAGAAGATGCCGGCGAACATGATGAGGGCCTGGGTCGTGTCGAGCGAGAACGTGATCGGCAGCAGCAGCGCGACGGTCATGGCCGGCCCGATGCCGGGGAGCACGCCCACGGCCGTGCCGACGACGACGCCGATGAAGGCGAAGAGCAGGTTCAGCGGCGTCATGACGTGGCCGAACCCCTCGATGAGGTGGTTGAGGTTGTCCATCAGAGGATTCCTTGGAGGATGCCGGCGGGCAGGTTGACGCCGAGCCCGATGGCGAACGCGTAGAAGGTGGCCAGCGAGATCGCGATCCCGGCGAGCAGCCCGCGGACGAGGTGCCGGTTGCCGAGCGCGAAGGCCGAGCCGGAGAAGAGGAGCGTGCCGGCGATGACCCAGCCGAGCGGCTCCATGAGGGCGGCACTCACGCCGAAGACGACGACGAGCAGGCCGACGGTCTTCCAGTCGGCCTTGGCGCCGAGGTCGACGTCCTCGCCCTCGTCGGCGGCGCCGACACCACCACGGTGGATGTCGACGGCGTAGAGGACCGAGACGATGAGCAGGAGGACCCCCAGGACGGTGGGGACCACCTTGGGGCCGAGCGAGTCGTTGGTGCTCTCGACGGGGGCGAGCTGGGCCGCGTTGACCAGCAGGAGGACGCCGAGCCCGGCGAGGGCCGCGCACATTCCGTACTGTGCGCGGTCCCCGCCCTGCTTCGCGACGTCCTTCCCCTCGGCCTGGGTGCCGGTGCGGTCGGAGGTCGTGTCGGTCATCGTCAGCTCGTCAGCCCGAGGCCGGTGAGGATGTCGGCGACGTCCTGGTCCTGGGCCTTGAGGAAGGTGCCGAACTGGTCACCGGTCTCGAAGGCGTCGGTCCAGCCGCGCTTCTCCAGCTCGGCCTTCCAGGCGTCCGAGCCGTGCATCTTCGTCAGCGCGTCGACCCAGACCTGCTTGTCGGCGGCCGAGATCTCCGGCGGGGCGACGATGCCGCGCCAGTTGGTGAAGGTGAAGTCGATGCCCGACTCCTTGACGGTCGGCACGTCGGGCAGGGCGTCGATGCGCTTGTCGCTCGTCACGGCGAGGACGCGGACGGAGCCGGACTTGACCTGCTCGAGGAACTCGCCGAAGCCGCTGGCGCCGAAGGCGATCTTGTTGCCGAGGATGGCCGGGAGCAGCTCGCCGCCACCGTCGTAGGAGATGTAGGAGACCGCCTTCGGGTCGATGCCGGCAGCCTTGGCCAGCTGCATCGGCAGGAGGTGGTCGGGGCCGCCCGGGCTGGAGCCGCCGCCGACGTTGACCTTCGACGGGTCCTTCTTCCAGGCCTCGACGAGGCTCTTGAGGTCCTTGTACGGCGAGTCCTTGGAGACGACGATGGCGCCGGCCTCCTCGATGAGCTTGGCGATCGGCGTCGTGTCGGAGAGGTTGGCCTTCGACTTCTGCGTGTAGGCCGCGCCGACGACGCCGAGGCCCATCTGCATGGCCAGCTTGCCGTTGCCCTTCTCGTTGACGACGCGCTGCAGGCCCACGGTGCCGCCGGCGCCCGGCAGGTTGAAGACCTGGATGGAGCTGGTGATCTTCTGGTTCTCCATGACCTGGGCCACGGTGCGGGCCGTCGTGTCGTAACCGCCGCCGGGGCTGTTGGGGACCATGATCTGCAGGCCTGACGCGGGGCCGGCTGCGCCGCCGGTGGACGCGTCGCCCTTCTTGGCGGTCGCGCCGCAGGCCGAGAGGGCCAGGGCCCCGACGGCGGCCAGGGCCACGAGGGCGCCGACGCGTCGGCGGCCGGTGCTGCGGGTGCTGCGGGTGCCGGACGTGCCGGGACGGGCAGTGAGGTGAGTGCTCATCGTTGAGATCTCTTTCGCGATCTTGGGCTGGAACGGCATGATCGTGCCCGCGTCCCGGACGGGTGTCGCCGTTGTGTCACCAATGAAGGTTGAGTTCGTTGTGGTCAAGCAGAGCACGCGCCGATGGTTCGGTCGGCTGACCCTCACGGGGCAGCTGTTCGCGGTGCAGATGCTCATTCTCGTCGGCGTCCTCGTGGCGGTCGGACTCGTCTCGCTGTCGCAGTCCGACGCGACCTTCACGCGCACGGAGGGCCGGCGCGTCTCGGCCATCGCCGAGCAGCTGGCGAGCACGCCGATCGTGCGCACCGAGATGGCTCCCGGCGGCGTGCCCAACGTGCTGCCCAACCTCGTGCAGTCGATCGTCACCCAGTACAACGTCACCTCGATGAGCGTGGCCGACGCCGACGAGATGGTGCGGGTGTCCTCCGACCCGACGCTCGAGCGCTCCCCACTGCCGATCGGCTCGCCGGCCGTGGCGAACGGGGCGAGCTGGACCGGGGTCATGGAGCTCGGCGGCGAACGGATGCTCGTGGCGCAGAGCCCGCTGCTGTCGGTGCCCGACCCGTCGGTCAAGGAGCCCCAGCTACCGGTGGGGACGCAGCTGGGCACGGTGATGATCGCCGAGCACATGCCCTCGGCGCTCGACCGGCTGCAGGGCGCGTCGGCCTACCTGCCGACCTATCTCGGCATCGCGTTCGTCGTCGGCGGGCTCGGGTCGTGGCTGCTGGCCCGCCGCATCAAGCGCCAGACGCTCGGGCTCGAGCCGGCCGAGATCACGGGCCTGGCCGAGAGCCGCGAGGCGATGCTGTTCGGCCTCGCCGAGGGGGTCGTCGCGCTCGACACGAACGAGCGGATCACGTTGGTGAACAACGTCGCCCAGCGCCTGCTCGACCTTCCGGAGCACGCCGTCGGGATGCGCCTCGACGACCTGCCGATCGGCCCGCGGCTGCGGGACGTGCTGCGTGGGGTCGCCGACGCCGAGGCGTCCGACGGGCCGGACGCGCCGGCCGCGTCCCGCACGTCCGATGTCGCGGGTGACGAGGCGTCCGAGGCGTCCGACGCGCCCGGCGACGCGTCGGGCCCCGCCGTGCCGCGCGACCAGGTGGTGCTGCGCCGCGGCCGCGTCCTCGTCATGAACCGCATGGAGGTGAGCAAGGACGGGCGGCCGCTCGGGTCGGTGACGACGCTGCGCGACCGGACCGAGCTGGCCGACCTCGAGCGCGAGCTCGGGTCGTTCCGCAGCACCACCGAGCTGCTCCGCGCGCAGGCGCACGAGTTCGCCAACCAGCTGCACACCATCTCCGGCCTCATCCAGCTCGGCGAGTACGACGAGGTCGTCGGCTTCGTCGACTCGGTGAGCGAGCACCGGGCCGAGCTCGACGTCGCCGTGTCGCGCCGCGTCCGCGACACCGCCATCGCGGCCCTGCTCATGGCCAAGGCCGCCCAGGCCACGGAGCGCCGGGTCGAGCTGCGGGTGTCCGACGAGACCTCCCTCGGGCGCCTCGCCCAGCGCGACTCCGCCGACGTGTCGGCCGTCGTCGGCAACCTCGTCGACAACGCCATCGACGCCGCCGCCACCGCGGCCGGCCCGGATCGCTGGGTCGAGCTGACGATCCGCCAGGACGCTTCGGTCGTCGAGGTCAGCGTCGTCGACTCGGGTCCCGGCGTCGCGCCCGAGGTGGTCACCGAGGTGTTCACGCACGGGTTCACGACGAAGGCCGCGCAGGCCGGCGAGCGCGGCATCGGACTGGCGCTGACGCGTCTGATCTGCCAGCGTCGGGGCGGCGAGGTCGACGTCGAGAACACCCCGGACGGCGCCCGGTTCGTCGCCCGCCTCACCGTCGAGGCCGGGGTGCCGCAGGTCGAGGAGAAGCGATGATCAGCGTGCTCGTCGTCGACGACGACTTCATGGTGGCCCGGATCCACCGCGGGTTCGTCGAGCGGGTCGAGGGGTTCGAGGTCGTCGGCAACGCCCGGTCCGGCGACGAGGCCCTCGAGCTCGTCGGCGAGCTCGCGCCCGACCTCGTCCTGCTCGACCTCTACCTGCCCGACGCGTTCGGCCTCGACCTCGTGACGCGGATGCGGGCGGCGGGCGCGACGTGCGACGTGCTCGTCATCACCGCGGCCAAGGAGGCCGACGCCGTGCGCCGTGCGGTGCGCGAGGGTGTCGTCGGCTACCTGCTCAAGCCGTTCGCGTTCCCCGACCTCGAGCAGCGGCTCCAGACGTACGCCTCGGAACGGGCGCGCGGCCTCGCCGACGACGACCTGACCCAGGCGCGGATCGACGCGGCGTTCACGTCGGGGCCGGGCGGGACGCGTCCGGCGGCGCCGCTGCCCAAGGGCCTGAGCGCCGAGACCGCCGAGGCCGTGGCCCTCGCCCTCCGCGACGCGGGTGACACGCTCTCGGCGACGGAATGCGCTGAGGCCGTGGGGATCTCACGGGTCAGCGCCCGACGCTACCTCGAGCACTTCGCGTCGAGCGGGCAGGCCGAGGTGTCGCTGCGCTACGGCGCGACCGGCCGCCCCGAGCGCCGCTACCGCTGGGCCTGAACGGCCTGCGGACGACGCCCGGGGCCCGCGTCAGCGGACGGTGACCCGGCGCAGCGCGCTGCTCGACCCGACGAGGGCCGACGAACCGCGGTAGACCCACATGTAGTCGACCGACGCGCCCGGCTTGTGGGCGTAGGAGAAGGTGCCCGTCGAGCTCGAGGTGCGTACCGCCGTGAGGGTCCACGTCGCGCTGCCCACGCGGCGCCAGTAGAGCTGCATCGTGGCGCCCGCGACGGCCTTGCCGGTGTCCTTGCGCACGATCCTGCCGCTCAGGGTCACCGGGTAGCCCTTGCGTACCGAGGTGACGTTCGAGGTCATCGACTCCACCGTCCCGACGAGCCGGCCCCACGAGGACGGGCTGTAGTGGCCGGTGCGGTCGCGGGCCCAGATGCGGAAGCTGTACGTCGTTCCCTGGGCGAGGGAGACGGTCGCCCTGGTCGCGGTGCCGGAGTAGGCGCTCGTACCGGCCGTGACGCTCGACGGCGGGGTCGAGCTGGGGGCCATCCGGACGATGAAGCGGTCGATGTCGTTGGCGTGCGGCGCGGTCCACGTCAGGGTCGCGGCGCGCAGGGCGCCGGTGGCCCGGAACGCACCGACCGCCGCCGGGGCGAGGTCGGTGGTGCGGAACGTGCTCGAGTACGCCGTCGTCATCGACGCGCCCGTCGTGTCCTTCACACCGGAGACGGTGAGCCGGTAGGGCGCCCAGTCGTAGAGCGGCGTCGAGGGCTTGACCGTCGCGGTGCGCCTGGCGGCGTCGTAGGTGACGGTGGCCGGGACGGCCGCGCCGGTGCGGCCGTTGACGAGCCGGACGGTCGAGGCGGTGACCGTCGAGCCGACGACGTCGCGCACGAAGGTCACCGTCGGCGTCGTCGTGACCGGCAGGCCGCTGCCGAAGTCGGCCGGCCACGTGCTGCGGACGAACTGGGGTGCCACGGTGGGGGTCAGGCCGCCGGCGTTCGACAGCACCTCGACGCCGGTGTTCGGCGCGACCACGGCATCGACCCGCCCGTCTCCGGTGACGTCGCCGACCGCCAGCGCGGTGGGGTCGTAGTGGGAGATGTAGGAGGTGAAGCTGCCGCTCGCCGGGCGCAGCGTGCCGTCGGAGCGCTGCTCCAGCACGCTGACGGTGGCGAAGCCGCTGTGGGTGGCGACGAGGTCGGTCCGCCCGTCGCCCGTGAGGTCGGCGGCCGCGAGGGAGGCCGGGATGTCGGGGATCTCGGTACTCGTCGGTGCCGCGGGGAGTGTGCCGTCGGCCTGCTGTCGCCACACGACGAGACGGCTCGAGGGGCGGTTGCCCCCGCCGGCGGTGGCGAGGTCGAGCCGGCCGTCGCCGTTGACGTCGGCGATGACGATGCCGCTGGCGCCCGTGTCGGTGGGAAGGGAGTGCGTGGTGGCCTCCCATCCTCCGGCGCGCTGGTGCAGCACGAGGACCGAGCCGAACTGGTTCACGGCGACGTCCGGGCGGGCGTCCCCGTCGAGGTCGCCGATGACGACGGTTCCCCGGCGTACCGAGCCGTCGGTGGTGTCGAGCAGCTCACGCGTCCATGAGCCGTTCGGCTGGGGGTGCAGGACGCTGACCTCCGTGCTCGCCTCCGTGGCGGTGGTGCTGACGAGGTCCGCGCGGCCGTCGCCGTCGAGGTCGGCCGCGGCGACGAAGGTCGTGTCGGCGGTGTCGGGCACGACGACCGGCGCTGCGAGCACGTGCCCTGCGGTCTGACGGAACACCTGGATGCCCACGGCCGTCGACACGACGACGTCGCGCAGCCCGTCGCCGTCGACGTCGCCCGTGGCGACGTTGCGCACGAGCGAGCCCTCCGAGGTGGCGTAGTGGACCGGCGCCGTGAGCCCACCGATGGACGCCTGGGCCATGACGTCGAGCTGGCTCGTCGCCGGGCTCGTGGCGACGCCGGCGACGACGTCACCCCTGCCGTCGCCGGTCACGTCGCCGTAGGCGAGGGGCCCGTACGAGGTGGAGGTGGCGAACGCGGCACCTGGGTTGAGGACGCCGGCGGCGCCCTGCTCGACGGTGACCGAGTAGTAGCGCGGGTCGCCGACCCGCGAGCCGTTGGCGTTGCGGACCGTGAGGTACGTCGTTCCCGGCACCCGGACGGTGACGGTCTCGGGCTGCCCCTCCGCCTTCTGGTCGACCTGGGCGATGAGCCTGAGGTTCTCGTCGTAGACGGCGAGGACGGGGTCGACGTTCTGCGGGACGCTCGCGTCGTAGTACGGCGGCGCCACGGTGAAGGTCACGGTGCGCCGGCTCGGGAAGTCGTACCGCCTCCAGTCGAGGTCGCCCTCGATGCCGATGCTGCCGTGGCTGGTTCCGCTCGTCTCGAATCCCACGGCCCTGGTCGGGGTGTCGTCGGGCTCGTTCGCGCCTGCCCCGGGCAGGGGGAGGTCGGCCGCGTAGCCGCCGCCGAGGGCGTTGGTCGCGTCGAGCAGGCCCGCCCCGTAGTAGGGGTCGATGCCGCGGGGACCGGCGTCGCGGGCCGTGGCCCGGAGCCGGGCCAGCACCTGGGCCGGGGTCATCGACGGCGTCTTCGCGCGCATCAGCGCCACGACGCCGGACACGATCGGCGCGGAGAACGACGTGCCGTCGCCGACGTAGTACAGGTTGCCCTGGGAGTCGGGCCGGCCGGTCGAGGTGATCGCCCACCCGGGAGCCGCGAGGTCGACCCACGAGCCGTGCGTGCTGAAGTCGGTGAGCGCGCCCGTGTTGTCGGTGGCGCCGACGGCGATGACCTCGCTGTAGGCGGCGGGGTACTGCGGCGCGTCGTCGCCGGTGTTGCCCGCGGCGACGACGACGACCGCGCCCTTGGCCACGGCGCTCCTGATGGCGGTGTGCAGGGCCGGGTTGTCGGTGCTGCCGCCGAGCGAGAGGTTGATGATGCGGGCGCCGTGACCGACCGCCCAGTTGATGCCCTCGATGACGTCGGAGTCGGTGCCCTGCCCCCGCGAGTTGAGCACCTTGACCGGCATGACGCGGGCGTTCCAGGCGACCCCGGCGATGCCCTCGCCGTTGTTCGTCTCCGCGGCGATGATGCCCGCCACCATGCTGCCGTGGCCGTAGTCGTCGCTCGCCGCACCGGCTGCGATGCCGACGTTGCTGACGGCGTTCCAGCCGGCCACGGTGCGGCCGGTGAGGTCGGGGTGGCGGCCGTTGACGCCGCTGTCGAGGACGGCGACGACGGTGCCCAGCGAGCCCTTGGACCGGTCCCAGGCCCCGGGCAGGCGGACCGTCTTGAGGTAGTCCTGGTCGCCGTAGGTGTAGCCGGGGTCGTTCGGCGTTGCCGAGGCCTCACGGACGTAGTCGAGGCTTACCTCGGCCACGGACGGGTCGGTGGCCAGGCGGCTGGCCAGCTCGTCGGCCGCGCCCGAGGTGTGCACGGTGACGAACGACGTGCCGGGCAGCGTCCGGCCCAGGCTGGCGCCGCGACGCTTCACGGCGCGGTCGCGGGTGCCCGACCCGGCGGTGCCCTTGAAGCGGACCAGCACCGTGTGCGGGTCGTGGGCGCGGCCCGCTCCTTTGGCCGGCGTCGGGCGCGGGAGCCGCTTGGCCCCGAGCGACGATGCCCCGGGCGCGGTGCTCGCCGACGCGGCGACACCGGTGGTCGTGGACCACGGGTGCGCGGACGCGGAGTGGGCGGACGCGGAGTGGGCGGGCGCCGCGGTGGCGACGGACGCAGTCAGGGCCGAGACGGGCGCGACGAGCGCAAGCGTCAGGGCCGCAGCGAGCGGACGGCGACGTGGCATGAAGGATCCCCTGTGAGACGTGGTGGTGCGAGCGCATCATGACACCTCGACGGGCGCCGCAGGCACGGTTCGCGCCAAGCCCGCGTCGACGTGCGACCCGCACGAGCGGCCCGCCACCCACAGGGGGAGGTGACGGGCCGCGTCCGTGGGGCGTCGGCCGGCGGGAGAGGGGTCGCGCGTCGGCCGACGCGTGGGTACGAGAGCGTCGGGCGCCCTCAGATGTGCGCGGCGTCGATCGCCGACTGGAGGCTCTGCTGGTAGGCCTCGCTCGTGTACGTCGCCCCGCTGACCATGTCGATCTGCGCCGACTGTTTCGCGAGGGCCTCCTTGCGCAGGATCGGAGCGGCGTAGGCGCTGATCCGGGCCGAGTGTCCCGAGCTGTCGGTGAGGTGCAGCGCCGTGACGTCGGTGATGTTCGAGCCGGTCACGGTGATCGACACCTGCACGTTGCCGTACTGGGTGCTCGCGACGCCGCCGTCGACGGTGCGCGGCTTCGGGGCCGCCGGCTTGGGCGTGCTGCCTGCCCCGCTCTTGGACGTGCTCTTCGACGCGCTCTTCGTGTGCGGAGGGGGAGCGGCGGACGTGCGGGCGGCACCCGACGCGCGGGACGCGTCGCCCGTCGACCGGGTCGTCGACGCCGGTGGCGCGGAGAGCGTGGCGCCACCCACGGCGTCGTGCTTCGGCGCCAGGCCCGCGGCCCAGGACGCTCCGATGGCCGTGGCGCTCGCGACGCCGACGATGACCGATGTCGTCTTCCTCACCAGCCGAACCTCTCGTCGTGGATGTGGGGGCCGGGCACGCCGGCCCGGTGGACCGCCTTGTGCACGAGCGACATCCACTGCGGCGGCCCGCAGAGGTACACCTCGTGCTGGGCGAGGTCGGGGACGAGTCGCGCCAGGCGCTGGGCGTCGGAACCACTGCCGCCGATTCCCGCGGGCAGCGAGGACCCCGGCACCGGCGGCCCGACGAGCGTCGCCAGGTGGTGGTCGGCGAGCTCGACGAGCGCCTCGAGCTCGTCGTGCAGCGGCAGCTGGCTCGGGTCGTTCGCGCGGTAGACGACCGTGACGTCTCCGGGCAGCGCGTGGCGTTCGGTGACGAGCTCCTCGAGGAGGGCCCGCACCGGGGTGACGCCGATGCCGGCGGCGAGCAGTAGCACCTTGCGCCGCACCCGGGCCCGCGTCGTGAAGGCGCCGTAGGGGCCCTCGACGAGGACGAACGTGCCGGGTCGGAGGTCGGCGATCGCTGACGAGTGGTCACCGAGGCCGCGGATCGTGATGCGCAGGGTGCGCCCGTCCGGGGCGGCCGACAGCGACCACGGGTGGGCCGCGAGGAGCAGCCGCGGCGTCACGAAGCGCCAGTTGAAGAACTGCCCGGCGCGCACCTGGAGGCGGTCGAGGTGGCGGCCGCGCATGACGACCGACCACACGCCGTCGGACTCCTCGACGACCTCGGTGACGCGCAGGCCGTGGCGGGCGCTGCGCAGGACCGGCAGCAGGAGGCGCCACCAGAGCACGCTCGCCGCGACGACGACCCACAGCGTCCACCAGTAGGCGCGCGTCCAGGCCGATGCGGTGAAGTCGGAGCCGAGCGACAGCTCGTGCGGGATGGACAGGACGACCGCGGCGTACGCGGTCAGGTGCACGACGTGCCACCACTCGTAGGACATGCGGCGTCGGGCGATCTGCACCGAGGTCACGGCGATGGCGACGAGCGCCGCCGTCGACAGGGCCGCGAGCAGCAGGTCGCCGCCGCCGGTGACCATCGACAGCAGCTCGCGCAGCCAGCCGACGACGCCCGTGCGGCCGTCGCCGACGGCGGAGCCGACGACGATGGTGCCGACGTGGACGAGCACGAGCGGGACGGTGACCCGGCCGAGGATGCGGTGCGCCATGAGCGCGCGGTCCATGCCGTAGACGCGGTCGACCCACGGCACTCGTGCGGCGAGGACGAGCTGCAGGAGCAGGAGGTCCATCGCGACGAGGCCGGTGAGGCGACCGACGGCCGTGAGGCGCGAGCCGGCGTCGCCGGACAGCAGGTCGTGGCTGCCGCCGCCGAGGAGGAACTGCGCCACGACGAGCATGAGCGTGCCGATGGCGAAGGCCTCGAGCAGGTCGGCGACGCGGTGGCGCCAGCGCCGGAACTCGACGCCGCTGCGCAGAGCCCGCCGGACACGCTCGTTCGGGCGCGGGCGGGTTTCGCTCCGGGATGTCATGGTGTTGCTCACGCAGTCGATGCTCGACGGCGGATCTCAGAAAGTTATGAGACGAGGAGATGATCGTGGGTCGCATGTCCGACGACCTGCCCGGTGGCCTCTCCCTGCCGCCGCTGCCCCCGGGGCCGAGTGGGCCGGACGGCGCGGGCGGCGGGCGGCGGCTGCTGCTCGTCGAGGACGACGCCGACCTGTCGACGATGCTCGAGCAGCTGTTGACCGAGGAGGGCTACGCGGTGACGGCGGTTCGCGACGGCCAAGCCGGCCTGCACCAGGGCCTCGTGGGGGAGTGGGACGTGCTCGTCGTGGACCGGGGCCTGCCCGGCATCGAGGGCGTCGACCTCGTGTCGCGGCTGCGGACCAAGGGGCTCGCGGTCCCGGTCCTGTTCCTCACGGCGCGCGGTACGGTCGCCGACCGGGTCGAGGGCCTCGACGCCGGGGCCCAGGACTACGTCGTCAAACCGTTCGACGTCGACGAGCTGCTGGCCCGGCTGCGGGCGCTGCTCCGGCCCCTCGGCGGCGGCGCGACCGAGCTGGCCGTCGGGTCGCGGCGCCTCGTCGTCGGTGAGCAGCGGGTCGTCGGCGAGGGCGAGGACGTCGTGCTGTCCCGGCGCGAGGCGGCGCTGCTCGAGGTGTTCGCCCGGCGGCCGACGCGGGTGTTCACCCGCGACGAGCTGCTCGACCGCGCCTTCGACCGCGCCGACACCCTCGGCGCCGTCGACACCTACGTGCACTACCTGCGGCGCAAGCTCGGCAAGCGGGTCGTCGAGACGGTCCATGGCGTCGGCTACCGGCTGGGGTCTCGGTGACTCGCGGCACGGTGTCGGGTCCTGCTGGGGCGCAGGGGGATCCGGTCGGACGCGCGGCGCGCTCCATCGCATTGCGTGTCGGTGCGACGACGGCTCTCGTCGTGCTGCTCGCGATCCTCGGGGCCGGGTTCCTCTTCGACCGCCAGCAGGCCACCGACATCCGCCGCCAGGTGGACGCGTCGGCCGCGACGGTCGACGACGTCGTCGACGCACCGCCCGGCATCTGGCTCGTCGAGCTCGCGCCCGACGGCACGCGCACGACGACCGGCACGCCGCCCGCCGTGCGCGACGCGGCCGTGGCGGCCCTGCGCGTCGCCGGCACGAACCCGGAGGCCACGGCGCCGGAGGCGACGGTGTCGGACGCCGCGACCCCGAACGGCGCGGCCCCGCACCGGCCGTTCACGATCACCGTCGAGGCCGACGGCCGCGACTGGCCCGCCGCCGGGGTCCAGCGCGAGGGCCACACCTTCGCCGCCGTCTACGACATCCGTCTGCACGCGACGCAGGAGCGCAGCCTCCTCACGGCGATGGGGGTGGCCGGCGTGCTCGGCGTGGCACTGTCGGCGCTGACCGGGTGGCTCGCCGGTCGGCGGGCGGTCCGCCCGCTGGCCGACGCGCTCGACCTGCAGCGGCAGTTCATCGCCGACGCGAGCCACGAGCTGCGGACCCCGTTGAGCGTCATCAGCATCCGGGCGCAGATGCTGCGGCGGCACCTGCGCGCGCAGGGTCGCGGCGACCTCCTCCCGGAGGTCGACCAGCTCGTCGACGACACGAAGGTCATGAGCGACGTCGTGTCCGACCTGCTGCTGTCCGCGCAGCTCGACGCCGGTGAGGCGACGCGCGAGCCGGTGAACCTCGTGCACGTGGCCGAGCAGGTCGGCCGGTCCCTCGAGCCCTACGCGGCCGAGGCCGGGGTGAGGCTGAGCTGGCCCGAGTCGGCCGCGCGCCGGCCGGTCGTCGTCGACGGTGTGTCCTCCAGCCTCCGGCGCGCGGTCCTGGCCCTCGTCGACAACGCCGTGGCGCACTCGACCTCCGGCTCCTCGGTCGAGGTGCTCGTGTCGGCCGATGAGGAGGCCCGCTCCGCGCACGTCGACGTCGTCGACCACGGGGCCGGCGTCGACCCCGAGGACCTCGAGGTGCTGACGCGCCGGTTCGCGCGGGCCAAGGCCGACGAGGGGGCGGGGCGGCGGTTCGGGCTCGGGCTGGCGCTCGTCACGCAGATCGTGCGGTCGCACGGCGGCGCGCTCGAGGTGGTGGAGACGGCCGGCGGCGGCGCGACCTTCCGGCTGGTGCTGCCCCTCGCTTCCGTGGACGACGCCGACCTCGACTGAGCCGCAGAGGATCTCGAGAGTCTCGACGTCCTTGAACGGGAAGGACGCGGGTGCCCCGCCCCGATCGGGCCACCCGCGTCCGTCTGTTCCCGCCTCTCAGCGGAGTCCGATGCTGACGTAGTAGGTCTGGCCGTCGTCGAGGCTCACACCCACCCGCCAGTAGTAACCGGCCTGTGCCTTGTCGGTCTTCCAGTTGTACTGGTACTGCGTACCGTCCCAGCTGTAGCTGCCGCCCGCAGAGGCGGTCGCCGTGAAGGCCGACTCGTTGACCGCAGCACCGGTGCTCGAGCCCTTGACCGGAGTCAACCACTGCGGCGCGCTGTTCGCCTGGACGATCGCGCCCGCGGCAGTCCTCAGCTGGAACTTCATCGGGATGGTCTGGCCGGCGTTGAAGACGCTGGTCGACACACCCGTCTGGTGCGCGGTGTCGTTGACCGGCTGGAGGAACAACGTGTTCCCGTAGCCGTACCGGACCTGGTAGGTCACCGACGCCGTGCCCACGTTGCCGGCCTTGTCGGTGGCCGTCGCGGAGTAGGTGAAGGTGCCCACGCCGTTCGCCGTGCCGCCGGTGCGGACGCCGGTCGCCGGGGCGGCCAGGCCACTCGTGGCGTCGGTGGCCGAGGCCGTCGCGGTCGGGACCGCACCCACGACGTACGTCGCGCCGTCGGTGACGCCACCGATCGTGACACTCGGGGCGACGGTGTCGATGTTGATCCCGCCCACCGTGGTCGACGCCCTGTTGCCGGCGTTGTCGACCGCGGTGCCCGGGACGCTGTTCGCACCCTGGGCCGCGACCGTCGCGTCCGGCTGGCAGCTGGCGATGCCGCTGACCGCGTCGGCGCACGTGAAGTGCACAGTGACGGGCGTCCGGTACCAGCCGTTGGCGTTCGGGCTCGTCGTGGCCGCACCGGTGATGGTCGGGGCGGACTTGTCGATGAGCACCGTGACTGTCCGCGACGACTCGGCGTTGCCGGCCTTGTCGACGCTCCAGAACACGACCTGGTGGGTGCCCTCAGCGGTGACGGTGACGGTGGTGCCGTCCTGCTTCAACCCGCCGTCGACCCGGTAGGACGTGCCCGCGACACCCGACAGGGCGTCGGTCGCCGACAGCGTCACGGCAACGTCGCTGCTCTGCCAACCGGTGGGAGCGGTGGCCGTGGTGCTCGGTGCCGTGCGGTCGATCTTGATGCCCTTGACCGTGGCAGCCTTCCCGTTACCCGCCTTGTCGGTGACCGACGTGCTGGCCGAGAGGTTGTCGCCCTCGCCGGTGACCGTGCTGTCGGTCGGAGCGGTGCCGTCGAGGCCCGACAGGGCGTCCGCGGCGGTCCACGTCACGGTGACGTCGCCGTTGTACCAGCCGTTGCTGTTCGGGGCCGTGGTGGCGGCACCGCTCAGGGTCGGGGCCGTCTTGTCGACGTTGACGCCGGAGATCGCGAACGGCTCACTGACGTTGTCCGCGGCGTCGGTGGCGGTGCCGCCGGCGCTCTGGTCCTTACCCTCGCCCAGCGTCTGGGCTGCGGGGCAGGAGAGGATGCCGGAGAGGCCGGCCTGGTCGGCGCAGGTGAACGTCGCGGTGACGTTCGCGTTGAACCAGCCGTTGGTGTTGGCCGTGGCCGACAGGCTGCCGGTCACGGTCGGCTTCGTCTTGTCGACGTTGACCGTCGTCTCGTCCGAAGTCGAGTTGCCCGCCTTGTCGGTCGCGATGCCCTGGACCTTCTGTGCCGCGCCCTCACCCCTCGTGACCGGTGCCGTGCAGCCGGCGATGCCGGAGCCGGCGTCGGTGCAGGTGAAGGTGACCGTGACGTCGCTGTTGTTCCAGCCGCGTGTGTTCGCGGCCGGCGACTGGGTGTGGCTGATGCCGGGCGCCGTCGTGTCGATCTTCACCGCGAGGTTCTTCTGGGCCTCGACGTTGCCTGCGACGTCCACGCTCCACACCTGGAGGGTGTGCACGCCCTCGGCATCGATCGTGACGCTGGTGCCGTCGGCGATCGGGTCGGAGTCGAGCTGGTAGCGGGTCGTGGCCACGCCCGACAGGTTGTCCGTCGCGGCGAGCTCCACCGTGACAGCGCTGTTGCTCCAGTCGGAGATGTCGGAGACCGTGGTGATCGGCTTGGTCTGGTCGATCTTGACCGGGGCGCTCGTCGCCGAGGTCTCGTTGCCGGCTCGATCTCTGACCGACGCGCCGGCCGTGAGGCTGGTGCCCTCGCTGTCGATGATGCTGTCAGCGGGGGCGGCGCCGTCGATGCCCGAGAGCGCGTCTCCGGCGGTCCAGTGCACGGTGACCGGGGCGCGGTACCACCCGGCCGCGTTCGGGGCCGACGTGGCGGCCCCGCTCAGGGCCGGGGCGGTCTTGTCGATGCTGATCGGACCGACGGTGGTGCTGGCGGAGTTGCCGGCGGCATCGGTGGCCGTGCCTGTCGTGTTCTGCCCCGCGCCCTCGCCGAGCGTGACCGGGGAGGCGCACTTCGCGATCCCGGACAGCGCGTCGGAGCAGGTGAAGCCCACCGTCACGTTGCCGGCGTACCAGCCGTTGGCGTTGGGCGCGTGGTCGGGCGCTCCACCGATGGTCGGCTTGACGGTGTCGATGCTGACCCTGGCGTCGTCGAGCTGCGTGTTGCCCGCGTTGTCGACGGCCGTACCGGGTGCGGCCTGGTCGCGGCCGTCGGTCGTGACGTCGACGGGTGCCGGGCAGGTGGCGACGCCGGACAGCGCGTCGTCGCACTCGTAGGACACCGTGACGGGAGACATGTTCCAGCCGTTGGCGTTCGGAGTCGGCGTGACCTTGTGGTGGATCGTCGGGTCGGTGAGGTCGATCTTCACCGTGGCCGTGTGGGCCGCCTCGACGTTGCCGGCCTTGTCGACGCTCCAGTACGTCAGGGCGTGCTGCCCCTCAGTGCTGATGGTGAGCGTGGTCGCCTTGACGGCGTCGCCGCCGTCGACGGTGTAGTACGTCGCGCCGACGCCAGAGAGGCCGTCGCTGGCGCTCAGGCTGACCGTGACCGACGTGTTGTTCCAGCCGGCCGGTGCGTTGGCACCGGTGACCGGGGCGGTGCGGTCGATCTTCACCGGCGTGCTGTCGGCGGTGGTGCTGTTGCCGGCCTTGTCCAGGACGGTCGCGGTGGCCTCGAGGCCCTCGCCCTCGCCCGTGATGACGTCGTCGGCCGGGGTCGAGACGATGCCGGAGCGGTCGTCGTCGGCGCTCCAGGCGATCGTGACGTCGCTCCGGTACCAGCCGGCTGCGTTCGGGTCGGTCGTCGGCGCTCCAGCCAGGCTCGGGGCCGTCTTGTCGACGTTGATGCCACCGACCGTGACGCTGTCGGAGTTTCCTGCGGCGTCGACCGCGGTGCCCACGACGGACTGCGCGGTGCCCTCACCGAACTTCTTGTCCTCCGTGACGGAGTCGATGCCGGACAGGGCGTCGGTCGCGTCGAAGTGGACCGTGACGTCGGTCTTGTTCCAGCCGAAGCCGTTGGCCGCCGGGGAGCGGCTGCCCGCGATGGTGGGCTTGGTCTTGTCCAGGCTCACCGTCGCCGGGTCGGTCGCCTCGTTGCCGGCGTTGTCCTTCGCAGCGCCGGTGACGGGCTGGTTCTTGCCCTCGGTCGAGATCGTTTGCGGCGCAGTGCAGCTGGCGATGCCGGACAGCCCGGCCTGGTCGTCACACGTGAACGTGACGGTGACGTCGCTGTTGTTCCAGCCGTTGGCGTTCGCCTTCGGGTCGAGGACGTGCGTGATGGTGGGGGCGGACTTGTCGATCTGCACCGTGACGGTCTTGACCGCCTCGGCGTTGCCCGCCTTGTCGACCGAGTAGTACGCGACGTGGTGCGTACCCTCGCTCGTCAGGCTCACGGTGGTGCCGGTCTGGTCGCCACCACCGTCGACGGTGAAGTGCGTCGCCTCGACACCCGAGAGGGCGTCGTGCGGGGACAGCGTGACGTCGACGCCGTCGTTGACCCAGCCGCCCGGGGCCGACACGTCGGTGCTCGGGGCGGTCTTGTCGATCTTGACCGGCTCGCTCGTCGAGCTGGTGACGTTGCCGGCCTTGTCCGCGACCGCGGCAGAGACGGTCTGTCCAACCCCCTCGGTCGTGATCTCGGCGTTCGCGGGCACCGCGCCGGCGAGGCCCGAAAGGGTGTCGTCCGCGGCCCAGACCTGGGTGACGCTCGTGTTGTACCAACCGTTGTCGTTCGGCAGCGTCGTCGGGGCGGCGCTCAGGTTGGGCGACGTCTTGTCGATGTTGATGCCGCTGACGGTGGTGGTGGCAGCGTTGCCCGCGTTGTCGGTCGCCGTCCCGATGACGCTCTGGGCCTCGCCCTCGCCGAGGTGCTGTGGCCCGGTGACGGAGTCGATGCCGGAGAGCCCGTCCGTGCCGGTGAAGGAGACGGTGACGTCGTCCTTGTACCAGCCGGCAGGGTTGGCCGCGCGGTCCGGTGCGCCGGTGATGCCGGGGGCGCTCTTGTCGATGTTGACCGTCGCCGCGGCGCTCGTGCTGTTGCCGGCGTTGTCGGTGGCAGTGCCGACGACCTTCTGGGCCAGGCCCTCGGTGGTCACGGTCGACGGAGCCGTGCAGGCGCTCAGGCCGGACAGCTCGGTCTGGTCGTCGCAGGCGAAGCTGACGTTGACGTCGGTGTTGTTCCAGCCGTGGACGTTCTGGGCCGGAGCCTGGCTCGGCGTGATGCTCGGCGAGGACAGGTCGAGGCGCACGGTGAACGACTGGGCCGTCTCGGCGTTGCCGGCGTTGTCGACCGACCAGTACGTGACGGTGTGGACGCCCTCGCCGCCGATGGTCACGGTCGAGCCCTTGCTCGCCGTGGACGCCCCGTCGACGCGGTAGAAGGTGCTGTCGACGTCGGACAGGTTGTCGGTGGCCGGAAGGCCAACGGTGACAGGGCCGTTCACCCACCCGGACGGGACGCCGGTGGCCGTGGTCGACGGCGTCGTGCGGTCGATCTTGATGCCGGTGACCGTCGCCGTGGCGATGTGGCCTGCCTTGTCGGAGATCGACGCGCTGGCGGAGCGGTTGCTGCCCTCACCCGTCACGACCGAGTCGGCGGGACAGGAGATGACACCGGAGAGGTTGTCGGCGCAGGTCCAGCGAACCGTCACGTCGCCGGAGAACCAGCCGTTGGCGTTCGGGGTGTCGACCACCTCACCGCTGATGCTCGGGGCGGTCTTGTCGACGTTGACGACGGGCGTCTTGACCGAGGAGCTGTTGCCGGCGGCGTCGGTGGCCGTGGCGGTGTCCTGCTGGTCGGCGCCCTCGCCGAAGGTGTGGCTGCGGTCCTGGCTCTTGACGCCGGACAGTGCATCGGTGGCCGTGTAGGTGGCCGTGACGTCATCGCCGTACCAGCCGTAGGAGTTCGGCGCCGGCAGGGCGTCGACGGTGATGATCGGCTTGGTCTTGTCGATGCTGACCGACGCCGGGTCGCTCGCCGTGTTGCCGGCGTTGTCGGTGACGGTCCCGGTGACGGCCTGGCTCTGGCCCTCGGTGGTGACCGTGCGCGAGCCGACGCACGAGGCGACGCCGGAGAGCGCGTCGGAGCACTGGAAGGTCACGGTGACGTCGGTGTTGTTCCAGCCGTCGCTGTTGGCGACGGGGTTCTGGGTGTGGCCGATGGTCGGCGAGGTCTTGTCGATGCCGAACGAGACCGTGTGGGAAGCCTCGGTGTTGCCGGCCTTGTCGGTGCTCCAGAACGTCAGCGTGTGGTTGCCCTCGGTGGTGACCGGGATGCTGGTGCCGGCCGTCTGCGTGCCGCCGTCGAGGCGGTAGAAGGTCTTGTCGACGCCGGAGGCCCCGTCGTTCGGGACGAGGGTCAGCGTGACGTCGGACTTGTTCCACGCCGGCGGCGCGGTGACCGTCGTGACCGGGGCGGTGCGGTCGATCCTGACCGCAGGCGAGCTCTGGGCGTTCGTCGTGTTGCCGGCCTTGTCGGTGACGCTGGCGGAGGCGGTCAGCGGCGAGCCCTCACCGGTGATCGTGCTGTTGGCAGGGGCCGAACCGGCCAGGCCCGACAGGGCGTCGCCTGCGGTCCACGCGACGGTGACGTCGCCGTTGTACCAGCCGTTCGCGTTGGGGGAGGTGGTCGGGGCGCCGGAGAGCGTCGGGGCGACCTTGTCGATGTTGATGCCGCTGACGGTCGCGCTCGCCGAGTTGTCGGCGTTGTCGACGGCCGTGCCGGACACCGACTGGTTCGCCCCGTTGGTGGCGACGACGACGGGGGAGACCGGCTGCGTCTTGACGCCAGAGAGGGCGTCGCTCGCGGTGAAGGTCACCGTCACGTCGGTGTTGTTCCAGCCATTGGCGTTCGCGGTCGGGGTGCGCGACCCGGTGACCGTCGGTGCGGCCTTGTCGAGCTTGACCTCGACGGACGCGGTCCCGGTGTTGCCCAGGTTGTCCGTCAGTGCCGTCGTTCGCGTCGTGGTGCCTTCGGTGGTGACCGACCCGGTGCCGGGGTTTACGGAGGCGACACCGGAACCGCCGTTGTCCGTCGCGTTCCAGGTCAGCGACACGTCGGCCTTGTTCCATCCGGCTGCGTTCGGCGTCGGGTTCAGGGTCGCCGTGGCGGTGGGGGCCGCGTTGTCGAGGGTGTAGCCCGCAGAGGCCGTGGAAAGCGCGCCGGCGCAGCCGCCATTGCCGTTGTTGGTGTTCTTGTAGGAAGCGACGGTGTACTGCACGAGGCCGTTTCCGGTGCCCGCCGTGAGCCATGCTCCGCTCGTGAAGCTCCACGCCGTCTTGGCGCTTGCCGATGTCTGTCGCGCCACGAGCGTCGAGCCCTGCGTGACCTCGACGCAGATGGTGTTGGACTCAGTCGCGAGGTCGAGGGTTAGAGCTGCACCCGCCTTGGCGAACAGGGCGCCACCAGCGGACCGGTACGTCCCCGATGATCCCGAGAACGTGCCGCTGATCGACGCTGCTGCGTTCGCAGGCATGGCCAGCGCGACAGCGCCTCCCAGAACGAGGCTCGTGGCGCCGATGGCAGCCAGAAGACGGCGTGCAGACATAAGGGTTCCCCTCCCCAGCGAAACGCCGACACCATCGCCCCCGCGACTCGGCGTGAGGCTCAAGGTAGGTGGTCCGGAGGGGCCCGTCTCAGGAACCGTCGAAATCTGGCAGTTCGGTTGTGCCGCATCGAGATTCGTGTGTCCATAATGTCCGGTTCGCACACATTTCAAGGTGGGCAGACGGGACGGAGCGGTCTACTGCCGGGTGCGCAAGGTTCGGATCCCGAAGCCCATCGTCGAGCTCGCCGGCGGGGTCACTTGCTCATCGTCATGGTGCCGGCGTTCGTCTGCGTGACGCCGCCGACGTTCCCCGTGCTCTCGACGTAGACCGTTCCCTGGTTGCCGTTGCCGGTGCCGCTCTTGACGACGATGGGGCCGCCCACGAAATGGAAGTCGGATGTGCCGTTGAACTCGATCGTGGCGGACTTGGCGTAGATCGCCCCGGTGATGGTGGTGTTGCCGTTGCCCTGCGCGGAGAAGGCGTTGGCGTTGTCGCGGTCGTAGATGATGCCGAAGCCGGAGGGCCACCCGGCCGGGGCGCCTGCGGGTGTGCCGGTGGGTGCCTTGAGGCCGGCGATGACGCCGTTCTTGGCGTCGAGGCTGCCGCCCGCGCTCTTGAAGTAGAGCGTGACCCCGCCGCTGCTCGTGAGCGTCGAGTTGTTCTTCATCGTCCAGGCGCCGGTGATGACGTACGCGCCGGCGCTCAGCGTGCAGGTGCCCGACGGGATCGCGAAGGCCCCGTAGACCCCCGGGCCGTCGGAGCACGGGTCGGACTTCGCGGACAGCCCGGTGCTCGAGAGCGGCAGCGACATCGATGCGAGCGGGTCCGGGATGACCGGCTCGGTGATGTACGCCGGCGAGAACTGCCCGCCGCTCACGGTGCCGGTGACCCCGACCGTCTGCGACGACGCCGGCGTGACCGTCCACATGCCGTTGGGGCCTGCGGACAGGTTGCCGTTGAGGTGGATGCTGCCGTTGCTGACGCTGTAGTCGGCGTTGCCGGTGTCGGTCGTTCCGGTGCCGAGGAAGCACAGGGCGCAGTCGCCGAGGAGGGTGGTGACGACCTTGAGGCTGGACTGGGCCTCACGGTCGACGGTGAGCTGGTTGGTTCCGGTCACGATCTGGCCGAGCCCGAGGGGTGAGCTGGCGGTGACGTGGTAGTCGAGGGTGAGCGTGCCGGTGGCACAGGACGGTACGAGGTCCACGTTGGGCGAGCTCGGCATGTTCGCCAGCCGCAGCTGGTCCGCTGCCGTCTCCGCCTGGCTCAGCAGCGTCATGTCGCCGACGAGGCTGGCGCAGGTGCCCGACTTCCCGGCGTAGACCTTGCCGGCAGCCATGACCGCGGCATCCGCGGCGGTCTGGGCCTGGCGCTTGTTGACGTAGGCCATCCCGAAGTCGGTCACCAGGGCGGCGCAGATGCAGAGCGCCACCATGAAGAACGTGACGACGAGCGTGACGGCCCCGCGCTCGTCACGGCGCATCAGGCCGTGCCTCAGGAGAACTCGCACCGGAACACCCCGTCGGCGGTGAGGCGCTTGGTGTTGCCCATGCCGGGGATCGGCAGCATGACGTTCGCGTCGTAGGCCACCGTCACGTAGATGTTGTCGGTGGCTCCGGAGCCCGTGCAGGGCTTGGTGCTGGAACTGCCGCAGACGTTGGTGGCGCCGGCCGAGGTGGTGCCCCGCCGGACCGTGACGTTCGCCGACGGGAGGACCACCAGGGGCCTGGCCGAGTTCACGGCCTCCGACGTCACGTCGGCACAGGTCCGGTTGATGTTGTCGACCACGGCGTACCGGGCGGCCTGCCGTGCAGCGTTGCTCAACGCCAGGTTCTGGGCGAAGAGCAGCCCGAACACGACGATGGCGAACAGCAGCAGAAACAGGACCGGAGCCAGCATGGCGAACTCGACCGCCGTGGCTCCCTTGTCCCGTCGGCGCGCGCTGCCGCCTCGGTCCGTACCTGCAGTGGTGCTCTTGGCGCCCTGAAGGCACGCCAACGATATGAAGCCCATATCTCCCCCGAGAAGTATGGTGTGTCGCCTCGTCTGGCCAGGGGCACGTTACCCCGAACGGGGGCCTGCGTCCGGGAAAAGCGCGAGCCGCCTTTCGTGGACCTGCATGTCGTTGCTCGAGCAACAGGCGGGACGGCGGCTCCTACGCCACGGCGTCGAGGACGAGCTCTCCGACCTGGCGCATCCCGCGCAGCACGGCCCACACCGTGAGGTGGTCGAGCGAGGTGCCGACCGCGGGGTCCCAGTTCGCGACGGCCGCCCAGGCGACGGTGCGACCGCCGGCGGTCACCGCGCCGACGTCGGCCCGTACCCCGGCGTCGGTCCCCGTCTTGTTCCACAGGACGCGTTCCTCACCGAGCGAGACGTGGTGCGCGATGGGGTCGAGGCCGGCCTGGTCGACGAGGACGGAGCCGACCATCGACTGATCGACGTTCGCCGAGAGCCATTGCCGGACAAGGCGATCCGGCTCCGGGCCGATCGCCGTCCCGTTCGCGAGCCTGACCATGAGCGAGCTCAGCTCGGCCGCGTTCCCGGTCGAGAGCGTCGCCGGGTGGTCGTCGGAGCGGACATCGCGGACGCGGTCGTGCAGGGCGGTCGACCTGAGCCCGAGAGCGGTGGCGCGCGCGGCGACCTCGGCCAGGCCCACGCGTCGGAGCAGGACGTTGGTGGCGAGGTTGTCGGACACGGCGCCGACGAGCGCGGCGACGTCGACGAGGGGGAGGGTCTCCACGGACAGCGTGTGCCAGAGGCCGGAGTCGCCGACCCAGAGGTCGACCGAGCGGGTGAGCGGCTCGTCGGGGGAGAGGTCGCCGGCGACGAGCCCGCGCGCCGTCTCGAGCAGGAGCAGCACCTTGCCGACGGACGCCGTGCGCAGGGGCACCTCGGGGTGCTCGGCCGCGAGCGTCGTGCCCTCGGCGTCGCGCAGGCACACCGACCACGTGACTCCGCCGGCGTCGGGAAGCTCGAGCTGCATCAGTCCAGCGACCTCAGCCACGACAGCAGTGCTGCGTTGACCTGTTCGGGCGCCTCCTCGGTGAGGAAGTGCCCGGCGCCCTCGACGTTGACGTGCCGGTAGTCGCCGGGGACGAACGCGCCCGAGCCGCGCGTCGACGCGGGCAGCACGCATCCGTCGTCGGTGCCCTGCAGCTGCAGCACCGGGACGCGGATCGCGTGGCGGACGCGACGCATGAACAGCGGGCCGTCGGGGCGGACCGACGAGCGTCCGAGCCAGCGGTAGTGCTCGGCCGCGGAGTGGGCGACGAACGGGATCATCATGGCGTCGCCGTAGCGCTCCACGTCTGTGTCCGTGGGGAACTCGCCGAACGGCGAGGACCACGCGCGCATCAGCTCGCCGACGTACTCGTGCGACTCGGCCATCTCGCGCTCCGGCACGAACGGACGCTGGAGGCCGACGATCCAGCTCGACGCGCGCCTCTGCTTGCGGTCGGTCCACGTCGCGTGGCGCATGATCCGCGGGTGCGGCATCGACAGCGACGCGACGGCCCGGGTGACGTCGCGCCGGAACGTCGGCATCGACCACGAGATCCAGCCGCCGAGGCCCTGGCCGACGACGACGGCCTGCTTCTCGCCGAGCGCGCGGATGACACTCGCGGCGTCGAGGGTCGACATGTACGTGTCGTAGCCGCGGGGCGGCTTGTCGCTGCCGCCGTAGCCGCGCAGGTCCATCGCTGCCACGCGGAACCCGGCCTCGGCGAGCGCGACCATCTGGTGGCGCCACGTGTACCAGAACTGCGGGAAGCCGTGCAGGAGCAGGACGAGCGGCCCGTCACCCAGCTCGGCGACGTGGAACCGGGCGCCGTTGGCGGAGACGTAGCGGTGCTCCCACGGACCCTCGACGTTGACGAACGCAGCGTCGACGGGCATGGGAGGGCGCGGTGAGGCGTCAGGCGTCGCGCGAGGCGTCGACGGCAGGGGTGGAGGGGGTGACCGGCGCGGCCGGGAGGTCCTTGCGGTCCCACTCGGGGCGCGGTGCGGGCACGACGGTGCCCGGGTTGGCCAGGGCGGCCTTGACGCCCTCGACGGTCTGCTGGGCGTTGGCGATCGCCTTGTCGGGCGAGGGCTTGACGGTCTTCATCTTGCGCACGCCGAGCAGGGCGAGCACCGCCGCCACGAGCAGCATGAACACCGTGACGATGAGGAAGCCGAGCCACCGCGGCAGGCCGAGCGCGGTGAGGCCCTCGGCGATCGTCGTGAAGATGAAGTAGACCGAGTAGAAGAGGATGACCGCGGCACCGGCCAGCAGGCCTCCGCCGACACCGGCCTTCTTGAACTGGACCGAGACCTCGGCCTTTGCCAGCGCGATCTCGCTGCGGATGAGCGCCGAGATGTCCTGGGTCGCGGACGCGACCAGCTGGCCCAGTGTCCGCTCCTGCCGCGGGTCCGTGCTCATCGGCTGTCTGCCTCGCTCTCGCTCGGGGTGCGCGCGGGACGCGCGCCTACCGGTTGCCACCCTACTGTGACTCCCCTACCCCGACGCGGACGGGACACTCACACGCGGGTTTGTCCGACTTCACCCGAAACCGTGCGGTCGGCAGGAGCGCGCCTCTACCCTGCGGGAGCAAGTGAGTCATCGGGGGGCTCTGACACACGCAGCACGGGGTGGGGTGCGCCACATGAGCGTCCAGGTTCAGGTCGCGCGCGCAGTCCGGTCGACGCAACGACCGGCACGGGACGCGTTGCGCTGGGCGCTGCCCGTCTTCGTCGTGACGCGGGCCGTCGACGCCGTCTTCATGGCGGTCGCCTCGAGGTTCCAGGTGTCGCTGCCTCCGGCCCCGGCGGGGATGTTCACCTACGCCCCGAAGCCCGCCGACCCGGGCCTGTTCGGCGTGCTCACGAACTGGGACGGTCAGTGGTACCAGTTCATCGCCGAGCAGGGCTATCAGGTGCCCGCGCCCGGCGAGCACGGAGCCGCCGACGCCCTGTGGGCCTGGCAGTTCCCTCCGCTCTACCCGTTCCTCGTCCGCGCGCTCATGGTGGTGACGCGGATGGACTTCCCGCACGCGGCCGCGACGCTCAGCCTCCTAGCCGGCGCCGCGGCGATGGTGGTGCTCTACCTGCTGCTCGAACGCGCGGGTGGCCGACGCGTGGCCCGGACGGGGGTGCTCCTGGCGAACCTCTTCGTCAGCGCGCCGATCCTCGGCGCCGCCTACTCGGCGTCGCTCAGCCTGCTCCTGCTCCTCTCCTGCCTCTACGCCGTGAGCCGCCACCGCTACGGCGCCGTCCTCGTCCTGCTCGTGCTCCTGTCCCTCACCCGCCTCATCACCCCACCGTTCGCCGTCGTCATCGCCGTGCACTGGTATCTGCGTGAGCGCGGCGAGCAACCGTCAACGGTGACTCGACGTCAGCGCGTCCTGCTCGGGGCGTCCGCCGTCTACTCGGTGGTGGGCGCGTTCACGTGGCTGTCGGTCGGTGCCGCCTTCATCGGGCCGGCCAACGGGTTCGCCCGAACCGAGGGCCAGCGCTCGATGGCCTTCGGCTGGTTCGGCGCCTCGCTGCGCGAACTCGACCTGCCGGGGCTGCTCGGCGTCGTGGTGCTCGTCAGCCTGACGATGCTCTACGCCGTGAGCCGCCGCTCGAGCAGCTGGGGCGTGGAGATGCGGGCCTGGTTCGCGTCGTATCCGTTCTTTCTGGCCGCCGCCACGTCGATGCACCCGGGGATCCTGCGCTACCTGCTCATGGTGCCGACGCTGCCGATGGTCGCGGCCCCGGCCGCGACGCTGCCCGTGTGGGCGCGTCGGAGCCGGCTTGGCGTGCTGGTGGTGATCGGGCTCTTCGCCCAGTACTGCTACGTGCGCTACCTGCTCGTCATCCCGAGCCACGTCGCGCCGGTCTACCTGCCCTGACGCTTCGGCTCAGTGCGCGGCTGCCACCCTGGGCGGTGCTGCTTCAGCGGGTCATGGTGCCCACGGCAGCAGGGCAGGCGCGGGATCGAGGATGTACAGGTATCGAATCCACAGCCACTGGCCCCACAGTGCGAGGAGGGTGACGACTATGAGGCCGGCGACCTTCGCGGCGGACGGCCGGTTGCGAAGAAGAGCCGCTAGCGCGGTCGCGAGAAACGGCGCGGCGAGCAGCAGGTAGCGGATGACGCCGGGCGTCACGGGAGTCACGAGGAGAACGAAGACGACGTAGGCGACTCCCCAAGCGCACAACTCCGGAGGGACGTCGAGGCGTCTCGCGAGGAGTACAGCCCCGAGCAGCAGGATGACGACGGCCAGCGCGAGGAGAAGCACCACGGCCGGTCCACCCGCGCGCCACAGCCCGCCGAACCAGCCGAACTCGAACGACCTCAACATCGACGACGCTCGAGCGGTGCCGGACAACGGCCCGTTTCCCAACCGCGTGCCCGCCGACCGTCCGGCGACGATGCCCGTGATGGTGCTCCACAGCCAAGGTGATGCGAGGGCCAAGAGCGCACACGCCGCGGACGCAACGCGGACGCGCATGGCAGGACGTCCGGCAGGGTCGCGGTGCCACGACCACCACTGGACGGCGATGACGACCGCGAAGGGCACCGCCACCGGTCGGGTGAGCGAGAGCAGCGCGATCCAGACGAACGCGAGGCCGTAGCGCCTCGACATGAGTGCCGACAGTGTCAAGAGCACCAGCAACAGTGCCGCGGGTTCGCTGTAAGCCAGACCCAGCAGGGGAGCTGACGGGAAGGCGTTGAGACTCACTGCTGCCACGGCGGCGACAACGGCGCCGACGGCGGGGCAAAGGATCCGGAGTAGCAGCAGACTCGCGAGCAGGCCGAGCAGAAGGTTGACGGCGATCGAAGCAGCCGGAAAGCCAAGGCCCGTCACGGCCATGACCAGTCGGGCCAGCGCTGGAAAGAGGGGCGGGAAAGCCCAGGCCCACGCGTCGTTGGGCGAACGAATGGCGTCGCCAGTCGGGTAGCCGTCCGTCGCGATGCGTTCGTACCACTGGCCGTCCCAGTTGGACAGAAGGCCGCCCAGACCTGGTGACGGCGGCGTCGGCGAGTGGACGAAATACTCCGAGGGGCTGCCCCCTGGGTTGGCCGGGCCACTCCCGCTCTGCGCCGTGGACGCCCACCACAACTCGAGGAAGTTGAGACAGCGGAGCACCACATAGCCGGAGATGACGACGAGGACGGACCGCGGCACCCACGCCCGGGCGTCCCCGGCCTCAGGGGCGGAGGTGGCGCTCCCTCGGTCGCGCGGTTCCGTGAGCATTGCGTGCAACATAACCGCAGCGGGAGCACGTGTCCGGACTTCCGTCCTTCGTGTCGCGCTGGAGGGGTGCTGTTAGTCGACGTCTTCGTACACGTCCGGGATGCCGTCGCGGTCCCGATCCTCGGTCTCGCGAAGCTCGACGAGACGGTAGTGACGGTTGCGCTGTCGAAGGACGATCGTCGCGAGGAGGGCAGCCAGGAGGCTCCCGGTGAGAACGGCGAGCTTGACGTGCTCGTCGCGGGCGGAGCCGGCGCCGAAGGCCAGCTCGCTGACGAGCAGGCTCACGGTGAAACCCACACCGGCGAGGATGGACAGCCCGAGCACGTCGGTCCATGACAGGTCCGAGTCGAGCTCGGCCCGGGTGAAGCGGGCGACCGCCCAGGTGCCGCCGAGCACTCCGACGGTCTTGCCCACGACCAGTCCGACGACGACACCCAGCGCCGCGGCGTCGGTGACGGCGGCGCCGAACCCGCCACCCACCACCGTGACTCCGGCCGCGAAGAAGGCGAAGACGGGCACGGCGAACCCGGCCGAGAAGGGGCGGACCTTGTGCTCCATCCGTTCGGCCAGGGTGTGGACGTCGGGGTCCTCCTCGCGCTCTCGGTTGACGGGGACAAGGAGCCCGAGCAGCACGCCGGCCACGGTCGCGTGAACCCCGCTTGCATGAACCAGGGCCCACGCCACGACTGCTGGTACGGCGAGGAGGAATGGGTTGGTGAGCTTGCGGCGCAGGAGGATCCGCCAGGCCGCTAGCGGCGCGGCGGCCGCCAGCAACCAGACCAGATGGACCGACTCCGTGTAGAAGATCGCGATGATGGTGATCGCGATGAGGTCGTCCACGACGGCGAGCGTCAACAGGAAGGAGCGCAGGGCGCTCGGAAGGTGCGTGCCGATGACCGCGAGGACGGCGAGGGCGAAGGCGATGTCGGTCGCTGTCGGAACGGCCCAGCCGCGAAGCGACGCCGAGAGGTCTGCGCCCCCGTGCTCGACCAGGACCACCGTCGCCGCGTAGAGCAGGGCGGGGAGTGCGACGCCGCACGCCGCCGCCGCGATCGGCAGGGCAGCCTTGCGTCGGTCGGACAGGTCGCCGGCCACGAACTCGCGCTTGAGCTCGATGCCGGCGACGAGGAAGAACACGGCGAGGAGCCCGTCAGCGGCCCACGCGCCGAGACTGAGGTCCAGATGCAGGGCGCTCGGGCCGACGGTCGTGTCACGCAGGCTCGCGTAGGCATCGCGCCAGGGGGAGTTCGCCCAGATGAGGGCGACCACGGCGGCTGACAGGAGGATGGCCCCGCCGACGGTCTCCTGCCGCAGCACCTCAGCGACGTACCGGGCATCACGCCAGGTGCCGCGGCCGAGGATGCGGCTCTTTGCACTGCCTGCGGGCGAGGAGCTGGCGGTGTGGTCCTTGGTCACGAGATGCCTCCGGGGTCGTCGACGAGAGACGCCGACCAGTCTTCCCGGCACACCCTTGCCGCGCTCGCGGGAGCGCGGACCAGCCGATTCTACGGGGAGCGCGAAGGGGCGTGATGAGGCTCGGTGAACCACCGGGTTGCTGCTGCCTTGCAAGATCCTTGTGCCCGACTTGTCCATTTCGTGAATTTCATTGGGGCGGTGGCAAATCGGACTAATCAGGCATGCGCGTCTATGGGGCGAATCCGCCGCTATCTTGTGCTCAAGGGGGCAAGGGGCAGATCCGTCGGTTCGGGTGTGGGGGAGCAATGGGTGAGAAGCCTGCAGGGTGGTATTACGTCGGGGACGGACAGCTCCGCTACCGCGACGACTACGGCTGGACCGAGTTCGTCATGGACACGAACGACCCGCGCGCCCAGAAGTGGCCGCCGCCCACGCCGCGCACCATGCTCCAGCAGGTGCGCGACCACGAGGCCGAGCTGGCGATGATCGCCGCGCACAATCGAGGCCGGCGTTCCCGTTGGTTCCGCCGTCGTGAGGCGCGTTCTCGCTGACCCGTGACCCTCGGTCGGTCCCGGTTTCGCGCAAGGCGCTCCTTGGGTCAGGCGATGCCTGCCTGGGGCTCCCGTTCCTGCGCGCCTGCTCGATCCGCGCGCCGGCCGAGGATGAGGGTACCGGCCAGGACGACGGATGGACCCGCGACGAGCCCGACTGCGGTCACCCACCCGAGGCCGGGATCGAGTGCCACCAGGACGAGGAGGACGCTCGCTCCGAGGATCCACAGGACGGAGGCAGCACCAGCTCGGCGCGACGCCAAGAGGGCGGTACCGGCGACAGCAGCCGTCGTGGCCACCACGGTCGAGGCGGCCAGACCCACCACGACCACAGGCGGGACATCCGGAGCCTGCCCGTAGAGCAGCGGAAGTGCGATTGGCGATGCACCCGCGGCAGCAGCGGTGGCGAGAGCGGATACAGCCATTGCAGCGAGGGATGCCCTGCGGCGCATGACCGAGAAGCCAGCCATGTCCCCGCGTGCTCGGGCGTGACTCAGGCGGACGAGCGCCGGCGTGGTGAATCCTGCTGCCAGCACGCTTGCGAAGCGGTAGTAGCTGCTTGTCACGACGAAGGCTCCGATCAAGGCAGGCGCGTCGAGGAGCTTTCGCTCGAGGACGAACGGTGCAGCATTGAGGCAGGCCTGGTACCCAAGCGCCACGAGCACGAACGCGAGCTGCTCGGCCTTCGGCTCCTCGCTGGAGCTGCCGCCCGGGATCGGTCCGGTCTGTGTCAGGCCCCGAACTGCCCCCACGAGGCCTGCCACCAGCACCGGGCCTCCCAGTGCAGCCGCCAGGACGGGCGCTCCCACGCTTTCCGGAACCGCGATGGCGGCCGCCACGAGAATGATGCGCACGCCCCCCTCCAGACCGAAGAGCCCTGCGTAGCGTCGTAGATCTCCTGAACCGGCCACCCGTCCCCGGGCAATGGCTGCGACGGTCCATCCGACGACCCCGAGAACGGTCGCCGTGCCGAGGAAAGTGAAACTCTTGTCCGCCGGGGACTGTGCTGCCCAGATCAGGGCCAATGCCGAGACCCCGACGGTCACGAGGGCGAGCCTCAGGCTGGCGGCTCGGACGTCCGCCGCGGGGTCGGCATTGAGTCGTCGGCTGATCATCTGCTCCGTAGGCATCGCCAGCCCGTAGCCGAAGACCGTTATCGCGGTCCAGGCGAGGCTGTAACCCGTGAAGGCCTCGTGACCGAGTACCCGCGGTCCAGCGGCCAGAGCGGCCAAGACCGAACCTGCGACGACGAGGTTGCCCGCTGTGACAGCGGGCGCACCACCGCGGCGTAGGGAGTTCTCCTGCGTCACGGCATCTCCTGGCCTCGGGCTCGTCGGGTCCCAGTCGCCCACGATAGTCCGGCGTCGGCCGCCCGAAGCGGACCGACAACCTGCTCAATTCCGGCCCATCCGACGGGTCGCTGGGTAACATCACGCGGGTGACTGGACGTGAGGGGCCACGGCTGGTGCCCACAGATGCTGCGGTTCGAAAGAAGGCCATTCGTGCCGAGATCGACGGGCTGCTGGGTGAGTACTTCGACCTCGTCGAGCCGATGCCTGCCGACTCATGTCCGCTCTCCGTCCCGCTCTACGGGGCGGAGGAGGTCAGCGGGGCGCTCGGCACGATGCTCGATCAGAACGTCACCATGGGCGCCTTGGTCCGCGAGTTCGAGGATGAGTTCGCCCGGTTCGTGGGAACCGAACACGCGATCATGGTCAACAGCGGTTCGTCTGCGAACCTGCTCGCGCTCGCCGTGCTGTCGAGCCCCTCGCTGCCCGGTGCCCTGAGGCCGGGGGACGAGGTCATCGTCCCGGCAGTGACGTGGGCCACGACGATCTCCCCGATCCTCCAGCACGGTTGCGTCCCCGTTCTGGTCGACATCGACCCTCAGACCCTCAACCTGCGTCCCGAGGACCTTGAGCTGGCCCTCTCCTCCAAGACCCGCGCCATCATGCCCGTGCACCTCCTGGGCAACCCGGTCGACATGGGTCCGCTCATGGAGTTCGCGGCTGCACACGACCTGCGTGTCATCGAGGACACCTGCGAGTCGCTGGGAAGCTCGATCGACGGACGGATGGTGGGGGCGTTCGGCGACTGCGGCACGTACTCCTTCTACTTCTCGCACCACATCACCACCATCGAGGGCGGCATGTTGGTGACCAACGACGCTGGGATCGCCGACCTCGCTCGGTCGATGCGTGCGCACGGGTGGACCCGGGACATGGCCCAGCGGGAGGCGTTCGAGGCGGCGAACCCGTGGATCGACCCACGATTCCTGTTCGTCAACGTGGGGTACAACCTGCGTCCGATGGAGCTGCAGGCAGCCTTCGGCCTCGTCCAGCTCAAGCGGCTCGACTCCTTCAACGACCGGCGGCGTTCCAATGCCGAGTACCTGCTCGGCGCGCTGTCCGGGCTCTCGGGGCACCTCGAATTCGTGACCGAGCAGCGTGGTGGGCGCAGCACCTGGTTCGGCTTCACCGTGATGACGAGGAGCGGCGACGTGCGACGCCGACTGAGCGCCCATCTCGAGGAGCGCGGCATCGCGACGCGTCCGATCGTGGCCGGCAACCTGGCGATCCAGCCGGCCTTCCGTGACAACCCGCACCGCACAGTGGGGCACCTCGTCGGAGCAACGCAGGTAGGGGAGCGGGGGCTGTTTATCGGCAACCACCCCAACCTGAGCCGAGCCCAGCTCGACCACATCATCGACGCGTTCCAGTCGTTCTTCCTAGGCGTCTGAGGTCGTGGCGGACGGCAGGGTCCTCTGGCTGCACAGCCATTTCGAGCTGCCAACGGGAGGCACGAAGTACATCTACGAGGTCGCGCGACGCCTGGCCGAGGTCCGACCTGTCGAGATGGTCGTCGAGAGCGCATCGCCGTTGTGGCGTGACCGCTACGCCGCCGAGGGCATCACCCTCAACGAGATCGGCGGGCTGACGTCGACGCGCCTCGCCTACTGGGCGGCTTTCCCCTGGTTTCTGCGTCGAGACCTGAAGGCGCTGCGTTCGCTCGTCCGGCCGGGTGACGTCCTCGTGTCCAGCTTCTACCCGATGCCCTGGGCCGCCACCCGCGTGGCCCGCGACCTCGGCTTGCGGCACGTGTCACTGTGCTTCGAGCCCTTCCCGTTCTTCCATGACGCCGAGGTCATCGGTCTCTACCCGCGTCCGAAGCGCGCCCTGTTGCGAGGCTTGCGGATGGCCTACGGACGGCTGGACCACGTCGGGATCACCGCGGCCGACTCGCTCCTGACCCTCAACGCGACCACCAAGGGCGAGATCGAACGCGTCTACGGCCGAGGTGATGCGGTGCCGGTGTATGCCGGTGTCGACACCGAGCTCTTTCGGCCCTACTCGGATGAGGAGGTGGCGCATCTCGTCGCAGCCTGGGGACCGGGGCCCTGGGTCGTCCACTCGACTGACTTCTCGCCGATCAAGCGCACCGACCTCGCCGTGCTGGCCTTCGCGGAGGCCGCGCGCAGCAACCCCGAAGCGCGACTGCTCGTCACGAGCACTCGTGAGGATCCTGCGGCAGAGGCCCAGGTCCGGCGCCTCGCCGCCGAGCACGGCGTCGGGGACCGCGTCGTCATGGCGGGCTTCCTGCCGTTCGCCGACCTCCCGCGGGCCTACTCGCTGGCCACCGCACTGCTCCAGACGGGCACGTCGGCCGGCTCCGGTGCAACGACGATGTCGCTCCCGGTCAAGGAGGCCCTGGCCTGTGGCACCGCAGTGGTTCGCAGCCGGGCCACGGACGAGGACGTCGAGGACGGAGTCAGCGGCTTCCTCGTCGATCCCTCCGACTCGGCGCAGACTGGTGCCCGCTTATCCGAGCTCTTGGGCGACCCGGCGCGGGCATCCAAGATGGGTCTTGCCGGCCGGGAGCGCATCGAAACCACGTACACGTGGTCAAAGGTCGTGGATTCCGTTTCCCAAGAGGTGAACTCGTGAGCCGACGCGCCCTGGTGACAGGTGTCGGGGGATTCACCGGGCGCCGGCTCGCAGAGCGTCTTCTCGCTGACGGCTGGGACGTGTCCGGAACGGTCCACTCGCGTCCATCCGGCATCGAGGGGGTCCAAGAGCATCGATGTGACGTCGCCGACTGGGCCGAGGTGCGACGTGTCGTGGCTGAGTCGCGCCCCGACGTCGTGTTCCACCTCGCGGCCATCGTCGACACCGTGACGACTCCGGACCTGTCGGCCTTGTACCGCACCAACACGCTCGGAACGGCCGCCGTCCTGGACGCCGTGGGCAAGGCGGGTGACGTCGCCCGAGTCGTCCTCGCCAGCTCCGCCTTCGCGTACGGCCGGTTCGACGGGCCTGGCGCCGTCGTGGGTGAGGACACCCCGCTCGCGCCCGTCACTCCCTACGGGGCGTCCAAGGCGGCTGCCGAGGTGATCGCTCTGCAGTGGTCGCGGCAGCACGCCACCGACGTCGTCGTCGCCAGGGGCTTCCAGCACACGGGCCCCGGACACGTCGGCAGGTACGCCCTGGCTGACTGGGCTCGGCAGTTGGCCGAGGGCGCCGACCGGCTCGAGGTGGGGGATCTCAGCCCTGTGCGGGACTACCTCGACGTCCGTGACGTCGCGGGAGCATATGTGGCTCTGGCGGAGTCGGGCCGTGCGGGCCGCGCCTACAACGTCGCGAGCGGGATCCCGCGCAGCATGCGGGACATGCTCGACGGGCTGGTGACAGCCTTTGGTCGAGAGGTCGAGGTGGCCGTCGCCCCAGACCGCCTCAGGGCCGTCGACCAACCGGTCTTCGTCGCCGACGTCGAACGACTTCACGAGGACACCGGCTGGGTACCGGCGTACGGGGTGGAGGAGACGCTGCGAGACCTTGCAGACTTCGCGACGGAGTCCGCGCGGGCAGCCGGCGAGGATGACGCCCGTTCTGCGGGTTTCACGCCCTTCGAGCGGAGGACCCGTGGGTAGCATGACCGGAGTCCGCAAGCACCGCGTGGGGTGGACAGGCATCGACCGGATGAAGGAAACGCTGTGACGAAACGTGCCCTGATCACCGGCATCACCGGCCAAGACGGCTCCTACCTGGCTGAGCTCTTGCTGTCCAAGGGGTACGAGGTCCACGGGCTCATCCGTCGCGCCTCGACGTTCAACACCTCGCGCATCGACCACCTGTACGTCGACCCCCACGACAGCGGCGCCGAACTCTTCCTGCACTACGGCGACATCGCCGACGGGTCGCGTCTTGTGACTCTCCTGGCCCAGGTCCGCCCCGACGAGGTGTACCACCTTGCGGCCCAGTCACACGTGCGCGTGAGCTTCGACGAGCCCGAGTACACCGGCGACACCACGGGCCTCGGCACGATTCGACTGCTCGAAGCGATCAGGATGATCGGCCTTCAGTGCCGGTTCTACCAGGCGTCCAGCTCGGAGATGTTCGGTGCTGCACCTCCGCCTCAGAACGAGGAGACACCCTTCTACCCACGCAGTCCGTACGGCGCGGCAAAGGTGTACAGCTACTGGGTCACCCGCAACTACCGCGAGGCCTACGGGATGTTCGCGGTCAACGGCATCCTCTTCAACCACGAGAGCCCTCGCCGCGGTGAGACCTTCGTGACGCGCAAGATCACTCGCGCCGTGGCCCGCATCAAGGCGGGACTCCAGGACGACCTCTACCTGGGCAACCTCGACGCCGTCCGCGACTGGGGTTACTCACCGGAGTTCGTCGAGGCGATGTGGCTGATGCTCCAGCACGACGAGCCGCGCGACTACGTCGTGGCGACGGGCAGCGCCTATTCGGTCCGCGACTTCGTCCAGTTCGCGTTCGAGCACGCCGACCTCGACTGGGAGAAGTACGTCCGCTTCGACGAGCGATACCTGCGCCCCACCGAGGTCGACGCGCTCATCGGCGATGCCTCGGTCGCCGAGAGGACGCTCGGCTGGGTGCCGAAGGTGCACACTCCCGACCTCGCTCGGATCATGGTCGACGCCGACATCGAGTCGCTGCAGTCAGAGGGATCGCCGTGGGTCCACCGGGCGTGGGCGCATGGCTGACCGTGGATGCGTCCTGGCGGTCGTCCCGACCCTCGGTGAGCGGACGGACACGCTCGGGGCGGCTCTCGCGAGCGTCCGTGCGCAGGAAGGTATCTCGACGACACTCGTCGTCGTAGTCCCGGCGACGGCTACGGAGGCCAGGGCGATCGCGAAGGAGTTCGGCGCTCTCGTGGTCGACGATCCGCGCAGGGGCTTGTCTGCCGCTGTGAACGCAGGCATCGAGGCGGCCGACGGAGAGTCCTACTTCGCCTGGATCGGTGACGACGACGAGCTCTACCCGACGGGCCTGCGAACCCTCGCCGACCTGCTCGAGGCCGACCACGGCGCCGTCGTCTCCTTCGGTGCCTGCGACTACATGGACGATGCCGGCCGGGTCTTCGCCGTGAGCCGGGCCGGACGATGGGCTCGCCGAGTGCTGGCCTGGGGGCCCGACCTCATCCCACAGCCCGCCTCGCTCACGCGTCTGCCGGCCATTCGTGCCGTTGGCGCCTACGACGAGGGCCTGCGGTTCGTCATGGACCTCGACATGTTTCTACGGCTGCGCCGGCAGGGGCGGTTCCTCACGACCGGCGAGCGCATCGCGTCCTACCGGTGGCACCCCGACGCCCTCACGGTGGCCAATCGCGGCATCTCCATCGCCGAGGCAGAGAAGGTCAAGCGGCGTCACCTGCCCGGTCCGCTGCGTCCGCTGGCCCCGGTCTGGGACGCGCCGGTGCGGCTGGCGATCACGCTGGTCTCCAAGCAGCTCTCCCGGCGGGCACGGGCGGGTCGTCATGTCGACTGAGGCGCCCGGTCCTCTCGACCGACATGCTCCCTTCTACGTGGCGGGCCACCGCGGGCTCGCCGGGTCCGCCGTGTGGCGGCGCCTTGAGCGCGACGGGTTCACCGATCTCGTGGGCCGCTCGTCGGGCGAGCTCGACCTGCGCGACCGCGACGCCGTTCTCGAGTTCTTCGCCGAGATCCGACCACGCTACGTCGTCGTGGCGGCGGCCCGGGTCGGCGGCATCCTCGCCAACAGCACGCGTCCGGTGGAGTTTCTCTCCGACAACCTCAGGATCCAGGTCAACGTGCTCGACGCGGCCCACGCGAGCGGTGTCGAGCGCCTGCTGTTCCTCGGGTCCTCGTGCATCTACCCGAAGTTCGCGGACCAGCCGATCGCGGAGTCTTCCCTGCTGACGGGGGCCCTGGAGCCGACGAACGATGCGTACGCCATCGCCAAGATCGCCGGCATCATGCACGTGCAGGCCATGCGGCGCGAGTACGGCCACCGGTGGATCAGCGTCATGCCCACCAACCTCTACGGTCCAGGCGACAACTACGACCCCGAGTCCTCGCACGTGCTCGCAGCGCTGATCCGCCGCTTCCACGAGGCGGTAACCAATGGGGCAGCGTCGGTCACGAACTGGGGAACGGGCGCGCCGCTGCGCGAGTTCCTCCACGTCGACGACCTCGCCTCGGCAGTGCTCCACCTGCTCGAGCACTACGACGACCCTGCTCCCATCAACGTCGGTACCGGGCGCGACCTCAGCGTCCGCGATCTCGCGAGCCTCGTCGCCGAAACGGTCGGGTTCACGGGCAGCATCGAGTGGGATGCCGGCCGGCCCGACGGTACGCCGCGCAAGCTTCTCGACGTTTCTCGCCTCGAAGCCCTGGGTTGGAGCGCGCGAATCCCCTTGCGCGACGGCTTGGCCGAGACGTATGCCGCGTACCTCGCGGCACTGGACTCACCCTGAGCGAACCGGTCCGCCGGGCTCGATGTCGGCCGTCAGTCGCGCTTCTGAGTGCCGTTGCTCCCTGACCGATCGCGTCGGGGCTCGTTGTCGAGACGTTGGAGCGCGGCCTCCTCGGCAACCCGAAGAAGCTTCTTCTCGAGACGTCCTACCTCGGCGGTCAGCTGGATGAGGATCAGCAGCAGGCCGACGAACCCGATGAAGAACAGAAGGTTCAGGGGGACGGCCACACCGGTGATCCATGCTGCCCAGTCGAGGAAACCAGGTGCCAGCGCCATGAGGGTGGTGATGAGCCCGACGACGGTCCACGTCACCGCGAACCGTCCGCGGATGTACCGGCGCCTCACCATCTCGAAAATGGTCAGGACGACGATGACCGCTCCCGCGAGGGCGAACCCGAAGCCGCCGGTCAACGGACGACTCCGGTCATGACCGGCCGAGGGCGCACGAGGCCGAGGAAGATCGTGGCAACTGCGCGGCCGGCATAGCCGACGGAGGCGATCGTGTTCTGGCTCGGCGTGCCGCCCAGGCGCGGACGCATCGAGACCGGCACCTCGACCACGCGAAGGCCGGTCCGGCGGGCAAGGACGAGGGACTCGACAGTGTCGCCGAGGTACTCACACGGGTAGTGCTGCGCGAACAGCTCGATCGCAGAGCGCGAGAAGGCGCGGAACCCCGATGTCGAGTCCGTGAGGGGGGACCGCACCACCCGGCTCATGAGGCCGGCGACCACACGCATCGAGGCGAAGCGCACAGGGTGCACCTCGTACCCGTCTCCTGAGGCGAAGCGACTGCCGATGACGACGTCGGCGATCGACGTTGCGTCGATGAGCGCTCGCGCTTGCTCGGCCACGTGCTGGCCATCGGCATCGATCTGGATGACTACTGCATATCCGCGTTCGGCCGCGTAGCGGAATCCGGTGCGCATGGCACCCCCGACGCCGACGTTGAAAGGGTGCGAGGCGACCCGGACCGGGAACTGCCGAGCGATGCGCGCAGTGTCGTCGCGTGATCCGTCGTCGACGACGAGGACGTCAGTGTCGGGCAGGTTCTCGAGTACCTCGGCGAGCACGACGGCGATGGAGGCGCCCTCGTTGTACGCGGGCATGACGACGAGGACGCGTGGGTCGACGCCTCCGGCGTCGTCCCGGCTGATGCTCTCGATCACGTTTCCCCCGCTGCCCTGGGCAGTCCACGTCCTCTGGTCTGCGCCCATGGTGCCGGTCGATGTGCAGCCGTGTCCGGCGTTTGGGACAACTTGGCCGGAGGGTCACCCGGCACTGCGGAGGCATCGGCGGCCGGCCTCAGGCCAGGAGAGCCCACCACTGAAGCGGGCAAATCGGCGCAGCGAGGACTGGCTTCGCCTATGCTCGCCGGGACTCGTCCGGTCCGGATGGACGGGGTGCGGTACGAGACGCAGCACGCCCCAGGGGAGGAGCGCCAGCGCATGCCGTCAGCAAAAGCCGTGTCCACCACTCACGTGACAGGTCCTGCGAGCGCCCGGCGGACAACCGGCGCCGTTGCACGCGTCGCTGCGCGTGTCCGCCTGTTCCTTGTCACCTATTGGGTGCCGCTCGTCGTCTTCGCGGCTTCCCGACTTGTCGACACCGTGTTCCTCGTCATGGCGGCGCACGACCAGGTTGCTTTGACCCGCACTCGCATCGACTACTACGTCTATGACGCCGAGCCCGCTGACCCCGGCTATTTCGGGATCGTCTCCAACTGGGACGCCCAGTGGTACCGGCGGATAGCGACGGACGGCTACGAGCTGCCCGCGCCCGGAGGGTCCGCCGCCGATACGCGCAACACTCTGTGGACGTGGGCCTTCCCGCCCGCGTATCCGATGATCGTCAGGGCCCTGATGGGGGTCACGACGCTCTCCTTCCCGGTCGCGGCCACGATCGTCAGCTGTCTTGCTGGTGCCGCGGCCGCGGTGCTGATCTACCGGCTCGTGGTCCGCACTGGCGGTCGGTACCTGGCCACGATCACCGTCCTCTTCTCCAGCTTCTTCATCAGCGCGCCGCTGCTGCAGATCGGCTATAGCGAGTCGCTCGCCCTGCTGTTCCTGATGGCCGCCCTGAACCTGTTGGTGGATCGTCGCTACTGGTGGGCTGCTGTAGCGGTGCTGGCGTTGTCGTTCACTCGCATCGTGACGCTCCCCCTCCTCCTCGCCGTGGCGGTGCACGCCTATCTCCGGTGGCGGGCCGAAGGCGCTTTCTGGGCGGGCAGGCTCAAGGAGGCCCTGGGCCTTTTCACCGTCGCCTTCGTGAGCGTGTTCGGTCTCGTCTCGTGGATGCTCCTCGCGTCGGTCTTCATCGGCACCAAGGCGGGCATGGAGCGCAGCGCCGGCCAACGAAGTCTTTACCTCGGATGGTTCGAGGACTCGTTCCACCTCTTCGGGGTCCTCGGCCCAGTCTTCCTCCTGCTCTTCCTCGCTCTGGTGACGCTGAACATGGTGGGTCGCCGCGGGCGCGTATGGGCGCCCGAGCTGCGCGCTTGGTCCGTGGCCTACCCAGCGTTCCTCTTCGCGATGACCCCGATCCTTCCCGCCGTGCTGCGCTACCTGCTCCTCGTGCCCACCTTGCCGGTGCTGCTCGCGGGGACGCCTCGGACCGCCTCGAAGCGATCGATCATCTGGGTCGGGCTCTTGCTCGTGGCCCTCTTGATCGGGCAATGGTGGTACGCCCACAACATCGTCGTCGTCTTCACGTCCGAGGCTCGACCCGCCCCTTAACGACATCGGGTGAGTCCGATATGTCCGTGAATAGCAGGATATGCGGATTGAATTACCGCTCTATCGGATTCATTTGCCGGACACTGATGTCCGCTCCCTCCTACCTTCGCCCTCAAGGTCGTGGATGAGGGGGAGACGTGCACTACCTGAGGAGTCTGACAGGGCTGCGTTCAGTAGCAGCGTTGCTCGTGCTGCTGCACCACGTCGCAGTGCTGAGGCCCGACATAGGCCTGCTTCGGCCGGCGGAGCTCGGTTACGTCGGCGTCACGTTCTTCTTCGTTCTCAGCGGCTTCGTCCTGACGTACTCGTGGAACGACGCGATGACAGCGCGCGACTTCTATGTGAAGCGTCTCGCGAGGATCTACCCGCTGCACCTGGCGACGATCGCCCTCATGCTGGTCATCGACCGGGGCGAGCAGCCCTTGTCGGCGGTGGTGGCGAATGCCTCGCTCGTCCACGCCTGGTGGCCGCAGCAGTGGATGGCCTACTCGGTCGTGGGCGCCGCTTGGTCCCTGTCGTGCGAGGCGTTCTTCTACGCGCTCTTCCCATTCGCCATCGGAGCCGTCGCTGTCGTCAGGCGGCCGCTGCTGCAGGCGTCGCTCCTGGCATCGGCCGTGGTTGCGATTGCTGCGCTCACGGCG
Organism: Intrasporangium flavum; assembly: GCF_001956915.1. Lineage (GTDB taxonomy): Bacteria > Actinomycetota > Actinomycetes > Actinomycetales > Dermatophilaceae > Monashia > Monashia flava. The sequence goes on along the minus strand of NZ_MLJO01000007.1, from coordinate 78,483 downwards.
TCGAAGACAGGGGTGGGGTCCTACTTCTTCCACCTGCCGATGGTCCGCTTCTCTGACTTCCTCATCGGCATCCTGCTGTGCCTCTCCCTGCGCCGGGGCTGGCGACCGCCGGGCGGGGTGAAGGCCATGTTGCTCGTCCTGTGCGGCGGCTATTCGGTGCTGTCGTGGGTGCAGCACGAGCAGTTCAACGGCACGGATCGGCAGTGGTTCTACAGCGCGGTCCTTGCCTTGCCCTTTGGGCTTCTCATCGCAGCCTGTGCGGTGCGTGACCTCGACGGCAGGCCGTTCGTCCTGGCCACGAGGATCTGGGTTCGGCTCGGAGAGTGGTCGTTCGCCCTCTATCTCGTGCACGGCCCCGTGCTCTCGGTCCTTCGCGCTCCCCTCACGACCTCGGAGGGCACGGATGCCGTCCTGGCTATCCTGTCCGTGCTCTTCGTCAGTCTTGCGGCTGCGGCGTTGCTGCACGAGCTTGTCGAGGCGCCGCTGGAACGGGCGATCCGACGTGCCTGGACGCGGAGGCGGCCAGTGCGCGTCGAGCCAGGTGCGTCGGCAGCGCTCGGCTGAGGCGGGGCCCTCAGCCACGGACGAGGATGACCCACCCGCCTATGCGCTTGCTCTCCTCGTACCCGTGATCGAGCGCCACGGAGGCGTGGACCGACCCGGCGGGTGCGATGACCACCTGGGCCTGCTCGAGGGCGCGCGCCGCTCCCGCCGCATCCGCGCGTTGGAACGCCAGGTATGCGGCCTGGTCCTGCGCCTCGAAGGCGTCCAGTGGATTGCTGACCCACACCGTTGCGCCCGTCGCGGCCAGCTGCTCGGAAACGGGTTCCGGGGCGAGGACGACCCTGCCTGATGCGGCACGGGCTGCGGCAGCGATGTCATCGTCGGCGGCGCGCAGAGCGGGTGCGCGCACGGCCAAGATGCTCGTGACGGCGACCGCTCCCAGGGCCACGACTGTTCCGGCGAGCAGGGTGTTGCGCCGCCCGTCGCGGGGCGTCCGTCGATCGCCCACCATGACACCCGTCTCCGGGGACGCGTGACGGCGAGAGGTCGCTGCGGCGCCGGCGGCCAGCAGGAGCAACCAGACGCCGTTCCGGGACGCCGTAACCGTGCCGACGATCAACCCGGCGAGAGCGACGTACTCCCACACCGGCCGTCGACCTCGCGCCGCCATGATGACGAGGATCAGCCCGGCAGCGATCGTCATGAGGTCGAAGGGGTTTCCGAGGTTCGGGCGCCCCCACATCCCCGACGCGTCTGAGGTTGCCTCGCCACCAAGGACGCCCAGGTAGTAGGACGGCGCCCGCCACAGGCCGGGGTTCGCGCAGGCGGCCACCAGCGTGGCGATCCCCAGGCAGACGGTGACGACCGGATCGCGGCGAAGGCTGGAGAAGAGCAGGTAGCAGCCGGTCACGGCCACGCCGATGAGGACCGCCCCGTGGAGGTTCCCCCACAGCGCTAGGAGCGGCACCACGAACCAGACTCTGCGTGAAGGGTGCTCGTGGTCATACCGAAGCAGGAGAAGCAGCAGCGCGAACGGGACGAGTGAAAGCAGCTGCACCCGAGCGACGAGGAACGCGGTGGCCGCGCCCACGGCGAGGACGACGATGACGAGGATCGTGCGCGCTGCCGGCGCCCCGCGCCGAAGCGCATCCCAGGCGATGAGAGCGAGCGTCGCAGACACCGAGATCGCTTGGCCTGCAATCAATCCCACGGTTCCAGCCGCACCGATCGCGGAGAATGCGAGCTGCCCGAGAACTGTTGTGTTGACCCAGCCGGACGTCGGTGCGGCAGCGAATGGCACGCCCGTGGGCACTCCGCCTGCCTCCCTGATGTGGTTGCCGAGTGCCACCGGCCAGAAAGCGTCGGAGCCGGTCCTGGACAAGGCCGCGACCATGGCGGTCAGCGTGAACACAGCGACCCAGCAGGCGACGGTTCCCGCCGTGGCGGGCGCCGAGGCAGGCGTCACCGCCGATGCATCACGGGTCCGAGATGCCTGCCCCGACATGCCTGCTCCGTCCGTCGCGCTGTGCCTCCACGAGCGGCGGAGACCCATCGAAATCCTCGTTCAAACCCTGCCACCCGGCGCGTCCGGTTGACACCTCTTTGTGTGGGTGATGAGAACTTCAAGCATTTTCGGGACACGGCGTCAACGCCCACCTACTCTCTGTTCAGCGGGGGGCACATCGGGTGGCCCTGCACCATCGGGAGGAAAGAACAATGACGAAGCTTGCTGCCAAGCTCCAGACGGGTCTCAGCCGCGCCATGGACCGCGAGAAGGGCGCGACCGCCGTCGAGTACGGCCTCATGGTCGCCCTCATCGCCGTCGTGATCATCGCGGCCGTCACCCTTCTCGGGAACAAGCTGTCGACGACGTTCAACAACGTCGCGACCCAGGTCTGATCCAGTGACGGGCGCCGGCTCCACAGGCCGGCGCCCGGACACGGCTCGTCGTCGGGGGACGGGCTGCCACACATCAGCACCACGTCTGGCACTCACCCACACGTACGAGGAGCGCATCCCAATGACCAAGCTTGCATCGAAGCTCCAAGTCCGCCTCAACGGCGACCGCGGAGCCACGGCCGTCGAGTACGGCCTCATGGTTGCTCTGATCGCCGTCGTGATCATCGCGGCGGTGACGCTGCTCGGCAACAACCTGTCGCAGACGTTCAACAACGTCGCGACGCAAGTCTGAGCTCGACGTCCACGCCGGGGGGCCGGGGACGACATAGGCGCATCAGCGCGGGGAGGGCGGTCTGGCATGGCCAGAAGTGAACGTGGCGCGTCAGCGGTGGAGTTCGCGATCGTCCTCCCCGTGCTGCTGCTCGTACTCGGCGGCATCGTCGACTTCGGGCGCTACTTCTTCGTCCAGATCCAGGTGACGAACGCGAGCCGCGAAGGTGTCCGCGCCGCGGTGATGTACCCCAACCCAGCCGCCGCCGACATGACGGCGATCACCGCTCGAGCGATGGCAGCGGCCGGGGCCGCCCCGGGCATCGCGGTGCAGGGCGTTAGTACCTGTGCTGCCAGCGCGACGACCAACGCGTCCGTCACTGTCACCGCCCCCTTCAACTGGATCATCCTCGGGCCGGCCATTCGCATGGTCGGTGGCAACTGGAGCAGGCTCAACGGTCCGGTCGCGGCGACGGGAGTCATGAGATGTGGGGGCTGAGGAAGGTGAGCCGCCGTCGTCATGACGCCGGTGCGGTCGCAGTCATCGTGAGCGTCGTCGTGGCGTTCGGCGTCCTCATGGGGTCTCTCGCCATCAGCGTCGACGTCGGGTCGCTCATGTCAGAGCGGCGACAGCTGCAGAACGGTGCGGACGCGGCAGCCTTGGCCCTGGCCCAGCTGTGTGGCGTCAACGACCAGAGCTGCAAGTACTCGACTTCTCCGGTTGACACCACGGCCGCAACCGCCGTCCAGCCGCTGGCGGGCCTCAATGCCCAGGACGGCAAGTCGACGGTCAGCAGCGTGTGCGCGGCGAACATCTCCACCATCACCACGACGTGCGAGACGCCCGACGCGGCAAGCATGACCAAGTGCACGCCCAAGCCGAGCTGGCTCAGCGGCGCCATCCCCTACGTCGAGGTCAAGACGACGACCTTGAACGTCGGCGGCGGGAACACCGTTCTCACCCCGTTCGCGAAGGTCCTGACCAACAGCTCCGGGAGCACGGTCACGGCGTGTTCGCGGGCGGCCTACGGGCCCGGGCAGCCGACCCAGATCACGGTTCTTTCACTTTCCATCTCCGAGTGCGACTGGTCTTCGCAGGTGGGCTGGCCCGGTGCCACGAACTACCCCGTCGGCCCGTCTGGAGCATGGCCTGGCTACTCCGACACCGACACCCGTCCGCGCTGGCCAAGCTCCGAGGATGCGGTCTTCGCCAAGGGCAACGACACGACGTGTGACACGTCGAGCCCCGGCGGCACCGCGCCAGGTGGCTTTGCCTGGCTCGACGGGATCACCGGTCCGTGCTCGGGGGTCATCGCCGACAACGCGTGGGTCCACGGCGACACCGGTGCAAACGGCTGCAGCACGGCGCAGTTCGACCCGTTGCAGGGGACCATCGTCTACATCCCGGTCTTCGACTGCATGATGAACAGCGATCCGGGCCGAGCGCCGATCGCGGGTGACAACTGCAACTCGGGCTCGGGCAACAACACGTACTACCACATCTCCGGATTTGCCGCGTTCTACCTCAGCGGTTGGCGTCTGACCAACGGGAGCAAGAACAGCGTCCGTCCGCCGAATGGCCTCTGCGGCACGAGCAACTCGCAGCGGTGCCTGTCGGGTTGGTTCCTCAAGGACCTCATCCCAGCCGGAGACATCATTCCGCCGACACCGACGGATCCGAACTACGGCATCACCGTCGTGAAGCCGGCGGGCTGACCGCCACACAACGTCTTTCGATCAACAGCTAGTCGGGGGGAGCCCTTCATGAACCGTCGCATTCTCGTCATCCTCGTGGCCGTCGTCCTGGCCGTGGGTGGCGGCGCGCTGGTCGTCATGTACGCGCAGAACGCCGACGCCCGCGCCATCGCCGAGCAGTCGCCGGCCCCCGTCTGGGTCGCGCAGAAGATCATCCCGGCAGGGACGAGCCTCAAGGACGCGCAACGCACCGGCCTCATCGCCCAGACCTACGTGCCGGCCAAGGCCGTCCCGGTGGGGGCGCTGCAGGACATCAACGCCGACAACAACGCGCTGCTGGCCGTCAACGACGTCCAGGCCGGCGAGTACCTGCTCGCGGCCCGGTTCGGCACCCAGCCGGCCGGCACCAAGGCCATCGAGGTCCCGAGCGGCATGCTCGCGGTGTCGCTGTCCCTGTCCGACCCGGCGCGCGTCGGCAAGTTCGTGACGCCCGGTTCGCACATCGCGATCTACCAGAGCTACACGATCAAGGACCTCAGCAACACGCCCGAGGCCAAGATCCTCAACGACAACCAGGTCAAGGGCACGAGCCTCCTCATGGGCGACGTCACCGTCATCGCCATGGGTGACGCGCCGCTGTCCGGCGCGGCGGCCCAACCCTTGGCCGAGGGCCAGTCGCCCACGTCGCAGGGCGCCGCCGGCGGGTTCCTCGTCACCGTCGCCGTGAAGCCGACCGACGCCCCGCTGCTGATCCACGGCATCCAGAACCGAACGCTCTACGCTGCACTTCGAGGCTCCGATGTCCAGATCGACCCGAAGCAGGAGGTCACGGACCTCCAGTTGAGAGATGCGGTGACTTCGCAATGACGATCCTCTGGGACTTCGACCCCCAAGCCGTCGACACGTACCGGTTCGCCCTCGGGGGCGACGCGGTCCTGCTCACCTCGGGCCCACGCGTCAGCCGTGCACTCGAGGAGGATCGCAACCACGCGCTCGTCGTCATCGGGCCCGACATCGACCTCGACCTGGCCTGCGAGCTCGCCGAGCGCGAGCGCATCGACCGCCCCGAGCTCGGCGTCATCCTGCTCCGGCACCGCCTCGACGTGACGGCGCTCGCGCAGGCCCTGCGCAGCGGCGTCCGCGAGGTCGTCCAGGCGGACGACCAGACGGCGCTCGCCGAGGCGGTCCGCCGCTCGATGGCGCTCACCCAGCAGCTCTCGGGCCACAGCGCCGTCACCGGCGGCCGCGACGGCAAGGTCATCACGGTCTTCTCGGCCAAGGGCGGCGTCGGCAAGACGACGATGTCGACCAACCTCGCCACCTATCTCGCGTCCACCGGCGCCAAGACGCTCCTCGTCGACCTCGACCTCATGTTCGGCGACGTCGCGATCAGCCTCCAGCTGCAGCCGCGCGGGTCGGTCCGCGACGTCGTCGCGATGAGCGGGCACCTCGACGAGGCCGGCGTGCAGTCGGTCGTCACGACGCACCCGGACAGCAGCCTCGACGTCATCGCCGCACCTGCCGACCCGGCCGACGCCGACCGCGTGCCCTCGCACGTCGTCGTCGAGCTGCTCCGCGTCGCTCGGGGCCTCTACGACTACGTCCTCGTCGACACCCCGCCGTCGTTCACCGAGCACGTGCTCGCGTCGTTCGACGTCAGCGACCTCACGGTCCTCATCGCGACGCTCGACATCCCCGCGGTGAAGAACCTCCGCATCGCCATCAACACGCTCGACACGCTCGGCGCCTCGAAGGAGGCCCGCACGATCGTGCTCAACCGCTCCGACGCGAAGGTCGGCCTCAAGCCCGACGACGTCGAGGCGGCCCTCAAGACGCCGATCTCGGCCAACGTGCCCAACAGCCTCACGGTCCCGGCGTCGGTCAACCGCGGCGTCGCGCTCGTCATCGACGAGCCGCGCAACCCGGTGTCGATGGCGATCCGCGAGCTCGCCGACCACGAGATCCGACGCCGGTTCGGCGAGGACATGCAGAACGGTGCGAAGCGTGGCAGCTTCAGCCTCCTGAGGAGCAAGCGATGAGCAACCTGGCAGACCGTCTCGACCGCGCCCGCGCGGCACAGGTCGTCGACCACTCGACCAACGGCTACGGCGCCGAGTCGCCGGCCAAGCGCCGCAACGTCGACCCGTTCGCCACGGTCAAGGAGCGCGTGCACGCCGCGCTCGTCGAGTCGCTCGGCCCGCGCCTCTACGACCCGCACCTGGCCGAGAGCGAGCTCGCCGCCCAGGTGCGCCAGACGCTCCAGGACGTCATCGACTCCGAGCAGACGCCGCTGTCGCACTCCGACCGGACGCGCATCGCCCAGGACGTCAGCGACGACATCCTCGGCCACGGCCCCCTCGAGCCCTACCTCCGCGACGCGGAGGTCAGCGAGATCATGGTCAACGGCCCGGAGGACATCTACATCGAGCGCGACGGCAAGCTCTTCCCCGTCGAGGCCCGATTCAATGACGAGGCGCACCTGCGCCGCACCATCGACAAGATCGTCGGACGCGTCGGCCGGCGCGTCGACGAGTCGAGCCCGATGGTCGACGCCCGCCTCCCCGACGGATCGCGTGTCAACGCCGTCGTGCCGCCGATCGCCCTCGATGGCTCGATGCTGACGATCCGAAAGTTCGCCGCCGACCCGTTCAACGACCGTGACCTCATCTCCTTCGGCACGTTCACGCCGATGGTGCGCGACTTCCTCGAGGCCTGCGTCCGTGGCCGCCGCAACATCATCATCAGCGGCGGTACCGGCTCCGGAAAGACGACGACGCTCAACGTCATCAGCTCCTTCCTGCCGCACGACGAGCGCATCGTCACAATCGAGGACGCCGCCGAGCTCCAGCTCCAGCAGGACCACGTGCTGCGCCTCGAGGCCCGTCCGGCCAATATCGAGGGCCGCGGCCAGATCTCGATCCGCGAGCTCGTCAAGAACACCCTGCGCATGCGCCCCGACCGCATCATCGTCGGTGAGATCCGCGACGGCGCCGCGCTCGACATGCTCCAGGCCATGAACACCGGCCACGACGGCTCGATCACCACCGTGCACGCCAACAGCCCGCGCGACAGCCTCGCCCGTCTCGAGACGATGGTCCTCATGGCCGGCGTCGAGCTGCCGGTGCGCGCCATCCGCGAGCAGGTGGCCGGTGCCGTCGACCTCATCGTGCAGCAGTCGCGCCTCAAGGACGGCTCGCGCAAGATCACCGCGATCTCCGAGGTCGTCGGCATGGAGTCCGACGTCATCACGCTGCAGGACATCTTCACCTTCAACTACGGTGCCGGGCGCGACGAGAACGGCCGGTTCCTCGGCACGCTCCAGCCCACCGGCATCCGCCCGAAGTTCGCGCAGGACCTCGCCGACGTCGGCGTCGAGCTGCCCGTCTCGCTGTTCGCCCGGACCGGACTGTGAGCGCGGGACGTCGTCGACTCGCGCTCGTCCTGGCCGCTGCTGCGGCCGGGCTGCTCGCCCTGCCCTCGGCCGCCCGCGCCGACGACCCCGTCACCGTGGGCCTCAGCAGCGTCTCGGGCACGAGCCAGGGCGACGCGTCGACCCTGACCGGTGTGCTGACGATCCGCAGCAAGTCCGACGTGCAGGTCGACCCGTCGAGCCTCAAGGTGACCATCGACGGCGTCGACTACCCGGTGGCCGTCAAGCAGGCGCCGAAGCGCGACCGTCGCTCGATCATCCTCATCGACACGAGCGGCTCGATGGGCGTCGCCGGCATGCTGACCGTGCGCAAGGCGGTCGCGGCCTACCTCAAGACGGTGCCCTCCGACGTCAAGGTCGGCGTCGGCTCCTTCGCCGACACCGCGGGCATCGACCTGCCGCCGACGCTCGACCGTGGGGGTGCCCAGCGCGTGGCCAACGGGCTCGCCTCGCGGGGGTCCACCAGCCTCTACGAGGGCGTGCAGGACGCCGTAGCCGGCCTTGGTCCCCGAGGTGACCGCAGCATCATGCTGCTCAGCGACGGCGCCGACACGATCGCGAACGACCCGGCCAAGGCGCTGGCCACCACGGTCGCCAAGCTCAAGGCGGCCGACATCCGCGTCGACGTCGTGCGCTTCAACACCAACGACCCGAAGGCGAGCGCGGCCCTGCAGCAGCTGGCTTCTGCCAGTGGCGGTTCCGTCGTCGCCGCCGACAACTCGGCCGCGGTCGCGTCGGCCTTCCAGACGTCCGCGCAGGCGCTCAACAAGCAGGTGCAGGTCACGATCGAGGTGCCGAAGGGCCTCGACGGCGCGCACGAGTACACGATCAGTGGCACCGCCGGCGGCCAGCCGTTCACCTTCGCCAAGCAGACGTCGTTCGCCGCGCCCGCCGCGACGCCGTCCAAGCCGACCCCGACGCCGAGCGGCTCCGTCGCCCCGGCCGTGGCTGCCGGCGGTACCGACGTCGCGCTCGCCCCGGTCACGAACAGCGACCGCACCCCGCTCATCGCCGCCGGCCTGCTGGGCGTCGCCCTGCTCGCCGGCATCGGCGCGGCCCTGACCCCGACCCTTCAGACCAAGAAGGAGCGACGCGTCGCGGCCATCGAGACCTACGTCGCGGGCACCGACATGGGGCTGTCGCGCCAGGAGATGAAGGCCGCACAGAGCACCATCACCGCCCAGCTGCTCGACATCGGTGACCGGGTCATGAAGGACCGCAAGTCGACGAGCAAGACGATGGCACTCATCGAGAAGGCCGACCTGCCCTTCCGGGCGGGGGAGTGGCTCATCCTGCGCATCGTCGCCGTCATCGTCGGCGCCGCGGTGGGCTTCTTCCTCGCCGGCGACGCCAAGATCGTCGGGCTCGTGCTCGGCTCGGTCTTCGGGGTGATCGGGATGCCGGCCTTCCTGCGGATCGCCGCCGGCCGCCGTGCGGCCAAGTTCGAGTCCCAGCTGCCCGGCATTCTCCTGCTCGTCTCGACGAGCCTCCGCAGCGGTTTCGGCCTCCCGCAGGCGCTCGAGGCCGTGGCCCGCGACGCCGCCGAGCCGAGCGGCAAGGAGTTCAGCCGCGCGCTCGCCGAGACCCGCATCGGTACCGACCTGTCGGACGCGCTCGAGCGCGTCGGCCACCGGCTCGACAGCAGCGCCATGCACTGGACGGTCATGGCGATCCGCATCCAGCGCGAGGTCGGCGGCAACCTCGCCGACACGCTGCGCACCACGGCCAACACGCTGCGTGAGCGGGAGGCGCTGCACCGCCAGGTCAAGACGCTGTCGGCCGAGGGGCGCCTGTCGGCCTACATCCTCATCGCCCTGCCGATCTTCCTCTTCTTCTACATGCTCCGCGTCAACTACGACTACGTCAGCCTGCTGTGGACCACGACCATCGGCCTGTTCATGAGCATCGGCGGACTCGTCGCCCTCGGGGTCGGTGTCGTGTGGATGCGCAACGTCGTCAAGATCGAGGTCTGAGATGAACGTCAACCCGGTCTACGTCGCGGCCGCGCTCGTCGCCATCGGCCTGATGGTCGCCGTGCTGTCGATGTCGTTCGGCACGAGCGAGCCGCGCGGCGTCGCCAAGTCGCTCATGCTCATCGAGGACAGCGTCACGAGCCGGTCCGTCGTCACCGCCGACCTCGGCGCGAGGGACCGCCTCGTCACCCCCGTGTTCGACCGCACCAAGTCGCTGGCGATGGCCTTGTCGCCCAAGGGAACCGACGACCGGTTCACCTTGATGCTCGACCGAGCGGGCAACCCGTCCCCCTGGACGGTGGAGCGGATCATGGGCGCCAAGGGCGTCTGCCTGCTCCTCGGCATCGTGCTCGGTGCTGTCTACGGCAGCTTCACGCTCGTCAGCGTCGTGTACGGCCTGCTGCTCGGTGCCGTCTTCTTCTTCCTGCCCGACCTGCTGCTCTACAACGCCGGCATGCGCCGCCAGGAGCAGACGAGCAAGAGCCTCGCCGACGCCCTCGACATGCTCACCGTCTGCGTCGAGGCCGGCCAGGGCTTCGACGCCGCGTTGCTGCAGGTGGCCCGCAACGTCGACGGCCCGATCTCCGGCGAGTTCGCCCGCGTCATCTCCGAGATCCAGATCGGCAAGTCGCGCGGCGAGGCCTTCTCGGCCATGGGTGACCGCGTCACCCTTCCCGAGGTCAAGAACTTCGTCACGGCCCTCGTCCAGGCCGACCGGCTCGGCCTGCCGATCGCGGCCGTCCTGCGCGAGCAGACCGCGAACATGCGCCTCGTGCGCAAGCAGAAGGCGGAGGAGAAGGCCCAGAAGGTCACCATCAAGATCCTCTTCCCGCTCATGACGTGCATCCTGCCGGCCCTCTTCATCGTCATCATCGGCCCCGGCGCGATCAACATGGCCAAGGCCTTCGGCGGCGGCTGACCGGGACCGTGGTCGCTCTTCCCGAGGCCCGACCCCTCGAACGGGGCGCCGAGGCCGGCGCGCGGCGGGACTCGCCCGTCGCGCGCATCGGTTGGCTCCTGCCCGGTGCCGTCCTCGCGCTCTTCGCCGTCAAGTCGCTGGGCCCGGTGCGCGACCCCGACACCTTCTGGCACCTGCGTGCGGGCGAGCATCTGCTGAGCACCGGCCAGTTCGTCCTCGACGACCCGTTCGGTGCTGGAGCCCAGCGGCCATGGATCCTCAACCAGTGGATGCCCGAGGTGCTGCTCCACGGCGCCGATGCGGCGTTCGGGCTGCCGGGCGTCGCGTGGCTGCTGTGCCTCGCGACCGTCCTCGTCGGGGTCTGCCTGTGGGTCGCGTGTCGGCGGCGGTCGTCGGCCCTCGTGACCGCCCTGGTGCTGGCCGTGGCGTTCGTCGCGATGGGAGGCAGCCTCTCCCCGCGCCCGCAGCTGGTGACGTTCGGCCTGGCGGCGCTCAGCGTCGACGCGTGGTGGCGCACCCTGGCCGACGGCCGGGCGCGCTGGTGGCTGGTGCCGATCACGTGGCTGTGGGCGTGCTCGCACGGGATGTGGTTCGTCGGCCCGGGCATCGGCGTGCTCGCCGTCGTCGGCGGTGTGCTCGACGGGCGCTGGCGTCTGCGACGGGCCTCGAGGCTCGTGCTCGTGCCGGTGCTGTCGGTCGCCGTCGCCGCGGTGACCCCAGTGGGTCCGCGGCTGTTCCTGTCGCCGTTCCAGGTGGCCGACGTGACGCCGTTCGTCAGCGAGTGGCAGGCCACCTCGCTCGGCGACCCCGGTCTCTGGGCCACGCTGGCCCTTCTCGTGCCCGTCGCCGTCCTCGTCCGGCGCCGTGAGCTGCGTTGGACGACAGCGCTGTTCGCGGCTGTGGCCGTGTACCTGGCGTTCTCCCACTCGCGCACTGTGGCCCTGGCCGCGGTGATCGTGGCCCCTCTCGCGGCTGCTGCGCTGCAGTCGCTCCTGCCTGTCCCTCGCGAGCCCGTCGCGCGCAGTGAGCGGGTGGCCACGGTGGTCCTGCCGGCCGCGGCCCTGGCCCTCGTCGCGCTGCTGGCGCCGTCGGTGGCGTCACGCCCGGCGCTCGGAGCGCCGACGCTCGACCGTCCGCTGTCCGCGCTTCCCGCAGGCACCGTGGTGTGCAGCGACGAGGCCGTCGGGGGTTGGCTCGAGTGGGCGCACCCGACGCTGCGTCCCACGATGGACACCCGCGTCGAGATCCGCACGGCCGAGCGCATCGCGTCCTACCACCGGTTCGTCACCGGTGCCGCGGTTTGGCAGGAGTACCCGACCGAGCTGCACTGTGACGCAGCGCTGCTCGCCAACGACTCACGCGTCCTGACACTCATGACCGGCGCAAGCTGGACCCGCACCGCCGCGGGCGACGGCTACGTTCTCCTGGCAGAGCCGCGATGACGAGGCCGAGTGGCGAGCGCGCCGAGCTCGACGACGCGGCGACGCCCCCGGTAGCGCCGGCCAGGCCGGGCACATCCAGCCCGCCTGACGCGTCCGGCGGGCTTGGGGGTCGGCGTGAAGACCTCGGCCGCGTCGTCCGTCTCGCGCTCTGGGTCAGCCTGCCCGTGGCGCTGTGGGTGCTGGCACTCAGCCGCCTCGACACCTTCGGCACCGACTCGGCGCACGCCTACTGGGCGGTCTGGCGGGTGTCGCCGTACGGCGTCCCGCCCGGCACCCCCGACGCGTTCAACTACTCGCCGGCGTTCGCGCAGCTGATCTGGCCGCTGACGCTGTTGCCGTGGCCGGCCTTCCTCGCGGTGTGGTCGTGCCTGCTCGCAGGTGCCTTGGTCTGGCTGCTCTGGCCACTGCCTCCGCGCTGGCGCTGGCTCACCCTGCTCTACGTCGTGCCGCCGGCCCTCGTCATCGGCAACATCGAGGCGTTCCTCGCCGTCGCGTGCGTCGTCGGCCTGCAGCGTCGCGGGGGCTGGGCGTGGGCGTTCCCGCTGCTGACCAAGGTGACGCCCGGGCTGGGCCCGGTGTGGTTCGCCGTCCGCCGGGAGTGGCGCTCTCTCGCAGTGAGTCTCGGCGCGACGGCCGCCGTCGTGCTCGCCTCGTACCTCGCGGCGCCCGGGCTCTGGGCGGCGTGGCTCGACTTCCTGGTCGGTGCCCCGACCCCGCCGACCCAGGTGTTCTATCCGCCGCTCGTCGTGCGGCTTCCGGTGGCCGTGGCGTTGGCCGCGTGGGCGGCGCACCGTTCCAAACCCGCGTGGCTCGCAGTGGCGATGGTCGTCGCGATGCCCCTCTGGTCGAGCGGCGTCCTCATCCTCCTCGCCGCCGTCCCGCGACTACGACGCGACTCAGTGGCCGCCGCGTCGGCGAAGGGTCTCAGGCGCTGAGGGCGTCCGCGTCGGTGTCGGCGTTCGCGTCGGCGCGGGCGGCGAGGGTCGAGAGGAGCTCGGCGAGCTCGGCGCGGCGCTCGTCGGTGACGGTGAACTCGCCGGCGGGGGAGACGTCCTGGGTGAAGACGAGGCCGGTGGAGCCGACGACGTCGGCCTTGACGTGGCCGAGGACCTTGGTGAGGTCGGCCGTGGCGTCGGTCGCGCCGGTCCAGCCGTAGCCGACGAGGGCGACAGGCTTGGCGTGCCACTCGGCGAAGAGGTAGTCGACCGCGTTCTTGATCGGGGCCGGGAAGCTGCGGTTGTACTGCGGCGTCACGACGACGACGGCGTCGGCCTCGAAGACCTGCTTGGCCCAGGCCAGGGTGTGCGGCTTGGCGTAGTTGCCGTTCTTCGGCATGTCCTCTTCGTCGAAGAACGGGAGGGTCGACAGGTCGACGATCTCGACCTGCCACTCGTCCGTAGGCGCCTGGGCGGCGACCCACTCGGCCACCACGGGGCCGATGCGGCCGGGACGGGTGCTGGACACGACGACACGAAGCTGCTTCACGGTGTCAACGAATACCACGCAACCGGACCTCAGTCCGAATCGAGCTCGCCCGGATCGGCGCTGGGTGCCCGTAGCCCCCGTCGCGCAGGGCCCACGACCAGTCCCGCAGAGCGGAAGCGAAACGGACATGTGCCAGCTGACGGGCCGCCGCGACTGTTCAGGCGCGGCTGCCCTTGGTGCGGGGCTTCTTCTGGAAGCCGCCGCGACGCGAGCCGTCGTCGCGTGTCAGCTCGATGAGCTGACCCGAGATGCGGGTGGAGCGCAGCTTCTCCCACGTGCCGGGCGGCAGCGTCGCCGGCAGCTCGACGATGGAGTGGTCGGCGCGGATGTCGATGTGGCCGAAGTCCTGTCGTCCCAGGCCGCCTTCGTTCGCGAGGGCGCCGACGATCTGGCGAGGCTCGACCTTCTGCCGACGACCGACCGAGATGCGGTAGCCGACCAGCGGCCCCGACGACGGGCCGCGCCGGCCACGCCCGTCCCGTTCGCCCCGAGCCCCGCCCCTGCCCTCCCGGTCGCCGCGGCCTCGCGTGTCGCGGTCGTCACGGCGGCCGCGCGGATCACGATCGTCGAACGTCCTTGCGGGACGGACCGGTTCGGGCTCGAGCAGCATCGGCTCGCCGCCCTGCAGCACCACGGCCAGCGCGGCCGCGACGTCGGCCTCGGGCACGTTGTACTCGTTCACGTAGTGCCCGATGACGTCGCGGAAGAAGTCGACGCGGTCGGTGGCGAGCGCCGCCGTGATGGCGTCGTCGAACCGGGAGAGGCGCGTCGCGTTGATGTCCTCGACGCTCGGCATCGCCATCGGCACGAGCGACTGCCGGGTCGCCTTCTCGATCGCCTTGAGCAGGTGGCGCTCTCGCGGCGTGACGAAGGAGATCGCGTCTCCGCTGCGCCCGGCGCGCCCGGTGCGGCCGATCCGGTGCACGTAGGACTCGGTGTCGGTCGGGATGTCGTAGTTGACGACATGGCTGATCCGCTCGACGTCGAGCCCGCGCGCCGCGACGTCGGTCGCGACGAGGACGTCGAGCTTTCCCGACCTCAGCTGCTCGACGGTGCGCTCGCGTTGGTTCTGGGCGATGTCGCCGTTGATCGCCATCGCCGAGAAGCCTCGCGCCCGGAGCTTCTCCGCCAGCGTCTCGGTCTCGTTCTTCGTGCGGACGAAGACGATCATCCCCTCGAAGTTCTCCACCTCGAGGATGCGCGTGAGGGCGTCGACCTTCTGCGGATACGACACCGTGAGGTAGCGCTGGGTGATGTTCGGTGCCGTGGACGTCTTGGACTTGACGGTGATCTCGACCGGGTCGTGCAGGTACTTCTTGGAGATGCGCCGGATCTGCGAGGGCATCGTCGCCGAGAAGAGTGCGACGTGCTTGTCGTCCGGGGTGTCGGCCAGGATCGTCTCGACGTCCTCGGCGAAGCCCATCTTGAGCATCTCGTCGGCCTCGTCGAGCACGAGGAAGCGCAGCTCACTCAGGTCGAGCGTCCCCTTGTCGAGGTGGTCCATGATGCGGCCGGGCGTACCGACGACGATGTGCACGCCCCGGCGCAGCGCGCTCAGCTGCACGCCGTAGGCCTGCCCGCCGTAGACCGGCAGCACGTGTACGCCCTTGAGGTGGGCGGCATACCGTTCGAACGCCTCGCACACCTGCAGCGCCAGCTCACGCGTAGGCGCGAGGATGAGCGCCTGCGGCGACTTCTGCCTCAGGTCGAGCCGGCTGAGGATCGGAAGGGCGAACGCCGCCGTCTTGCCCGTGCCGGTCTGTGCCAGCCCGACGACGTGGCGGCCCTCGAGCAGGGCCGGGATCGTCGCGGCCTGGATCGGCGACGGGTGCTCGTAGCCCACGTCGCGCAGCGCCTTGAGCACCTTGTCGTCCAGCCCGAGGTCCGCGAAGCTCGTCTCCGCCTCGACGGCCGCACCCTCCGTCCGACCGGGCTCCGAAGGAGGGGCTTCGGCTTCGGGATCGGCGGTCATGGTCTCGGGGCTGTGCTGGCTCACCCCCTGACGGTAGTGCGTCGACAGGGGTGCGCGACACACGTCGCCCAGCCGCAGCCCCAGTGACCGCCGCGCGGCGCGACAAGCCACCTGGGTGTGCGCCGGCGCGGTGAGGCACCGGCGGAGCAGCCGCCAAGCCGAGCCTTGCGTGGCAGACGGAACCGCCCGACCCCCCACATGGGGAGCCGGGCGGTTCGCTGCCAGCACCAACCGTCAGCGCACGACGTACGCCGCCTGCGTCACCTGCGTGACCGTGGCGCCGGTGACGTCGGTGACCGTGACGCGGAGGGCGACGGTCTTGCCCGACGCGCCGGTGTGGTCGACGACCGCGCTCCACGCGTCACCCGTGTGCCGCACCGCGGCATCGGTCCACGTGGTGCCGCCGTCGTAGGACGTCGCCGCCTCGACCGACGCGATGGCGCCCGGCGTGTAACCGGCGTGACCGGTGACGCGCACCGGCAGGACCTGGCCGGCGGCGGCCGGCAGCGTCTTCATGCCGTCCTCGGGCAGCGTGACCCGCGGGAAGAGCAGCGGCAGGCCGCGCGAGAAGACGTCCGGCTCGAGGTGGGAGTGGAAGCCCCACGTCGTCGTCACCTGCATCGAGCGCCGCCACGCCGGGGCCGACGACGGGAACTTCGACTGGCGCAGCGTCAGCTCGTAGCGCGAGTCGCCCGCCGGCACCTCGAAGACGCCGGACGGCCAGGGGCTCGTGCCGATGACCTCGCCGTCGCGGCGCATCTCCAGCGACCCGCCGTCGCCGAAGCTGCCCGGCTGCGCCACGTGGCCCCAGTCGTCGCCGTAGAGCTGCGGCGCGAAGCCCATGAGGTCACCCTGCCGCTCGGCGGTCAGCTGCTCTGCGCCGTCCTCGTCCTGGATCGCGGTCGGGCCGACGACGCCGCCGTGCCAGGCCTCGGTACGGACGCTGCCGGCCGGGTAGCCGTGCCACGTGCCGAGCATCGCCTCGCCGAACGGCAGGCTCGACATGACGAACTGCTCGAACTGCGAGCCGCCGTCGGTGTAGAACTCGCTCCGCCGGCCCGGGACGGGCACGCTGCTGAAGGTCGAGACGCCGAAGCCGAAGCCGCTCGGGCGCCGCACGCTCACCCCGTCGACGAACGCCGTGTCGACGCCCATGGCCGTGTACGTCGCGTCGGTGCGGCCGAGGCTCTTGTCGTGCACGACGTACGTCTTGTCGCTCGTGAACGGCGTCGACTCGGTGAAGCCGAGGGTGTAGACGTACGGGCTGCGCGCCGTGGCCTGCCACGACAGGGTGAGCGTGTTGCCGGGCGCCGACGCCAGGGCGGCACGCAGCGCGTCACCCTCGGCCATCGGCAGGCTGTACGCCGCGACCGAGACCGCCGGGAAGCCCAGGGCCGGAGCCCACCGTCCGGTCGCCGGGCGGTAGAGCAGCAGACCCTTGGCGCCGGACGCCTTGACGGCGTTGACCATCGCGGACGTGAGGTTGCCCGTCGGCGAGGCGAGGCGCACGAGCGCCACCTTGCCGCCGACCTTCTCGGCCGTCAGGTCGGACGCCGTGCCGGCACCGGCGTCCACGAGCGGCGCGCTGCCGGTGCCGTCGAGGCCCGCTGCCGTCACCTCGGGCGCGGTCGGGTGCAGCGTCGCGGCACCCGCGGTCATGGAGGTCACCGCGGGGGCGTAGCCACGCTGGTTGATGCCGAACTCCCACGTGCCGGCCTTCGGCTTGCCCTGCACGTCGGCGTAGAGGGCCCTGACCGTGGAGCCGGCCAGCATCGAGCCGGCGTGCACCCACACGTCGTCCCACTGGCGGGTGAAGGAGAGCACCGAGGCCCGGGCCACGCTCGGCCGGTCGGTCTTGACCGACACGAGGTGCGCCTGGCGCGCGTCGAAGTCGATCGTCGTGTCGCCCGTGATCTGGATCTCGGGGCGCGCGAAGTACGCCATCGAGTCGAGGGTCGGCGCGGCGGCGTCGCCGTCTGGGGACTGGACGAACGCCGACAGCAGGTACGTGCCGGGGCGGATCGCGTACGTCTGCTCGGCCTGGCCGTTGTTGTACCGGCGCTCGCCGCGGGGCGAGTCGGTGTTGACGACGTCGACGCTCGAGGTGCCCGCGGCCGCGTGGCCGAGGCGGTCGGTGAGCCGCAGCGTCAGCGTCACCGTCTCGGGCTGGACGTACATCGCGAACGGCGTCGACACCGTGGTGCCGTCGGCCGTCGTGGCGAGGACGCGGCCGGTGACGTCGCCGTACTGCGCGGCGGTCAGCCTGACCGACGGGTCGACGGCGAGCGGGACCGACGCCGTGCCGTGTGCCGGGACGGTCAGCGTCGAGGTGTTGAGCGTGACGTCGGCCGTCTTGAGCGCGCTGCCGTCGTCGCCGACGAGGCCGGCGACCTTGAGCGACAGGGTGGTCGGGGTGTCGCCGAGGTTGGTGAACGGCACGTCGACCGTGGTGCGCTGCGCCGCCGTGTGCGGCCAGTCGAAGCTGCCGGCCTGGACCGCCCCGCTCGTGACGGTCGCCTTGGTCGCGGCGAACACGTCGAGGCGCCCGGCGCCGACCTCGCGCACGTCGCCCGGCACGGACGACTCCGCCGTGGAGACGAGCGCGG
The DNA here is from genome assembly GCF_001956915.1 of Intrasporangium flavum. Classification (GTDB taxonomy): domain Bacteria; phylum Actinomycetota; class Actinomycetes; order Actinomycetales; family Dermatophilaceae; genus Monashia; species Monashia flava. The sequence goes on along the minus strand of NZ_MLJO01000007.1, from coordinate 60,288 downwards.
CCTTGAGCTGCGCTCCGGTCCACGACGGGTGGGCCTGCTTGACGACGGCGGCGGCGCCGGCGACGTGCGGTGTGGCCATCGACGTGCCCGACATGGCGACGTACGCGTCGTCGCCACGGCCACCGGAGCGGGCCGCGAGCACCGCGACGCCCGGGGCGGCGATCTCGGGCTTGAGGGTGTGCGTGAACGCGGCCGGGCCGCGGCTGGAGAACCACGCGGTCTGGTCCGCGCTGTCGACCGCGCCGACCGACAGGACGGCGGGCGCGCACGCCGGGGCCGAGACCGTGTTGGTGCCCGGGCCGGTGTTGCCGGCGGCGATGACGAACAGGCTCGTGCTCGTCGTCGACAGCTGCTGGGCGGCAGTCGACAGCGGGTCGGTGCAGTCGCCCACGGGGCCGTTGCTGCCGAGGCTCATCGACACGACGTCGGCGTGCTGGCCGACGGCCCACTCCATGCCGGCGATGATCCCGGAGTAGGAGCCCGAGCCGTAGTCGTCGAGGACCTTGCCGATGAGCAGGTCGGTGCCGGGCGCGACGCCCCTCTCCCGCCCGCCGCTCGCCGCGCCGGAGCCACCGACGGTCGAGGCCGTGTGCGTGCCGTGGCCGTCGGGGTCGGACAGCGCGCCGCCGTAGGAGCCGGTGAAGTCCTGGGAGGCCTTGACGCGGCCGGCGAGGTCGGGGTGCGCGCCGTCGACGCCGGTGTCGAGGACGGCGACCGTGGTGCCGGTGCCGGTCAGGCCCGCCGCCCACGCCTGCGGGGCGTCGACCTGCTTCGTCGACTCCTCGAGGCTCGCGCTGACCTTGCGGTCTAGCCACACCTTCGCGACGCGGGCGCCGGCCGGGGTGGCCCGGCTCGACGCGTCGGCCCAGAAGTCCTTCGCCTTCGCCTTGTCGGTGGCCATGGCAACGGCGCCGATGGACCGGAGCGTGCGCTTCTTCGCCGCGCCGCGCGGGGTGGCGGGCGCGCTGCGCGCGACGTCGACGCCGCCGGTGTAGCCGACGATGATGGGCAGGCTCTGCGTCGACGCGTCGTCGTAGCCCTGCGCGACGAGGCCCGTCACGTTGAAGAGCTCGTCGTCTACGCGTCCGGCGGCGAGGGCCGCGGCCGCGCTCTCCGGGTAGACGTAGAGGTCGCGCCCGACGCGTCGGGTCTCGACCGTCGGGACGGTGCCGTCGGCGTCGGGCAGCACCGTGGCAGAGGGCGATTCGGTGCCCGCGCCGGTGACGACGACGCGGTCGCCGGTGACGAGCGTGACGGTCCTGGGGCGCTGGGCGGCGGCGTTGGTGGCGGCGGCGCCGGCCGACCATGCGGCCGATCCGACGATCGGACGGTCGCGGTCGCCCGCGCCGGGTGATCCCTGGCCGAGGGCCTGGGTCGGGGCCGCAGCCGTCGCGGCGAGTACCGCCGCCGTGGCTGCTCCCAGGGTGGTACGCCAGTTGGGGCGCATGAGTCCTCCGAAGGGGGTGGGTGCGCGGGCCCGCCTGATCGGGCCCGCGCGGCTCGGGGCGCCGGACGGGGAGAGCCCGGCGTGGCCGGACGGGGGAACGTCCGGCGTGCGCCCCAATGTGCCGATGTGACCCGGTCTGCGGAACAATGGCAGGCGGCGGTTGTGCGCCATGGCGGGGGTCCGCCACCGGCGGGGTGACCCGCCCCTCGAGGGCCGCGGGTCTACTGACGCCGTGGTCGCGAGTGCAGGTCCCCGAGGTGTTGCCACCGTCCTCACGGCATGGAGACGCGGAGACGCGGCCGCGCACCCACGCGGCCGGTGGGGAGGCAGCGACGTGGAGGTGCTCGGCGCCCTCGGGTTCTCGCCGGAGGAGGCGACGGTCTACCGGACGCTCGTCGGGCTCGGCGCGACCGGGCTGGCCGACCTCGCGCGTCGGTGCACGATGCCCGACGCCGACGTCGAGCAGGCCGTGCTCGCGCTCCGGGCCCGCGGTCTCGTCGCCGAGTCGGCGGTGGCGCCGGGCCGCTGGGTCGCGGCACCGCCCGGTGTCGCGCTCCGCGCCATCGTCAACGACCGGCGCCACGAGCTCGAGCAGGCCGAGCTCGCCGCAGCCCGGCTCGCCGAGGCCCACCGCACCGAGGCCTCCGTCGACGTCCACGACCTCGTGGAGGTCGTCATCGGCGCCGGCGCGGTCGGTCAGCGCTTCCACCAGCTGCAGCTCGGGGCCGTGTCGGAGGTCTGCGCGTTCGTCACCGACCGGCCGGCGGTCGTCACGGCCGACGAGAACTCGGCCGAGGACATCGCCACGGCGCGCGGCGTCCGGTACCGGGTGGTGCTCGAGCGCGACGTCCTCGAGCACGAGCCGCAGGCGAACGTCGCGGCCGTGCTGCGTCGGGAGGAGGAGGTGCGCGTCGTCGAGCGCGTGCCCACCAAGCTCGTCATCGCCGACGGACGCACCGCCCTCGTGCCGCTCGACGTCGAGGGGGCCGAGCCGTCTGCCCTCGTCATCCACGCCGCCGGACTCGTGGGTTCACTGGTGGCGCTGTTCGAGTCGGTGTGGCGCGACGCGTGGCCGCTCGTCCTGTCGACGCCCGACGCCGACGACATCGTCGAGATGCACTCGGGGCCGGACGAGTTCGACCTCCAGGTGCTCTCGCTGCTGCTCGCCGGTGCCTCCGACGCGCGGGTCGCGCGCCAGCTCGACGTCGGGCTTCGCACGGTGCAGCGGCGCGTCAGGTCGCTCATGGACGCGACCGGGTCCACGACGCGCATCCAGCTCGGGTGGGCCGCCCACGAGCGGGGCTGGGTGGCGCGGGCGTCGACCGATGCTGCGGCCACCGACATCGCCGCGCCGGAGGTCGCCGGCACGGCCTGACGCACGACCGGGATCTGTTGTGGGGCAGGGCTTCTGCGTCCTGGTCAGGGGTCAGTGCTCGGCGACCCAGCGTTCGAGGGCCTCGACCCGTGCCACGAGATCCTGCACGAGGTCGGGCTGGAGGGCGGCCTGCAGGTGGGCCTCCAGGCGCGCCTCGAGGGTCGAGGACGCTGGGGTGGCTGCGGGAGTGGAGGGCTGGTCGGCCAGGCCGCGACGGATCAGCGTGCGCGCCAGAGTGGACGGGCCGATGCCGAGCTCGGTCGCCTGCGCCGACAGGGCCTCGAACTCGTCGGTCGTGAGCCGGACCGAGATCATTTTGGAACGGTCGGGCCGGTCGGGCCGGTCGGGCCGGTCGGGCCGGTCGACGTGGTCGTCGCGGTCGTCGCGGTCGTCGCGGTCGCCACGGTCGCCTCGGTGGACGGTGTCGACGGCGGGGCGCCTGCGGGTGGTCTTCGGGTAGTCGGGCACCGTGACTCCTGAGATGTCATCGTCATGCATTGTCAGTGCTCGAGTCTATGGTGGAACCATGCTCCTCGACACTCGGCCCGCCGACGCCGGCACCGTGTCGACGCCTTCGGCGCCGACACGGTCGGTCCGTGCGCGCGCTGCCGTCGAGGGCGCTCGAGCGCGTCGGGGCTCGGGTCGTGCGCTCGGCGCCGGCGCGATCGGCGAGGCCGGTCAGGAGCAGGACGGGACCGGAGTCCCTGCGACGGGCGCGACAGAGGAGACGGATCTGTCGGAGGCGACGGACACGACGGGCTCGAAGGGCTCGACGGGCGCGACGGACGCGACGGACCTGTCGGAACGCCTCGCCGTGATGCTCGAGGCGGTGCGCGGGCTGGCGAACGACTTCCCCTTCTGGTCGCTCGGCGACGAGGCAGTGGCGCTCTCCTTCGGGCACGCGCAGGCGCTGCGGGAGGCCGCCCAGGCCCTGAGCGTCATGCTCGCGCGGGAGGCCGACGAGCGTGGGCTGGCCGGCGCGGCTCGGCTCTCCGGGCCCGACTGGCTGCGGGTCGCGGTCGGCGCGGGGAACGGTGACCGGTCCGAGCCCGGCCCGGGAGAAGGCGCCGCGGCCGCCGGTTCGGTGGTGGCCCTGGAGGGCGGCGATGCAGCGACGATGGCGCTCCTGGGCTCGGCGCTCCGAGAGCCGCGATGGGAACTGTTGGCGGCACGGGTCGCGGCCTGCGAGGTGTCGGCCGTGCAGGCCGGCGTCATCGTGCGGTTCCAGCGTGACCTCGCGCCGATCGCCGACCGGGAGCACCTCGACGACGTGGTGGCCTCGCTCGTGGAGCACGCGCCGGCGCTGACGGTTCGCGAGCTGCGCCGGCTCGTCGGTCACGCAAGAGCGAGCCTGCGCCCGCCGGCCGAGGCCGAGATCCGAGAGCGAGGGTTGCGCGCCGGGCGGTCGTTGCGGCGGGTCGGCTCGTGTGCCGGGTTCGTCGACTTCCTGCTGCGGCTCGACCCCGAGGGCGCGGCAATCCTCGAGGCGGCGATCGACCCGCTGGCGCGACCGCGGCCCGACCTCGACTGGTCCGGTCTGCAGGCCGCGACCACCTCCGACACCACCCCCGGTCCAGGCGCCTCAGCTTCCGGGGCCGGCGATGGTGGTGCCGCGTCGGGTGCCCTCGACCCGCGGACGCCGGCGACGCGGCGCGCAGACGCGCTGCTCGAGCTGGTCGGGCGGGCCGTCGGGGCGCCCGAGGGAGTGGCCCGCACGCCGCGCACGACGCTGGTGGTGACCATGAGCCTCGAGGCGCTGCTGGAGCAGGTCCAGGGCGCCGGGATCGCCGAGGATGACGCCGTGCTGAGCCCTGGGGCAGTGCGGCGGCTGGCGTGCGAGGCGGGGATCGTGCCGATGGTGCTGGGCGGGCCCTCTGAGGTGTTGGACGTGGGGCGGGCGCAGCGGTTCTTCACGCCGGCCCAGCGTCGGGCGCTGGCCCGGCGCGACGGTGGGTGTTCGTATCCGGGATGCACGATCCCACCGCAGTGGTGCGAGGCCCACCACGTCGTGCACTGGCTGCACGGGGGCCTGACCGACCTGGCCAACGGGGCGCTCTTGTGCGGGAGGCACCACACGGTGGTGCACGAGCGGGGCCTGACCGCGACGGTGAACGCGTTGGGGGTCACCTGGCACCGGTAGCTGCCCCGCCCTGTGCCCCGCCGTCCGGCGACGGGGCCCGCCAGCGTGCCGTCGCGGACGTTCTTCAACGCGATCGCCGGCTGCGCGCTGCCGACCGTGGACATCCAGGTACGGCGACATCCAGGGCCGGCCCAATCTGCCGTCGGGCCATGCGGATTCACGGCGTCGGCGCGTTGCGTGCCGGGCGTCCGTGAGCTGGTACGTCTGGGGATCTCGATGTACGGAGGTGCGTGAGGCGTTGGGAGGAGAGGAGGAGGCGTCAGAGGATGCGCCTGACTCCGGGCACGCGCCGCAGGAGCAGGACGATGACGTACGTCAGGGTCAGCACGGCACCGACGCGCAACAGCAGGACCGAGGTGCCACCGGCCGCGCGCTCGCCACCGATGACGGGCCACTCCGGGACCCACATCAGGATGGTGAGGTGGAGTGCGAATACTCCCATCGTCGCGTCGCCGAGGGTTCGCGCCAGCGAGCTCATCCGGGACGAGGCAAGGCGGCGCAGCGGCCCGTCGCGCCGGACCAGTCCCTGGAAGACCAGGAACACCGCCAACGAGTACACCATCGCCGGGGTGCTGTAGTAGCCGACTGGACTCATGGTTTCCAGCCAGGCCGGTGCCTCGGGGTTGTGCCACTGCCACCCCATCAGGGCTCCCAGGAGACAGGCGAGGACAAGTGCCCCGACGAGGGCGCGGCCGCGCAGGACGACGCCGCGCAGGGCCCAGCCGAGCAGGAAGTATCCGAGGTAGGGGACCCACCAGGTCCACGCCGTCTCGACGAAGACGTCCGGGGTACCGCGCCACTGAGCCGTCGCCTGGCTCAGGGCCGTCATCAGGCACGCGAGCGTGCCCACGACCAGCATCTGGCGGTGCGTCGCCTTGGCCACGAACGGGATGAGGACCGGCGTCAACACCGCCAGGCCGAGCACGATCCAGAAGAAGTAGAGGGCCGTGTAGAGCTTGCCGCTCAACGCCACGGCAGCGGCGTCGCCCAGCCGCAGGTCCTGGTCGAGGAGGAGGACGCGCACGAGGAAGTACCACGCGTGCCAGAAGACGACCGCCGGCACGAGCCGGAGGGCGCGCTTTCGGAGGAAGTCACGCGGCCCCTGGTAGCGGGTCGGGTCGAGCAGCAGGGCACCGCTCAGCATGACGAACACCGGGACCGCGAAGACCCCCAGTACGTCGAGATGGATGGCGGTAATGCCGCGCAGCGTGTCGCGGGCTCCGGGCTGCACTGCGTTGTAGCTGACCGTGTGGATCGTGACCACCGCGGCGATGGCCACGAAGCGCAGCCACGAGATCCAGGCGAGGTCCGGTCGGGGCCGAGCCGGCGTCCGGTCTGGCGCGGCGCCCCTGCGATCGCCCTCGGAGACCGCGTCGACGCCGTGGCCCGAGTCGCCGACGAGCGCGGCGTCGTCTGGGCGGTCCGCGTCGACGACCTCTGCCGGACCTCCGAGTCGCGAGGTGCTCATCGGAGGGCCCCGGCCTTGAGGTGTCCGGGGCATGCGGTTGCGACGGGCTGGGGGTGCGTGGGGCGCACGGGACTCCCTGGTCGTGGTGCTGTGTGGAGGGCGAGGACGTGGACCCCGGCGCAGCGGCTGGCGTCCGGGCCCGACAGCGGCGGCCCCGGTTGTTCGCCGGGGACCGCGCGACCGCACGCTACCCGCGCGAAGGCGCCTCGGCCTCCTCGTGCCACCGCTCAGCAGTCGTCGTTCATCGAGGTTCAGACGGCGTTGTATCGACGTTCAGACTGCGTCGTATCAACGTTCAGACTGCGTCGTGACAGCGCTCAGGTCGTCGGCGGACCCTGCTACGTGAGGACGCAGATGAGCCCGTTGTCGACGGGGCCGATCTCGAGGCGGCCGCCCCCGACGTGGAAGGCCTGCCAACCCTCGAGCGCCTTGAGGAACCGCTTCTCCTGGTCCATGGCCTCGGGCGACCCGGCCATCCGCGTCATCCCGGTGCCCTCGACCTTGACCAGCTCGTTCTCGGCCTTGTACGTGCCGACGATGCGGTTGACGCCCGTGGTCCCGGTGAGCAGCCCGTCCTCACCCAGGGACAGGCGCGGCCTCGGTTCGACCGTGGGCACGCCGCCGATCGACTCGACGACCCAGGTGTGCGACTCCTGCTCGGCGTTGCTCATGGCCCCGAGTCAACCACGCGGTACGCCCCCGACGCTGCCGCCGATCCACATCGACGTCGGCGACGAACGTCGTGCGGGAGGGGTTGGGGACAAGGACGCCGCCCGCCCCGCAGGTGCCCGGGACGGGCGGCGTCGGATGGCGTCGGACGCCGTCCAAGAGCGTCAGTCGGAGGAGTCCTTCGACATGCCGGTCTTGATGAGGTCCATGACCGAGCTGTCGGCGAGCGTCGTCACGTCGCCGACCTCGCGGCCCTCGGCGACGTCGCGCAGGAGGCGACGCATGATCTTGCCGGAGCGCGTCTTGGGCAGCTCGCTGACGATCATGATCGAGCGCGGCTTGGCGATGGGGCCGATCTCCTTGGCCACGTGGTTGCGCAGCTCCTGCACGAGGTCGGTGCCCTCGCCGGGCTCGTCGGCCTCCTGGACCGCCTCCTGGCGCAGGATGACGAAGGCGCACACGGCCTGGCCGGTGGTCTCGTCGTTGGCCCCGACGACCGCGGCCTCGGCGACCTTCGGGTGCGACACGAGCGCCGACTCGATCTCGGCCGTCGACAGGCGGTGGCCCGACACGTTCATGACGTCGTCGACGCGTCCGAGCAGCCAGATGTTGCCGTCGGCGTCGTACTTCGCGCCGTCGCCGGCGAAGTAGTACTTCTCGCCGAACCGCGACCAGTACGTCTCCTTGTAGCGCTCCGGGTCGCCCCAGATGCCGCGCAGCATCGAGGGCCACGGCTTGGTCAGCACGAGGTAGCCGACCTGCTCGGGCGTCGTGAACGGCTGGCCCTCGTCGTCGAGGATCTCGGCGCTGATGCCGGGGATCGGCTTCTGCGCCGAGCCGGGCTCGAGCGTCGTGACGCCGGGCAGCGGGCTGATCATGATGGCGCCGGTCTCGGTCTGCCACCACGTGTCGACGATCGGGGCGCGGCCCCCGCCGATGTGCTTGTGGTACCAGAGCCACGCCTCGGGGTTGATCGGCTCGCCGACCGAGCCGAGCAGCCGCAGCGAGCTCATGTCGAACTTCGCCGGGATGTCGGTGCCCCACTTCATGAAGGTGCGCACCGCCGTCGGGGCCGTGTAGAGGATCGTCACCTTGTAGTCCTGGACGATCTCCCACCAGCGGCCCTGGTGCGGCGTGTCCGGGGTGCCCTCGTACATGACCTGCGTGACGCCGTTGGTCAGCGGCCCGTAGACGATGTAGGAGTGGCCGGTGACCCAGCCGATGTCGGCGGTGCACCAGTACACGTCGGTGTCGCGGTGCACGTCGTGGACGACCGCGTTGGTGTAGGCCGCCTGGGTCAGGTAGCCGCCGGTCGTGTGGAAGATGCCCTTCGGCTTACCGGTCGTGCCGGAGGTGTAGAGGATGAAGAGCGGGTGCTCGGCCTCGAACGCCTGCGCCTCGTGCGTCGGGGACGCCTTCTCGACGGCCTCGTGCCACCAGAGGTCGCGCTCGTCGTTCCAGGCGGTGTCCTGGCCGGTGCGCTTGACGACGAGCACGTGGTCGACCGAGGTGTCGCCGTGGTCGAGGGCGGCGTCGACGGCCGGCTTGAGGGCCGAGGGCGCGCCGCGCCGGTAGCCGCCGTCGGCCGTGATGACGACCTTGGCCTTGGCGTCGTCGATGCGCGAGTGCAGCGCCTCGGCCGAGAAGCCGCCGAAGACGACCGAGTGCGGGGCGCCGAGGCGGGCGCAGGCGAGCATCGCCACGGCGGCCTCGGGGATCATCGGCAGGTAGATCGCGACGGTGTCGCCCTTGCCGACGCCGAGGTCGGCGAGGGCGTTGGCGGCGCGCTGCACCTGCTCGTGCAGGTCGGCGTAGGTGATGTCGCGGGTGTCGCCCTCGGGCTCGCCGACGAAGTGGATCGCGACCTTGTCGCCGCGGCCGGCCTCGACGTGGCGGTCGACGGCGTTGACGCACGCGTTGAGCTCGCCGTCGGCGAACCACTTCGCGAAGGGCGGGTTGCTCCAGTCGAGCGACTGCATGAACGGGGTGCTCCACGTCAGGTAGGTGCGGGCCTGCTCGGCCCAGAAACCCTCGTGGTCGGCGCTCGCCTGCTCGTAGAGGTCGGCGGTGCCGTTGGCCTGAGCGGCGAAGTCGGCCGGGGGCGGGAAGGTCAGGCCCTCGTGGACGAGGTTCTCGAGCGGCTTGTCGCTCACGGTGTCACCCTTTCGCATCGACGGTGGTGCGCTGGCGTCGACCCGGCGGGCGCGGGGCGCGCGGGCATCGACGGTCGGCACAACTCAAACGCAGGCTAGTTCGCCCAGCAAGGCCGCGTGACGGGGGTCTCACCGCTACCGGCGAGTAGCCCGCCGAACGGTCCCGGCCGCCGGACGAGCGGTCGACGTCCGTGGCCGGTGGAAAGGTGGACCGCGCGACGCCACCGGAAGGACGCGGCGTGGGGGAGGGTGGTGCGGTGACCGACGTGCGCCCGTTCCGACCGACCGACGCCGAGGGCGTGGCCGCGCTGTGCCGCGAGCTCGGCTGGCCCTCCTTCTCCGACGCGGAGGTCGCCGCCCGGGCGTGCACGGCACCGGGCGTCTTCGCCTGGGTCGCGGTCGAGTCGGGCGGCCAGGGTGGGCGGGTCGTCGGCTTCGCGCAGGCCTTCGGCGACGGCGTCGTGCAGTCCTACCTCGCCCAGCTCGGCGTCACCGCGACGCACCGACGCGGCGGGGTCGGTCGGCGCCTCGTCGAGGCGGTCTTCGCGGCATCGGGCACGCAGCGGATGGACCTCGTCACCGACGACGCCGAGGCGTTCTACCGCTCCTTCGCGCACCGCGAGAAACCGGGCTTCCGCATCTACCCCGACCTGCCGCGTCCGGACGCGTGAACCGGCCAACGTTCACCAGAGGTTCGGCCCCGCGTCGGCCGCCTCGGCGTCGAACCGGACGAACGTGGACGACATGGACACTCACCCCCCTGCACCCGCCATCCCCACCGACGCCTCTTCAGCCACCCCTGCCAGACCCACGCGGCGCACGGTCCTGCGCACCGGCCTCGCCACCGGCGCCGTCGCCCTCGCCGGCGGCAGCGTCCTGCTCGACAGCCGGCCCAGCGCCGCCGCCCCGACGCCGACCGCCGACCCGTTCACCCTCGGCGTCGCGAGTGGTGACCCGGCGCCCGACGGCTTCGTCATCTGGACGCGCCTGGCGCTCGACCCGATCGCGTCGGACGGCCTCGGGGGCATGCCGTCGACGACCTACCAGCTGGGCTGGCAGGTGGCCACGGACGAGCGCTTCGCCGACGTCGTCAAGGCGGGTTCGGTTGCGGCAGAGCCGGGCTGGGCGCACTCGGTGCACGTCGAGGTCGGCGGCCTGCGCCCCGGCCGCGAGTACTGGTACCGCTTCCGGCTCGGTCGCCACCTGTCGCCCGCCGGCCGCGCCGTCACGTCGCCGGGTGCGCTCGAGCTGCCGTCGGCGCTGACGATGGCGTTCGTGTCGTGCTCGAACTTCCCGGCCGGCTACTTCACGGCGTACGACCGGCTGGCGCAGGAGCGTCCGGACCTCGTGCTGCACCTCGGCGACTACCAGTACGAGGGCGCGGGCAACGGCGTCGGCCGCGCCCACGTCGGCCCGGAGACGACGACCCTCGTCGGCTACCGGCAGCGCTACGGCCAGTACAAGAGCGACCCCGACCTGCAGGCCGCGCACGCCGCCGCCCCGTGGCTCGCCGTGTGGGACGACCACGAGGTCGACAACAACTACGCCGGCGACACCCCCGAGAAGGTCGCCGAGAAGCCGACCTTCCTGCAGCGGCGCACCGCCGCCTACCGCGCCTACTACGAGAACATGCCGCTCCGCCGGACCTCCGTGCCGAACGGCCCGAACCTCGACCTCTACCGACGGGTCCGGTGGGGGAGGCTCGCCAACTTCCACATGCTCGACACGCGCCAGTTCCGCTCCGACCAGGCCTGCGGCGACGGCTACAAGGACTGCGCCGACGCCGCCGACCCCGCGCGCTCGCTGCCCGGCACGGAGCAGGAGGCCTGGCTGCTCGACGGGTTCCGACGCTCCGAGGCCCGCTGGGACCTGCTCGGCCAGCAGGTCTTCTTCGGCCGCCGCGACAACGACCCGACGGCGAGGACGACCGTGTCGATGGACGCGTGGGACGGCTACCCGGCCTCCCGGCAGCGGGTGACCCAGGGCTGGGTCGACGCCGGCGTCCGCAACCCGGTGGTGCTCACCGGCGACGTCCACGCCCACTGGGCCTCCGACCTCTACCTCGACTACGACAACCCCGGCGAGGTCGTCGGCTCCGAGCTCGTCACCAGCTCGATCACCTCCGGCGGCAACGGCTACGACAGCCCCACCGGCCAGCACCCGTGGGCGGCCTGGAACCCGAACCTGCGGTTCTGGACCAACCTGCGCGGCTACGTGTCCACGACGATCACGCCCGACGCGATGACGGCCCGCTTCCGGTGCGTGCCGGTCGTGACGACGCCGGGCGCCGAGGCGTTCACCCGTGCCGAGTTCGTCATCGACGACGGGGTGCGCGGGCTGCGACAGACGGCCGACAACCCGCTGCCGGCGTCGGCCTCGCTGCGCCGCTCGACGCCGACCGACGAGCAGGTCGTGGCCGACACGATCCGCGAGGAGACGCACGGCTCGGACTGAGCCCGGGTCGCCTCCCTCGGCCCACCCGGTGTCACACGGTGTGACACGCCCGCCTCCGTCGCTGCGGCCGCCCACCCATCCGTGGGCGGCCGCGGCACCGAAGACGAGGTGTGCGCGGCCTGCCCACCGACCTCACCTACCGCGTCGTCGTCCGTGCGGCCCGGGCGATCTTCGCCGCCCTCGGGCTGCGGATCGAGGTGCGGGGTGCGGAGCACGTGCCGGCGCGCGGCGGGGCGGTCCTGGCGAGCAACCACGTCAGCTTCCTCGACTTCCTGTTCGTGGGCCTCGTCGGCACCGAGCGCGGCCGGCTCGTCCGGTTCCTCGCCAAGCAGGGCGTCTTCGCGCCACCCGTTGTCGGGGCGGCGATGCGGTCGATGCGCCACGTCCCCGTCGACCGCGCGCACGGGGAGGTGGCGCTGCGGCGGGCGGTGCGGCTCGCGGCGTCCGGGGAGGTCGTCGGCCTCTTCCCGGAGGCGACGATCTCCCACTCGTGGGAGCTGCGGCCGCTGCGTCCCGGCGCTGCCGCGGTCGCCGGGTGGTGCGGCGTCCCGCTCGTGCCGGTCGTCGTGTGGGGCGGCCAGCGCGTCCTCACGGTCGGCGGACGCTGGAGCCTGCGTCGCGGCCGCGCCGTGACCGTCAGCGTCGGGGAGCCCCTGCACCCCGGGGCCGATGCCGACCCGTACGTCGTCACCGAGGCGCTGCGCGAGCGGCTGGCCGGCTTGCTCGCCGACGCGGTCGACACCTACCCCGACCGCCCGCGCGACCACGCCGACCGCTGGTGGCTGCCCGCGTCACGCGGCGGCACGGCCCCCGGCGTCGAGGAAGGGCTGCGCCTCGACGCCGAGGCGATGGCCAGGGTCGACGGTCCGCCGCGCGCCAGCAGGGCTGTCCTGTAGGCGAACTCACCCCGGCACGGTGTCGGGACCCCGCTGGCGATCACGTCGGCCCGCCGCGGCGCGGAGGGCCTCGAGGTCCGCGCGGTCCTTGTCGCCACCGGCGGGGTCGTCGCGCGCGTTCTCCTTGTCGGCGAGCATTCGGGCGAGCGGGACGGTGCGGGCGCGGACGCCGTCGAGGGTGCTCGTCGCGTCCCCGAAGGGCTCCGCGCTCCACAGTGCCGGCTCGGGCTCGAAGGGGATGAAGACCTCGCCCTCGTCGCCGTCGACGAGGAACGTGAGCTCGAGCCGCACCCCCTCGCGCGCGTACCTCGTGCCGACCACCTCGCCGGCCAGGGGAGTGTGCTCCCACCCCGCGGCGACGAGGCAGCCGTGCAGGCGAGGCCGGTCGCGCAGCCAGACCGCGAGGTCGACGTCGTCGTGCGGACGCGTCCGGCGGCCGACGAGGAAGTCGACGCCCCAGCCTCCGAAGAGCCAGTGCTCGAAGCCGGACGCGTCGAGGGCCGCGCCGAGCTCGCCGATCGCCGCGAGCTGACGGGCCTCGGTGGCGCGTCGGTCGTCGCCGCCGTCCATGCCTTCAGGCTAGGTCCGGTGGCGAGCGCATGCGGCCGGATCGGGCGGTCACCACTGCGCGAAGTCCGCCATGGCGCAGTTCCGGCGGCGTCAGGGCCTGCTCGGCCGCGGGAAGTCCGCCATGGCGCAGTTCCAGCGGTGTTGGGGCCAGTCCGAGCGCGCCAACTCCGCCACGGCGCACTTCCCGTGGCGGGTCAGTAGGCCATGCCCATGACGGCGCGGACCGTGGCCAGGGTGCGGTCGGCGACCGCGTTGGCGCGCTCGTTGCCCCCGCGCAGCACCCCCGCGACGTAGCCGGGGTCGCGTTCGAGCTCGGCACGCCGGGCCCGGTGCCCCGCGAGAGAGCCGTTGACCGCGTCGGTGACGACCTCCTTGAGCCGGCTCGCGCCACCGTCACCGATGCCCTCCGCGACCGCCTCGGGCGACTCCTCGAGGAACAGCCCGGCGATGGTCAGCAGGTTGGCCACGGCGGGACGACCGTTGGGGTCGTACGTGATCCGCCGTTCGGAGTCGGTGCGGGCCGCGCGGATCCGGGCCGCCGTCTCGTCGGCCGAGTCGCGGAGGTTGACGACGTTGCCCCGGCTCTTGCTCATCTTCGTGCCGTCGGTGCCGAGCAGCAACGGCACGTCCGACAGCAGCGCCTCCGGCTCGCCGAACACCGGCTGGCCGCCGGCGTACCGGGCGTTGAAGCGTCGGGCGATGGCGCGCGTCTGCTCGAGGTGCGGCAGCTGGTCGCGGCCGACCGGCACGATCCGGCTGTGGCAGAAGAGGATGTCGGCCGCCTGGTGCACCGGGTAGGTGAGCAGCAGGCCCGACAGCGGCCGCCCGTCGGACAGCGTCAGCTCGTCCTTGACGGTCGGGTTGCGCCGCAGCTCGGCGTCGGTGACGAGCGACAGGAACGGCAGCATCAGCTGGTTGAGGGCGGGCACGGCGCTGTGGGCGAAGATCGTCGTCCGTGCCGGGTCGAGGCCGGCCGCGAGGTAGTCGAGCACCAGGCCGTGCACGTTGTCGCCGATCGCCCCGACGGAGTCGCGGTCGGTGATGACCTGGTAGTCGGCGATGAGGACGAACGTCTCGACTCCCTTGTCCTGCAGACGGACCCGGTTGCGCAGGCTGGCCAGGAAGTGGCCGATGTGCAGGGGCCCGGTGGGCCGGTCGCCGGAGAGCATCCGGAACCGCGTCGGGTCACTCGCCGCGTGCTCGTCGATGAGGGCGTCGAGGACGCGGCTGCGTTCCCGGGCCGCGGCGTACGTGACGCTCTCATCGGCCTCGAAGGGTGGGTGGGCCAAGGCGGTCGCGCTGGTAAGGGCGGCCGTGCTGGTCATGCTGGTCATGCTGGTCATGCGGGTGCTCCTCGTGGAAGGCCCACGGGCCGCACGCCGTCCACGCCTGACGCACATGGCAAGAGCCGCCCGTGGGCGGCTCTGGATGGGTTGGTTCGACAGGCCGCCTCAGCTGGGCAGCCACCGCGCGCGGATCGGTGCGACGGTCGAACTCATGTGGTCAGGGTACGCCTCGTCGCCGCCTTCGTCGCATCCCGCTCAGAACTCTATGAACAGAACGTCGACGCCCCGGGCGCGCCTGCACGAGCGTGTCCCCAGGCCACGGAGCGTCCCGGGCCTCTCACAGTGAGGTGGAACTGTCAATGACGATAAGTCCTTTCGCGACCGGCCCGGATCGGGACCAGCAGGTGCTGGCAGACCCTCCTCCCGCACCGACGCTCTCGCCGCCCGGCCGGGCAACCCCCGACCGGGCCACCCCCGACCGGGCCACCCCCGACCGGGCCACCCCCGACCGGGCCGCCCCCGACCGGGCCACCCCCGACCGGGCCTCGGCCGTGGTCCGTGCCGTGTGCACCGTCGCCTTCTGGGCGAGCCTGCTGTTCTTCGTCTACCTCTGGGTCGCCGACGGGTCGCTCGACAAGATGTTCGCCAAGCCCGAGGGCCCGCTCAGCTACCCGGGCAAGCTCGCCGGGCTGGTGTCGGCCGACCTGATGATCGTGCAGGTCGTGCTCATGGCACGCCTGCCGTGGATCGAGCGCTCCTTCGGCCGTGACCGGCTCGTGCGGATCCACCGGTGGACGGGTTTCACGTCGCTGAACCTCATGCTCGCCCACATCGTCCTGCTCATGCTCGGCTACATGGTCCGCGACGGCCGGACCGTGCTCGGGTCGCTCTGGTGGATGGTCGCCGACTGGCGCGGCATGATGCTGGCCGCGCTCGGCACGGTGCTGCTGGTCATGGTGGGCGTCACCTCCAGCCGGGCCGCCCGCCGGCGCCTGCGCTACCACACCTGGCACCTGCTCCACCTCTACACGCTCCTCGGCATCGCCCTCGTCGTGCCGCACATGATCTGGACCGGCAGCGAGTTCCGTCCGCAGTGGGCCCAGGTGCTCCTCGTGACGCTGTACGCCCTCGCCGTCGGCTGCCTCCTCGTCTTTCGGCTCCTCGTGCCCCTGCTCCGCTCGGCGCGCCACCGCGTCGTCGTCGACCGGGTCGTCGAGGACGCGCCGGGCAACGTGTCCGTGCACCTGCGGGGCCGTGACCTCGAGCGGCTCGGCACCCAGGCTGGCCAGTTCTTCATCTGGCGCTTCCGCGACGGACGCGGCTGGACGCGCGGCAACCCGTACGCCCTCTCGGCTGCCCCGCAGGCCGACACCCTCCGCATCACGGCCAAGGAGGTCGGCACCAACAGCCGGCGCCTGCGTGGCCTGCGACCCGGGACGCCCGTCCTCTTCGAGGGCCCGTACGGGCGGTTCACCAGCGCGTCGGGGCACGGTGGCAGGGTCACGGCCATGGCGTCGGGGATCGGCATCACCCCGGTGCGTGCCCTGATGGAGGACCTCGACTACGCCCCGGGCGAGGCCGTCCTGATCTACCGCGGCTCGAGCGAGGACGACTTCGTGTTCCGGCACGAGCTGGACGAGCTGGCGCGGGAGCGGGGCGTGCGCGTCGTCTACCTGCCCGGGCACCGGCCGAGCGGCCGCACCTCCTGGCAGGCCGCACCAGCGAGCGAGGAGGACCACGTGGCGATCCGGAGTCTCGTGCCCGACGTCTGCGACGGCGACGTCTACATCTGCGGTCCCGACGCGTGGGCGCAGTCCGCCGCCGAGGCCGCCCGACGGGCCGGCGTCCCGAACACCCACATCCACGTCGAGCGCTTCGCGTTCTGACCGCGGCAGGAGAGCCCCATGATCCGGAACACCCTGTGGGTGGCGGCGACTGCCATCGCGCTCGCGCTCACCCTCGCCTACCCGACCAGCGCCAACCAGGGGGTGCCCTACGGGCGCACTCCCGGCGCCACCGTCAAGAGCAAGCCGACGCCGGCCCGCTCGATGCCGGCTACGCCTGCACCCGCTCCGCCTGCTGCGCCCTCCGCGTCGACCGTGCCGGCCAACCCGTAGGCGTTGGACGGCCGGCCGTGAGCCAGGGGCGTTCGAGCAGGACGAAGCTCGCGGCCACGACCGGCACGAGGACGGCGAGCGCGGCCGCACACACGAGCAGCGGTGATGCGTCCGGCCAGGCCGCCCGCACCGCCCACACGACCGGGAGGTGCCAGAGGTAGAGGCTGTAGCTCGCGACTCCGAGGCCGGACAGCACCCGGGAACCGAGCAGCCGAAGGACCACACCCCCGCGGTCGCGGCGGTGGTCGATGACGACGAACGCGACCACCGCCGCCGCGGGGAACACCGTGTAGCGGTAGGCGGGGTGCCCGTTGAGCGAGCTCGGCAGGAGCGTCGCCACGACGAGCAGCGCGATCCCGAGCGTCACGACGAGCGGGTCGCGACCCGCGTCGTCGCGTCGACCCGGCACGGCGTGGTGCAGGGCCAGCCCCGCCCCGATGAGCATCGCCGCCCAGTTCGCCGGTGCCACGAAGTAGAAGACGCGCGGCGACAGGGCGAGCGAGGCGACGTAGAGAGCGCCCGCCGCGACGAGCACGACCGTGCGCAGCCGGGCCGCGTCGAGGCGGCGTCGGGCGGCGAGCAGCAGCAGCGGCCACACGAGGTAGAAGACCCACTCGACCGTGAGGCTCCACGTGTGCTGCCACGGCTCGACGGCGATCGGTCCGGCCGCGACGAAGGGCGCCGTCGCCTGCGCGAGCACGACCGGTGCCGTGCGGATCACATCGGCGAGCGGGGGAGCGTCGAGGGCCGCGAACACGGCACCGGTGACGACGACCATGCCGAGCAGCGCCGGATAGAGCCGCACGACGCGTCGACGCACGAAGTCGGCGTAGGTGGCTCGCAGCGGGGCCCCGGCCGGGCGCCGCCACAGCTGGCGCGTCACGAGGTAGCCCGACAGCACGAAGAACACGACGACCCCGGCGTGGCCGCCGCCGTCGAGCTCGGACAGCCCGCTGTAGAAGACGAGGTGCACGTGCACGACCGCGAGCGCGGCAAGGCCCCGCAGCCCGTCGAGCACGCGCTCCCGGTGCGCGGGGCTCGACGTTGCGGGCTCGGCGGTCACCCTCGGATTGTCGCGGGTGGGATGCGTCCTGTCCGCCGATCGGCGGACCCGGACGCGGTGCGGCCCGACGCATCGGCCGCTCGGGTGCGTTGACGTGTCGGGGTGTGGGGACGCGTCGGGCGTGGGGCTGCTCACGCGGTGGCACGCGTCGGTCGGGCCTCCTCCTAGGCTGGGCCGGTGCCCGACCCGACCCCTGCCCAGACCGCGCTGCTCGACCACCTCGCCGCCCTCGTCGACCTGCCCGACGTGCGCGAGCGCGCCGAGGCCGCCCGCGAGGCGAGCACCCGGCTGCGGTTCCACGAGGCGCTGCGCCGTCGGATCCCCGAGGCCGCGGCCGAGTCGCGGGTCCGTGGCGCGCAGGCCAGCGCCGCGCTGGACGGTGCGGACTTCCCGGTGGAGGTCGTGCGGGCGTTCATGAGCGGCACGCACGAGTGGCCCGAGGACCCCGACCCCGGCCTGTCGACGCTCCAGGGCGCCGTCGCTGCGACGGCCGAGAGCGAGCGCGTCGTGGGTCTCGTGCGCACCGCGCCGCTGCAGGCCCTGGCGCGGCTCCACGTCGCGGCGGCCTCACCGGTCGTCGGGTCGGACGCGCTGGGGCGCCCGCGCGTCGGCGACGAGTCGTGCACCGAGCTCGTCGACCTCGGCGACGCGCCGTCGGCGTCGGCCGTCGCCACCCGGCTCTCGGCCCTGAGCGAGCTCGTCGTCGCGGCCGCGGGGTCGACCCGGATCCCCGCAGCCGTCACGGCCGCCCTCGTCCACGCGGAGGTCGCCGCGATCAGGCCCTTCGTCCACGGCAACGGCCTCGTCGCACGCGCCATGGAGCGCGCGCTCGTGCAGGCGCTCGGCCTCGACCCCACCGGCGTCGCCGTCCCCGAGGCGGGCCATCTCGCCCAGGGCGGGCCCGCCTACCTCGGGTCGCTCGCCGCCTACGCCACGGGCGGCGCGCGCGGCGTCGGTCTCTGGCTCGCCCAGGCCGGCACCGCCTACGTCGAGGGCGCCGCGGCGGGAGAGCGGATCAGCGACGCCGTCCGCGTCGGGCGGCTCGGCCCCGGCCTCTGAGGCCCCGAGTCCCATTCGCCGGACCCGCGGGGCGCCCTCCCGTGCGTGGTGTCCACGATGGTGGACAGTTCCGGGCTCCCGCGACGCGTCGGGTCTGTCGCCACGCCGACGCGGTGGGGTAGAACGGACGCAGGAACCACATCGCCGAGAGGCGTAGATCCGGATCCGCGTAGAACCCTTTTCCGAGAAGTATCGAGTACCCACGCGAGAGCAGTTCCTTTTGGAACCGTCCACCCCCGGGATCACCACCGGGGCGACACTACGGAAATTGCACGCCTGGTAGCCCGATACGTCTCCGGAGGCCCTCGACCGTCCACGGTCGGGGGCCTCCACTCGTGTGGGGACCGTTCCGGTCTGCGGGTCTGCGGGCCGGGTGTGCTCGGGTCCGAGCGGGTGTGCTCGGGTATGCGCCACCCGACGCCCTCGGAGGACCGGGTGTTGGAGTCTGACCGTTTTGGCCCGCGCGGTGGTCGCGTGCGACCATTCCACGCGGCTGCACCCACGGCCTGATTCGTGAAAATTCGCTGCGTGTCGTGACAAGTCGGTTTGCATTCGGGTGCAATGGGGTCCACGATTGTGGCGGCGCTCCCCTTCGGGGTCGAGCGCTGCGCGATCTGGCTCCTCCCCCCCGGTGCCAGTCTCGTGAAGGTGGCCTCCGTCTTCCCCCGGACGGAGGCCACCTGTCTGTCCGGGATCGGTCAGGCGCCGCATCGGCGTCGTCCCCGAGGCGCTGACGTGCCTTGTCCACACCCCGCCCCGCAGCTGCCCCGCCGTCCACAGCCGCGGCATGAGGGCTGGGCCTGCCACCGACCGGCGACGACGGTGTCGTCATGGGAAACGTCATCGCCGTCCTGTCCGCCTCGGGCGGCGTCGGGGCCTCGTGCCTCGCCGCAGCGCTCGCCGTCCGGGCCGCGGCCGCCGGGCGCTCCGCCGTCGTCGTCGACCTCGACCGCGGCGCCGGGCGCCTGGACGTCGTGCTCGGCGTCGAGCAGGAGCCCGGGTGGCGCTGGCCCGACCTCGCCGACGTCCGCGGGGTCGTCGACGGAGCCGGGCTCGCCGACCGGCTGCCGACCACCGCCGGTGTCGCCGTGCTCTCGGGGGCGCCGCCGTGGGCGGCCGGCCAGGACCCGCACGACTGGCTCGACACGGTCCCCGACGTCGTCACCGGGCTGGCCGACGCGCACGCCGTCACCGTGCTCGACCTGCCCCGGTCGGTCGGGGTCGTCGAGACCGTCGCCCCGCTCGTCGACGCGATCGTCGTCGTGGTCGGCACCGAGGTGGTGCAGCTGGCCGCCGCGACGCTCGTCGTCCCGGGCGTGCGCCGCGTCGTCGGCGCTGCGCGGCGGGAGGCCGACGACTGGTCCGGGCCGCCCGTGCCGCCCATCGAGCCCTGGGTCGTGCTCCGCGGTGCCCGCGTCGAGCCCGAGCTCGAGGACCTCGTCATGGACGAGCTCGATGTGCCCGTCGTGGCCGCGGTCGGTGACGACCGGCGCGTCGTCACCGAGGTCGCAGAGGGACTTCCACCGGGCGTGCGCGGTCGAGGCCCGCTCGTCCGGGCCGCCGACGAGCTGCTCCTGCGGCTGGTGTCCATCTCGGAGGCGGCGTGAGCCTCAGCCCGGCGGTCTGGGAACGGGTCCGTGAGGGCGTCGTGCCGGGCCCCGACGCGGTCGCCGCCGTCGCGGCCCAGGAGCAGGGAGCGCTCGGGGCGACGCGGGTCGCGGCGACGCGCTCGGCGCTCGGGGCCCGGGTGCTGGGCGCCGGCCCCCTCGATGCGTGGCTGGCCGAGCCCGGCGTCACCGACGTCGCCGTCAACGGCGACGGGTGGGTCTGGGTCGACCGTGGAGCCGGCATGGAGCGCACCACCGACCACCTCGACCCGGCCGACGCCCGCACCCTCGCGGTGCGCCTGGCGGGGCTCGCCGGCCGGCGGCTCGACGAGGCGAGCCCCTGGGTCGACGGGCAGCTGCCCTCCGGGGCCCGCCTGCACGCGATGCTCCCACCCCTCGTCGAGGGCGGGGCCCACGTGACCATCCGCGTGCCGCCGTCGCGGTCCGTGTCGCTGGCGTCGCTCGCGGCCCGCGGCATGGTGCCGCCCGGCTGGGAAGCCGTTCTCGAGGCGCTCGTGCGCCGCCGGCTCGCGTTCGTCGTGTCGGGCGGAACGGGCGCGGGCAAGACGACGCTGCTCGCCGCCCTCCTGTCGGCGTGCGACCCGCTCGAGCGCCTGCTCGTCGTCGAGGACGTCCGCGAGCTGCGTGTCGAGCACCCCCACGTCGTGCGGCTCGAGGCCCGCCCGGCCAACGTCGAGGGTGTCGGCGAGGTGACGTTGTCGACGCTCGTGCGCCAGGCGCTGCGGATGCGGCCCGACCGCATCGTGGTCGGGGAGGTCCGCGGCGGCGAAGTGCGTGACCTGCTGACCGCGCTCAACACCGGGCACGAGGGCGGGTGCGGCACGGTGCACGCCAACGAGCCCACCGACGTGCTGGCCCGCTTCGAGGCGCTCGGGGCGCTCGCGGGGTTGTCGCCCTCGGCGGTCCGTTCGCAGGTGTCGGCAGCCCTCGACGTCGTCGTCCACGTCGCGCGCTCGCGCGGCGTGCGACACGTCCGTGCCGTGGCCCTGCTCCGACGCGGTGATCGTGGTCCGCGGGTCGAGCCGGCCCTCGCCTGGGCAGGTCCCGGCAGCGAGCAGCAGGTCGGGCCGGGTTGGCCCCACCTCGCCGCGCGTCTCGGGCTGCCCTCCAGCCCACCGACCGGTCGCCTTTCGGCCCAGCAGGTCGGCGCAGACTCCTCTGCGGGTGCGGCGTGAGCGTCGTCGGCGGGGCGTCGATCTGGGCCTCGGTCCCGCTGAGCACAGCCGGCCTGACGGTGGGTGTCCTCGTCGCGCTGGTCGCCCTGGCCTGGCCCCGACGCCGCGCGGTGCGCGCTGCCCGGTCCAGGGACGCCCTCGCCCTCGGGCCGAGCTGCTCGGCGGCTGACTCCTCGCCCCCGGAGCCGGGTGGTCGCCGCGAGGCCATGGCCCGGCTGTGGCGGGCCGACCCCGTGCAGCTCGTGCGGGAGTGGCGGCTGCGTCGACGGTCCGACGACCTGCTCGCGGGCGCGCTCGACCTCCTGTCCGGGATCGGTGCGGGCCTGGAGGCCGGTCTGCCACCCGTGCGGGCCGTCGAGCTCGCGGCGACCTCGGTGGTCGGCGCCGACGCGCTCGCCCACGTGTCGAGAGCCGGCGCCGGTGCCGCGACGCCCCCGGCTCCGGGTTCGCTCCCCGCCGTCGCCGGCCTAGCGGGCGACCTCGTGCGTGCCGGCCGGCTGGTCCGGCCCGCCTCGGCCGTCTGGGACGACTGGGCGCTGAAGAGCGGCTCGGACGAGCTGGCCTTCGTCGCCGCCGCCTGGCGCCTGTCCGAGCGCACCGGCGCGCCGCTGGCCGCCGCCGTCGAGCGCGCCGCTCGCGGACTGCGTGACGTGCGCCGTCGCCGCGGTCGGGTGGCTGCAGCCGTGGCCGGCCCGCGCGCCACCGTCTCGGTGCTCACGGCACTGCCGCTCGCCGGGCCGCTGCTCGGGATGGCGTGCGGCGTCGACCCGCGGACCCTCTACCTCGGCTCGCCGCTGTCCACGGCGGCCGTCGTGCTCGGGGCCGGTCTCGCGGTGCTCGGTCGCTGGTGGTGCGCCCGGATGGTGCGGGCGGTGGCGTCGTGAGCGCGGGCGCCGTCGCGAGCGCGCCCCTCGTCGCCGGCGTCCTGGTCATGCTGGCCGTGCTCGTCCTGCCGTCCCGGCGCGAGGTGGCCGATCGACCCGACGCCCTCACCCTGCCCGAGGACGCCGACGTGCCGACGTCCGTCGAGTCCGGTCGGGGTGGCGCTCGCGTCGAGCCCGCGCCGGCGCAGGTGGCCTCCGCCCTGGCGCTCCTGGCCCTCGGCTACCGCTCGGGGCTGCCCACGTGGGACGTCCTCGACGCGGTGGGGGACGGGCTGCCCGCCGACCCGGCCGCAGACCTGAGGCAGGTGGCCACGGCCCTTCGCTGGGGTGCCTCCGACACCGAGGCCTGGGGCTCTGTCGGCACGGCGTGGACTCCGGCGGCGCGGGCCGTCGAGGTGGCGCACCTGGCCGGGGTGCCACCCGCGCCCCTGCTCCTCGCGGCCGCCGACGACCTGCGCGAGGCCGAGCTCGAACGGGTCGAGGTCGCCGCGGCCCGGGTCGGCGTCCGCCTCGTCGCCCCGCTGGGGCTGGTCCTGCTGCCGGCCTTCTGCCTCACCACCGTCGTGCCCCTCGTCATCGCCCTGGCCCGAGACCTCGTGTCCTCATGACCTGCCGCGGTGCGATCCGGCGAGGCCGCGGAGTCGCGCCACGCGAGGACGGCTCGCCCACAGACCAGCCGAGCGTCGCTCGGACCAGAGAAAGGAAACCCCATGTCCCACAGCATGATCCGCACTCTCCGCCGCCTGCGTCGAGCCCGGCCGCGCGGAGACGACCGTGGCATGACGACGGCCGAGTACGCCGTTGGCATCATGGCGGCCTGCACCTTCGCGCTCGTGCTGCTCGGGGTGGTCAAGTCCGACGCGGTCCGCTCGGCGCTCGCCGGGATCGTCCAGAGCGCCCTGGGGATCGCCGGGTGAGCGGACCCTCCCGTCGCGAGCACGGGATGGTGACGGCCGAGCTGGCCGTCGCCGTCCCGGCCGTGGTGCTCGTCCTCGCGATGTGCCTCGCCGCCGTGCGGGTGGCCGTCGACCAGGTGCGCTGCGTCGACGCCGCCCGGATCGCCGCGCGGGCAGCGGCACGCGGCGACCCGGTGGAGCAGGTGACGAGCCTCGGGCGCTCGGCCGCCCCCGACGGGGCAGAGGTGCAGGTCCACGCCGCGCCGCTCGGGGTGGCGGTGACGGTGAGCGTCGACGCCGGTGGCTGGGCGGGCCTGCCCACGTGGACCCTGCGGGCCGTGGCCGTCACACCGACCGAGACTCCGCCATGAGCCGGCCCGGGCGCCTCCGGAGTGCGTCCGGAGCTGCGAGGGACCGTGGGTCCGCGAGCATCCTCGTGCTCGCGGTGACCGGGGTCCTGCTCGCAGCCGGCGTCGCGGCACTCGTGCTCGGCTCGGTGGCCGTGGCAGGTCAGCGCGCCCGGCTCGCGGCCGACCTCGCGGCCATCGCCGGCGCGACCGGCGAGCGGTCGGCGCACGGCCGGGCGTGCGCGACCGCCGCTGCGGTGGCCCGTGCCAACGGGGCTCGCCTCGAGGTGTGCTCATCGGACGGCGAGGACGTCACGGTCGAGGTCAGCGTCGAGGTGCCGGTCTGGCCCGATGCGGCCCGAGCCCGCTCCCGGGCCGGCCCGGCCCGCTCGGGCTGAGCCGGCCGCTCGGGCTGAGCCGGCCGCTCGGGCTGAGCCGGTCCGCTCGGGCTGAGCCGGTCCGCTCGGGCTGAGCGTCCGGCCGGGTCGAGCCGGAGCGTCCGGTCGGGTCGGGCCGGTGCGTCAGCGGTTCTGCCAGGCGTCCGGTGCGGTCAGCAGCTGGCGGACGCGCTCGGACAGGTCGCCCGTGCGAAGCGCCTCGAGCGAGGTGCCGTCGAGCACCTCGCGCAGGCTGGCGCGGACGGCGACCCACAGGCTCGGCAGGTGGGCCGCCACACCCTGGTACTCGGTCTCGTGCGGCCGGAGCCCGCGCACCTCGGCGAGCGGGCCGTCCACGGCCCGGAACACGTCGCCCACGCTGATCTCCTCGCCCGGCCGCCCGAGCACGTAGCCGCCTCGCGCCCCGCGCCGGCTCAGCACCAGACCGGCCCGGCGCAGGTCGGCGAAGATCGCCTCGAGGAACTTGCGGGGCAGGTCCTGCCGGGTGGCCAGGCTGTCGATGCTGATCGGGCCGGAGCCCTCGGCCTCCGCGTCGCTGAGGATGAGCATCGCCCTGACGGCGTAGTCGACCCGGGCAGAGATGTCCACCGGCACAGTCTGCCGCAGCCGCCGGCGCCGCCGTCGGACGCGGGGCCGACCGGGGTCCCGATCGGGACCAGGCACACGCGCCGGTCGGCGGGCCGAACGGAACGGGGCGGCGAGGTGTCGTCCCCTCGCCGCCCCGGTTGCTCCGGCGGTGCCGGTCGTCCGCCGCCGCCCGGCAGGTCGGCGAGGGACTCGGACCACCGTATGCCGTGGGCCCCGCGGGCTCGCACCCGCGTCTCAGTCCCCGGCCCGTGCCGGCCCCGACCGGGCTCAGATGGCGAGGGCCGGGTCGAGCTCGATGACGGTGGAGCGCTGGGCGGCCCGGGCGAACACCGTCTCGCCGGGCTCGAGCGCGAGATCGCCGGCGTCGCGTCGGGTCAGCTGGGCGGCGAACCGCTCGCCCGACTCGGCGCGCAGCTCCACCCGAACCTCGAAGCCGAGCGGCACGACCCGCTCGACGACGGCCGCGACGATGCCCGGCGACCCGCTGACCTTGTCGTCCAGGGCTCGGGCCATCGCCCGGTCGCGCTCGAGCGCGATGTCGTGGGGTCGCACGAGCTGCCCGCCGAGGCGGGCCACCGAGCCGAGGAAGCCCATGACGAAGTCGTTGGCCGGGCGCTCGTAGAGCGTCACCGGGTCGCCCACCTGCTCGATGCGGCCGTGGTTGAGCACCGCGATCCGGTCGGCGACGTCGAGCGCCTCCTCCTGGTCGTGGGTCACGAGCACCGTGGTCACGTGGACCTCGTCGTGCAGGCGCCGCAGCCACGTGCGCAGGTCGGCGCGCACCTTGGCGTCGAGCGCGCCGAACGGCTCGTCGAGCAGGAGCACCTCGGGGTCGACGGCCAGCGCCCGGGCCAGGGCCATCCGCTGGCGCTGGCCGCCGGAGAGCTGGGCGGGGTAGCGGTCACGGAAGCCCTCGAGACCGACGATCTCGAGCAGCTCGCCGACGCGTCGGTCGATGTCGGCCTTGGGCCGCTTGCGGATCGACAGGCCGAAGGCGACGTTGTCGCGCACCGTCATGTGCTTGAACGCCGCGTAGTGCTGGAAGACGAACCCGATGCCGCGCCGCTGCGGCGGCTCCTTCGTCACGTCGCGGCCGGCGATCGTCACGACTCCGGCGTCGAGGCCCTCGAGGCCGGCGATCGAGCGCAGCAGCGTCGACTTGCCCGACCCGCTCGGCCCGAGCAGCGCGGTGAGCGAGCCGCTCGGGATGTCGATGCTGACGTCGTCGAGGGCGAGGAAGGAGCCGTAGCTCTTGCGGGCGTCGGTGACGGTGATCATCGGGTGCTCCTCTTGCGGTCGAGCAGGGTCATGAGCAGCAGCACGACGAGCGCCATGCCCATGAGGACGGTCGCGGCGGCGTACGCGCCGTAGGTGTTGTGGTCGTCGATGTAGCGCGAGTGCACGAGCAGCGTCAGCGTCTGCGACACCCCGGGGAACCCGGACGACACCATGATCACGGCACCGAACTCGCCGAGCGCGCGGGCGACCGTCAGGACGATGCCGTAGGTCAGGCCCCACCGGATCGCCGGCATCGTGATGCGCCAGAAGGTCTGCCAGCCGTTCGCGCCGAGGGTGGCGGCGGGCCTGCTCGAGGTCTCCGTGCGCCTTCAGGCCGTCGGCGCCGCGGACGAGGCGGCGGAACTCCGTGACGTCGAGGGCGTGCTCGCCGAGGCGCAGCTCGTAGCCGAGGGGGCGGGTGACGACGAGGCCGGCGTCGTGGTTCGCGAGTCGCCGGCGCAGGCCGGCGATGAGGTTCTGCAGCTGTTGGCGGCCGGTGCGGGGCGGCTCGCCCCACATCGCGTCGATGATGCGCTCGGTGGGCACCAGGCGGTCCGCGCCGAGCAGCAGCATCGACAGGACGAGCCGCTCGCGGGACCCGCCCAGCCCGACGACGGCGCCGGCGTCACCGACGACCTCGAGCGGCCCGAGCACACGAAAAAGCACACGCCATTGATACCGGACCGGTGCCTCCCGGTGCGGTTCGCGCGCCGACCTGACGTCATCGGACACCGCCGGCCCGCATCACACCCACCCCTGTCGGGTGTGACGCGGGCCGGCGGCCCAGGAGGTGCCGCTGGGAGGAGCGGCAGGGGCGGCCCCCGTGGGGGCCGCAGGTCGGTGGTGGTGCGAACACCACGCTCGCCGACGCCGCTAACAAGCGGCTAACAGCGCGCCTGGCCGCACACCCGCGCCGCGCCGACGCCGGTTCAGGCGTGCGGGTTCATCCGCCAGTCGTAGCCGGAGCAGCCGCCCGACCCGCACACGCGGATGGCGAAGGCGTCGACCTCCTCGTAGGCGGCCTTGTAGTACGTGCTCGTGCGGACCGGGTCGGAGCCGCAGCCGCCGCTGTCGGTGCGCTCGCCGACCTTGATCCACACCATGTCCTGGATGGTGCCGCCGTGGCCGACGTAGAGGTTGATCGTGGCCGCGACGCCGTCGCCGGGGCAGCGGTCGTTGACGTAGAGGTCGTTGATGTTGACGCGGGTGGCGCTGACGAAGTCGAGGTAGGCCGAGCCGTAGGCCCGGCCGTCGGGTGAGGTGGCCGAGACGCTCCCGTCGTCGGCCGAGGCCGGCGCTGCCGTGAGCACCGCGCTGGACAGGGCGAGGACGAGGGCGCCGACCGCGCCGGCGACCGTGGTTCTGCGCTGCATGGGAGACCTCCTGTGTGGTGGAGCCCCGACGCTGCCGGTCGCCGGTAACCGGCGCCTAACAACCGGCGCCCGTGCGGGCCGGTGCCGGGTTAGCGGCGTGTTAGGGCGGGCGCGCATCGTCGGCGCCACCACCACCGCCGTCCGGGCCGCGAGCCGCTCGCACCCGGCAGCCCGAAGGAGACCGTCCATGACGACCGACACCGACCTCACGCAGACCGCGCCCCGCGCGGCGCGCCGGCCGATGACCCGCCGCACCGTGCTGCGCTCGACCCTCGCCGGGGCGATGGTCGCCGCTGCAGCGGCCACCGTGGCCACGGCCGCACCGGCCAGTGCAGCCCCCAACGACCCGATCTCGCGCGCCGACGTCATCGCCCGCGCCCAGAACTGGATGGACCGCAACATCCAGTACAGCCAGTCCGGCACGGCCACCGGCCCCTCCGGCACCTACAGCTGGCGGCGCGACTGCTCCGGCTTCGTGTCGATGGCCCTCAAGCTGGGCCCGACCGGCCTGAGCGCGCCGAACACCAACGCGCTCGCGACCTCGACCTACAGCTTCGGCATCTCCAAGGCCAACCTCAAGGCGGGCGACTACCTCGTCGACCCCGGCAACCACGTCGTCCTCTTCCAGAAGTGGGCCAACGCCGACCACACGCAGTTCTGGCTCTACGAGGAGTCGAACCCGACGACCGACATGGAGCACCGGGTCGCCAACCTCAGCAGCTACGCCGGCTACCTGGCCCGTCGCGCCAACAACATCCGCGACTGACGCCTCGCCACCGCCTGGCACCGCCTGTCGGCGTGCGCCGGTCGCGCCGGGTCCTCGTGGCCCGGCGTGGCCGGCGTCCGCGCGTCCGTCGCGGCCGGCGCCCCTGCCGGCGCCCCGGCCGGCGCCCCAGCCGGCGCCCAAGCCGGCGCCCCTGCCGACGCGTCAGGGCTCGAGGAGCACCGGCCCGGGGCCGTGCTCGGCCAGGACGTCCGAGGGGTTGTTGAGCGCGCACGTGCGCAGCGAGAGGCAGCCGCAGCCGATGCACGAGTCGAGCTGGTCGCGCAGCTTCTCGATGCGCCGGATCTGCTCGTCGAGGCGGGGCCGCCACGAGCGCGACAGGCGGGCCCAGTCGCTCGCCGTCGGCGTCCGGCCGTCGGGCAGGGTCGACAGGGAGGCCGCGATCTCCTCGAGGGACAGCCCGACCCGCTGGGCGGCGCGGATGAACGAGACGCGTCGGATCGTCGCGCGCTCGTAGCGGCGCTGGTTGCCCGTGGTGCGCACCGACGACACGAGCCCGAGCTCCTCCCAGTACCGCAGGGCGGAGGTTGCGACGCCGGTGCGCTCGGCCACCTGCCCGATGGTGAGGCCCGACATCTCAGGCGATCCTCGCCTCGGGCAGCCGCGACACGATCTCCTCGACGGTCTCCTCCGGGGTCTGCTGCGAGCTGTCGAGCCAGAGCCCGATGTGCGGCGTCTCGGAGCGCACCTTCTCGTCGAAGTCGCGGATCGACCAGAGGTCGCCGTAGCCGACCTTGACGCGCTCGGCCTCGCGCCGCATGACCGTGCCGACGTCGGGGGCGAGCATGACGAGGCTGAGCGGCCGGGCGCCCACCTGCTCGAGGAACGGCATGAGGCTCGTGCCGACGAAGAGGTCCTGGACGACGACGGTGAAGCCGGCGTCGGCGTACGCGTCGGCGGTGCGCGCGGTGATGCGGTGGCGCAGGGCCAGCTGACGCTCCGCCTCGGGGTCGCCGTGCGGCGACATGTCGACGCGCCCGCGCACGACGACCCGACGGAACTCGTCGCCGCGCAGGTGCACGGCGCGGCTGAACCGTTCCGCGAGCAGCTGCGACACGGTCGACTTGCCCGCGGCCATGACGCCGGTGACGACGACGACCTGGGCGGTGTCGAGGGCGCCGTGGAGGAAGGCCCGTTCGCTCACATCGCACACCTTAGGCCGCCGATGCCGGGAATGTCGCCGGACTTCAGGTGACGTTCAAGTTGCGGGCGGGTGGTGGGCGGCGCCTGCCGGGGCCGCGGACACCGAAACCGGTTGACGCGACGGGGAGGATGGCGCCCGTGCGCACCTACGAGCAGCTCGTCACCGAGGCCGAGTCCGCCGACGTCACCGGTTGGGGCTTCGGCTGGCTCGACGGGCGGGCCACCGAGGAACGGCCTCCGTGGGGCTACGTGCGGCTCCTCGCCGAGCGGCTGCCCACGGCGGCCTCCGTGCTCGACCTCGACACCGGCGGCGGGGAGGTGCTCGGTGAGGCGCTCGGTGAGGCGCTCGCCGCGGCCGCGTCGCTCCCGCAGCGGCTGGCGGCCACCGAGGGGTGGGCGCCCAACGCCGACGTGGCCCGCCGCGCGCTGGGGCGCTTCGGCGTCGAGGTGCTCGATGCCGCGCCGGGGGAGCCGCTGCCGGTGCCCGACGCGTCGGTCGACCTCGTGACGAGCCGGCACCCGGTGCGCCCGGACTGGGACGAGGTCGCGCGCGTGCTCGTCGACGGCGGCACCTACCTGGCCCAGCACGTCGGTCCGGGCTCGGCCTTCGAGCTCGTCGAGGCCTTCCTCGGCCCGCAGCCCGAGGCTCGACGCGGCAGGGACCCGCACACCGAGGCAGCGGCCGCCGAGGCCGCCGGCCTCGACGTGCTCGACCTGCGAACCGCCCGCT
Organism: Intrasporangium flavum; assembly: GCF_001956915.1. Taxonomy (GTDB): domain Bacteria; phylum Actinomycetota; class Actinomycetes; order Actinomycetales; family Dermatophilaceae; genus Monashia; species Monashia flava. The sequence goes on along the minus strand of NZ_MLJO01000007.1, from coordinate 30,367 downwards.
GCCGGATGGAGTTCCACGACGTCGGGGCGATCGTGTGGACGCTGCGCAAGTGCGTCTGGTGGGTGCCCGACTTCAGCGTCCAGCGCTACGACGGCGTGCTGCGCGGGCTCGACGAGCAGCTGCGCCGGGGCGAGCCGTTCGTGGCCCACTCGAGCAGGACCCTCTTCGACGCGCGACGCCGCCCGCGCTGAGCGGGCGGCGTCGGGTCGCGGGCGGGGCGGCCGGGAAAGACGCCGGTCTCACGCCTGCCGGGCGCTCGGCCTCAGGCGTAGGCGTCGACCTCGTCGGGCGTCGCACGGCGCACGACGACGCGCGTCCACGCGCCGACGTAGAGCCGGTCGTCGTCGCCGAGCTCGGTCTTGGGGCCGACGGGGATCGGGTGGTCGGGCAGCGGACCCGACGCCGGCCCGACGTACGTGCCGTTCGAGCTGCCGAGGTCCTCGACGAACCAGCGCGTGCCGTCGGTCGTCAGCTGCGCGTGGCGGCGGCTGACGCCCGGGTCGGACGACAGGTCGATCTCGGGGTGGGTGTTGCGGCTCGTGGACACCCGGCCGAGCAGGACGCTCTTGTGCCGCAGGGGCATGATGACCGGCAGCCCCGGCGAGGGGCAGGGGTCCTCGGCCTCCTGGGTCTGGTACCAGTCGGGGTCGATCCACACCTCGGCGAGCCACTCGAACGGCTCGGCCGCCGGGGCAGCCGGCTCGGCCGGTGCACCGGTGGGGTCGCCCGCGGCCGCGGCCGGGGCCGACCCGGACGCCTCGCCACCCGCGTCGCGCGGCATGGCGCCGGTCGTGAAGTCGTAGCCGCACGCCTCGCAGAAGAGCGCGCCGTCGGCGTTCTCGGTGCCGCAGTTCGGGCAGGCGAGGGCCGTGGGCGTCGCCGGCTCGGCGGGAGCCGCGGGCGTCGCCGGCTCGGCCGCGCCGGACGGGTCGAGGTCGAGCGAGGAGCGGCCCCCCGGAGCGGCGCCGGTGGCCGAACCACCCTGCGACGCAGCAGAACCCGCCGCCGCGCCAGCCGCCGCGCTCGGCGCCGCCGACGCTGCCGGCTGGGCCGACGCGTCGATCGGCGACCCGCACGTGTCGCAGTAGTCGTCGGCCTCGGACGTGTGGCCGTTGGGGCAGACCGCACTCATCGGCGCACCCGGCTCGTCTTCGTCGAGGCGGTGTCGAGCGACATCTCGTCGATCTTGCTCGCGCCCTTCTTGAGGCGGACGGTGCCGGTGTCGGCGTCGTCGATCTCGACGACCTTGCGCAGCCGGGAGGTCATCTCGTCGTTGCCGGTGAGGCCGGCCAGCTGCACGGCCCGGCCGAGCTTGGAGGTGGCGACGTCGTCCTGGCCGGCGGCCTTGGCGGCCAGGCCCTCCTGGATGACCGTGGCGAGCTCGGCCTGCCCGGTGTAGGCGGCCACCGCGGGGTCGATGCGGGTCGTGAGCGAGTCGTCGTTGCTCCACTTGGCCTTGACGAGGCCCTGGGCGAGCGGGTCGGAGCCGAGCGAGATCTGCACGCGCGCGGCGAGCTGCTCCTGCCCGAGCGTGCGGGCCGGGAGCCGGACGGCGACGTGGTAGTCGCGGCTCTCGTCGCTCCACGCGCCGGTGGGGTAGGCGTTGGTCAGCGGGTTGATCGCCTGGCGCCGCGGCGTGAGGTCCTCGAGCGTCGGGGACACCTGCTTGACGAAGAGCAGCTCGGCGCCCTGGGGCACCCACACCCGCAGCTCGGCGTTGGCGACGCCGCGCGACATCGACGCGCGCATCATCGCCTCGAACTCGGCCGCCATCTCCTCGGGGGCCGGGATGAGGTCGACGGTGCCGAGCAGGGCCGAGGCGATGCCGCGGACCTCGTCGACGCGCCACTGGTCACCGACGCCCCGGCAGTCGCACTGGAACGCCCCGAGGCAGCCGCGGACCGCCGCCTGCAGCGAGGCCGGGGTCTCGCCCTCGTTGACGCCGTCGGTGAGCAGGATCGCGTGGCGCTTGGTCACGTGGGGGACGGTCTCGAAGATCTGCCGGGCGAGGGTCAGCCACGTGCCCATCGCCGTGCCCCCGTTGGCGCGCAGGCCGTCGATGGCCCGCCCGGCCTCGGCGCGGGTCTGGGCCGACATCGGCACGAGCGCGCCCTGGTGGCTGTAGGGGTAGACGATCTGGGCGGTCCCGTTGCCGGCGACGACGGAGAACAGCGTGCCGTCGACGATCTCGGCGAGGGCGGCCTTGGCGGCCTCGCCCGCGGCCGAGACACCGCGCCGGCCCATCGAGCCGGACGTGTCGATGAGGATGACCTCGGCCGCCGACCCCGGGTCGGAGAGCCCGGTGGAGCTCCCGGCCGAGGCGCCGGTCGAGGTGATGCGCACGATGGCGTGCACGTCGGTGCCGCCGTCGGGCAGGAACTCGTTCTGGAACACCTCTGCGGTGAAGTCAGCCATCGATCGGGTCCCCTTCCTCGGGCGCGCCGGTCGTCGCGCCGTCGTTCACTGTCGATCCTTGCCCAGCCAGTCTGGCGAGGGCAACCGTGATGTTGTCGCGCCCGCCCTGCTCGTTCGCGAAGTCGACGAGGGCGCGGGCGAGGTCGGCCGGTGCGTCACCGACGCGGGCCGCGCTCTCGCGCAGCAGGGCCCGCAGGCCCTCGGCCTCGGAGCGGTAGTTCCACAGGCCGTCGGAGCAGACGAGCAGCCAGCCGGGCGTGTTCGTCAGCGCCGTCAGCGTGGTCAGGTGCGGCGTGAGGTCCTCGGGGGCGTCGCGGCCGAGCCACCGGGTGATCGAGTGCGCGTGGGGGCCGGTCTCGGCCTCCGCGCGCGGCACGCCCGCCGCCATCTGCTCCTGGGCGAAGGAGTCGTCCTCGCCGAGCTGGCGGGCCGGTTCGGCGTCGGCGTCGGGCAGCCAGTAGGCCCGGCTGTCGCCGACGTTGCCGGTCACGACGACGCCGTCCTCGACGACCGCTGCGACGAAGGTGCACGACGGCGGGTTGGGCACGTCGTCGACGACGGCCGCGGTGACCGCCTCGTTGGCGCGGGTCACGGCGGCGGTCAGCGCGCGGCCGGCCGTGACCGCCCACGCCTCGGGCGTGCCGGCACCGCGCGGGAACGGCTGGTCGAGCACCGCGCGGGCGGCCTGGGCGGCGGCGAGCGAGGCGATGTGGGAGTCGGTGGCCATCGAGACGCCGTCGCAGACGACGATCACGGCCCGCGACCCGGGTGCCTCGTCGGCGCTCAGCGACATCGCGTCCTCGTTGCGCGAGTGGCGCCGGCCGATGTCGCACAGGCCCGCCACCCACGAGGCCGGCGCCTCGGCGAAGTGGTCGCGGGGGTTGGGCGGGGGCGAGCCGCAGCGGTCGCACCAGCCGTCGACGATGCGTCCCTCGTGGCACGTCGGGCACGTATCGTCGGGCTCGGCGCCCGGGCCGCCGACCGGGGCCGAGGGCACCGCCCCGGTCCACCCGACGTCGAGCGGCGACTCCTCGCCGGCCGGTGCCGTCTGCGGGGTGGCGGCCACCGCGACGGCGGGCTCCGGCGCGCTCGCCTGGGGCAGCCCGGTGCCGAGCATCGACGCCGTCAGCTCGGTGCCGCACGCCTCGCAGAAGGTCGCGTCGGCGGGGTTGGCCGTGCCGCATGAGGGGCAGTGCCGCTCGCCGGTCGGGGCCGCGCCGTCGGCGGCGGCCGCCTCGGGGGCGGGGGCGTCGGGGAGGCCGTGCGCAGTTGGAGTGCCGGGCACGTCGGGCACGCCGGGCGCGCCTGGCACGCTGGGCGCGGTGGGGGGCAGGTCGGTCACCAGAGGCTCCAGGGTCGGATGGTGTTCGCCTCGTCGACGAGCGGCACGCGCTCGTCGAGCTCGGGGGTGCGGCGGGCCAGCTCGCGCAGCGACTCCTCGAGCCCGAGCCGCAGCCCGGTGGGCGTGGTCTTGTGCTCGCCGAGGAGCAGGTCGGTCTTGGTGCCGCTCTTCTCGACCTTGGCGAGCGCCTCACGGTAGATGAGGGTCGTCAGCTCGGCCTTGCGCCGCGCCGACAGCGAGGTGTCCTCGAGGGTGCGCAGCGCCTCCGCGAGGTCGGGCAGGCCGCGGTTGGCCCGCGCGAGCAGCTCGGCGAGGCCGGCCCGGGCGGTGCGGAAGGCGCTCGACTGCGGCGGCACGAGCCGATAGGCGCCGACGGCGCCGTCGACGTCGCGTCGGGCGGCCCGGATGCGGGCCAGGCCGAAGGCCGCCATCGGCACGTACGTCGAGTCGGTGCGGGCGCACGCGGTGTAGAGGTTCTCGGCCACGGCGTCGTCGCCGGCCTGCTCGGACGCCTGGGCGAGCGCCAGCTTGGGGGCGAGCTCGCCCGGCACCTGGCCGTACACGGCGTTGAACGCGGCCTGCGCGGCCTTGGAGTCGCCGCGCTCGAGGGCCGCCAGGCCCTGGATCCACACGGCGCGCCACTCCCACGGGTCGGCGGCGAGCAGCTCGGTGGCCGTGGACTCGGCGACGTCGCGCTTGCCGGAGTCCAGGGCGGTGCGGGCGATGTCGAGGAGCACCTCGGTGGTGCGGGCGGCCGCGCGCTCGAGGACGGCGAGCCGCTCGGTGGGCGAGCCGGTGACGGTGCTGAGCCAGCCGGTCTGCGGGTCGTGCGGGTCGCGGCGCAGCGCGGGCAGGTTGCGCCAGTCGTCGGGCTCGGTGCCCGGCGTCGGCACGTCGAAGAGCAGCGAGCTGACCGTGGTCGACGCGGCGCCGGCCCCCTGGTCGAGGGCCACGACCTCGCGGAGCACGCCGACCATCTGCGAGCGCAGCTCGTCGGCCGACACGAACCGGTCGTCGCGGTTGGGTGCGCACGCCTTGGCGACGAGGCGGTAGAACGCGTCGTACTTCTGGAAGACCGGCACGGAGTCCTGCGGCGGCAGGGTGTTGAGGTAGGTCGTCTGGTAGCCGCGGAACTCCATCGTCAGCACGACGAGCGTGCGCCCGATCGTGTAGATGTCGCTCGCCACCGAGACGCCGAGCTCGGCCACCTCGGGCGCCTGGTAGCCGACGGTGCCGAAGATCGCGGAGTCCTCGTCGTCGGCCCGGCGCACGCCGCCGAGGTCGATGAGCTTGACCTCGTCGCCGACCTGGATGATGTTGTCGGGCTTGAAGTCGCAGAAGACGAGCCCGAGGTCGTGCAGGTACTGGAACGCCGGCAGGATCTCGAGCAGGTAGGCGATGGCCTGGTCGACGGGCAGCGGGTCGTAGCGCCCCGCTGCCTGCATCCGCTGCTTGAGGATCGACTTGAGCGACGTGCCGCCGACGTACTCCATCACGATGTAGCCGGCGTCGTCGTGGGTGACGAAGTTGTAGATCTCGACGATGTTCGGGTGCGAGACCTGGGCGAGGAAGCGCTGCTCGGCGATCGCCGCGGCGAGCGCGTCGGGGTCGGCCGAGTTGAGCAGGCCCTTGAGCACGACCCAGCGGTCGGAGACGTTCTTGTCGCGGGCCAGGTAGATCCAGCCGAGGCCGCCGTGGGCGAGGCAGCCGGCGACCTCGTACTGGCCGGCCACGAGGTCGCCGGCCTTGAGCTTCGGGTCGAACGAGAACGGCTGGCGGCACTTGGCGCAGAAGCCGGTGGTGCGCCCCGGCTTGCCGTCGCGGCCGCGGCCGACGGGCTCGCCGCACTTGGGGCAGAACCGCTTGTTCTCGGGGACGGTGGGGTCGGTGAGCAGGGCCTTGGACGCGTCGATCGTCGGGGCGGGGCGCACCGTCGTGATGCCGCCGCCCAGGCGGGCGGCGCGGAGGCGCTGCGAGCCGCTGGTGCGGCGCGTCGCGACGCTGCCGCCCTGCCGGGCGCGCTTGGAGCCCAGGGCGGTCGAGGCGAGGTTGCTCGAGGCGGCGGACCGCGTCGAGAGCTCCGGGCCGACGCCGGCCGGCTCGCTGCCGGGCTGGGTCGGCCCCGAGCCGCCGGAGCCGGTGCGCGCGCTGCCGCCGACCGGCGCCAGCGAGGCGACCTCCTCCTGCGCGGCGGGCGTGCCGCACACGTCGCAGTAGCCGGCGTCGATCTTGCCGGAGCACCCCGGCTGGCGGCACGGCGTGCCGTCGGGGACGGTGCCCACCGACGTGCCCACCGATGCCCCCGCCGACGTGCCCACCGACGCCCCCGCCGGGCTCGCGGACGCGGCGGCCGGCGTGCCCACCGACGCCCCGGCGGCGGCGGACGCGGAGGAGGTGGAGGGCGCGCTGACGGACAGCGACGTGCCCGCGGCCATGCCGCACACGTCGCAGTAGCCGTCGACGATCTGCCCGGAGCACCCGGGCTGCATGCACTTCATGGACGCTGCCTCTGCGGTCTGGGGGTGGGACGGGGACGCGTCGCCGCGTCGACGTAGGCCTGGTAGGCCGCTGCGAGCGCCCGGGCGCGGGCGACCGGCAGCGGCGTCGTCGCGAGCACCGCGTCGAGCCGTGCGCGCAGGTCGGCGACGTCGGCGGTGGTGTCGGGGTCGAGGGTGGCCGAGGCGGCCATCGCGCCGACGGCACCGGCCAGGCCGACGACCTCGTCGCGCTCGGCCAGGCCCGCGGCGTACGTCTCGTGCGCGAGGTCGAGGGCGCGCCCGACGCGGTCGAGCCTGTCGCGGAAGGCGGCCAGCTCGGCGGCACCCTGCGGCACCGGGCCGAGGGCGCGGACGTTGGGGATTGCCAGGTGCGGGGCCGGGGTGATCGCGGCGAGGCAGGCCCGCTCGAGGGCCCGGATGGCCTCGGCCCGCGCGTCGAGCTCCTCGACCTGCTGCTGCGTGCGGATGCGGCTCTTGGCGGCCGAGGCCCGCTCTGCAGCGGCCACGATGAGGTCGCGCTCGAGCACCGCGATGTCGATCTCGAGCGGGGCGATGAGCCCTCCGGTGTCGGCGCCGCGCCGGGCGCGCTCGACGACGTCCTCCATGCGGCGGTCGAGGCGCGCCAGCTTCTCCGCGGCCTCGTCGCGCTGGGCGCCGGCCGGCACGAGCGGCACCTGGTCGCGGACGCGTTCCAGTCCCGCCCGGGCCACGGTGATGCGCTGGCTCGCCTCGGCGGCACCCGGCGCCAGCGAGGCCCGCGCCTGCAGCGTGCGGGTCAGGGAGTCGAGCAGCCGGCAGGCCTCGGGCAGGCTCACCGCGAGCGACCCGCTCGAGGGCAGCGACAGCTGCTCGGAGGTGTTGGAGTCGAGCCTGCCGTGGATGAGCGTCGAGAGGCGCTCGGCCTCCTTCGGCCCGACGCGCCCGCCGTCGAAGGTCGTCTCGAGCAGGACGAGCCGGTCGTTGACGGCCTTCCAGAACGTCAGGGCGACGGTGAGGTCGGTGGTGATCGAGGCCTGCTCGGCCGGCGTCAGGCGCAGGACGGCGCGGTCGACCTCGCCGAGGTCGGCGCGGCGCTGGGCCACCCAGTCGCGCAGCGCGAAGAGGTAGGTCTGGGCCTCGGCCGCCTGCACGGGCACGCCGAGACGGCCCGGTGCCGTCGGGGCGACGACGCCGACGCCCGGCTCGGGGGCCGGGCCGGACGCGGGGGCGGGGACGGCGGTCATCCGCGTCCGTACACCGGGGTCGGGGGCTTGGGGGCCGGGCCGAGCGGGCCGGCGAGCCAGCGGTCGTACATCTGCTTCCACTCACCGCTCGCCTCGAGGTCGGCGATGACGCGGTTGACGTAGCGCGCGAGGTAGACGTCGTCCTTGTTCATGCCCAGGCCGTACGGCTCGACGGTGATCGCGGGGGCCTTGGTGACGACGGTGTTCGGGTCCTGCGCGGCGAGGCCGGCCAGGACGGTGTCATCGCCGGTGATCGCGTCGGCCTTGCCCTGCTGGAAGAGCACGAGGCACGCCGTGTGGGTCGGGGCCGTCACGACCTCCGGCCCCTTGACCTGCTCGAGCTTGGTCAGCGACGTCGTGCCGCTGGGGGCGCAGACCTTCCTGCCCTTGAGGTCCTGCAGCGACAGCGTCGCGGCGTCCTTCAGGGTGCGCCCCACGAGGACCTTCTGGCCGGAGCGGTAGTACTCGGCCGAGAACGCGATCTTCTGCCACCGGTCGCACGTCATCGACATGTTGCGGGCCACGAGGTCGAGCTCGCCGGCTTCGAGGAGGGGGAGGCGGTCCGCGGCCGTGATGACCCGCAGCTGCACCTTGCTCGGGTCGCCGAAGATCGCCTTGGCCATCGCCCGGGCCATGTCGATGTCGAAGCCCTGCAGCCTGCCCGTCGACGGGTCGTTGGCGCCGAAGAGGTAGGTGTCGGCCGAGACGCCGACCCGGAGGTAGCCGCGGGTGAGGATGTCGCGCATCCGCTGGTCGGTGATCTCGGCTCGGGTCGGCAGGCTCGGCAGCGGGTTGTAGGACTGGGTGGCGTTGTCGCACGCCTGCGGCGTGACCGCCGGGGCGGCCGAGCTCTTCGCGGGGGTCTTGACCGGCACCGGCGTCGCCTCGTAGGTGACGCTCGAGCAGGCGCCGAGCGCCCCGAGCGCCGCGACCGCGACGGCCGTAGTCAGGGCCCGGCGGGCGGCGCGGGGCAGGGTGAGGTTCATCGGTACTCCTCGATCCGCTGGCCGAAGCCGCGCACGACGAGCCACGCGGCGACGAGCGCGGCGATGGCGAGGGCGGCGGCGTAGTAGGGGGCCGAGCCGCCCAGGCCCTCGAGGTTCGCGACGGCGCTCTGGCTCGCCTTGTCGCGCTGGGCGGCGGCGGCGTTGTCGAAGGCGGTGAAGGCCGTTGCGGCGCCGTCGGCCGCGATGCTCGTCGACAGGGCCACGGCCTGGTCCCACTGGCCGTTGTCGTCGAGCGAGCGGACCTTGGTGTGGACGCCGCGGTAGGCGTTCCAGTCGGCCAGCAGGGTGCTGTCGTCTCCGAGCGCGGTGCGCACGGCGGTGTCGTCGGTCTTCCACTTCTTCTCGTACGACGCCCCGGAGCCGCGTTTGATGAGGGTCAGGCTCTCGTTGGCGCGGGCGTCGTTGGCGGCGGTCGTGACGCCGGCGAGCTGCACGGCGGTCTTGAAGTCGCCCTGCTGGACGTTGCGGGTCGCGTTGCCGATGCCGCCGATGGTCGACGCCGCCACGAAGAGCCCGACGACGAGGATGACGATCGCGGCCGAGAGCGACGGGTTGAGGTAGCGGTGGGTGCGCTTGGCCAGCCAGACCGCGATGAGCACCAGGGCGATGAGCGACACGAGCCCGACCAGCAGCTGCAGGCTCGAGTTGCTGCGGTCGAACTCCGCGGACGCGCGCTGCTCGTTGGCCGAGACGACCGCCTCGACGATCGGGATGGCGTCCGAGCGCAGGCCGTCGCTGGCCTGTGTCAGGTACGTGGCCCCGATCGGCAGGTTGAGGCGGTTGTTGGCGCGGGCCTGCTCGACGAGCCCGACGTAGGTCTGCACCTGCTGGGACAGCGCGCCGAGCGCCGTGCCGTCGGCGGGCTGGGCCGCCGCGGCCTCGGACAGCGCCTTGGCGACCGCACCCATCGCCTCCTCGTAGCGGGCGCGCGAGTCGGCCGACTCGACGCCACCGACGAGGAACGCGTTGGTGGCGAGGGCGTCGGCACGGAGCAGGTCGACGTGGATCGACTGCGCCCGCACGACCTGCGCGGTGTTGTTGGCCGCACGCTCGACGGCCGCCTGCGAGGCGAGGAGGGCGTTGGCGCTGATGGCACCGAGCAGGAGCGCGGCGATGACGCCGACGAGGCCGTACAGACGCATCCGGCCGGGGGTCCCGTGCAGCAGGCGGTCCGCGACGCCGCGGGCGCCGGGCAGGCTGCCGGCGATGGTGCGCGTGCCGCCTCCGGCCGGGCCCGTGCCGCCGGGCCGGTTCGCGGGCGCGCCGGCCGGCACGGCGACGGGGATGTTCGTCCTCGGGGCGCTCATGCGGTGTCCTCGCTCGGGTCCGGGCTCTCGGTGTCCCGGGTGTCGTCGTTCTCGTGCTGGTCGTGCTGGAACTGCTGGTCGTGCTGGTCGTCCTGGTCCGAGACTGCCTCGCCGGCCGGGGCGGTTCCATCAGGGTCTGCCCTGAGCGGTTCCGGATCCGAGGCGTCCGCTGCCGGGGTGGCGGGGGCCGTCTCGGGCTCGTCGGGCTGCTCGGGCTCGTCGGGCTGGTCGGTGAAGTCGTCTGCGGTGAGTAGACGCAGCTCGTCGCGCGTCGGCTCCTTCGCGTCGCGCAGCCGCCACGCGTGCCGGGACACGGCGGCCTCGAAGAGGTTGCGCGAGAAGCGTCCGTTGCCGAAGGCCGACGAGCGGACCGTCGCCGTCAGGATCTCCCGGACGGTGTCGCGGGCCTGGGGCGTCAGCTCGTAGTCGCTGCCCTCGGCGATGGAGTCGAGGATGCGCATCAGCTCGTCGTCGGAGTAGTCGTCGAACTCGATCGTCGTGGTGAACCGGCTCGCGAGGCCGGGGTTCTGGGCGATGAAGGCGACCATCGGGTCGGGGTAGCCGGCGACGATGACGACGAGGCGCTCGCGACGGTCCTCCATCTCCTTGACGAGGGTGTTGACGGCCTCCTGCGCGTACTGGTCGCCGGTGAGGGAGTAGGCCTCGTCGACGAAGAGCACCCCGCCGTCGGCCTTCTCGCACACCTCGGCGGTCTTGAGCGCGGTCTGGCCCACGTAGCCGGCGACGAGCTCGCTGCGGTCGACCTCGACGAGCTGACCCTGGGGCAGCAGCTGCAGTGCCCGGTAGATGGCCCCGATGAGGCGCGCCACGGTGGTCTTGCCGGTGCCGGGATTGCCGACGAAGACGAGGTGGCGGCTCATCCTCGGTGCCTTGAGGCCAGCCTCGGTGCGCAGCTTCTCGACGGTGAGCAGCGCGACCTGGCGGTGCACCTCGCGCTTGACGCGGTCGAGGCCGATCATCTCGTCGAGCTCGGCGAGCAGCTCCTCGACCGTCTTCTCCGGCTCGGCCGGCTCCTCCGGCTGTGTGGGCTGCTGCGGCGCGGCATCGGTGCCGGTGGCCGCCGCCCCGGCCGGGCCGACGGCGGCCGGGTCGCCTTGTGCACCAGCGGGACCCGCAGCTCCCAGGGGCCCCGGGATCGACGGGCGCAGCACGTCGGGGGACGCCGACCCGAGGCCGGGGATGCCGGCCGGCCACGCGGCGGACGCCTGCGGCACCGGCACCGACGCGCCCCGCGCGGCAGCGAGGTACACGCCCGAGGCGGCCGACGCGTTGGCGATGACCCAGATCGGCGCCGTGCCGAGCATGACGGCGGCGGAGGCCACCTCGGTCAGCGCCTCGGCGTACTCGTCGGCGAGCGAGTGCCGCGACCCGACGAGCGCCTCGAGCAGGTCGGTCGGGGCCGCCCGCCAGCGGCGTCCGCGGGAGGCGGCGTCGAAGAAGGCGGCGTTGATGCTCGCGAGGTCGGTGAGGCCCGGGTGGGCCACCTCGGCCCAGCCGGGCGCCGCCTCGGGCACGGCCTCGGCGAGGGCGGCCGCGACGCGCAGCCCCTCGTCGCGCGCGGCCGCCGGGTCGAGGCCGGCCTCTGCGGCGACGTCGGTCAGCTGCTCGAGGCTCTCGGCCAGGCGCGAGTCGCCGCCGTCGGTTCGGCGGTCGGGGGCGTCACGGGGTGCATCAGGCATGCGTCACTCCGGCGGGGCCAGGGGGGAGGGGGGCGGGGGAGACAGAGGGGCCCCGGGCGCCGAGGGCGTCGAGGGCGTCGAGGGCATGGCGGCGGGTGGGCCACCCGGCGTCGGGTCGGGCGCGCCGAGGCCGAGCGAGCCACCGGCCGAGGCCTGCCCGAACTTCTGCTCGAGGAACTGCCCGTGCACGATGATCGCCTCGGCGTCGGCCCGGCAGACGGCGTCGTACACCTTGTCCATCGTCGTGCCGAGCAGGTCGAGCTGGTCGACGAGCAGCATGACCGAGCTCTTGCCGCCGGCGATCGGGCGCGTGTCGGCCCAGTCGCGCGGCAGGCGCAGGTAGTTGCCGATGGCGACGGGCAGGTAGTCGGTGGCGGTGGCCATGACGCTGAAGCCCTGGGCGCTGCCGAGGCCGAGCTGGTCGAGGCGGGGGAGCGTCTCGCGCACGACGCGCGTGACCCGGAGCAGGCGCGAGAGCACGACGCCCGGCACGCGTCCGGCCCGGGCCTGCGCCTCGACGGTGTCGAGGGCGCCGAGCAGCTGGTCGGTCGTCGGCGGGCCCGGACGCACCGGCTCGGGCGCCTCGGGCCTGTCCAACCCGAACCACGACCGGATACCCACTGCGAGACCCCTTTTCATCGTCGGGGGCCGGCCCGCCCATCCACCGCGCCCGGCCCCGCTCGTCCTTCTGACCGCCCGCGCGTCGGTGCGCGGGTGTCGCCCCAGCCTCTGCCCGCCGTCGCTAGGCGTCCTCGCGAGTGGGCGTGTCGGTGGCCGTCATCGGGTCGGGCCGCTGAGGTCGAAGACGCCGGGGGCGGCGTTGGTGGACTGGCGGGCGTCGTGCGAGGCGACGCGCTCGAGGTAGCTGCGCGACTTGGCGACCTCGGTCTCGAGGGTGCCGATCGTGGCGGCCATGTTGTCGAGCGCGCGGACCTTGAACTGGTCGATGGTGTCCATCGTCTCGTAGATGTTCGCGAAGGCCTTCTGCAGCGACTCGATCGACAGCGTCGAGCTCGCCGCCTGCTCCTGGATGCGCGCGGAGTTCTGCTTGAGCGCCTCGGACGTGCGCTCGATGATCCCCGACGTCGTCGTGTTGAGCGCCGTGATCTGGTCGAGGACGAGCTGCTGGTTGTTGAGGGCCTGGGCCACGATGACGGCCGTACGCAGCGCCGACACCGTGGTGGTCGTGGCGCGGTCGACGCCCTTGATGAGCTCGATGTTGTTCTTGATGATGATGTCGATGGCCAGGTAGTTCTGGATCGACACCGCGAGCTGGGTCAGCAGGTCCTGGTGCTTCTGGCGCACGTAGAACAGGACGTCCTCGCGCAGCGCCTTGGCCTTCTCGGGGTCGGTGGCCTCGAGGGTGGCGACCTGCGCGGCGAGCTTGGCGTCGAGGCGCTCGGCCACGTAGACGTACTGGTTGAGCCGGCCCATCGACTCCCAGAGGTTCTTCTTCTCGAGGTTGAGGGCGACGTTGTCCTTGGTCAGCTCGTCCTGGCCGGACTGGAGCGAGTGCAGGATGCCGTTGAGGTGGCTCTGGGCCGACTGGTACTTGCGGAAGTAGTCGGTGACCTTGTCGCCGAAGGGGATCATGCCGAGGAACTTCTTGGCGCCCTGGGCCTGGCCCGGGTCGAGGTCCTCGACCGTGCGGCGCAGGTCGAGCAGCGTCGTGCCGACCTTCGAGTTGCCCGACAGGCCCCCCTCGTTGAGTGCCTTGACCGGCATCTGGAGCATCCGGTTGCTGCTCTCGGCGGCGAAGCGGATCTCGTCGGTGCCCATGCTGCGCACGTCGGCCGCCTTGGCCTCCCACTCGGGCGACTTCGCGGTGGTGCGCATCAGGCCGTCGAGGTAGGTGTCGACCTTGGAGTCGAGGCCGGGCAGCGCCGCCTCGGGGACGGCCGGGGCCATCCGCGGCGCCGCGGTCTCGGCGACCGGCTGGGTGGGGGCCGGGGCGGTGAGGACGAACGCCTCGCTCGGCGGCGGGGCCAGGGGCGTGACCTGCTGGGCCTGCGCCTGTGCTCCGGAGGCAGCGGCCTGGGCGGCTGGCTGGTCGGTCATCGTCGAACGGGTCCTTCCCCTCGGTGCCGGACGCGTCGGCGACGCGTCCGAAGTCCCTCGCCCACGGGTCGGGCGCCCGGCCTGGAGCCGGACGCGTCCCCCCGTCTCGGGCGTACGGCCACTCTACGTGCCGCGCGCCTGCGACGGGCAGACGTTTCCAGGGGTTCCACGCCGGTTCCCCGCCCGTCGCATCGGGCCTCGCGGGGGAGGATCCGCGGGGCCCGCGCGACCCCGCGGAAAGGGGCGACCGCGGCCCGGCGCCAGGGGAAACACCGAGCCGCGGTCGCGTTTCGTGGGGTACCCCACGCCTCTCGAACGACAGGCGCTCGCGGGGAGTTCCGCCGGCGTCAGCCGATCTGCCAGGAGCGTTTGCTCAGGCCGAACCAGAAGCCGTCGATGACGCTCTCGGAGGCGAGCCCGCCCGACGCGTACGCCGCGCCGAGGGTGACGAACAGCGGCGCGAAGTGCTCGGTGCGCGGGTGGGCCTCACGGGCGGCCGGGGCCTTGGCGAGAAAGTCGAGCAGGCCGTCGACGTCCTGGGCGGCCATCGCCTCCTGGGCCCAGTGGTCGAACTCGGCGCTGGCCTGCGGCGGCGTGCCGTCGGAGCCGGCCGCCGGGTTGAACCAGCGCAGGTTGTGGGTGGTGAAGCCGGAGCCGACGATGAGGGTGCCCTGCTCGCGCAGCGGTGCGAGGCGTCGGCCGATCTCGAAGAGTCCGCGCGGGTCGAGCGTCGGCATCGACATCTGCAGGACCGGCACGTCGGCGTCGGGGAACATCTCCTTGAGGGGGACGTACGCGCCGTGGTCGAGGCCGCGGGCCTCGTCGCGGTGCACCTCGTGGCCGGGGGAGGTGAGCAGGCGCGTCACCTCGTCGGCGAGGCCGGGGGCGGCGGGCGCGTCGTAGGTCACCTCGTAGTACTTCTGCGGGAAGCCCCAGAAGTCGTAGGTGAGCGGGGCGCCGGTCGTCGAGCCGAGGGTGGTCGGGGCGTCCTCCCAGTGGGCCGAGACGATGAGGACGTCCTTGGGCCTGGGCAGGTCGGCCGACCACGCGGCGAGCTCCTCGGTCCAGCGCTGGTCGTCGGCGAGCGGCGGGGCGCCGTGGCTCAGGTAGAGGACGGGTGCGGTGGACATGGGGCGGCTCCTGTAGAAAGTTGAACAATAAACTACCACGGGAACGCCCCCACGTCGCCCTTTCTTCCGGACGCGTCGTGGGACGTTGTGCCCTTCCCGCCGGCCGGTCGCGGGCGCGAGGGTGTGGCATGAGCGACATCCACGTGGTCCGCACGACGGCGCAGCACACGGCCGTCGTCCGCGCGCAGGTCCCCGTCCAGGACCTGCCCGCCTTCTTCGAGCGCGCGTACGGCGAGGTCCTCGCCGCCGTCCGGGCCCACCGGGCCGTGCCCGTCGGGCCTCCGTTCGCCCTCTACCACGGGATGCCGGGGGCCACGGTCGACCTCGAGGCGGGCTTCCCCGTCTCGACCGAGGTGCCGGCCTCCGGTGAGGTCGTGCCCGGCACGCTGCCGGCCGGCGAGGCGGTCGAGGCCGTCCACGTCGGCCCCTACGACCGGCTCCGGGACACCTACGCGGACGTGGAGCGGTGGATGGCCGAGCACCACCTCACCCCCGCCGCGCAGATGTGGGAGAGCTACCTGTCCGACCCGCAGCGCGAGCCGGACCCCGCCGGCTGGCGCACCCTGGTGGTCGTCCCGACGGCCTGAGGGCCCGCGTCGGCACTGGTCGGCACTGGTCGGCACGCGTCGGCACGCGTCGGCACGCGTCGGTATGTGGCGGGACCTCGGCGGCGCACCTGTTACGGTCGGGGCGGTTCCACGTCGGAGCAGCGACGAATCCGCTGCACGTGAGATCGGGAAGTCGTAGGTGTGTCATGGCTGCAGGCAAGGGCCGCAAGCTCGTCATCGTCGAGTCGCCCGCGAAGGCGAAGACGATCGCGGGGTACCTGGGTGGGGACTTCGAGGTGGAGGCGTCGGTCGGGCACATCCGCGACCTGCCGAACCCCTCCGAGCTGCCCGCCGACATGAAGAAGGGCCCGTTCGGCAAGTTCGCCGTCGACGTCGACAACGGCTTCGAGCCGTACTACGTCGTCGACCCGGACAAGAAGAAGAAGGTCGCCGAGCTCAAGCGCCTCCTCAAGGACGCCAGCGAGCTCTACCTCGCCACCGATGAGGACCGCGAGGGCGAGGCCATCGCGTGGCACCTGCTCGAGGCGCTCAAGCCGCGGGTCCCGGTCAAGCGCATGGTGTTCCACGAGATCACCCGCGAGGCCATCCAGCGCGCCGTCAACGACACCCGCGAGATCGACACCGCGATGGTCGACGCCCAGGAGACCCGCCGCATCCTCGACCGCCTCTACGGCTACGAGGTCAGCCCGGTCCTGTGGCGCAAGGTCCGCCAGGGCCTGTCGGCCGGCCGCGTCCAGTCGGTCGCGACGCGCATGGTCGTCGAGCGCGAGCGCGAGCGGATGGCGTTCGTCAAGGCGTCCTACTGGGACGTCGAGGGCGAGTTCACCCCGGGCGGCGACCAGCAGCGCTTCGCCGCGCGCCTCGCCTCCGTCGACGGCGCCCGCGTGGCCACCGGCCGCGACTTCTCCGACACCGGCGAGCTGACCGGCAAGGGGGTCGTGCACCTCGAGGAGAGCCTGGCCCGCCGCATCGCCGAGGCGTGCACCGGCGCCGACGCCCGGGTCACCGACGTGCAGGAGAAGCCCTACACGCGTCGGCCCTCGGCCCCGTTCACCACCTCGACGCTGCAGCAGGAGGCCTCGCGCAAGCTGCGCCTCAGCAGCAAGAACGCGATGCGTGTCGCGCAGCGTCTCTACGAGAACGGCTACATCACCTACATGCGTACCGACAGCACGACGCTGTCGGACGCCGCCCTGACCGCGGCCCGCAGCCAGGCGCGCGACATGTACGGCGCCGAGTACGTGCCCGAGTCGCCGCGCCGGTACGAGAAGAAGGTCAAGAACGCGCAGGAGGCTCACGAGGCCATCCGGCCCGCCGGCGACCGCTTCCGCAGCCCGGCCCAGGTGGCCGGTGAGCTGCGCGGCGACGAGTTCGCCCTCTACGAGCTGATCTGGAAGCGCACCGTCGCCTCGCAGATGGCCGACGCCCGGGGCTCGACGGCCACGGTGCGGCTGTCGGTCGACACCGCGGTCGAGGGTGCCCGGCAGGTCGAGTTCTCGGCCTCCGGCACGGTCATCACCTTCAAGGGCTTCCTCGCCGCCTACGAGGAGGGCCGCGACGACGAGGCCGTGGCCCGCGCCGACGCCGCCGCCGAGGAGCGCCGCCTGCCCAAGCTGTCCACCGGCGTCACCATCGAGGTGCTGCGCGCCGAGGCCGACGGCCACGAGACGAGCCCGCCGGCCCGCTACACCGAGGCCACGCTCGTCAAGGCGATGGAGGAGCGCGGCATCGGCCGCCCGTCCACGTACGCCGCGACGATCGGCACGATCCAGGACCGCGGCTACGTCTTCACCAAGGGCCAGGCCCTCGTGCCGACGTGGCTCGCCTTCGCCGTGACGCGCCTGCTCGAGGAGCACTTCGGCAGCCTCGTCGACTACGAGTTCACCGCCTCGATGGAGGAGGACCTCGACCGCATCGCCAACGGCGACGAGGGCCGGGTGCACTGGCTCGAGCAGTTCTACTTCGGCAACGAGCCGACCTCCGGCGCCGGGCTCAAGCAGCTCGTCGACGACCTCGGCGAGATCGACGCCAAGGAGATCAGCACGATCCCGCTCGGCGACGGCATGGTCGTGCGCGTCGGGCGCTACGGCCCGTACGTCGAGGAGGTGACGCCCCGCGGCGTCGACCTCGAGACGGGTGAGGTGGCCGAGGGCGCCGACCCGTCGGCGACGCCGCGCCGCGCGACGATCACCGACGACATCGCCCCCGACGAGATGACCCCCGAGAAGGCCCGCGAGCTGCTCGAGGTGGCCGCCGACGACGGCAAGGTGCTCGGCCAGGACCCCGAGACCGGGCGCGACATCATCGCCCGGGCCGGCCGCTACGGCCCGTACGTCACCGAGGTCATCGACGACGACGAGGCGCCGGCGGGCGACAAGCCCAAGGGCCGCAAGGCTGCCAAGGCCAAGCCGCGCACCGCGTCGCTGTTCAAGGACATGGACCTCGCGACCATCGACCTCGCCGACGCACTCAGGCTGCTCAGCCTGCCGCGCGTCGTCGGTGCCGACGCCGAGGGTGTCGAGATCACGGCCCAGAACGGCCGCTACGGCCCGTACCTGAAGAAGGGCACCGACTCGCGCTCGCTCACCACCGAGCAGCAGCTCTTCGACATCACCCTCGAGGAGGCGCTGGCGATCTACGCCCAGCCCAAGCAGCGTGGACGCGCCGCGGCCGCCCCGCTCAAGGAGCTCGGCGTCGACCCGGTCAGCGGCAAGCCCGTCGTCGTCAAGGACGGACGCTTCGGCCCGTACGTCACCGACGGCGAGACCAACGCGACGCTGCGCAAGGACGACGACCCCGACTCGATCACGCCCGAGCGCGGCTACGAGCTGCTCGCCGAGAAGCGCGCCAAGGGCCCGACGACCCGCAAGCGCGCCGCCAAGAAGACGACCCGCAAGACGGCGAAGAAGGCGACGAAGAGCACGACGAAGAAGGCCGCCAAGAAGTCGTGACCCTCGGCGGGCCGCGCGCTAGCGTCGGCTCGTGATCGAGACCCGACGCCTCCAGCCGGCCGACCGGCCGCGCTGGGAGACCCTGTTCCGCGCGTACATCGCCTTCTACGAGCGCACGCTCGACGACGCCGCCTACGACCGGGCGTGGCGCGAGATCGCCTCGGGCACAAGGCTGCACGGTCTCGGCGCTTGGCTCGACGGCGAGCTCGTCGGGATCACGCACTTCCTCGTCCACCCGAGCTCGAGCGAGCCCGACCTCTGCTACCTCGAGGACCTCTTCACGGTGCCCGAGGCACGGGGCCACGGCGTCGCGAGCGCCCTCGTCGAGGCGGTGGGGGAGTGGGCGCGGACGCAGGGGTGCGGCAGCGTCTACTGGCAGACCCACGAGGCGAACGCGACGGCCCGGCGGCTCTACGACCGGCTCGCGAGGTACGAGGGCTTCGTCGTCTACACGATGCCGCTCGGCTGACCGGCCGCGTCCGCCACGGCGGCATCGTCGGTGTCGCCGTCGGGTGAGAGGCTGCCCTCATGGCAACTGTCGTCTTCGTCCACGCCCACCCCGACGACGAGGCGTCCCAGACCTCCGGCTCCATGGCGCGCGCGGTGTCCGAGGGGCACCGCGTCGTCCTCGTCGTCGCCACCAACGGCGACCACGGCGACGCCCCCGCCGACCTCGCCGAGGGCGAGACCGTCGTGCACCGCCGGCGCGTCGAGGCCGAGGCCGCGGGCGCGGTCATCGGCACCCACCGCGTCGTCTTCCTCGGCTACGCCGACTCGGGGATGACCGGCTGGGCGCAGAACGACCACGAGGCGAGCTTCATGCGCGTCGACACCGAGGAGGCGGCCCGACGCGTCGCCGACGTGCTGCGCGAGGAGGCCGCCGACGTCGTCGTCGGCTACGACTGGCACGGCGGCTACGGTCACCCCGACCACGTCAAGGTGCACGCGGTCACGAGGCGGGCGGCCGAGCTGGCCGGCACCCCGCGCTACCTCGAGTCCTCGATGAACCGCAGCGCGATGATCCGCTCGCACGAGGAGGCGACGGCCGCCGGGCACGACGTCGGCGAGTGGGACCCCAGCGCGCCGATGGACGACGGCAACCCGCTCGGCAGCCTCGAGGAGGAGCTGCACTGGGCCTGCGACGTCAGCGACTTCCTCGAGGTCAAGCGCTCGGCGCTCAAGGCCCACGCGAGCCAGTCCGACGCCCAGGGCATGCTCCAGATGCCCGAGCAGATGTTTGCCGTCGCCTTCGGGTGGGAGCACTTCATCGAGCCCGGACGCCCTGACGGGATGGTCGCGGGGTGGTTCCTCGACGCCGGGGCCGTCGGGTAGGTTACTGCCGGTAACCTCCACCGTGTCCTGAACCGTCTCCCGAAAGGGGCCACCATGACCGACATCGACTTCGCGACCGCCACGCCCGAGCAGCTCGCGGCCGTCGAGCCGGCCGAGTTCATCCAGATCGTCAAGAAGATGTCCGACAAGGACGTCACGGCGCTCATGGCCACCGACAACCGCGAGGCGATCCTGCGCGCGATCTTCTCGCGCATGCCCGAGCTGTTCCGCGCCGACCGCGCCGGCTCGACGACGGCCACGACGCACTGGAGCATCTCCGGTCGCCCCGACGGCGGCGCCGACGAGTGGACCGTGCGCTTCGCCGACGGCACGTGCACGGCCGTGCCCGGCCACGAGGGCGACGCCACGCTGACCCTGGCGATGTCGCCCGTCGACTTCACCAAGGTCATCACCAAGAGCGGCAACCCGGTCATGATGTTCATGACCGGCAAGATCAAGGCCAAGGGCGACCTCGGCCTCGCCGCCAACATCGCGAACTTCTTCGACATCCCCAAGGCCTGAGTCCGGGTGGTCGAGTTCTCGCTGGCCCTCGACGACGACCAGCGCGAGCTGCGCGACTGGGTGCACGGCTTCGCCCGCGACGTCGTGCGTCCGGCCGCCGCCGAGTGGGACGCCCGTGAGGAGACGCCCTGGCCGGTCATCCAGGAGGCGGCGCGCGCCGGCCTCTACGGGTTCGAGTTCCTCGCCCAGGCGTGGGCCGACCCCACCGGCATCGCCATCAACCTCGCCAACGAGGAGCTGTTCTGGGGCGATGCCGGCATCGGCATGTCGATCTTCGGCACGACTCTCGCGGTGGCAGCCATCTACGGCTCGGGCACGCCCGACCAGATGGTCGAGTGGCTGCCGCAGTGCTACGGCGACGCCGACCAGCCGAAGGTCGCCGCGTTCGCGACGACCGAGCCGCAGGCCGGCTCCGACGTCGGCGCCATGCGCACGCGAGCCCGCTACGACGAGGCCACCGACGAGTGGGTGCTGAACGGGCAGAAGGCCTACATCACCAACGGCGGCATCGCCGGCGTGCACGTCGTCACGGCCGTCGTCGACCCCGACCTGGGCTCCCGGGGGCAGGCCGCCTTCGTCGTGCCGCCGGGCACCCCGGGGCTCGAGGGCGGTCGCAAGCTGCGCAAGCTCGGCCTGCGCGCCTCGCACACGGCCGACGTCTTCCTCGACGACGTGGGCGTGCCGGGCTCGTGCCTGCTCGGCGGCAAGGAGCGGCTCGACGAGCGCCTCGCCCGGGCCCGTGAGGGCTCTGGTCAGGCTGGGCAGGGCGGTCAGGCTGGGCAGGGCGGCCAGGGTGGCCAGGGTGGCCAGGCCGCGATGCGCACCTTCGAGCTGACCCGGCCCACGGTGGGGGCGCAGGCCATCGGCATCGCGCGCGCCGCCTACGAGCACGCGCTCGACTACGCCAAGGACCGCGTCGCCTTCGGCCGGCCGATCATCGAGAACCAGTCCATCGCCTTCGCGCTCGCCGACATGCGGATGGAGATCGACGCCGCCCGGCTGCTCGTGTGGCGTGCGGCGTGGATGGGCAAGACGAACCAGCCGTTCGGCGCGGCCGAGGGCTCGATGAGCAAGCTCAAGGCCGGCGAGGTCGCGGTGGCCGTCACCGACAAGGCCGTGCAGATCCTCGGCGGCGCCGGCTACGTCTCCGACCACCCGGTCGAACGGTGGTCGCGCGACGCGAAGATCTACACGATCTTCGAGGGCACGAGCGAGATCCAGCGACTCGTGATCGCCCGCGCCATCAGCGGCGTCCGCATCCGCTGACGACGACGCCCGGGCGCCCCTCTCACGGCAAAGTGCCCACTCGACCGAGACGGTCGAGTGGGCACTTTCTCGATGACGGGTCTAGACGACGAGGTTGAGGAGCAGGACGAGGACGAGGCCGGTGACCGACAGGACGGTCTCCATGAGCGACCACGTCTTGATCGTCTGGCCGACCTTCATCCCGAAGTACTCCTTGACGAGCCAGAAGCCGGCGTCGTTGACGTGCGAGAAGAACACCGAGCCGGCACCGATGGCCAGGACCATGAGCGACACCTGGGTGGCGGGCATGCCCGCAGCCAGCGGCGCGAGGATGCCGGACGCCGTGACGGTGGCGACGGTGGCCGAGCCGGTGGCGAGGCGGATGAGCACCGCGACGAGCCACGCGAGGAGCAGGACCGACAGGCCGCTCTGGGCGATCCAGTCGGCGACGAGCTGGCCGATGCCGGTGTCGACGAGCGTCTGCTTGAAGCCGCCGCCCGCGGCGACGATGAGGATGATGCCCGCGATCGGGCCGAGCGAGCCCTCGAGCGAGGAGCTGACCTCCTTGACGCCCATGCCGGCGCCGCGTCCGAGCGTGAACATCGCGAGGATGACGGCGATGAGCAGGGCGACGAGCGGCGTGCCGAGGAAGTCGAGCACCGCGCGGGCCGGCGTGCCCTTGTCGGCGAAGATGTCGGCCAGCGCCTTGCCCATCATGAGGACGACCGGCGTGAGGACGGTGAACAGCGTGATGCCGAACGACGGGCGACGGGTGGCCGACTCCGGACGCGGCTCGAACAGGTCGGGTGCGGGCACGTCGACCCAGCGCGAGGCGAACCGCGCGAACCACGGCCCGGCCACGGCGACGGTCGGGATCGCGACGAGGATGCCGAGGCCGAGGGTGATGCCGAGGTTCGCCTTGAGGGCGTCGATGGCCACGAGCGGGCCGGGGTGCGGCGGCACGAGGCCGTGCATCGCGGACAGGCCGGCGAGCGCCGGGATGCCGACGCGCACGAGCGACAGGCCCGACCGGCGCGCCACGAGGAAGATCACCGGCATGAGCAGCACGAGGCCGATCTCGAAGAACATCGGCAGGCCGATGATGGCGCCGACGCCGGCCATCGCCCACGGCAGGACCTTGGTCGAGCTGCGCCCGACGATGGTGTCGACGATCTCGTCGGCGCCGCCAGAGTCGGCGAGCAGCTTGCCGAACATCGCACCGAGCGCGATGAGGATGCCGACGCCGGCGGCCGTCGAGCCGAAGCCCTTGGTGTAGCTGTCCATGACGTCGGTCATCGCGACGCCGGCGACGGCGCCGACCGTGAGCGAGCCGAGGGTCAGGGCCAGGAACGGGTGCAGCTTGAAGCGCACGATGAGCAGGACGAGCACGGCGATGCCGAGCAGCGCGGCGGGCACGAGGCGTCCGGCGGGGATGGCCGGCGCGGCGTCGGCGCCGACGGCCGAGGCCGACAGCAGGGACAGGGTGGTGGTCATGGCTGGGTCACTTCCGGGGTGCGGGAGGTCAGGAGGTGCAGGGACTGCGTGACGAGGTCGTCGACGGGCTGGTCGACCTCGATGACGGCGCCGTGCTCGGTCGGGCCGAGGGGCTCGAGCGTCGCGAACTGCGACTCGACGAGGGCGGCGGGCATGAAGTGCCCGAGGCGGCCGGCGACGCGGGCCGCGATGACCTCGGGGTCGCCGTGCAGGTGCAGGAAGTACACGTGCGGGGCGGCCGCTGCGAGGATGTCGCGGTAGGCCTGCTTGAGCGCAGAGCAGCTGGTGACGCCGCCGGTGCTGGCGTGGTCGGCGAGCCAACCGGCGATCGTGGCCAGCCACGGGCCGCGGTCGAGGTCGGTCAGGGGGGTGCCGGCCGACATCTTGTCGATGTTGGCCTGCGGGTGGAAGTCGTCGGCGTCCGCGAAGGGGACGCGCAGGCGCTGGGCCAGGGCCGCGCCGACGGTGGTCTTGCCCGAGCCGGACACCCCCATGACGACGACCAGGGGTGGCGGGTGGTGCTCTGTGTTCGCTGTCGTCTGTCGCGACATGCTCCGTGACTCCTTCGTCCGGCTCGATCGCTCTCTTCGTCGAGTCGCTCGCCCTAGAGTGAAGCAACAAGGGCGTCTTATCAAGTCACTAGAGCAAATAAAACAGATTTAAAGACGCCACAGGTGGGGCGGGTGTGCCGTGTGACAGGCTGGCGCCATGCCGACCGACCGCCGCCCCGCGCTCCACGCGAGCGTCCTCGACGCCCTCGGCCGGCAGGTCGTCTCGGGTGAGCTCGCGGCGGGCACGGTGCTGCGCATCGACCAGCTCGACGAGCGGTACGGGGTGTCGCGCTCGGTGGTGCGCGAGGCCGTGCGGGTGCTCGACTCCATGGGGCTCGTCGAGGCGCGCAAGCGCCTGGGCGTGCGGGTCCTGCCGAGCAGCGCGTGGAACGTCTTCGACCCGCGGGTCATCCGGTGGCGCCTCGACGGGCCGGGCCGCGAGGAGCAGCTGCTGTCGCTGGGCGAGCTGCGCCGCGGCGTCGAGCCGGTGGCGGCCGAGCTGGCGGCGGCGCACGCGACGCCGGAGCAGTGCGGGGCGATGCTCGGGGCGGTCGTGCAGATGGCGGTGCACGCCAAGTCCGGCGACCTCGAGGCCTACCTGCAGGCCGACCAGCTCTTCCACGCGACGCTGCTGGCGGCGTCGGGCAACGAGATGCTCGCCGCGCTGGCCGGAGTCGTCGGCGAGGTCCTCGCCGGCCGCACCCACCACGACCTCATGCCGGCCACGCCCAACCCGGTCGCGGTGCGCCTCCACGGCGACGTCGCCGAGGCCGTGCAGTCCGGCGACAGCGCCGCCGCGTCTGCCGCGATGCAGGCCATCATCGCCGAGGCCAGCGACGCCCTCCGCGACACCGAAACCCCACAGTCGTAAGGAAGTTCGCCCACGAGACAGAGAAAGTGCCCACTCAACCAGGCAGGTCGAGTGGGCACTTTCTCGCGGGGGGAGGCCTGCGTCAGGCGAGGGAGTCGACGATGCCGTTGAGCGTCGCGGACGGCCGCATGACCGCGGAGACCCTGGCCGCGTCGGGGCGGTAGTAGCCACCGATCTCGACCGCGTGGCCCTGGGCGCCGACGAGCTCGGCGTCGATGGCCTCGGCGTTGTCGGCGAGGGCCTTGGCCGTGTCGGCGAAGGCCGCCGCCAGCTCGGCGTCGTCGGTCTGCTGCGCCAGCTCCTGGGCCCAGTAGAGGGCCAGGTAGAAGTGGCTGCCGCGGTTGTCGATCTGGCCGACCTTGCGCGCCGGGGACTTGTTCTCGTCGAGGAGGCGGCCGGTGGCGCGGTCGAGGGTCTCGCCGAGCACCTTGGCGCGGGCGTTGCCGGTGGCCTCGGCGAGGTGCTCGAGGCTGACGGCCAGGGCGAGGAACTCCCCGAGGCTGTCCCAGCGCAGGTAGTTCTCCTGGACGAGCTGCTGCACGTGCTTCGGCGCCGAGCCGCCCGCGCCGGTCTCGAAGAGGCCGCCGCCGTTGATGAGCGGGACGATCGAGAGCATCTTGGCCGACGTGCCGAGCTCGAGGATCGGGAAGAGGTCGGTGAGGTAGTCGCGCAGGACGTTGCCGGTGACCGAGATCGTGTCCTCGCCCTTGCGGATGCGCTCGAGCGAGTAGGCGATGGCATCGGCCGGCGCGAGGATCTCGATGGTCAGGCCCTCGGTGTCGTGCTCGCCGAGGTACTCCTTGACCTTGGCGATGAGGTTCGCGTCGTGGGCGCGGTCGGCGTCGAGCCAGAACACGGCCGGGGTGCCGGTGGCGCGGGCCCGGTTGACGGCGAGCTTGACCCAGTCGCGGATCGGCACGTCCTTGGTCTGGCACGCGCGCCAGATGTCACCGGCCGAGACCGAGTGCTCCAGGAGCGTGGCGCCCGAGCCGTCGACGACGCGCACGGTGCCGGCTTCGGCGATCTCGAAGGTCTTGTCGTGGCTGCCGTACTCCTCGGCCTTCTGCGCCATGAGGCCGACGTTGGGCACCGAGCCCATCGTGGCCGGGTCGAACGCGCCGTTGGCGCGGCAGTCGTCGAGGACGACCTGGTAGATCGGGGCGTAGGAGCTGTCGGGCAGCACCGCGAGGGTGTCCTGTTCGTCGCCCGCGGCGTTCCACATGTGGCCCGAGGTGCGGATCATCGCCGGCATCGAGGCGTCGACGATGACGTCGCTCGGCACGTGCAGGTTGGTGATGCCGCGGTTGCTGTCGACCATGGCGAGGGCCGGGCCGTCGGCGAGGCCGGCCTTGACGGCGTCCTCGACGGCGGCGCGCTCGTCGGCCGGGAGCGACTCGATCGCCTTGAGCATCGCGCCCAGGCCGTCGTTCGGCGACGCGCCCGCGGCGGTGAGCTCGGCGGCGTGGCCGGAGAAGAGCGCCGGGAAGAAGGCGCGGATGACGTGGCCGAAGATGATCGGGTCGGAGACCTTCATCATCGTGGCCTTGAGGTGCACCGAGAAGAGGACGCCCTCCTCCTTGGCGCGGGTGACCTGGGCCGCGAGGAAGCGCTCGAGCGCGGCGACGTCCATGTACGTGGCGTCGACGACCTCACCGGCCTGCACCGGGAAGTCGGGCTTGAGGACGGTGACGGCGCCGTCGGCCGCGACGTGCTCGATGCGGACCGTGCCGTCGGCGCCGATGACGGTTGACTTCTCGTTGTGGCGGAAGTCGTCGGCGTCCATCGTCGCGACGTTCGTCTTCGAGTCGGCGCTCCACGCGCCCATCGAGTGCGGGTGCCTGCGCGCGTAGCTCTTGACCGACGCGGGCGCCCGGCGGTCGGAGTTGCCCTCGCGCAGAACGGGGTTGACGGCCGAGCCCTTGACCTTGTCGTACGCCGCACGGGCAGACTTCTCGGCGTCGGTGGTCGGGTTGTCGGGGTAGTCGGGGATCGCGAAGCCCTGGGCCTGCAGCTCGGCGATCGCGGCCTTGAGCTGCGGGATCGACGCCGAGATGTTCGGCAGCTTGATGATGTTCGCCTCGGGCGTCTGCGCGAGCTCACCGAGCTCGGCGAGGGCGTCGTGCCCGACGCCGGTGGCGGCCTGCTCCGGCGTCAGGGCCTCCGGGAAGGAGGCCAGGATGCGCCCCGACAGGGAGATGTCGCGCGTCTCGACGTCGACACCGGCCTGCTTGGCGAAGGCCGAGACGATGGGCAGCAGCGAGGCCGTCGCGAGCGCGGGGGCCTCGTCGGTGTGCGTGTAGATGATGGTCGAGTCCAACGCGGGTGCTCCGTTCGGTGTGCTCTGGTCGTGCCGGTGGGCGGTCAGGCGGCTCGGGCGGTCCGGACGCGTCGGGCGGGGCCCGACGGGCCGGCCGTGGCACGAGACCGCCACGGTCCACCGGCAAGAAATCTTGACATCAAGATATCCGATGCGTCGCGGCCGTGGGGCCGCCGTCCCATCCTGCCGGGGTGGCCTGCGCCACGCCAGACGCGTCACGCCGGCAGGGAGCTGTGCGGCGCAGGTGCGACACAGGTGCGACGCAGGCGCGGCGGCGGTGTGACTCGGGGTGCCGCGAGCGGCCTTCTGGGGCCGGGCGGCGTGGCGCGGCGACCGCACCTAGGCTCGGGCGGGTGAGCCCGTACCGTCCCGATGCCGCGACCGCCCGCCACCTGAGCCATTTGCTCGCGACCGAGCAGCGGACCCACCGCCTGCCGTCCGTGGCGGCCGGCGTCGTGCGTGGTGGCGCGCTCGTGTGGTCCGACGCCGTCGGCACGCTCGACGGACGCAGCGACGGCGTGGCCGCCGACGCCGACACCCAGTACCGGATGGGCTCGATCACCAAGACGTTCGTCGCGGTCGCCGTGCTGCGGCTGCGCGACGCCGGTCGCCTCGGCCTCGAGGACCCCTTCGAGCGGCACGTGCCGGGCACGGCCTTCGGGGACGTGACGATCGCCCAGCTGCTCTCGCACGGAGCCGGCGTGCAGGCCGAGACGAACGGGCCGTGGTGGGAGCGGACCCCCGGCGGCTCGTGGGCCGAGCTCGTCGCCTCGCCGGTCGGCCGGCGCTTCGAGCAGGGGCGTCGCTTCCACTACACGAACGTCGGCTACGCGGCCCTCGGCGAGCTCGTGGCGCGCGCACACGGCGCGTCGTGGTTCGACGTCGTGCGTCGCGACCTGCTCGTGCCGCTCGACATGACCCGCACGACCACCCGCCCCGCCGGCAAGGCCGCGCAGGGCCTGGCCGTCCACCCGTTCGCCGACGTCCTGCTGCCCGAGCCCGAGCACGACGCCGGCGCGATGGCCCCGGCCGGCCAGCTGTGGTCCACGACGACCGACCTCGCGCGCTGGGCGGCCTTCCTCGGCGGCGACACCGGCGAGGTGCTCTCGCGCGACACGCTCGCCGAGATGTGCGAGCCGCGCACGGTCAACGACCTGCCCGGGCAGGCCTGGACGGTGGCACACGGCCTCGGCTGGCAGGTGTGGAACCTCGACGGCGTGCGCTACGCCGGCCACGGCGGCTCGATGCCCGGCTTCCTCGCGGGCCTGCGGGTGCGCCTCGACTCCGGCGACGGCGCCGTCGTCACCGCCAACGCGACCACCGGCATGGGGCCGGTCGTCCAGTCGCTGCTCGACGCCTTCGCCGAGCGCGAGCCCGCGCCGGTCGCGCCCTGGCACGCCGATGCCGGGGCCGATGCGGGGCACGCCGACGCGGTCGACCTCGGCGGCACGTGGCACTGGGGCCCGGCGGTCGCGACGGCGCGCCTCGAGGGCGAGCACCTCGTGCTCGGTGAGCCGGGCCAGGCGCGCGGGTCGCGGTTCGTCCGCGTCGCCGCCGACGGTCCTGACGCGTGGGTCGGGCTCGACGGCTACTACACGGGCGAGCCGCTCCGGGTCGTGCGCCGGCCCGACGGGACCGCCTCCCACCTCGACCTCGCCTCGTTCCGGTTCACCCGCACGCCCTACGACCCGGCCGCCGACGTGCCGGGCGGCGTCGACGAGCACGGTTGGCGCTGATGCCCCGTCCCGACCTGTCGGCCCTCGACTGGCCGCGGCTCACCGACCGCCTCGTGCTGCGGCCCCTCCGCGTCGAGGACGTCGAGCCCATCCACGCCTTCCGCAGCCTGCCGGAGGTCGTCGTGCACCTGAGCCACGACGTGCTCAGCATCGAGGAGGTCCGCGAGCGCGTCGTGACCCGGATCGCCCGCGGCCGGTCCGACGCGCTCGAGCCGCTGCTCGGTCTCGCCGTCGAGGAGCAGCGCACCGGCCGCGTCATCGGCGACGTCATGCTCCGGCTCGAGCCCTGCCACTCCATCTCGCGAACGCCGACCGACGCGTGGGAGGGCACCATCGGCTACGCCCTGCATCCCGACGTGCACGGCCGCGGCTTCGCCGCCGAAGCCGCCGCCGAGCTGCTCCGCATCGGCTTCCACGACCTCGGGCTGCGTCGCATCACCGCCGACGCGTACGCCGACAACGTGGCCTCCAACCGCGTGCTGCACCGCATCGGGATGCGCCTCGAGGCGACGATCCACGCCAGGTCGCTCGGCAAGGACGGCACGTGGCTCGACGACAACATCTGGGGCGTGCTGCGCGAGGAGTGGCCCGGCTAGGCGCGCCGCACCCGGGCGCGTGGCCCGGGCGCGGATGACGGGGCGCGTCAGTGGGCGCCGTGGTGCTCGGCCCGGCGGGGGAGCAGGAAGGTGAGCAGCCACGCGGCCGCGACCATCGCGACGGCGACCCACACGCAGGTCTGGACGGCGGCGGCGAAACCCTGGGCCGTCGGGACCCCCGAGGCTCCCTCGACCCGGCCGAAGAACACCGTGCCGAGCACCGCGATGCCGAGCGCGCCACCGATCTGCTGGACCGCCGTCAGCGTGCCGGACGCCGAGCCGGACTCCTCGGGCGAGACGCCGGCCAGGACGATGTCGAAGAACGGTGCCATGACCATGCCCATGCCGATGCCCATCGGCACGAGGGCCGGGGCCAGCGCGAGGATCGTCACCGAGGCGCCGGACGAGCCGATGACGACGCCGAGCAGCACGAGACCGCCCGCGAGGACGATGCCGCCGAGGTGCATGAGCCGCCGGCCGAGACGCTCGTTGAGTCCCTGGGCGATGCCGAAGCCGGCCATCATGCCGAGCGCCTGGGGCAGGCCCGCGAGACCGGCGTGGAGCGGGTCGAAGCCGAGCCCGAGCTGCACGAAGAGGGTCAGGACGAGCGAGGTGCCCATGAGGGAACCGAACAGCGCGAGCCCGGTGAGCAGGCCCGAGGTGAAGGCGCGCTTGCCGAACAGCGAGGGCACGACCAGCGTCGCGAGCCCGGTCCGGTCACGGCGTCGTTCGAGCACGGCGAACGCGGCGAAGGCGGCGGCGGAGAGGGCCAGGAGCGCGAAGCACCATGCCGGCCAGTGCTGCTCGCGGCCCTGGATGAGGGGGACGATGAGCGCGACCATGCCTGTGGTGGCGAGCAGGGCGCCCGGCACGTCGATGCGCAGGGACCGGTCGGGGCGCGACGCCGGCAGGTAGCGCAGCCCGGCGACGAAGCCGGCGATCCCGATGGGCACGTTGATGGCGAAGATCGCCCGCCACCCCAGGCCGAGCACGTCGGCGTCGACGAGCCAGCCCGCGAGCACCGGACCGCCGACGGACGACAGCCCCATGATCGGGCCGAAGGCGCCGAACGCCTTGCCCATCTCGGCGGGCGGGAACATCTCCTTGATCATGCCGAGGCCCTGGGGGATCATCGCCGCCCCGAAGAAGCCCTGGACGACGCGGGTCGCGACGAGCATCTCGGGGGAGACGGCGGCGGCGCAGGCCAGCGAAGCGAGGGTGAAGCCGGCCATGCCGACGAGGAACATCCGGCGTCGACCGAAGAGGTCGCCGAGGCGGCCGCCGAGGAGCAGGCCGGAGGCCATCGCGACGGTGTAGGAGGCGGTGAACCACTGCACGAGGGTCGCGGTGCCGCCGAGGTCGCGCACCACGGAGGGGCCGGCGATGACGGTGACGAGGGCGTCGAGCAGGTCCATCACCTCGGCGGCGAGGACGACGAAGAGGGCCGCCCAGCGGTACGGGTGGGGCACGAACGGCTGGGCCTCGGTGTCGATGCCGGTGTCG
>NZ_MLJO01000006.1 GCF_001956915.1 Intrasporangium flavum | reverse complement strand
GCCCCGGCCCCGGCCCCGGCGCCGGTCGCGGTCCGCCCCGCCGGGGCGGCCGGCCAGACCGGCTGCCCGGCGTAGGGGTTCGGCGGGACGGGTGGGGCGACCGGCAGCTCACGCGTCGGTTCGGACCTCGGGATCGCCTGCGTCGCGGGGCCGGCGGGCACCGGCACGGTGAACTGCTCGTCCCAGCCGCCGACGCTCGGGCCGGTCGGGCCGGTCGGGTCGGGCCGGTCGGGCCCTGCGTCGCTCATGCGCTCAACGTACCCCCGCGACCCCCGCCGGAAGGGCTCACTCGGTGGCCGCGCGCCGCTGCTCCTCGTCGAAGGCCAGGTGTGCTGCCGCCTCCTTGACCGGCGCGCCCGCGGCCATGGCGGAGCGGGTCAGGCCGATGTTGCGGGAGGTCGCGGCCATCGCGGCGGCGACCCGGCCCCGGCCGTACGTCATGGAGTTCGCGGCCGCGACGCCGATGCTCGACCCGACCTCGATGGCGTCCTGGTCGGCGCCCATGTAGAGGAACTGCCAGGAGTACTCGGCGGTCTGCCGCTCGATCATCGCCTTGACCTGGGCGTGGGTCAGCTCGCGCGAGGCGTTCTCGTGGCCGTCGGTCATGATGCCGACGATGACGACACCCGGACGCTCCTGCTCGGGCAGGGCGGACAGGCGCTCGCCGGCCTCGCCGAGGAGGCGGCCGATCGAGTCGAGCAGGGCCGTGGACCCGCGCGGCGACAGCCGCAGCGGCGGCACGTCGGCCACGGGCACGTCGCGGTAGACCTCCTCGTAGCGGTCGTCGAACTGGGCCAGGGTGACCCGGCAGTCGCCGGGCTGGCTGCGCTGCTCGGCGATGAACGCGTCGAAGCCGCCCTCGGTGTCGTCCTTGATCGACTGCATCGACCCGCTGCGGTCGAGCAGGAAGTAGAGGTGCGTGAGGTTCGGGTTCGTCATGGTGGCTCCTCGGGTCGATGGCTGGCGGGTGGCGGGTGTGGTCAGGTGCTGCGTCGCGCGCGGAAGCGCAGCGGCCGCCCCGACGCGTCGGGGCCGGTGCGGTGGCGTCCCTCCTCGAGGTCGTAGCGGGCGCGCTCGACGCCGGCGGCCGTGACGCGTCCGGCCTCCGAGCCGTAGGCGCCGAGCAGGCTCGTGCGCGCCAGGCGCGGGCCGACCGCGTTCTCGGACAGGCCGGCGAGCGCGCCCGCGGTGCGGATCGTCTCGCCGTCGGCGACGAGCACCGCGGCCATGGCCTCGTCGACGGCGGTCGTCAGGTGCTCCTGCGCGGCGCGCAGCAACGGCAGCGCGTCGAGGGGGCGCGACGCGTCGGCCCGGCCCAGGGCGTCCCGGGCCGCGGCGATGGCCGTGTCGAGGGCCTGTTCCACCTGGGCCGGCAGGGCCCGCCGTGCGTCGTCGCTCATGCCTCCACGGTAGGCGCAGTTACTGCGGCGCCGCAAGAGGTGTGACGCCGTCGGTTCAGCCGACGCCGACGGTCTGGTGCTCGACCTCGATGAGGGCGACGACCCGGGTGAGACGCCGGTCGTACGGCTGCCCGGTGTAGGCGACGGCGATGCGGTCGACGAGCTCCCAGGCGGACTCGCCGCCGAGCCACCGCACGACCCGGCCGCGGACGGCGACGGGCGTGAACGCGTCGTCCGCGGGCGCGACCGAGAGCGCGACCCGGGCGTCGCGGCGCAGGTTGCGGGCCTTGCGCGAGCCCGGGCCGGTGAAGACGACGACGTGCTCGCCCTCGGTGCCGACGAAGACGGGCGTCACGTGCGGCGCTCCGTCGGGCAGGACCGTCGCGAGGTGGGCGATCGGGGTGTCCTCGAGGGCGCGGCGGACCTCCGGCTCGAGGGCGCTCACCGGACGACCGCGTAGTGCAGGTGGGTGACGCCGGGGGCCGCGACGGCCTCGAGCAGCCTCAGGTCGACGTGCTCCGGCAGCTCCTGGAAGAAGCGTCGGCCGGCGCCGAGGAGCACCGGGACCTGGTGCAGGACCACCTCGTCGACGAGGCCGGCGGCGAGGGCGGCCGTCGCGACGCCGCCGCCCATGAGGGCCACGTCCTTGTCGCCCGCCTGGGCCCTGGCCTCGGCCACGGCGTCCTCGATGCCGGTGGTGACGAGGGTCTGGCGGTCGTGGTCGGCGGGTAGCGGGCGGTGGCTGACGACGACCATCGGGGCGGTCGGGTGCGGCGTGCCGCCGGTGCCCCAGCCCGAGTCGTCGTAGGTGTGGCGCCCGACGAGGGTGGCCCCGACGCGGGCCGCGGCGGCGTCGAAGACGCGCCGGCTCGGCTCGCTGAGCGAGAACCCGTCGAACACCGCGCTCGGGGTGTCGCCGTCGAAGTACCAGTCGAAGAGGCGGCCGCCGTCGCCGAGGCCGTGGCCGGCGCGCGGGTCGCGCCCGGTGATGAAGCCGTCGACGGAGACCGAGAGTGCCACGAGGACCGAGCCCATGATGTGTCCTTTCGAGTTCCTTGAGGAGACTCCATGACCGTAGCAGGTGAAGTTCCTTCAGGGAACCCAGATGGCTAGGATGGCGCCATGCAGCGGACGAACTTCGGCGAGATGGCCTGCTCCATCGCACGCACCCTCGACGTCATCGGTGAGCCCTGGTCGCCCCTCGTCCTGCGCGACGTCTGGGTCGGGATCAACCGCTTCGAGCAGATCCAGGCCGACCTCGGCATCTCGCGCAAGGTGCTCACCGAGCGCCTCGGCCACCTCGTCGACCACGGCGTGCTCGAGCGCCGCCCGTACGACAACCGGCCACGTTTCGAGTACGTCCTCACCGACAAGGGTGTCGAGCTCGTCGACGTGCTCATGGTCATGGTGGGGTGGGGGGACCGGTGGCTCGCGGGTACGGACGGACCGCCGGTGCTCTACCGGCACCACGCCTGCGGCGAGGTCAGCAGCGTCGACCTGCGGTGCGCGCACTGCGGGGAGAGGATGCATGCCGGTGACGTCGACGTGCTCCCCGGCCCGGGCAGCGCCGCCTGACCGTTCCGCGCCAGCCGCCCGACGACGCCCGACGACACGCCTGACGAGCCACGCACGACGACACGCGAGACGACCAGTCTCCGACGAGCACGCCACTGCCAGAACGGGACCCACGCATGAGCCGACGACGCAACGAGCCCCTGTCCCTCGACCTCGAGGCGCTCCCGTCCGACGTGCGCGAGGTGCTCGAGGCGATGGTGCTCGGCCGGGAGGCGACCCTGGTGCGGGGCCACAGGGAGCTGGGCGTCCTGTCGTTCCGCTCTGCGGCGCTCGAGGGCACGCTGCTGCCCGGCCCGCGGATCACCTCCTGGCGCACCCGCCCGGTGCCCGAGGGCGTCACCGTCGTGGCCACCGCGATGCGCCTGTCGCCGGCCGTGCGCCAGCGCCTCTCCGACGACTTCGGTCCCGACCACGTCGTGCTCGACCTCCACGAGGCCCCCGACACCACCGACGTCCTGCTCGTCCACCCGGTCAGCCCCAACCTCCTCGGGGCGCTGCGGGCCCAGTTCCCGCGGGCGCGGGTCGTCATCACCGAGATCGACGACGAGGAGCTCGGCGTCAGCTACACCGGACCGGTCACCCGGCTGCTCGACGCCGGCGCCTCGGCCTACCTCCCGCCGCGCCCGGTCAGCGCCATCGCGTCGATGGTGCGGGACGCCCTCGCCGGCGACGGCGTGCCACAGCTGACGGCGCCGGAGCGGGGCGAGGGCGAGGGCCGCGTCATCGGCCAGGGCTGACCGGGGCCCCCGCGAGGGCCGCCCCCGCGCGCCGGCGGGACGCGTCGGGCGTCGAGCCGGTCCACGACCGGAAGGCGCGGTGGAAGGACGTCGCGTCGGCGTACCCGAGCAGGTAGGCGATGTCGCCGGTGCTCAGCTGCGGCTCGTCGAGGTAGCGCGTGGCCAGGGCGCGTCGCGTGTCGGCGAGGACCTGCTGGAACGAGGTGCCCTCGTGGGCCAGCTGGCGCTGGAGGGTCCGCGGCGTCGTCGCGAGGGCCTGCGTGACACCGCCTATCGACGCGTCGCCCGCCGGCAGCGAACGGTGCAGCACCGCCACCACCTGCTCGGCCACGGAGTCCGCCGCGCCGAGCTCGTGCAGCTGGCGTCGGAGCTCGGGGGCGAGGACGCGCCACAGCGTCTCGTTCGTCGTCAGGAACGGCCGGGTGGCGTCGGCGGCCTCGAAGCCCACCCGGTACTCGCTGCCGCCCCGGACCCGGGTGCCGAGATAGCCCTCGAGGGCCGAGCGGTCCCGCGGCCCTGCGGGCATCGTCACCGTCGTGGGCCGGATGTGGTGGCGCGTCGCGATCCGGCCCAGGGCGACCCAGAAGACGAGCTCCGACGCGGCCAGCACCGGGGGGACCGGAGGTCCTTCGGGCCACTCGAAGGCGACGTCGAGGCCGCCGTCGGGCCGTCGCTCGACCTCGAGCCGCAGCGGCCCGATGAGGGGCTTGTACTCCGCGATGCGCCGCGCGGCGGATGCGAGGTCGGCGCTGCACGAGGCGGCGAGGATGGGCGGGCTGAAAGCCTCCGCCGAGATGGCGGTGCCCACCTCGAGGGTGAGGTCGCGGTCGCCCGCCTCCTGTGCCAGGGCCTCCCAGAGGCGGTAGTACTCCTCGACGGTGAGCCACGTCGGCCCGCGCACCGCGAGGCCGTCCGGCAGTCCGGCGCGGCGGAGTACGCACGGCCACGAGAGCCGCAGGTCGCGGGCGAACACCTTGAACCCGGGGTCGAGGGCGAAACGTCCGACGGTCACGACCACCAGCGTAGGTGGGGCGCCGGCTCTCGCGTGTGTCCGATGGCGCCACGCGTCGGACCGATCACGCCACCGCCGGCGCAGCGGAGCGTGTCGTCGACGGACAACGAGATGGCGTCATCGGCCAGCCCCCGGGGGCTGCCGGCGTCCTAGCGTGGTCACCGACCCGACCATCCACCCCACCGGAGGAGAGCACCATGCCCACCACGAACGCCGTCGCCCTCGTCACCGGAGCGTCGTCCGGCATCGGCGCCGCGACCGCCCGCGAGCTCGCGGCCGCCGGCCACACCGTCTACGCAGCGGCCCGGCGCACCGAGCGGATGCAGGACCTCGCCGTCCTGGGCATCCACGTGCTGGCCCTCGACGTCACCGACGACGCCTCGATGCAGGACGCCGTGGCCACCGTCGTCGCCGAGCAGGGGCGCATCGACGTGCTCGTCAACAACGCCGGCTACGGCTCCTACGGCGCCGTCGAGGACGTGCCGATGCAGGAGGCCCGGGCGCAGATGGAGGTCAACGTCTTCGGGGCCGCGCGCCTCATCCAGCTCGTCCTGCCCCACATGCGGGCGCAGCGGTCGGGAACCGTCGTCAACGTCACCTCGATGGGCGGCAAGATCACCACCCCGCTCGGCGCCTGGTACCACGCGACGAAGTTCGCCCTCGAGGCCCTCAGCGACTGCCTGCGACTTGAGGTCGCGCCCTTCGGCATCGACGTCGTCGTCATCGAGCCCGGCGGCATCCGCACCGAGTGGAGCGGCATCGCGGCCGACAAGGTGCGCGCCGTGTCCGGCGAGGGTCCGTACGCCGCGCAGGGCCGCGCCGTGGCCGACTCGCTGTCGTCCGAGAGCACGGCGCGCCGGTCCTCGCCCCCCGAGCTCATCGCCAGGACCATCGCCAAGGCCGTCCGTGCCGGGCGACCGCGGACGCGCTACGCCGTCGGGTTCGGCGCCAAGCCGATGATCGCG
The DNA here is from genome assembly GCF_001956915.1 of Intrasporangium flavum. Lineage (GTDB taxonomy): Bacteria > Actinomycetota > Actinomycetes > Actinomycetales > Dermatophilaceae > Monashia > Monashia flava. Next base: position 124,162 of record NZ_MLJO01000006.1, on the reverse strand, counting down.
CTGCACGCAGTACTGCCCGACCGCGCCTACGACAGCGTCGTGCGACGCGTCGTCGGCGTCCCGTCGGCCTGACGGGACGCCGACGACCTGGTCAGGCGAAGGCGAAGAGCGCGACCGGGGCGGACGTCGGCTGGCCCGACCCACCCGCCGGCTCGACCGTGATGCCGGCGCCGGTGGCCTTGCTCGCGTCGCCGTCGAGGACGACGACCTGGTCGGTGCCCGGCGGCATGAGCCCGGCGGAGGCCATGTGGCCGGTCGGGTCCTGCAGCCACAGCTGGTACACCTTGCCGTTCGGCGCCGCGGGCATGTCCTTGGTGACGAGCACGGCCTTGTGCAACGAGTCGGACCGGACGACCTTCGCCTGCGCCCCGCCCGGCAGCGTGTGCGTCACCGTCGTCGCGTCGGCGGCGGTGAGCACCTGCTCGGCGATGGTCTGGTTCGGGTCGGTGTTGGTGGTGCGCCACACGGTGAACCCGGCCACGGCGAGCACGAGCGCCGTCGCGGCCGCGACGAGGCCGCGCCACAGCGTCCGCCGCGGTGCACGAGCGGCGTGCGGCGCCGACGTCATCGGCGTCACCCGCTCGTCACCGGCCGGGTCGGATCCGGTCGGCCGAGCCGTGACGCCGTCTGCCGCAGCGGGTACGGGGATCGTCGCGGGAGCCTCGGCCTCGACGGGCGAGCCGACGAGCGGCGGCAGCGGACGCACGGTGCGGATGTCGGCCATCACCTTGGCCTTGAGGGACGGCGGCGGAGCCAGCTCGCTCAGCGCCGACAGCTCGGCCGCGGCGGCCCGCAGGCTCGCGACCTCGGTCTGGCACGCTTCGCACCCGGCCAGGTGCCGCTCGAACCGGACGCGCTCGACGTCGTCGACCGCATCGACGGCGTAGGCGCCCGACAGGGCGTGGATGTCGTCACTCACGAGGTCACCCCCATCGTGTCCCGAAGTCTGATGAGTCCGTCGCGGATCCGCGTCTTGGCGGTCCCGAGCGGGAGGCCGAGCATGGAGGCCACCTCCGTGTGCGTGTAGCCCGAGAGGTAGGACAGCTCCAGTGCCTGTCGTTGGGCGTCGGTCAGGGTCTGCAGCGCCCGGTGGACGCGTTCGGCGTCGAGACGCTGCACGGCTCCCTCGGCCGTCGCGTCGTGGTCGACGTCCTGGTGGGAGACCCCCCACGACTCGTCGCGCGACCGCGAGGCCTCCGAGGACCGGACCCGGTCGACGGCCTTGCGGTGGGCGATGGTGAGCATCCAGGACAGGGCGCTGCCCCGGCCGGCGTCGAAGCGGGCGCTGTGCCGCCAGATCTCGAGGAAGACCTCCTGCGTGACCTCCTCGGACTGGGCCGGGTCGCGCACGACCCGCCGCACCAGGCCGAACAGGCGCGTCGACACGGCGTCGTAGAGCTCGCCGAAGGCCGACTCGTCGCCGGTCGCGGACCGGTGCAGCAGCTCCTCGAGCCCTGCAGGACGGGGCGTCCCCTCCGGCGCTTCATCGCCGGAGGGGACGACCTGGAACCGTGTCATGGGATCCATTGTGGTCCCTCGGTCGGTCCGTTCACGTCACTGTCCCGTTGCCGCGTCGGTCGTCAGGGCATGAGGACGGAGTCGATGATGTAGACCGTCGCGTTGGCCGTCGGCACGTTGCCGCAGAGGACCTTGGCGTCCGCCTTGCCGACGGTGAAGTCCTCGCCCGAGCCCTTGACGGTGATCGTCGTGCCGGCGAGCGTCTTGTGGTCGCCCGCGAGCTGGTCCGGGGAGAGCTTGCCGGCAACGACGTGGTTGGTGAGGATCTTGGTCAGCGTCGGCTTGTCGGCGAGGACCTTCTTGAGGTCGGCGGCCGGGATCTTGGCGAACGCGTCGTTGGTCGGCGCGAAGACAGTGATCTCCGGGGCGGAGTTCAGGGTGTCGACGAGGCCGGCGGTCTTGACGGCGGTGACGAGCGTCGACAGGAGCGGGTTGTTGCTCGCGGCGGTGGCGACCGGGTCGGTGGCCATGCCCTGGAAGGAGCCCTTGCCGTCCTTCGGCACGGCGCTGCACGCGCTGCCGAAGACCATCGAGGCCGGGTCGGCCATGTCGCTGCTCGACGAGGTCATCGTGTCCGAGGGCGTCATCGCGTCCGAGCTGGTCGACATCGGCGTCGAGCCGGCGCCGGCGGAGGCGGTGTTGTTGTCCGTGTTGCTGCCGCAGGCCGACAGGGCCAGCGGGACGGCGAGGGCGAGGGCCACGAGGCCGGTGCGGGTCTTGTTCACGATCTGCTCCTTGAGAGGTGGTGCACGGTCATCAGTCGTTCGGTGCCGTGCGGCGGGTGGATTGGTCTGGGCTGCAACAAATTCGGAAACGTCGTGCCTTGTGGTGCCCGGGTGGCCGGTCGTCACGCGACCGTGACGACGACCTCCTGGATGCCGCTGGAACCGTTGGGGAACGGGCGTGCCCGGTCTGCGGTCTGCACCTGTCCCTCGCGGTCGACGGCGCGTACCGCCAGGCGGTGCAGGCCGGTCTTCGCGTCCCACGGCAGGTACCACTGGCGCCAGTAGTCGAGGCCGACGTCGGGGCCGAGCCTCGCCTCCTGCCAGGGGCCGCCGTCGATGCTCACCTCGACCTTCCCGACGCCGCGGTGCTGGGCCCAGGCGACGCCGCCGACGGCCACGCGTCCGGCCTGGATCGTGGACAGCGGTGCAGGCGTGTCGATCCGGGCGCTCGTCTTGATCGGGGCGTCGGTGGACCACTGTCGTTCGGTCCAGTACGCCTTGTCCTGCGCGTAGGTCGTCAGCGTCAGCTTCGTCAGCCACTTCGTGGCCCCGACGAAGCCGTAGAGACCGGGCGTGATGAGGCGGGCCGGGAAGCCGTGCACGTCGGTCAGCTGCCGGCCGTTCATGCCGATGGCGATCATGGCGTCGCGGCCGTCACGGACGACGGCGAGCGGGGTGCTGATGGTGAACCCGTCGACGGCGGTGCTGAACACCTGGTCCGGGTTGCCCTTGACGCCGGCGCGGTCGAGGACGTCGGTGAGCCGGACGCCGAGCCAGCGTGCGGCCCCGACGTAGCCGCCGCCCACCTCGTTGGACACGCAGGTCATCGTGATGTCGCGCTCGATGAGCGGCATCGCGGAGAGCTCGGCGAAGGTCATCGTGAACGGACGCTCCACCATGCCGTCGACCTGGAGCGACCACGTGTCGACGTCGACCTGCGGGACGGTGAGGTTGGTGTCGACCCGGTAGAACTTCTCGGTCGGCGTGCGCAGCGGGCTGATGCCCTTGACCTGCGACTCGATCCCGGCGGGAAAGGCCTTGGCGGGGCTCGCCGGCCGGGGGAGCACGATGTCCTTGACCCTGGTCGCCCCCGCACGCAGCTGACCCCCGGCCGCGGCCAGCGCCGACAGGACGACGACGCCGGCGGAGCCGAGGACGAAGCGGCGTCGCGCGAACCCGCCGGACGCGTCGGAGCCAGGGTCCGTCCGCCCGTCGCTGTCGATGGCGCGCACGAGCCCGACGAGGACGGCCACGCCCACGACGAGCGCGACCACCGAAGGCACGGCGTCGAGGAGCCCGGCGGTGGGCCGGGAGAGCGCCGCGGCGCCGGCCAGGCCGACGAGCACGACGAGCCCGGCGACCGAGAGCCACAGTCGGCGCCGGGCCAGCAGGCCGACGAGCGCCGAGAGCACGAGCGTGACGACGAGCACCGACGCCTGGAGCACGAGCTTGTCGTTGGTGCCGAAGTGCTCGATCGCCCACTCCTTGAGCGGCTGCGGCGTCAGGTCGATGACCGTCGAGCCGATCGCGAGCACCGGGGACGCCGCGGGCTGCACGAAGCCGGCCACCAAGTGGCCGGCGGCGATGCCGGCGACGGCGGCGAGCAGGCCGGTCAGTGCGAACCGTAGGCGTGTCATGGGGGTCGTTCGGCGCGGGCGGGGGCGGCGGATGGTTTGCCGCAGGGCGTGCGGAAGGCTTTGGCCCGCTCGTGCGTTGGAGGGGACGTGAAGAACATCGGCTTCCTCTCCTTCGGACACTGGAACCCGTCGCCGCACTCGCAGACGCGCACGGCGTCCGACACGCTGCTCCAGTCCATCGACCTCGCCGTCGCCGCCGAGGAGCTCGGCGCCGACGGTGCCTACTTCCGCGTGCACCACTTCGCGCGGCAGCTGGCCTCGCCGTTCCCGCTCCTCGCGGCCGTCGGGGCGCGCACGAGCCGCATCGAGATCGGCACCGGCGTCATCGACATGCGCTACGAGAACCCGCTCTACATGGCCGAGGACGCCGGCGCCGCCGACCTCATCTCCGGCGGCAGGCTCCAGCTCGGCATCAGCCGCGGGTCGCCCGAGCAGGTCGTCGACGGCTTCCGCTACTTCGGCTACGAGCCCGAGGGTGGCGACCACGCGGCCATGGCCCGCCAGCACACCGAGGTGTTCCTCGACGTGCTGTCCGGCAAGGGTTTCGCCGAGCCGAGCCCACGCCCGATGTTCCCCAACCCGCCCGGCCTGCTCCGCATCGAGCCCCACTCCGAGGGCCTGCGCGAGCGCATCTGGTGGGGCGCCGGGTCGCGCGCCACGGCCGAGTGGACGGCGCAGCAGGGCATGAATCTCATGAGCTCGACGCTCCTCACCGAGGACACCGGCGTGCCGTTCCACCAGCTGCAGGCCGAGCAGATCCAGCGGTTCCGCGACGCGTGGAAGGCTGCCGGGCACGAGCGCGAGCCACGGGTCTCGGTGAGCCGCAGCGTCTTTCCCATCGTCAGCGACCTCGACCGCGCCTACTTCGGGCGCGAGTCCGCGAGCAGCGACCAGGTCGGGATCATCGACGGAGGCACGGCACGCTTCGGCAAGACGTACGCGGGGGAGCCGGACCAGCTGGTGCGCGACCTCGCCGAGGACGAGGCGATCGCCGCGGCCGACACGTTGCTGCTCACCGTTCCCAACCAGCTCGGCGTCGACTACAACGCGCACGTCATCGAGAGCCTCCTGACGCACGTCGCACCCGGGCTCGGCTGGCGCTGAGCCGGATCCGCGGGTCTGGGAGTCTCAGGGCTCCCAGACGGCGGCGTCGTGCGCGAACACGACGCGACGCGGGTCGAGCTCGAGGATGCGGGCCATCCACGGGCTCGGCTCGGGCAGCGGCGGCTCGTGGCCGAGCGCTGCCTCCTGCGCGGCGAGGGCGTCGGCCGACCAGTCCGAGGCCGTGTCGTGCGACTGCCCGGCGAGCACGACGGTGCCGTCGTCGCACCGGAGCAGCACCGACTGGTGACCGTCGACGTGCCCGGGCGTCGGCAGCACGTGGACGCCCGGGGCCACCTCGGCCTCGCCGTCGAGCAGCTCGTAGCGGGCGCCCTCGAAGTCGACGAGCGCGTCGACGGTGTAGTCGCCGGCCCGGGCCGTCTCGAGCTCGCGGCGCTGGCAGAGGATCGGTCGACCGGCGAAGGCGGGGTTGCCGCCGATGTGGTCGAAGTGCAGGTGGCAGTTGACGACGATCGCGACGTCGTCGAGCGCGACGCCGACGGACGCCAGCGCGTCGGCCACGTGCACGCGTCGGGGCCGGTACCAGGCGTCGGTCTCCTCGTCGGCCTCGCCGAGCCCGGTGTCGAGCAGCAGCAGGCCCGCCGGCGTGCGCGCCAGGTAGCCGTACACGGCCTCGACGCGCGGGCTGCCGGTGCCGGTCTCCTCCGGCGGGCGCACGAACGTGCCGAGCCCGACCCGCACGACGTCGTCCACGCGCATGGCCCCACCCTAGGAGCGGGTCAGCTGCGGCGCAGCAGCTCGAGCAGGGTGCGTCGGTAGGCGCTCCGCGCGACCCGCGCCACGACCGCGTCGGCGACGGAGGGCACGCCGCGGACGCCGATGCGCTGCTTCCACGTGACGACGCAGCCGTCCGCCGTGGGGGCGACCCGCAGCGTGAGGTTCCCGGTGACCGCGCGGCCCTCCTTGCGCAGGTGCGCGACGCCGGGGTCGTGCCCGGTGGGCGGCGTGTACGCCTCGACGACCATGGCGTCGTCGACGGCGAGCGGTCCGACGCCGGTGCGGGCGACGAACCGGGCGCCCGGCGCCAGGCTCGCGGCGTCCAGCGCGTCCCCGCGGACCGTCGTCAGGGGGATGACCTCGCTGTGCGCGCGCAGGTCGAGGATGCGGCGCCACGCCTCGGCGGCGGGCAGCGACGACACGATGGTCACCTCGAACCGGGCCATGCCGCCAGTGTTGCGCATGGAGGCGTCCGATGTTCGGAGGCCACGGGGAGCAGGAATCGGCGGGGAGGGTATGGATCCACGAAACGGACTGCGGTCCAACGGAATTGGCTGTGGACAAGCCTGCCGTCAGCATTCGAACACCTGTACGATAAGGGTATGTCGCAAGCAGTGATCGAGCAGGACTGGGACCTCGTGGCGTCCTTGGCCGCCGACCTGCACGACGCCCACGCCCGGCTCGTCGACGCCGTGGCGGTAGCACTGGTGGAGGGGTCCTGGATGGCGGCCGGGATCCGGTCGCCGGAGCACTGGCTGGTGGTCCGGGCCGGGCTGTCGCGGGGGCATGCGGCGGCGGTGGTGCTGATGGCGCGGCGGGCCGGTGAGCTGCCGTCGACGGCGGCGGCGCTGCGGGCGGGGCGGATCAGCCTGGATCAGGCCGCGGTCGTGGCCCGGCACGCCCCGGCGGCGTTCGATGCGACGGTGGCCGAGTTCGCCCAGCACGCCACGGTGCCGCAGCTGCAGCGGTCGGTCGCCCGCTACGACTTCACCCTCGAACCGCGGACCTTCGACGAGGAGGGTGAGCTGCTGCCCGCCGAGCGCGACCGGGACGCGAAGCCGGAGGTCGTCGAGCCGGCGTCGCTGTCGATGGGGGTCGATGATGACGGGCGGTTCCGGCTGCGGTACGACGCCCCGGCGGAGGTCGGGGAGCTCGTGAGGGCCGCGCTCGCCGAGGCCAAGGACGCCCTGTTCCACAGCGTCACCGACACCACCCACACCGGTGAGGGCGACGACGCGCAGCACCAGCACGACCCCTACGCCGACCCGGCCACGACACCCGGCCCGAGACGCGTCACCTGGGCCGATGCCCTCGTCCTGCTCGCGACCCGCTCGCTCGATGCCGCCGGCACTGACAGCACCGCGGTCGGAGGCTCCGGCGGCAACGGGTCGGCACGGCGGGCCCGGTACCGGGTCCAGGTCCACCTCGACACCAACGGCGGGTGGCTCACCGCCGGATCCCGCCTGCCCCGCCACCTCGTCGACGGGCTCACCTGCGACGGCACCCTGACCCCGGTCTGGGAGACCGAGGGGCATGCGGTCAACGTCGGCCGCACCCATCGCGTCGTCCCGCACCGCACCCGGGTCCTCGTGCTCGACCGCGATCGCGGCTGCCGGTTCCCCGGCTGCCCGGTCAGCGCTGCCGACTACCTGGAGGTGCACCACCGGGTGCACTGGCGCGACGGTGGCCTGACCGATCTCGCGAACCTGCTGTGCCTGTGCACCTTCCACCACGACAGCCACCACCGCGGCGAGTTCACCATCGCCGGCGACCCCACCCGAGCGGACGGGCTCGTGTTCGAGACCCGCCAGGGCTGGCTCATCGGCCCACCCGGAAGACCACCAGAGCCAATCCTTGATCCCCCACCCGGCGGGCAACGTCGGCCACGCCCCCGCCTCGGGCGCACCTACCCCGCCCCGACCGGCGGCACCCTGCACCTGCACCTCGTCGACCTGACGCCTGCGCGCTCGCAGGTCATGCGGACCTGAACGCGATCCGAGTCGGATCCGACCGCGAGATGACAGGTGTCATGGCGAGGTCATGACCTTCGCCGCTGACGGCGGCCACCCCGGCGCGTCAGGCTGGGTGCCATGACCAGGGACACCACCTCCGCGACGAGCGGGACCAGGGCGTCGGGGGCCGGCAGCGCCGCCCCCGCGATCCTCCTGCGCGACCTCGTGCGCACCTTCCACCCCCTCCGCGGCTCGGCCGACACCGAGGTCCGCGCCGTCGACGGCATCGACCTGCGCGTCGAGCAGGGCGAGGTCGTCGCCTTCCTCGGCCCGAACGGCGCCGGCAAGACGACGACCCTCGACATGGTGCTCGGCCTCACCGAGGCGACGAGCGGCACCGTCGAGGTCTTCGGCCGCCGCCCCCGCGCCGCCGTCGTCGAGGGCCAGGTGTCGGCGGTGCTGCAGACCGGCGGGCTGCTGCGCGACCTCACGGTGCGCGAGACGGTCCGGATGATCGCCTCGACCTATCGGGCGCACGCCCCCGTCGACGACGTCATCGCCCGGGCCGGCCTGGCCGGGCTCGCCGACCGGAGGGTCTCCAAGTGCTCCGGCGGCGAGCAGCAGCGCCTGCGATTCGCCCTGGCCCTGCTGCCCGACCCGCGGCTGCTCATCCTCGACGAGCCCACCGCCGGCATGGACGTCACGGCCCGCCGCGACTTCTGGGACACGATGCACGCCGACGCCGACGCCGGCCGCACCGTCGTCTTCGCGACGCACTACCTCGAGGAGGCCGACGCCTTCGCCGACCGCATCGTCCTCATCGCGCAGGGCCGCATCGTCGCCGACGGCACGACCGCCGAGATCCGGGCCCAGGCCACCGGGCGCACCGTGTCGGCAGCCCTGCCGGCGTCGACGCTGGCGGCGTCGGTCGAGCGGCTCCGCGCGCTCGACGGCGTCCGCTCCGTGCAGGAGCGCGGCTCGCGCGTCGTCGTGTCGGCCGTCGACTCCGACGCCGTGGCCCGCCTGCTGCTCGTCGAGCTGGGCGGCACCGAGCTCGAGATCCGCAGCGCCGGCCTCGAGGAGGCCTTCATGGCCCTGACCGGCGACACTGGTGCCGACGGCGCCGCCACCCCGACCCCGAACGACCGTCCGCAGGAGCTCGTCCGATGAACGCCACCTTCACGCTGCTCGAGATGCGCCGCATCACGCGCGACTGGTCCGCGATGTTCTTCACTGCCGGCCTGCCCGCGTTCTTCTACCTCATCTTCGGCGCGACGGTCGACGCCAAGGGCCAGGACATCGGCAACGGCAACGTCGCCATGTACGTCATGATCTCGATGGCGGCCTACGGCGCCGTCACGGCCACGACGAGCATCGGCGGCAACGCCGCCGTCGAGCGGGTCCAGGGCTGGGGCCGCCAGCTCGGCCTGACGCCGCTCGCCGACTCCTCCTACATCGCCATGAAGGCCGTCATCGCGATGACCGTGGCCGCCGTGCCGGTCCTCATCACCTACCTGCTCGGCGCCGCGACCGGGGCCAGGGGGTCGGCGTCCGCGTGGGCGGTCAGCGCCCTGCTGACGCTCGCCGGCTCGGCCGTCTTCGCCCTGTACGGGCTCGTCATCGGCACCGCGTTCCGGTCCGAGGCGTCGGTCGGTGCCGCGGCGGGCACGCTCGTCATCTTCGCCTTCCTCGGCAACCTCTTCATCCCGCTGTCCGGGGCGCTGCTCACCTTCGCCAAGTTCACGCCGCTCTACGGCTACGCGGCGCTGGCCCGCTACCCGCTCACCGAGGGCTACCTGCCCGACGGCACGCAGGACCCGCTGTGGCTGCCGATCGCCAACGTCGTCGTGTGGGCGCTCGTCTTCGGCGGCCTGGCCACCTGGTTCGTCCGCCGCGGGCGGGAGCGCCAGTGACGCCACGCCGGGCGTCCAGGCGCCGCGTCCCGGCCACCCGGCCCGACCTCGCGTCGGGCCGGGTGGCCGAGTCGAACCCGTGGGAGAAGTGGGGCTGGATCGTCCAGTCGGTCTGGCTCGTCTTCCTCGTCTTCCCCGTCATCTCGATCCTCACCGGTCACCTGCCCGCCTGGCAGGTCGCCCTCGGCCTCGTCGTCACGGCTGCCTTCGGCGCCGTGTACGCCCGGGGGGCCGTCCACCTCGCGGCCCTCGAGAGGAGGTGCGAGCCGTCCTACCGGCTCGGTGCCCTCTACGTCGGCGGGCTCGTGGCCTGCATGGCCGTCATGGCGTTCGTCATCGGTGCCGACGCCGTCAGCTACCTGCCCTTCGTCGTGTCGTTCGCGATGTTCGCGCTGCCGCGGCTCGTGGCGCTCGCGGTGGCCGTGCTCACCGTGGCCGCCGCGGTGCTCGTCGCCGTGTTCAGCGACGGCGAGGAGGGCCAGTGGGTGGTGGCGACCATCGTCTTCGCCGTGGCCGCCATGACGGCCGGGGTCCGGCTGATGAGCGACCGGGGCCGTGAGTACGAGTCCATGTCACGCGAGCTGGCCCTCGTGGAGGAGCGCGAGCGGGTCGCCCGCGACGTGCACGACGTGCTCGGCCACTCGCTCACCGTCGTCACCGTCAAGGCCGAGCTCGCCGAGCGCCTCGTCGACCTCGACCCCGAGCGGGCCCGCGCGGAGCTCGCCGAGATCCAGGCGCTGAGCCGGCAGGCGCTCGCCGAGATCCGCGCGACCGTCGGCGGGCTACGGGCCGCGCGCCTCGACGCCGAGCTCGACTCCGCGAGAACCGCGCTCGCCGGTGCCGGCATCGAGGGCCACGTGCCCACCGACCACGCCACCGTCGACCCGCGGCACCGCACCGTGCTCGCCTGGGTGCTGCGCGAGGCCATGACGAACGTCGTGCGGCACAGCGACGCCGACGCCTGCTGGGTCGAGCTCGACTCGAACCGGCTCACCGTCCGCGACGACGGCCGCGGCCTCGAGGACCGCCCCGAGGGCAACGGCATCCGCGGCATCCGTGAGAGGGTCGAGGCCGCCGGCGGCCGGCTCTCGCTCGCCACCGGACCGGAAGGACACGGGACCGTGCTGGAGGTGACGCTGTGAGCGACCAGATCAAGGTGCTGCTCGCCGACGACCAGGCCCTCGTGCGCGGGGCGCTCGCCGCGCTGCTCGCGCTCGAGAGCGACCTCGAGGTCGTCGCCGAGGTCGGCCGCGGCGACGAGGTCGTCGACGCCGCGCGCACGTCGGGCGCGCAGGTCTGCCTCCTCGACATCGAGATGCCCGGGCAGGACGGCATCGCGGCCGCGGCGGCCGTGCGCGACTCGCTCCCCGGCGTCCGGACGCTCGTCGTCACGACGTTCGGCCGTCCCGGCTACCTGCGCCGCGCCCTCGAGGCGGGGGCCTCCGGCTTCGTCGTCAAGGACACCCCGGCGCGCCAGCTCGCCGAGGCGGTCCGACGCGTCCACGCCGGGCTGCGCGTCGTCGACCCGTCGCTGGCCACCGAGTCGCTCGTCGACGGCGCGAACCCGCTGACCGAGCGCGAGCGCGAGGTGCTCACCGTGGCCCTGCGCGGGGGCACCGTCGCCGCCATCGCCGGCCTCGTCCACCTGTCGCCGGGCACCGTGCGCAACCACCTCTCCTCGGCCATCGGCAAGACCGGCACGTCGACGCGCGCCGAGGCCGCCCGCGTCGCCCAGGAGCGCGGCTGGCTCTAGCCGAGGCTGGACGCTCCCTCGGCGTCCCTTGGGCCCCGGCTGGGAGTACGGCAAAGGGCGGACGCGCACCCGGGAAACACTTCGCAAACTCCGCGGACGTCGGCTCCCGGAGGGGCGTCCAGGGCCCGACGCGTGGCTAGCGTGCCTGACGCGGCCGGGCTCGCCGACCGGGTCGCCTTCGGCACCACCCCTGTCGTCCAAGGAGATCCACCATGTCCCGACCCTCCCGCCTGGCCCTGGCCGGCGGCGCGGTGAGCGCCCTCGCGGTGTCCGCCCTCGCCCTCGGCAGCGTCTCGGCCGCCGGCGCCGCCACGGCGTCCGTGCCCGCCCCGGCCTCGCACGGCTCCAGCACGTCGACGCCGATCAAGCACGTCGTCGTCATCTTCGGCGAGAACATCTCGTTCGACCACTACTTCGCCACCTACCCGCACGCCGCCAACCGGTCCGGCGAGACGCTGCAGGGCACCACGACCCCGGCGCCCGCCTTCCACGCGGCCCCGAACACCCCGCGGCGCATCGCGACGCTGGCCCACGACGGCCTGCTCGCGCCTGGAAACCCGAACGCCGCCCAGCCGACGCGCCTCAGCCCGGGCCAGGCCGTGACCTGCGACCAGGACCACACGTACACCAACGAGCAGAAGGCCTTCGACGCCGGCGCGATGGACAGGTTCGTCGAGTACGTCAGCAAGGACACGTGCAAGCCGGGCCGCTACGCCACGCCCGGGCTGACGATGGACTACTACGACGGCAACACCGTCACCGCGATGTGGAACTACGCGCAGCACTACGCGATGAGCGACAACTCCTACAGCACGACGTTCGGCCCCAGCTCGCCCGGCGCCATCAACCTCGTGTCCGGCCAGACCCACGGCGTGCGCGAGTACACGGCCGCGAGCGACCCGGCCCACCCGACGCCGGTCGTGCCCACCGCGAGCGACTACACGGTCCGCGTCCCCGACGCCAACGGTGTCGGCACCATGACGAACGACCCCGACCCGGTCTACGACGACTGCTCCAACAGCAGCCACACGAGCACCAACACGCTGGCCGGCATGCAGGACTCGAACAAGAACGTCGGCGACCTGCTCAACGCCAAGGGCGTCTCGTGGGGCTGGTTCCAGGGCGGCTTCCGACCGACGACGGCGGCCGACCCCGCCACCGGCGCCCCGGCGGCCTGCCTGGCCACGCACACCAACGTCGCCGGCATCAGCTCGACCGACTACAACCCGCACCACGAGCCGTTCCAGTACTACGCCTCGACGGCCAACCCGCACCACCTCGCGCCGGCCTCGACCGCCGAGATCGGCCACGCGGGCTCGGCCAACCACCAGTACGACCTCACCGACTTTGACCGGGTCGTCGGCACCGACCGGATGCCGGCCGTCTCCTTCCTCAAGGCCGCGAACTACCAGGACGGCCACGCCGACTACTCCGACCCGGTCGACGAGCAGCGGTTCGTCGTCAAGGAGATCAACGCGATCCAGCAGTCGCCGAGCTGGAAGGACACCGCGATCGTCCTGGCCTACGACGACTCCGACGGCTGGTACGACCACCGCGCCGCCACGCTCACCAACGCCTCGAACAGCCCCGACGACGCGGCACTCTGCACCGCGGCCGCCGCGTCGGGCGTGCCCGTCGAGGGCGGCTACCAGGACCGCTGCGGCCCCGGCCCGCGCCAGCCGCTGCTCGTCGTCTCGCCCTACGCGCGGACGAACTTCGTCGACCACACGCAGACCGACCAGGCCTCGATCCTGAGGTTCATCGAGGACAACTGGGGCACCGGCCCGGTCGGCGACCACTCCGCCGACGCGCGCGCGGGCTCGCTCGAGCACCTCTTCCGGTTCGAGTCGGCCCGGGCGCCGAAGGTCCTGCTCGACGCCTCGGACGGCACGGTGGCGTCCGTCGAGCCGGCACGCGGCCCGTCGCACGACTGACCGTCCTGACCGCACCCGCCGACCGGGCCCGAGTTCGTGATGGATTCGTGTCCGGTCGGTGCGGCGCGCATCGCCCCACGCAGGGGTCCGGGACCGCTACAGTCCGCTCGCGCGAATCCGCGTCCACTGAAACACAGGGAGCCTCACATGGACTGGTACACCAAGGTGCTCAAGAACTACGTCGGGTTCTCCGGCCGGGCACGCCGCACGGAGTACTGGATGTTCACGCTCGTCAACGTCATCATCGGCGGCGTCCTCAACGTCCTGTACAACGTCACGCACTCGTCGATCTTCTACGTGCTCTACGTGCTCTACTTCCTCGCGGTCCTGCTGCCCAGCATCGCCGTCGGCATCCGCCGCCTGCACGACACGAACCGCACGGGCTGGTGGCTGCTCATCGGTCTCGTCCCGTTCGTCGGCGCGATCGTCCTCATCGTCTTCTTCGCGACCGAGGGCAACCGCGGCGCCAACCAGTACGGCGAGGACCCCAAGGCCCTCGAGGCCGGCGCCTCCCCGGCGACCGCCTGACGCGTCACCGCAGCACCGTCACGACGCCGTCCACCTCGGGTGGGCGGCGTCGCGGCGTCTGCACGGTCCTTCGGCCATCGAACGGCCGGCTCGGTCGACACCGGGTGTCGAGGTCGGTCCGTGCCGTTCGACGTCGTGGTGGAGGCTGGGACCGACCGATCCCGACCAGACCCGACCTGACCGACCCGACCTGAGGAGAACCCATGCGCTACCTGCTCATCCACCGCCTCGACGAGACCCGCCCCGAGGCGTGGAACCCGAGCCCCGAGTTCATCGACAGGATGGGCGCGTTCATGACCGAGTGCGCCGAGTCCGGCATCCTGCTCGCCGCCGAGGGCGTCCACCGCAGCGACGAGGGCGCCATGATCAGCAAGCGGTCCGGGGGCACCCCGTCGGTCACCGACGGACCGTTCACCGAGGCGCGCGAGGTCGTCGGCGGGTTCGCCGTCATCGACGTGGCCTCCCGGCAGGAGGCCGTCGAGCTCGGCACCCGCTTCGCCGACCTGTTCCCCGAGGTGTCCGTCGAGGTGAGGCGCGTCATGGAGTTCGAGGACCTGCCCGCCGACATCCAGGAGCAGCAGGGCTCGCACGTCATCGACGCGGCGCAGGGGCACCGCGACTGACGCGCGTCAGGCAGGCGCCGCGGGTGGCGCCGGCGGCGCGGCGGTGGGCGTCGAGGGTCCCGCCGCGCCGGCTGCCCGCCGCGACAGGAACACGGTGACGAGGTCGGCGACCCCGACGACGACGAGCAGGATGCCGGCGAGGCGGGTCAGCAGCACGAGCGAGGACCCGGGGAAGATCGCGACGGCGAGCCCGGCGAGCACTCCGATGACGCCGCAGACGACGAGGAAGACCTTGGCGCCCGTCGAGCGGTCCGACCCGAAGCCGTGGGCGATGGCCGCGATGCCCTCGGCCACCCAGCCGACGGCGATGAAGATCGCGATGACGAGCAGCGACGTGCCGGGCCGGAAGAGGCAGATGACGCCGGCCACGACGGAGAGGACGCCGAGGGCCATCGACAGCGGCCGGAGCCAGCCGGGCTCGCGCGGCAGGTCGCGGCTCAGGGCGAGCCGGACCGCGCCGGCGATGATGAGCTGCAGGCCGAAGGTGATGGCGACGACGAGCAAGGTCGCCGAGGGCCAGGCCAGCACGAGGATGCCGAGGACGACGGACAGGATGCCGACGGCGACGAGTGCCGTGCGCCAGCTGCCCTGGTCCGGCTCGGCCCAGCCTGCGGCGAGGGCGGCCTCGCGGCGCGTGCGCGGTGGCGTCGGCGCGTCGTCGGGGGCCGGCGTCATGGGATCGCCGGTGGGCGCGGCGTCCGGGTCCGGTGACGTGGCGTCGGGAACGGTGCTCGACATGCTTCCTCCTGAGGGCGAGGTGCGCTCCGAGTACGACAGCACCAGTGTCGTCCCGGGCCGCCGCCGTGCGTGCCGTTTTCGCCCATGACCCGCCGGCCCCCGCCTCGAGCCGTGGCGCCCCTCCGCCCGGCCCGATAGCGTCGGGCTCGTGAACATCATCTTCGTGGAGCCGTCGTTCCCGGCCAACCAGCGTCGCTTCGTGCAGGCGCTGGCCGCCGTCGGGGCGAACGTCTACGGCATCGGCGAGTCGGAGGAGGGGCACCTGGGCGACGACGTCCTCGGTGCCCTGCGCGGGTACTACCGCGTCGGCTCGGTCACCGACGTCGGGCAGATGGTCGACGCCGTGCGCTTCTTCCAGGACCGGGTCTGGATCGACGCGCTCGAGGCCGTCGTCGAGGCGCACACGATGCCCGCCGCGCAGGTGCGCGAGGCCTGCGGCATCCCGGGCACGAGCGTCCGCACGACGTGGCTGTGCCGCGACAAGCCGTCGATGAAGGACGCGCTCCGCGAGGCCGGCGTGCCCACTGCGGCCAGCGCAGCGGTCGACTCCGCCGCGGAGGCAAGGGAGTTCGCCGAACGGGTCGGCTACCCGCTCATCCTCAAGCCGCGCGCCGGTGCAGGCGCGCAGGGCACGACGCGCGTCGACGACGACCGCGAGCTCGAGGCCGCGCTCGGCGCGTTCGGGGCCGAGGGGTCCGCGTCGATCGCGATCGAGGAGTTCGTCGAGGGGCACGAGGGCTTCTACGACACCATCACCGTCGGCGGCGAGGTCGTGCACGACTGGGCCACCCACTACTACCCCAACGTCCTCGAGGCGATGCGGCACCGCTGGATCTCCCCGGAGTTCGTCACGACCAACCGCATCGACGAGCCGGGCAACACCTTCTACGCCGAGGTCCGCGAGCTCGGCCGGCGCGTCATCAAGGCCCTCGGCATCGAGACCTCCGCCACCCACATGGAGTGGTTCTACGGGCCGAAGGGCTTGCGCTTCAGCGAGATCGGCTGCCGCCCGCCCGGTGTCGGTGCCTGGGACCTCTACTCGGCGGCCAACGAGGTCGACGTCTACCGCGAGTGGGCGCACGTCATCACGCACGGCCGGCCCGAGCAGCCCATGCGGCGCACGTACTCGGCCGGCATCGTGGCGCTGCGCCCCGACCACGACGGCACCATCCAGGGCTACTCCGGCATCGACGAGATCCAGGCGCGCTACGGCGAGTGGGTCATCGACGGCCACTTCCCGCCGCAGGGCACCGGCACCCAGCCCGTCGAGGCCGGGTACATGGCCAACGCGTGGGTGCGGGTGCGCCACCCCGACTACGACACGACCCGCGCCGTGCTCGACGACGTCGGGCGCACCATCCGCGTCCACGCGGGCTGAGCGCTCGTGCCGGAGACCATCCTGCTCGGACCCCAGCGCTTCACCACGACGGTGCAGCCGGTCGTCCGGTCCCTCGACGTGCCCGGGCGCGTCGCCTTCACCAACGCCGGCTGGGAGGAGCGCGAGGCCGACGACGGCGAGCTGAACGGCCTGCTCGACGAGCGCGGGGTCAACCTGCGCCTGCACCACCGGATGATCGACGTGCTGACCAAGGACGACCGCGTCGCGGCCGCGGCCCTCGCCTTCCGCGACCGGCAGGACGAGCTGCGCACCTTCTACGGCATCCGGCTGCAGAGCGCCGTCGACGCCGTGCACGCGGTGGCCCACCGCACGTCGCTGCACGGCGTGGGGCCGGTCGCCGTCGACGCCGCGATCGAGGCGGTCCGCGAGGTCGACCGCTGGTACGAGGCCGAGCTGGCCGAGCTCTACGCGTCGACGTTCGCACGCAGCCCGCGCGAGGAGAGCGGGCTCATCGGCTGGCACCGCGGCGAGATCAACGCCGTGCTCGACGAGTGCGCGGCCCTCGTCGTCGCCGGCGGCAACGTGCGGACGCTGCTGCGCACCCTGCGCCTCTTCGACGTGGCGCCCCGGCCCGGGCAGCACGTCGTCGCCTGGTCGGCCGGCGCCATGGTCCTCACCGACCGCGTCGTGCTCTTCCACGACCACACCCCGCACGGCGTCACGGCCGCCGAGGTCCACGACGCCGGGCTCGGACGTGTCCCGGGCGTGCTCGTGCTGCCGCACGCCCGGCGTCGGTTGCGGCTCGAGGACCACGAGCGGATGACGGTCCTGGCCCGGCGCTTCCCCGAGCACCGGCTCGTGCTCCTCGACGACGGCGCCGTCGTGCGCCTGGGGTCCGAGGGCGACGGCGGCGGCTCGGCGGCGCTGCCGAAGGGCACCCGCTACCTCGACGCCACCGGCCGCGTCGCCGTCGAGGGGGCCGCATGAGCCCCCCGACCCGCCTCGCCATCAACGGCCTGCGCGACCGGCTGCCCCTCGACGGCCCGGCCATCGACCGGTTCATCGCGCGCTGGGGCTGCCCCATCGTCGAGGGCGAGCGCGCCACCTTCCTCTACCGCGGCGACGTCGACGAGGCGTGGATCCGCCACCGCGTCGTCGGGCTGCCGGACCCGTTGCCGCTCAAGCGGATCGGCGAGTCCGACCTCTGGGCCGTCACGACCGTGCTGCCCGAGGGTTCGCGCGTCGAGTACCAGGTGGAGATCCGCAAGGGCGAGCACCACGAGCGCTTCAACGACCCCCTCAACCCGCGGCTGGCGCACAGCCCGATGGGCTCGTCGTCGGTGTGCGCGGCCGTCGGCTACCGGGTTCCCGACTGGGTGGCGTTCGACCCCGAGGCTCGCCCGGGCACGCTCGTCGAGGAGGTCGTGCGCAGCCGGGCCCTGCGTCGCGACCAGCCTGTCCAGATCTACCTGCCGGCCCGGTTCAACCGGGCCCAGCGCTACCCGCTGCTCGTCGTCCACGACGGCAGCGACTACCTCCAGTACGCGGCGATGAAGACGGTCCTCGACAACCTCGTCCACCGCCTCGACGTCGACCCGCTCGTCGTGGCCTTCGTACCGCCGCGCGACCGGCTCAAGGAGTACCCGAACCACGCGCCGCACGCCCGGTTCGTCGCCCGCGAGCTCGTGCCGCTGCTCACCGAGCGCCTCCCGCTGCTCGACGCCCCCGAGGCCCGCTGCCTCATGGGCTCCTCGTTCGGCGGCATCGCCTCGCTGTCGACGGCGGTGCGCTACCCGGGGCTCTTCGGCTCGCTCGTGCTGCAGTCCGCCTCGCTCGTCTTCACCGACATCGGGTTCGACCACGGCGGCGGCCCGGCGTTCGACCCGGTCGTGAAGTTCGTCAACCGCTACCGCGCCAAGCCGACCGCGGTCGTCGACCGCATCCACATGTCGTGCGGCGTCTACGAGCCCCTCATCACACCCAACCGGTCGATGGTCCCGGTGTTCCGGCACGCCGGCATGCAGGTGCGCTACACCGAGGCCCGCGACGGCCACAACTGGGAGAACTGGCGCGACCGGCTCGGCGACGCGCTCGCGTGGGTCTTCCCGGGGCCGCAGAAGTACGTCTACGAGTGACCGACCCGAGTGACCGACCCGAGTGACCGACCCGAGCTGAGGAGCTGACCCGATGAAGGTGACCGACCGCTGGTACTCCGACCGGCTGGAGCAGGACATCACCGTGGCCCGCTGGGGCACGTGGGGCACGCCGGTCCTGCTCTTCCCGACGGCCGGCGGTGACGCCGAGGAGGTCGAGCGCCACAAGCTCGTAGCCCACCTCATGCCGCTCGTCGACGCCGGCCGCGCCAAGGTCTACTCGTGCGACAGCGTCGCCGGCAAGGCGATGGCCGAGCGCCAGGGCTCCACCGAGTACCGGATGGCCCTCTTCAACGCCTTCCACGACGCCGTCGCCTCAGAGGTCATCCCGGCGATCCACTCCGACAGCGGCGGCCCGATGCGCGTCGTCGTCGCGGGCGCGTCGATCGGGGCCTTCAACGCCCTCGCCCTCGTGTGCCGCTACCCGCACCTCGTCGACGCCGCGGTCTGCATGAGCGGCACGTACTCCATCGAGAAGTTCATCGGCGGGCGCTTCACCGAGGACCTCTACTACAGCTCGCCGCTGCACTTCCTGCCCGGCCTCGAGGGCCCCGCCCTCGACCTGCTGCGCCGCCGGATGATCGTGCTGGCCTCGGGCAGCGGGAGGTGGGAGGACGTCGGCGAGGCGTGGGCGGTCGCGGACGTCCTCGGCGCCAAGGGGATCCCGAACCGCGTCGACGACTGGGGCCCGGCCTACGACCACGACTGGCCGACGTGGTGGGCGATGCTGCCGACCTACCTCGACGACCTGCTGCCCTGACGCCGTGGCGCCCGAGACCACGACCCCGACCACGACGCCGACCCCGCCCGACACGTCCGGCCTGCCCTTCCTGCTTCTCACGTCGCGCGTCGCCGACGCGCTCGCCGCCCAGGAGCGCGAGGCCTTCGGCCGCCTCACCGGGCTGCCCGACCGACGCGTCGTGCACGTCCGCATGGAGCAGGGCCCCTTCACCCCGCTCGACGCGTCGGCGTACGCGGGCGTCGTCCTCGGTGGCAGCCCGTACACCGTCACCGACCCGGAGGCGCAGAAGTCGCCCGAGCAGCGACGCGTCGAGGCCGAGCTGACGGTGTTCCTGCGCGGTCTCGTCGACGACGGGGTGCCCTACCTCGGCCTCTGCTACGGCATCGGCGCCACGGGCCTGGCCCTCGGTGGTGTCGTCGACCGCACGTACGGCGAACCGGTCGGAACGACGACCGTCCGGGTCACCGACGCCGGCCGCGACGACCCGCTCTTCGCCGGCCTGCCCGAGGTGTTCACGGCCTTCGTCGGCCACAAGGAGGCGTGCAGCGAGCTGCCGACCGGTGCGGTCCTGCTCGCGACGAGCGACCCGTGCCCGGTGCAGGCCTACCGAGTCGGCGAGCGGGCGTGGGTCACCCAGTTCCACCCCGAGCTCGAGCTCGACACGCTCGTCGAGCGCATCCACGCCTACGCCCACCACGGCTACTTCCGGCCCGAGGAGAAGGACGACCTCATCGCGTCGGTCCAGGCCGCCGACGTCGAGGCCGCCCACGACGTGCTCCGCGCCTTCGTCCGCACCTTCGGCTGACCGCCGCCGTTGCATGAACCTGCACCCGGAAACGCGTGCCCTCGGTCACCCGGTGTCCTACGTTCGGTCCATGTCGGCGCCGACGTCCCAGCCCACCCGTGCCTCCCACGGCGGGCTCGTCGACGGCCTCGGCCGGGCGGCGCTCGTCGTCCTCGCCGTGGCGGTGGCCGTGGCCCTCGGGCTCCTCGGCACGCACCACGCCCCGCTCTCGGAGCTGCGCACGGCGATCGAGACCGGCCAGGTGCACGAGGTCCGCGTCGCCGGCACCCTGCCCCCGGGGGCGTCGGGCTACAGCACCGCCTACGTGCGCTGGTCCGAGGGCGGGTTCGAACGGCTCACCACCGTGCGGCAGGTCAGCAGCCCGGAGGTCGACACGGCGGATGCGTCGGCGGTGCCGGACCAGGTCGTCGGCAGCATCGAGGCCCACTTGCGCGAGGTCCAGGGCGGTGGCGTGCTCCGCATCACCCGCGACGGCTCGGCCCAGCCGACCGGCGGCTCGCTCCTCGGCATCGAGGTGCCGTCGTGGGTCGTGGGCGGGGCGATGCTCGTGTGGGTGCTCTCGCTCCTCCTGCTCGTCGCGGGACCGGAGCCCTCGCGGGCCACCCGGTGGGGCTGGTTCTGGCTCCTCGTCAGCACCCTCGCCCCGCTGACCATCGTGCTGTTCCTCCTGCTCGGCGAGCCGACGCATCGTGGGTTGGGCGGCGGCGGGCGCAGCCGGTTCGGCGGTGTCAGGGCCTTCGTCCTCATGCTGCTCGTCGGCGGCTTCGTCTGGTCCGCGCGGTAGCGGCCCGCCCGACGGGGGTGCTGGCTACCCTCGAGGGATGAGCCGGATCTTCACCACGAGCGTCGCGTCGGTGTACCCCCTCTACGTCGCCAAGGCCGAGCGCAAGGGGCGCACGCAGGACGAGGTCGACGAGGTCATCGAGTGGCTCACCGGCTTCGACGACGCCCGGCTGCGTGAGCACCTCGACGCCGGCACGACCTTCGAGGACTTCTTCGCCGACGCCCACCTCAACCCCAACGCGTCGCTCATCACCGGCAGCGTCTGCGGCGTCCGCGTGCAGGACGTCGAGGACCCGCTCATGCAGAAGATCCGCTACCTCGACAAGCTCGTCGACGAGCTGGCCAAGGGCAAGGCCATGGAGAAGGTCCTGCGCGCCTGAGGTGCCTGAAATGATCGACGGCGCTCAGTCGTCGAAGGTGTTCCAGCAGATCGGGCTGCGCAGGCGCTGGTCGTCCAGCACGAGCGCGCGGATCGCGTCGGGCAGCTGCTCGCGCTGCCAGTCGCGCTCGCGCAGCCGCGCCTCCTCCGCGTCGTGGGCCGGGACCGCCGCCGAGGCCGCCCGGATCGCGTAGGCGGCCGCACCCAGCTCGTGCGCGGCGACGTGCGCCACGGCCACCGCCTGTCCGGCCGCCAGCGCCGTGAAGCGGGCCGGGTCGGGCAGCCCCTTGCCGGCCGCGTTGGCCGGGAAGGCCGCGTTGTGCGCCACGGTCATCGGCACCTCGCCGCGGATCCAGCGGCGGGCGATCTCGAGGGCCTCGTGCACCCGGGCGTCGCCCGTGCCGGCGGCCTCGAACAGCGGGAGCACGTGCTCGGCGCACCTGAGTGCCCACTCGGCGAGCAGCCGGTGGTCGTCGTCGGTCAGGGTGCCGCCGCGACGGATCGTGACGAAGCGGGGGTCGCGCGGCATCGGCAGGATCGGCACCCGCCCATTCTCGCCCGGGAGTCGTCCGGATGGTGGACGGACGTCTCGCGAGACGGACTCACCGCGCGGATTCCGTTGCATCGCAGCCGAACCCGCATCCTCGCGCGGGCGACCGACCGGCCCCGGGGCAGCCCGCAGGAACCCGTGGCGCCGGCCGGGCCGGCGGCGCCGGGCTCACCCTCGAGCCGGGCTCCACGGATTGACACGTGATCGAATGTGCTCGATTGTAGTCCCGCCCACGCACAATCGAGCGAAACGACGTGGGTTGCCCGACGAAGTGCACCCCGTCCGAGGAGACGCCCATGCGCATCCCGCGCCGAACGTCCACGCTGGCCGCCACGGCCCTGCTCCCCCTGGCCGCGCTGGCCCTGACCGCCTGCGGCAGCACCGGCGGCTCCGGCTCGGCCGGCCCCGAGAACGGGCCGGTCACCCTCTCGTACGGCATCTGGGACAGGAACCAGGTGCCGGCGATGCAGAAGATCGCCGACGAGTTCCACGCCGCCAACCCGAACGTCACCGTGAAGCTGCAGGTGACGCCGTTCAAGCAGTACTTCACGACGCTGCAGACCGCGGCCGCCGGCGGCGGGGCCCCCGACGTCTTCTGGATGAACGGCCCGAACGTCAAGCTCTACGCCTCCAACCAGCAGCTGCTGCCCCTCGACCAGACGATCAGCACCGGCAAGCTCGACCTCGCCAAGTACCCCAAGGCGCTCGTCGACCTCTACTCCTACGGCGGCAAGACCTACGGCATCCCGAAGGACTTCGACACCGTCGGCGTCTGGTACAACAAGGCGCTCTTCGACGCCAAGAAGCTGCCCTACCCCAAGGACGACTGGACCTGGGCCGACTTCCAGTCCGCCGCCCGAGCCCTCACCGACAAGTCCAAGGGCGTCTGGGGCGCCGCGGCGCCCGTCGAGGACCAGTCCGGCTTCTACGACACCATCCCCTCGGCCGGCGGCCAGGTCATCGACGCCGCCGGCACCACGAGCGGGTTCGGCTCGCCCGAGGCGCTGCAGGGCATCGAGTTCTGGACCTCCCTCGTGAAGGACGGCGCCTCCCCGACCGTCCAGCAGATGACCGACACGAGCCCCGGCGACCTGTTCAAGGCCGGCAAGGTCGCGATGTACTGGAACGGCTCGTGGGCCGCGGTCGAGTACAACGACGTGCCCGAGCTCAAGCAGACCGTCAACGTCGCCCCCGTGCCGAAGGGCCCCAAGGGCCAGATCTCGGTCATCCACGGCCTCGGCAACGTCATCTACGCCAAGACCAAGCACCAGGACGCGGCGCAGAAGTTCGTCGCCTTCCTCGGCGGCGAGCGTGCCGCGCAGATCCAGGCCGAGGCCGGCGCCGTCATCCCCGCCTACGAGGGCACCCAGCAGGCGTGGGTCAAGGCGATGCCGCAGTTCAACCTCAAGGCCTACCTCGACGAGGTGCCGAACGCCGTGCCGTACCCGGCCTCGAAGAACACGAAGGTCTGGACGACGCTGCAGACCGACATCCTCACCAAGGTGTGGAACGGGCAGGTCGACGCCGCCACCGGCCTGAAGGACCTCGCCACGCAGATGGACGCGGCGCTCGCCAAGGAGCAGTGACCGTGGCCTCCGGTACGGCCACCGCCACGAGCGGGGCCACCGCCGTCCGGACCGAGCCGGGGAGCCGGGCCACGAGCCCGGCCCCCGGCCGCCCGGCCCCGAGCCGCCGGCGGGCGTCGGCGAAGCGGCGCAACGACCTCTTCTGGGCGGCCGTCTTCATCACCCCGACGCTGCTCGGCCTGCTCGTCTTCTACCTGTGGCCGGTCGTGCGCACCCTGCTCATCTCCTTCACCGAGACCGGCCCGTTCGGCGGTTCGCAGTGGGTCGGGCTCGACAACTACGCGCAGCTCTTCGGTGACGCGCGCCTGTGGGAGACCCTCCTCAACACGCTGAAGTTCACCGTCGTCGCCCTGCTCGGCATCCCGATCGCCCTCGTCGTCGCGGCGCTCCTGTCGACCGAGGGCCTGCGGGGCGTCAAGGTCTACCGCGTCCTCTACTTCCTGCCCGTCGTCACGATGCCGGCCGCCGTCGGCCTCATCTGGCGCACCCTCTACAACGGCGACGTCGGCGTCATCAACGCCATGCTGCACGTCGTCGGGATCCAGGGCACCAACTGGCTCTCGAACCCCGACACCGCGCTCTACGCCATCGCCGCCGTCGGCATCTGGCTCGGCCTCGGTACGCAGGTCGTCATCTTCCTCGCCGCCATCCAGGGCGTGCCGAAGGAGCTGTACGAGGCGGCCGCGCTCGACGGCGCCGGACGCGTCCGGCAGTTCTGGTCGATCACGCTGCCGACGATCAGCCCGAGCGTCTTCTTCATCTCGGTGCTGTCCGTCATCGGTGCCCTGCAGACCTTCGACCTCATCTTCGTCATGAGCGGGCCGACCAACCCCGCGTACCCGCAGACCGAGACGATCGTCGCGCAGTTCTACCAGCGCGGCTTCGTCGAGAACCAGCAGGGCTACGCCGCGGCGATCGCCCTCGTCATCCTCGTGATCATCGTCGCCGTGACCGCGTTGCAGTTCCGCCTCCAGAAGAAGTGGGTGCACTATGTCTGACGTCGCCACCCGTGTCCCCGCGCCCAAGGCGTCGGGAAAGCCTTTGCGGCGCAAGCACGTCGGCGTCCACGTCGTGCTGATCCTCGGCGCCGTCGTCATGGTCGGGCCGTTCTTCTGGGAGGTCATGACCTCGCTGAAGACCCTCGGCGAGACGATGACCGTGCCGCCGACGGTCTTCCCGAAGCACGCGCAGTGGTCGAACTACGGCAAGGTCTTCGACACGCTCCCGTTCGGGCAGATGTTCTGGAACAGCACCCTGCAGACCGTCGGACGCGTCCTCGGCCAGCTCGTGCTGTGCTCGATGGCCGGCTACGCCTTCGCGCGCTTCGAGTTCCGCGGTCGCGGCCTGCTCTTCGGGCTGTTCCTGTCGGTCCTCATGGTGCCGAGCCAGCTGTTCCTGCTGCCGCAGTACGAGATCATCTCCGGCCTCGGCTGGCTCAACTCGATCCAGGCGCTCGTCGTGCCCGGCCTCTTCAGCGCCTTCGGCACCTTCCTGCTGCGCCAGTTCTTCCTCACCCTCCCGCGCGAGCTCGAGGAGGCCGCCCGCCTCGACGGCGCCAACCACTGGCAGATCTTCACCCGCGTCATGCTGCCGCTGGCCCGCCCCGGGCTCGTGGCGCTCGCCGTCCTCGACGTGCTGTGGAGCTGGAACGACCTCATGTGGCCCCTCGTCGTCAACAACGACCCGACGAAGATGCCGCTGTCGGTCGGGCTCGCCTCCCTCATCGGCCAGTTCACCGTCGACACGACGACGCTCATGGCCGGTTCGGTCCTCGCGACGCTGCCCGTCCTCGTCCTCTTCATCGCCCTGCAGCGCCAGTTCATCCAGGGCATCGCGTTCAGCGGCTCCAAGGGCTGAGACCCTCGTACCAGACCCGTGAAAGGTGACCCCTCATGACCACGACGACGCCGGCCCCGACGCCCTCCCCGGGCGCCTCGACGCCCGACCCGACCGGCACGGCCGACCTGCGCCTCGCCATCATCGGCTTCGGCCTGCGCGCGAGCCTCGCGAAGTACGCGCACCGCCCCGGCGAGGGCAGCCGCGTCACCGTCGTGTGCGACGCCGCCGAGCGCGGGCGCCGCGACGCCGCCGAGCGCGTCGAGGGCGTCCGCCTCGTCGGGAGCGTCGACGAGCTGCTGAGCCCCGAGGTGCGGGCCGAGGTCGACGCCGTCCTCGTCCTGACGCCCGACCACCTCCACGCCGAACACGCGGTGCGCACCCTCGAGGCCGGGCTGCCGACGTTCGTCGAGAAGCCGCTCGCCACGACGGTCGAGGACGCCGACCGCATCCTCGCCGCCGCCGCGCGCACCCGCACCAGGCTCTACGTCGGGCACAACATGCGCCACATGCCGGTGGTCCGCGCCATGCGCGCCGTCATCGAGGCGGGCACGATCGGCGAGGTCAAGGCGGTCTGGTGCCGCCACTTCGTCTCGGCCGGCGGCGACTACTACTTCAAGGACTGGCACGCCGACCGCTCCAACACCACGGGCCTGCTCCTGCAGAAGGGCGCCCACGACATCGACGTCATCCACTGGCTCGCCGGCGCCTACACGCGTCGCGTCGCGGCCGTCGGCGACCTCGCCGTCTACGGCGACATCGCCGACCGTCGCGACAACTCCGACCGCCGGATGGCCGACTGGTACTCGCTCGAGAACTGGCCGCCCACCGAGCAGCGCGAACTGCACCCCGTCGTCGACATCGAGGACATCTCGATGGCCAACCTCGTGCTCGACGGCGGCGTCCTCGCCAGCTACCAGCAGTGCCACTTCACGCCGGACTACTGGCGCAACTACACCGTCATCGGCACGAAGGGCCGGCTCGAGAACTTCGGCGACGGCCCCGGCGCGGTCGTCAAGGTGTGGACGCGTCGCACCGACAGCTACCGCGAGGACGCCGACGAGGTGCTCGAGATCCCGCCGGCCGACACCACCGGCCACGGCGGCGCCGACCCGCTCCTCGTGGCCGAGTTCGTGCGGTTCGCCCGCGACGGCGGCCCGACGATGACCTCGCCGGTGGCGGCCCGCGAGGCCGTGGCGGCCGCGGTGTGCGCGACGTCGTCGCTGCGCTCGGGCGGTGGAGCGGTCGACGTGCCGCCGGTCGCGGACGACGTCGCCGCGTGGTTCGCCGCGGGCCAGTCCTGACGCGCCGGCGCCGGACCGTCGGCCGTATCAGGAGCGCTGCCGCGGGGCTCTGACCCGGGAGGCCCGTTCGAGGGGCGGGCCCGGCTCCCCAAGGAACGTGCCCCATGAGCGTCACCGACGTCTTCCCGCTCATCAAGGTCCCCGACGCGTGGCCCGTGTCGGTCGTCGCGACGCTCGCGATGGTGTGCCTCGCCGGCCTCGACCTCGCCGGGGCCGTCTTCGCCAAGGAGTGGGCGAGCCACGGCAGCGTGCGGGCCCTCGTCCTCGGCGTCGGTGCGTTCCTCGTGCTCTTCTGGGTGTACGCGTCGTCGCTGCGCTACGCCGAGCTGGCGCTCGTGACGATGGGCTGGGTCGTCATGCTCCAGGTCGGGCTCGTGCTCGTGGACCGGTGGCGGTACGGGGTCGAGCTGCCCGCGGGCAAGTGGGTGGCCATCGCCGTCGTGCTCGTCGCGCAGGCCTACCTCGTGCTCGCCCCGAGCGCGGAATCGGGAGGCGTCGCGGCGGGTGGGGCCGGATAGACTCGCCGGACGGCCCCGGGCGTCGTCAGGCAGGCGCGACCCCGGCAGGCACCGTCCACCGACCCGTCCGTGCCGGCACCTGCGCGCAGGTACCCGCACGCGTCGGCCCCTCGAGCAGCGAAGGAACCCCCGTGCGTCGACGTGTCGCCCGTCAGGTGGCGATCGCTGCCGTCGGGGCGGCGACGCTCCTCGCGTCCGCCTGCACCGACGCCTCGCCCGGCGGCGCCGGCGCGACGACCGGCGGCACGCCCGTCGCGCGGGCCACGACGCCCGCCCCGGCACCGACGCCGCGCGCCCCTCTCGTCGTCGACACCGTCTTCGACCACGCGACGCTCGACCCGACCCGCCAGTTCGACCGCAGCGGCCTGCTCGTGTCCAAGGCGGTCTACCAGACGCTCACCGACCTCGACGCCACCGACCCGACCAAGGTCGTGCCCGGCATCGCCGAGTACACGCTCTCGCCCGAGGGCAAGTGGCTGACGATGCGCCTGCGCAAGGGCCTCGTCTTCTCCGACGGCACCCCGGTCACGACCGACGACGTCGTCTTCACGCTCCAGCGGGCACAGGGCCTGGGCGGCACGGCGGCGGCCGTCCTCGGCACCGTCAACATCGTCAAGGTCGACGACCGCACCTTCACCCTCAGCTCGCCGCGCTCGAACTTCGCGCTGCCGGCGGTCCTCGCCAACCCGGCCTTCGGCATCCTCAACTCGGCGGCCGTCAAGGCCAACGGCGGCACCGTCGGCCCCGGCGACACCGCGGCCCGGTACCTGTCGACGCACTCGGCGGGCTCGGGGCCCTACGTGCTGACCGGCGCCACGACGAACCGGGTCACCCTGGCGGCCAACCCGGCCTGGACCGGTGCCTCGCCCGCGTTCGGCGAGGTCGTGCTGCGCGACGTCGCGCCCAAGGACCAGGTCGGCGACGTCCGCGCCGGCCGCGCCGACGTCGCCCTCGACCTCTCGCCCGCGCAGGCCGCCGCCCTGACCGCGAGCGCGATGGCGACCAGCACGCCGACGTCGGCCGGCACCGGTGGCCCCGCCGCGTCGTCGTCGGGCACGGCGACCCCGACCGGAACGGCAACCGCGTCCGGCGCCGCCTCTGCCGGCGGCCCGGGCTCGGTCGCCGTCACGGCGTCCGACTCCTCGACGCTCGCGTTCCTGTCGCTGTCGCGCAACCCGCGGGTCAACCGCTGGACCGCGAACACCGCCTTCGTCGAGGCGGTCCGCAAGGGCCTCGACGTCGAGGCCCTGGCCCGCGTCGCGGGCGATGCCCACCCGGCCGCGGGTCTCGTGCCCTCGGGCATCGTCGGCTCGCTCGAGGACGGCGCCGTCCCGACGGTCCCGCCCACGCCGACGCGTACCGGCACGCCGTCGTCGACCGGCACCCCCTCGCCGGCGACCAGCGCGCCGACGACCGGCTCCCCGGGCACCGGTACGCCGCTGCCCGGGTCCACCAGCGCCACCGGCACCTTCCCGCCGCCGACGGCCGTGCCCACCGCGCCACCGCGCGACCTCGCCGGCGCGCGCGCCGCCCTCAGGCGCTCCGGCTACCGGGGCGAGCCGGTCCGCCTCACCTACGCGGTCGACGTGCCGATCGCCGGCATCCAGCGCAGCACCATCGCGAACGCGGTGCGGGGCCAGCTGGCCTCGGTAGGCATCCGCGTCGTCCTCGACCCGCAGCCCTCGTCCACGGCGCTCGCGTCCTACCGCTCCGGGCGCAGCGCCTTCAGCCTGTGGAGCTGGAGCCCCGACTACCCGGACCCCGAGAACTACCTCGCCTTCGCGCCCGGCGAGCTCGTGGGCCAGCGCGCCGGCTGGCAGCGCGGCGAGGACGCCCTCGTCGACGAGCTCACCGAGGCCGCCCGCGCGTCGGTCGGCGACGACCGCTCCGGCGCGTACGCCGCGTGGCAGGTGGCGATGAACGAGCGGGGGCCGTTCGTGCCGCTCCTGCAGCCGATGAACCACATCGCCACCGGGCCGCGGGTGCACCAGGTCCCCGCCAACCCGGTGTGGACCGTCGACCTCGCTGCCGTGTCCTGACGCGTCGGCACCCGCGAGGCCGACGCGTCCCGTAGCGTCGGCGTCATGAGCACCGTCCCGCACGTGCGCGGGCTGCTCCTCGCGGCCGGAGCCGGCCGCCGGATGGGCGGCCCCAAGGCGCTCGTGCGCCGCTCGCCCGACGAGCCGACGTTCGTCGAGCGCGGCGTCGAGGTGCTGCACGCCGGCGGCTGCCGCGGGGTCACGGTCGTCGTCGGGGCCGCGGCCGAGGAGGTCGCCGCGATCGTCGACCGCCTCGGTCACGACGTCGACGTCGTGCACTGCCCGGACTGGCACGAGGGCATGGGCGCCTCGCTCCGCGCCGGGCTGGGCGCCCTGACCCGCACCGCCCACGAGGGCGACGCCGGCGTCGACGCCGTGCTCGTCAGCCTCGTCGACCTGCCCGACCTGACCCCCGAGGTGGTCGCCCGCGTCCTCGCCGGGGGCGCCGAGACCGAGGCTGGCTCCACGGTCGAGGCGGGCCCCCCGGCCGGGGCCGGGGACCCCGAGGAGCAGCGCCGGTCGGTCCTGCGCCGGGCCTGCTACCACGGCACGCCGGGCCACCCGGCCCTCATCGGCCGGGCGCACTGGGCCGGAGTCGTGGCGACGGCCACCGGCGACAACGGCGCCCGCGACCACTTCCGCACCCACCCGCACGAGCTCGTCGAGTGCGGCGACCTCGCCACGGGCCGCGACGTCGACACCCCCGCCGAGCTCGACGGCTCGCACTGAGGGCTCGCGCTTCCGTGGCGGGCCGTCATGCGTGATGCTCGGGGCATGGAGACCGCCTTCACCACCCCCGCCGACGTCACCTCGGCCCTCGCGCGCACCGGCTACCTCGCCGACGAGGCCCTCTCCACCATCACCTTCCTCGCCAGTCGGCTCTCGCGACCGGTCCTGCTCGAGGGCGAGCCGGGCACCGGCAAGACGGCGCTGGCCGAGGCGCTCGCCGAGGCCCTGGGCCTGCGCCTCATCCGGCTGCAGTGCTACGAGGGGATCGACGCGACGCAGGCCCTCTACGACTGGGACTTCCCGCGCCAGATCCTGCACCTGCGCGCCGTCGAGGCCGTGGCGCGCGAGGCCGGCGACCGTGACGCCCGCGCCCTCGAGGAGGAGCTCTTCGACGAGCGGTTCCTCCTCGCCCGGCCGGTGCTCGAGGCCCTCCGGGCCGCACCGTGCGTGCTGCTCGTCGACGAGATCGACCGCGCCGACGACGAGTTCGAGGCGTTCCTGCTCGAGGTGCTCTCCACGTGGCAGGTCACGATCCCCGAGCTCGGCACGGTCAGCGCCGCCACCCCGCCGCTCGTCGTGCTGACCTCGAACCGCACGCGCGAGCTGCACGACGCCCTCAAGCGTCGCTGCCTCTACCACTGGATCGACCACCCCGGCCTGGCCCGCGAGCTCGAGATCGTCCGCTCGCGGCTGCCCGAGGTGCCCGAGGCGCTGGCCGAACAGGTTGTCACGGCGGTCCAGCGGCTGCGCGCCTCCGGCGAGCTCATCAAGCCGCCGGGCGTCGCCGAGACCCTCGACTGGGCCCGAGCCCTCGAGGCCGTCGGTGCGACGCGCCTCGACACCGAGGTCGCCGCCGCCACCCTCGGGGCGGCCCTGAAGTACCGCGAGGACTCCGAGCGGGTCCGCGCCGCCCTGGACAAGCTGCTCACGGCATGACCCTCGCCCCCCACCCGCCGACGGAGGTCCCGACGGGCGCGCCGCCCGAGGCGTGGCTGCTCGGCTTCGCCCGCGCCCTGCGAGCGGCGGGGCTGTCGGTCACGGCCGACCGCGAGCGCACCTTCCTCGTCGCGGCGGCCACGGTCGGCATCGGGGAGCGCTCCGGCGTCTACTGGGCCGGCCGGGCCACGCTCACCTCGGTCCCGGCCGACTTCCCGGTCTACGACGAGGTGTTCGAGCGGTGGTTCGGCGGGGAGGAGGTGCGCCGCGGCTCGCGCGTCGACGTCGTCCGGCCGCCGGTGCGTCAGGCGCCGCTCGGCGGCGAGGCCGAAGGGCAGGACGCACCCGCCGGCGACACGATCCAGGCCCGCGCCAGCGACACCGAGGTGCTCCGGCACCGCGACCTCGCCGCTCTGAGCGCCGCCGAGCGTGCCGCCGCGGCCCGTCTCTTCGACGCCCTCGACCCGCGGTCGCCGCGCCGGCGGGCCCGTCGGCACGTGCGGTCCCGCTCGGGCGCGGTCGACGGCCCCGCCACCCTCCGTGAGCAGCTGCGCCGGATGGGTGAGCCGGGGCGGATCCGTCACCGGCGCAGGGGAGTCCGCGCCCGACGCGTCGTGCTGCTCGTCGACGTGTCGGGGTCGATGAGCCCGTACGCCGACAGCCTGCTGCGCCTCGCGCACGCCTACGTCCTGCACTGCGACCACGTCGAGGTGTTCACCATGGGCACCCGCCTGACCCACGTGACGCGGGCGCTGCGCGAGCGCGACCCCGACCGGGCGCTCGCCGCCGCGGGGCACGTCGTGCCCGACTGGTCCGGCGGCACGCGTCTCGGCGACTCCGTCGGCGCCTTCCTCGACCGGTGGGGCCGGCGCGGCATGGCGCGCGGCGCCGTCGTCGTCGTCTTCAGCGACGGCTGGGAGCGCGACGGGCCCGAGGTGCTCGGCGAGCAGATGCGTCGCCTCGCCGGCCTCGCCCACCGGGTCGTGTGGGCCAACCCGCACCGCGGCAAGGTCGGCTACGAGCCGGTGCAGCAGGGAATCGTGGCCGCGCTGCCGTACGTTGACGACTTCGTGGCGGGTCACTCGCTCGCCGCGTTCGAGGAGCTGATCGAGGTGGTGGCCCGTGCGTGAGGTGCTCTCGGACCTGATGCGGTGGTGGTCGGCCGGCGAGACCGTCGGGGTCGGCACCGTCGTCGGCACGTGGCGCTCGGCCCCGCGCCAGGCCGGCGCGTCGAT
This sequence comes from Intrasporangium flavum, assembly GCF_001956915.1. GTDB lineage: Bacteria > Actinomycetota > Actinomycetes > Actinomycetales > Dermatophilaceae > Monashia > Monashia flava. Next base: position 92,068 of record NZ_MLJO01000006.1, on the reverse strand, counting down.
GCTCGTGGGGCCGGGCGGCGAGGCCGTCGGCTCGGTGTCGGGCGGCTGCGTCGAGGGCGCGGTGTACGAGCTCGGCCAGGAGGTCGTCGCCACCGGCACACCCGTGCTGCAGCGCTACGGCGTCAGCGACGACGACGCGTTCGCCGTCGGCCTGACGTGCGGCGGCATCCTCGACGTCTTCGTCGAGAAGGTCTCCCGCGACACCTTCCCCGAGCTTGGCGAGGTCGCGGCCGACATCGAGGCCGGCCGGCCGGTCGCCGTGGCCACCGTCATCGACCACCCCGACCCGGCGTGGGTCGGTCGGCGCCTCGTCGTGCGCCCCGAGGAGGGTGACGACGCCGAGCCCGCCACCCCCGGACACGCCGCCGCCCACGCGTCGACGCTCGGCAGCGAGCGCGCCGACGACGCCGTCCGCGACGACGCGCGCGGCATGCTCGCCCAGGGCACGACGGGCACGTTGACCTACGGCCCCGACGGGGAGCGTCGGGGCGAGGGCCTGCGGGTCTTCGTCGCCTCGCACGCGCCGAAGCCGCGGATGCTCGTCTTCGGCGCGATCGACTTCGCCGCCGCGGTGGCCCGCGTCGGCGGGTTCCTCGGCTACCGCGTCACCGTGTGCGACGCGCGTCCCGTCTTCGCGACCGCCTCGCGCTTCCCGGGCGCCGACGAGGTCGTCGTCACGTGGCCGCACGACTACCTCGCCGCCGAGGTCGAGGCCGGACGCGTCGACTCCCGCACCGTCATCGCGGTGCTGACCCACGACCCGAAGTTCGACGTGCCGCTGCTCGAGGTGGCGCTGCGCCTGCCCGAGGTCGCCTACATCGGGGCGATGGGATCGCGGCGCACCCACGAGGACCGGCTGGCGCGGCTGCGCGAGGCCGGGCTCACCGAGGCCGAGCTGGCCCGGATGAGCTCACCGATCGGGCTCGACCTCGGCGCCCGCACGCCCGAGGAGACGGCCGTGTCGATCGCCGCCGAGATCATCGCGCTGCGGTGGGGCGGGGGTGGCGAGCGCCTCGGCGGGCTCGACGGCCCGATCCACCACCACCATCCCGCCCACGACACCGAGCCCGACGCGTTGGCGACGTCGGGCTGACCGGTCAGGTGCGCGGGCGCCACCGCTTCCACAACGCCGTGGCCTGCGCGCGCACCTTGCCGTCGAAGCGCAGCTGCACCTCGACGGTCATCTGCGGCTCGGACGCCTCGACGACCGTCGCGAACAGCTCGACGGTGTCGTGCAGCGGGGCCGGGCGCAGGTAGCGCACGTCGAGGCCGGCCGTGACGTAGGAGAGGTCGGCCCCGGGCAGGGGCGGCCAGCCGCCGCGCTCGGCCTCGAGCATGACGGCGGCGGCGCTGTGGCAGTCGAGGACGGTGCCGATGATGCCGCCGTTGAGGTAGCCGAGGCCGTTGTCGTGCTCGGGCCAGGGCGTGAACGTCGCGGTGACGCCGTCGGCGGCGGTGTCGCCGAGGGGGTGGCTGCGCAGCTTGAGGCCACGGTCGTTGGCCTGCCCGCAGCCGAAGCACGGCAGGTCGGGGTAGAGGCGCTCCTGGATGCTGAGGGCGCTGCTCAGGGGGGTGGACGGGCTGACGTCGCTGTCGGGCACGGCCGCCAACCTACCGGGCGACGCACGTCACGAATTTGGTCCAACCTCTTGATGAGTGGGCCAATTGTCGGGCAGGCTGGCGCGCATGAGTCAGCGTGGATTCACCCCCGTGGCGCGTCGCTCGGTGTCCGACGAGGTCTTCGCCGAGCTGCGTGACGCCGTCCTGACGGGTCGCTTCGCTCCCGGCGACTCGCTCCCGCCCGAGCGCGAGCTCGCCGCGTCGTTCGCCGTCAACCGGCACGCCGTGCGCGAGGCGCTCCAGCGCCTCCAGGCGGCCGGCTTCGTGCGCGTCGTCCACGGCGGGGGTACCCGCGTCCTCGACGTGCGCAGCAGCGCCGGCCTCGACCTGCTCGCCCACCTCGCCCGCTCGGCCGACGCCCTCGACCCCGCCGTGCTGCGCGACGGCCTCGAGATGCGTCGGTGCATCGGCGTCGACGCCGCCCGGCTCGCTGCCGAGCGGGCCACCCCCGAGGCGCGCGAGCGCGTCGTCGCTGCAGCCGGCGCCTACGACGACACGACCCACCCCGACGCCGACCGCGCCTTCTGGCTCGAGGTCGTCGAGGCGTCCGGCAACCTCGCGTTCCGCCTCGCGCTCAACTCTCTGCTCCACGCCATCGACGCCCGTCCCGAGGCGATGGAGGCGCTGCTCGCGGCCGACCGGGCCGACCTGCTCCCGCACGGGCCGCTGGCCGCGGCCGTCGCAACGGGCGAGGCCGAGGAGGCCGCCCGGCTCGCCGACGCCATCCTGTGCCAGGCCCTCGACGTGTGGGCCTCGCTCGAGGCCGGCGCGGGCCTCACCGGCACCGGCGCCAAGGGGGCGTGATGGTCGACCTCATCCTCGCCGCGGTCCCGTTCTTCGTGCTCTTCATCGTCGTCGAGGTGGCCTCGCTGTGGTTCGCGCCGGACGACGACGAGGTCGGCTACGAGGTGCGCGACACGTTCACGAGCCTGGCGATGGGCCTCGGCAGCGTCGGGGTCGGCGTGCTCTACAAGGCCATCCAGCTCGTCGTGTACGCCGCCCTCTACGAGCTGAGCCCGCTGCGCCTCGACACCGCGATCTGGTGGACGTGGATCGTCATCTTCCTGGCCGAGGACCTCGCCTACTACTGGTACCACCGCGCCCACCACGAGGTGCGGATCCTCTGGGCCAGCCACGTCGTGCACCACTCGAGCCAGCGCTACAACCTCTCGACCGCGCTGCGCCAGACGTGGACGCCGTTCGGCGGAGTGCCGTTCTGGGCGCCGCTCGCGCTGCTCGGCGTGCCGCCGTGGGCGATCTTCCTGCAGCAGTCGATCTCGCTGCTCTACCAGTTCTTCCTGCACACCGAGCGCGTCGGAACCCTCTGGCGTCCGGTCGAGCTGGTCATGAACACGCCCTCGCACCACCGGGTGCACCACGGCACGAACAACGCCTACCTCGACCGCAACTACGGCGGCATCCTCATCGTCTGGGACCGACTGTTCCGCTCGTTCGAGCCCGAGGGCGACCGCGTCGTCTACGGCCTGACGACCCAGCTGCGCACGTACAACCCGCTCGTCGTCGCGACGCACGAGTACGCGTCGATCTGGGGCGACGTGCGGGCCGCGAGGTCGTGGCGCGACCGCGTCGGGTACCTGATGCGCGGCCCGGGCTGGCGGCCCGGCGGCCGGGCCACCGCCTGAGCCGAACCGGCCGCGCCCTCAGCCTGCCGTTTGCAACAGCGGCCGCGCTTCGGGGCCTGAGCTACCGGTCTCCCGGCGGCTCGTGACGCGAAGCGCAGCCGCTGCCGCGAAGCGCCGCCTCGTCAGTGGGCGCTGGAGGTCTTCCAGAGGTTGATACCGCCCTCGACGGCGTGCTGGTCGATCGTGGCCAGCTCCTCGTCGCTGAAGGCGAGGTTGTCGAGGCAGCCGAGGCTGTTCTCCAGCTGCCGCACCGACGACGCGCCGATGAGCACCGAGGTGACGCGCTCGTCGCGCAGGATCCAGGCCAGGGCCATCTGGGCCAGCGACTGCCCGCGGTCCTTGGCCATCGCGTCGAGGGCGCGGATGTGCGTGAGGTTCTGGTCGGTGAGCAGGTCGGTCGACAGGGACTTGCCCTGCGACGCACGCGAGCCCTCGGGGACGCCGTTGAGGTACTTGTCGGTGAGCATGCCCTGCGCGAGCGGGCTGAACGCGATGCAGCCGACGCCCTCCTCGCCGAGCACGTCGAGCAGGTCCTCCTCGACCCAGCGGTTGAGCATCGAGTAGCTCGGCTGGTGGATGAGCAGCGGCGTGCCCATCGAGCGGAGGATCTCGATCGCCTCGCGGGTGCGCGGGCCGGAGTAGCTCGAGATGCCGGCGTAGAGGGCGCGGCCCGAGCGGACCGCGGTGTCGAGCGCGCCCATCGTCTCCTCGAGCGGGGTCGTCTCGTCGAAGCGGTGGCTGTAGAAGACGTCGACGTAGTCGAGGCCCATCCGCTGCAGCGACTGGTCGAGCGAGGCGAGGACGTACTTGCGGCTGCCGCCGCCTTGGCCGTACGGCCCGGGCCACATGTCGTAGCCGGCCTTGCTGCTGATGACCAGCTCGTCGCGGTAGCGCTTGAAGTCCTGGGCGAAGATCGTGCCGAAGTTGCGCTCGGCGCTGCCGTAGGGCGGGCCGTAGTTGTTGGCGAGGTCGAAGTGCGTGACGCCGAGGTCGAAGGCCCGACGCAGCGTCGCGCGCTGGTTGTCGAGGGGCACGTCGTCGCCGAAGTTGTGCCACAGGCCGAGGGAGACGGCCGGCAGGTCGAGGCCGGAGCGACCGGTCCGGCGGTAGGTCATCGAGTCGTAGCGCGAGCGGAGCGCCTGGTAGTCGTCGGCGTGGAACGTCATGCCCGACAGTCTGCCGGGAAGGGGCGCCGGCGACGAGGTCGGGTCGAGGACATGAGGCCCCGCCGGGCCACATCGACAGAAACTCTTGTGCGCGGGCCACTTCTGACAAAGACTCACCGTGGGGAAGTCAACTGCAGCGCGGCAGGAGGACACATCGAATGACCCGAATCACCGTGAACGTCGACGGGGTCAGCTACTCCGACGACGTCGAGCCCAGGACCTTGCTGGTCCAGTACCTGCGCGAGACGCTCGGCAAGACCGGGACCGTCATCGGGTGCGACACGAGCAACTGCGGTGCGTGCACCGTCCACCTCGACGGCACGAGCGTCAAGTCGTGCAACGTCCTCGCCGTGCAGGCGGACGGCCACGAGGTCACCACCATCGAGGGGCTGGCCACCGACGGCGAGCTCCACCCCGTCCAGAAGGCCTTCCACGAGTGCCACGCCCTCCAGTGCGGCTACTGCACGCCGGGCATGATCATGCAGGCCTGCGACGTGCTGCGGGAGAACCCCGACCCGAGCGAGGAGCAGATCCGCGAGGGCCTCGAGGGCAACCTCTGCCGCTGCACGGGCTACCACAACATCGTCAAGGCCGTGCAGCAGGCAGCCGCGGACCTCAGCTCGAAGGCGGTGTCGTCATGACCGTCACCGAGGACCGGCCCACCGAGGCCGGCGGCGAGATCGGCAGGGCCCGACGCCGCAAGGAGGACCAGCGCCTCATCACCGGCCGCACCCGCTGGACCGACAACATCCAGCTGCCCGGCATGCTCCACCTCGCCATGGTGCGCAGCCCGTTCGCGCACGCCCGGATCACGTCCATCGACACGGCAACGGCCAAGGCCGCCCCGGGCGTCGTCGCCGTCGTCACGGGCGCCGACGTCGAGGGCAAGCAGGGCCTCGTCGCCACCGCCTGGCCGCTCAACGCCGAGCAGAAGACGCCCGACCACCTGCCGATCGTCGTCGAGCACGTCGCGTGCGCCGGCGAGATCGTCGCCGTCGTCGTGGCCCGCAGCGCGGCGGCCGCCCGCGACGCCGCCGAGCTCGTCGACGTCGACTACGAGGAGCTGCCCGCGGTCCTCGACCTCAAGGAGGCCGCGACGGACGAGGTGCTCGCCCACCCCGACCTCGGCACCAACACGAGCGCCGTCTGGACGCTCGACTCGGCCGCGCAGGGATCGGGCACCGACGTCGAGGAGGCCATCGCCAAGGCCCGCGAGGGCGGCATCCTCATCGAGCGGGAGTACCGCCAGCAGCGGCTGCTGCCCGCCTTCATGGAGCCCCGCTCGACCGTGTGCGACCCGACCGGCGAGCAGCTGACCGTGTGGACCTCGACGCAGGTGCCGCACATCCTCAAGTTCCTCGTCGCCGCCACCACCGGCATGCCCGAGTCCAAGGTGCGGGTCATCGCGCCCGACGTCGGCGGCGGTTTCGGCGGCAAGCTGCAGACGACGCCGGAGGAGTTCGCGACCGTCGCCGTGGCGCGGCTCGTCGGCAAGCCCTGCAAGTACACCGAGACCCGCTCGGAGTCCCTCCTCTCGGGCCACCACGGCCGTGACCAGTGGCAGAAGCTGACGCTCGCCGCCGAGAAGGACGGCACGGTCACCGGCCTCAAGGTCGAGCTGCTCGCCGACCTCGGCGCGTACGTCGGTCTCGTCGGCGGCGGCGTGCCGGTGCTCGGCGCGTGGATGTTCAACTCGATCTACAAGTTCGACGCCTACCACTTCACCGTCCGCACGCTGCTGACGAACAAGACGTGGGTCGACGCGTACCGCGGGGCCGGGCGCCCCGAGGCGACGTACGCCATCGAGCGGCTCATGGACGAGCTCGCCGTCGAGGTCGGCGTCGACCCCCTGCAGATCCGCGAGAAGAACTGGATCACGCACGAGGAGTTCCCGTTCACGACCGTGGCGGGCATGACCTACGACTCCGGCAACTACGAGGCCGCGACGGCCAGGGCCAAGGAGCTCTTCGGCTACGACGAGCTGCGCGCCGAGCAGGCGCGACGCCGGGAGTCCGGCGACCCGGTGCAGCTGGGCATCGGCATCTCGACGTTCACCGAGATGTGCGGCCTCGCGCCCTCGCGGATCCTCGGCGCCCTCAACTACGCCGCGGGCGGCTGGGAGTCGGCGAGCATCCGGGTGCTGGCCACCGGCAAGGTGGAGGTCCTCACCGGCACCTCCCCGCACGGCCAGGGCCACGAGACGGCCTGGAGCCAGATCGTCGCCGACCGCCTGGGCGTGCCGTTCGAGGACGTCGAGGTGCTGCACGGCGACACGCAGATCGCCTCCAAGGGCATGGACACCTACGGCTCGCGCTCGCTCGTCGTCGGGGCCGAGGCCGTGGTCCGGGCCGCCGACAAGGTCATCGAGAAGGCGAAGCCGATCGCGGCGCACCTGCTCGAGGCGAGCGTCGACGACATCGAGTTCACCGGTGGTCGCTTCGGGGTCAAGGGCACCGACAAGGGCCTCGGCATGGCCGACGTCGCGATCGCGACGTGGACCGGCCACAACCTGCCCGACGGCGTCGAGCCGAGCATCGACGCCGACGCGACCTTCGACCCGGAGAACTTCTCCTTCCCGCACGGCACCCACCTGTGCGCGATGGAGGTCGACACCGAGACGGGCGCGACGACGATGCGCAAGTACGTGTGCGTCGACGACATCGGCACGATCATCAACCCGCTCATCGTCGAGGGGCAGGTGCACGGCGGCCTCGTCCAGGGCATCTCCCAGGCCCTGTGGGAGGGCGCGGAGTACGACGAGCAGGGCACGCTCGTCACGGGCTCGTTCGTCGACTACACGCTGCCCACGACGGCCGACACGATCAGCTTCGTCACCGACCACACGACCTCGCCCTCGACGTACACCAAGCTCGGCACCAAGGGCGTCGGCGAGGCCGGGGCCATCGCGTCCACGCCGGCCGTCGTCAACGCGGTGGTCGACGCGGTGCGCCACCTCGGCGTCGACGACATCGTCATGCCGTGCACGCCGGAGCGGGTCTGGAAGGCCATCCAGGCGGGCGCGGCCGTCACCACGGAGGGTGAGCGCGGCGCGCAGCCGCACTTCGACGAAGGCGCGCCGAACGCCGACCCGGCCGCCGGCCTCGCAGAAGGGAGCCGACAGTGATCCCCGCCGAGTTCGACTACGTGGCACCCGAGTCCGTCGCCGACGCCGTCGCCGCGCTCGCCGAGCACGGTGACGAGGCGAAGGTCCTCGCCGGCGGCCAGTCGCTCCTGCCGATCCTGCGGATGCGGCTCAACGCCCCCGGCGTCATCGTCGACCTCGGCCGCATCGCCGAGCTGCGCGGCGTTTCCGAGGACGGCGACCACGTCGTCATCGGCGCCATGACGCCGTACTCCGAGGTGCTCGCCTCCGAGCTGGTGTCGACGCACGCGGCCCTGCTGTCCAAGGCGATCGCCACGGTGGCCGACCCGCAGATCCGCCACCGCGGCACCGTCGGGGGAGCCCTCGTGCACGCCGACCCGGCGGGCGACGTCGGGGCGCCGGCGCTCGCGCTCGGGGCGCAGCTCGTCGTCGCCGGGGCGGGCGGGACCACCCGCACCGTCGCGGCCGACGACTTCTTCGAGGACCTCTTCACCACCGCGGTCGGCGACGGCGAGCTGCTGACGCAGATCCGCATCCCGAAGCACACCGGCTGGGGCGCGCACTACGAGAAGTTCGTGCGCGTCAGCCACCAGTGGTCGATCGTCGGGGTCGCGGCGGCGGTGCGCACCGACGGCGGCTCGATCGCCGAGGCCCGCGTCGGCCTGACGAACATGGGCTCGACACCCTTGCGCGCCAAGGCCGTCGAGGAGGCCCTCGTCGGCAGGCAGGCCACCGACGAGGCGGTCCGCGCGGCCGTCGCGTCCGTCGCCGAGGGCACCAACCCGCCCTCGGACCTCAACGGCGACGCCGACTACCGCCGGCACCTCGCCACGGTGCTGACGCGGCGGGCGGTCCTCGCCGCGGCAGGGGCGTGATCGCCGGATGCAGCTGACGCACTCCTTCACCGTGCCGACCTCGGTCGACGACGCGTGGGCCCTGTTCATGGACCTCGAGCGCGTCGGCGGCTGCTTTCCCGGCGCGACGGTCACCGAGGTGACCGACGACGGGTTCTCCGGCACGGTCAAGGTCAAGCTCGGTCCGATCGCGCTCGTCTACGCCGGGTCGGGCTCGTTCGTCGAGCGCGACGACGCCGCGCACCGCGCCGTCATCGAGGCCAAGGGCAAGGACAAGCGGGGCAACGGCACGGCCGGGGCCACGGTGTCGGTCGCGCTCGCACCCGACGGCGACGGCACCCGGGCCGACGTGTCCACCGACCTCGCCGTCACGGGCAAGCCGGCGCAGTTCGGCCGCGGTGTCATGCAGGACGTCTCGGACAAGCTGCTCCAGGCGTTCGTCGCGTGCATCGAGAAGCAGCTGGGCGAGGCCGGTCCGGGCGCAGCAGAACCCGCGCCCGAGCCCGCGGGCTCCGAGGCGGTCGACCTCGAGCCGGGTGGCGCTGCGGCGCCTCCCGCGACGGCAACGACGGCCACGACGCCCGGGGCTGCCGCGACGCCCGTGGCCGCGCCGGGTGCCCCGACCAAGGACGCGGCGGCCCCGGCCGCTGCACCGCGCCCGACGCGTCCGGCCGTCGCCCCGGCACCGCCCCAGCCCGAGGACGACGCCCTCGACCTCGGCACGGCGGTGCTGCCCGTGCTCGTGCAGCGCTACGCGCCCTACGCCGGGGCGGCCCTCGTCGGGCTCGTCCTCGGCTGGTTGCTCGGTCGTCGTCGCGGGGGCTGAGCCGCCGACACGACCGCCCGGCCCGACCTCGGGCCGGCGAGAGGGCCCATCCGCATCCGGTGGATGGGCCCTCTGCCGTCTCCCGCGAGCGACTCGGCTCCGGGGCCGGCCGTCGTCCGGCGCAGGCCCCTCAACGTGCGCAGCGGACGACCACGTCCATCCATCGTCGACCGTCGCCCGCGGCCCCGGGCCGTGGTTGCGAGAAGTCGTGGACGGCGCAACACCGGGAAGACGGGCGGGTGTGCCGGGCGTTGCCCCCGAGGACAGCCCCCAGCACCGAAGGAGAGCCACATGGCACGCGTCGTCGTCATCGGAGCGCACGGGAAGGTCGCCCTGCTCGCGGCGCCCCTGCTGCGCGAGGCCGGCCACGAGGTCACCGGCGTCATCCGCAACCCGGCCCACGCCGCCGACGTCGAGGCGTCGGGGGCGACCCCGCTCGTCGCCGACGTCGAGACACTCGACACCGACGGCCTGCGCGAGGTCCTCGACGGGCACGACGTCGTCGTGTGGTCGGCGGGAGCCGGCGGCGGCGACCCCGCCCGCACCTACGCGGTCGACCGCGACGCGGCGGTACGCACCGTCGACGCGTCCGGCGCGGCCGGCGTCCAGCACTTCGTCATGGTGTCCTACTTCGGCGCCGGCCCCGACCACGGTGTGCCCGAGGGTGACTCGTTCTTCGCCTACGCCGACGCCAAGACCGCGGCCGACGTCCACCTGGCCGCGTCGGGCCTCGACTGGACGATCCTGCGCCCGAGCCGCCTCACCGACGACCCGGCCACCGGACGCATCGAGGCGGGTCCCGACGCCCGCCCGGGTTCGGTCCCGCGCGCCGACGTCGGACGCGTCATCGCCGCGGTCGTCGACCACCCGGACACCACGGCCGGGCGGGTCATCGCCTTCAACGGCGGGGCGACGCCCGTCGACGAGGTCGTCGCCGCGGGGTGAGCGGGCGGCTCAGCGTCCGACGGGCCGTGCGACGAGCACGCTGATGTCCTCGTAGTTGCGCGTCGCGGCGTTCCAGCTGCCGCCGCACGTGGCGAGGAAGAGGCGTTCGGGACCGGTGCGGTCGTAGAGGTGCTCCGAGCTGATGATCCGCGGGTAGTCGCGGGCCGAGCTCACGGCGGCCCAGACCCGCTCGACGCGGTAGGAGCAGACCGACCCGTCGGGCTGGACCGTCTGCACGACCTGCCCGGCCCGCGCCCGCGTCGCGAAGTCCTCGCCGAACACCGCGGAGCCGTCGCGGTAGGTGTGGCCGTCGAGCAGCACCGTGCCCTCGCCGTCGCCGGGCCGCGGGCCGTCGGCGAACCACCCGACGCGGCTCGTGTCCTCGGGGTTGCCGAGGCGGCGACGACCCTGGGCGTCCGGAGGGTGCTCGGTGTCGAGCCCGATCCGCTCGACCGCGGCGTCGACGCCGAGGGCGGGGTAGACGACGCGTCGGGGCGGCCCGGGCGTGCAGGCCGCCCCGTGGACGCTCGGTACCGGCGGCCGGGGCCGGGCCTGCGCCTCCGTCGCGGAGGCGCCGGCCCGGGCCAGTGGCCGGTCGACGAGCACCCAGCCGCCGGCGCAGACGAGCGCGACCGCGAGCAGCGGCAGGGCTGCCCGCGTGCCGCGCCCGCCCGAACGCGGCGGGCGTGCGCGATGCCGTCCGGAGATCAGTCGACCTCGGCCGCGCGGCGGCGGCGACGGCGGAGCGCCTCGGCACCGGCGAGGGCCCCCGCGGCGGCGATCAGGCCCACGCCGACGAGGACGTCGGTGGTGCGCGACTGCTCCGCGACCTGGCCCATGCCACCGGTGTGCGGGGCGGCGTCGCCCAGAGCCGGGACGCCGTCGAGCGCGACGGTGGACTGCGGGTCGGAGACCGCGGTGCCGTCGAGGGCGACCGGCGCGTCCGGCGTGGCGGGGGTGGCCGGGGTGCCCGTCGAGGTCACGACGGTGCCCGCCGCGTCGACCGTGGGGGTGGGCTCCGCCGGGGTGGCCGTGGTGGCCGTGGCCGACGGGGTCACGGTGGCGGTCGCCGTGGCCTGCGTGCCGGTGGCCGACCGCCCGGGGATCGCGTCTGCGTCGGCCGGGCACTCCGTGGTGGGTGCCTCGTCCTCGAGCCCGACCACGACGGAACGGAACTGGCCGTCGGAGAAGGCGTCGCCGAGCTGCGGCTCGACGCCGCGGTCGTTCGTCAAGGCTGCCTCGTCGACGTGGATCGGGTTCTTGCCGCCCTTGAGGACCTCGTCCTCGCCGGGCTTGTGGATGTACTTGCAGACCCACACCTTGTGCGGGTCGCCGGGCGTCGCGGACGCGGAGGAGGCGGCGCCGATCGCGCAGGCAGCCGTGGCTGCGAATGTACCGGCGGCGAGGAGGGCCACGACGCGTGAGGGCGTGGCGACATGGAGGGTTCGGGTCATCAGAGAGTGCGCTCCCGTGGAGGGCGGGCGTGCCGGTTCGGTCACGCGCCGCGGATGGTGGAGGGACGTGTAACGCAGAGGAACTCGGTGACCGTGAGGGGCCGGTGAACCGCGGCTGGGCACGCGCCAGCGCCCCCGAGCCGTGGGAGAACGTACACGAGCGTGACGCGCTGTGGGGGTTTGGGACGGGGCGTGACCTACGCCACACGCCGCCGGATCCGGTTGTGGCCCAGTCCGACTCAGGACCGAGCGGCGTGCTCCGCGACGACGAGGTCCTGCCAGGCCATGCCGACGCTCTTGAACACGTTGGGCCGCAACGGATCTCGTTCGACGCATCCGAGGACGAGGTCGGAGAGGGTGTGCACGGTGTCCCATTCGAGATGGCCCTGCGCCGCGGCGAGGACGACGTCGCCGGCCTCGCGCCGCGCCGTCGCGAGGTCCTCGACGACGACGAGCGAGCGCCCGAGCAGCGACCCGGGCAGCTCGCGCCGGTGCGGCTCGTGCGACCCGATCGCGACGACGCAGGTGCCCGCGGAGACCCAGTCGTCCTCGAGCACCGGCGTCGGGGCACTGGTCGCCGTGACCACGAGCTGCGCCGAGCGGACCGCGTCGGCCACCGCCTCGACCTCGGCGACGCCTTGGGTGGGCTCGCCCGCCGCCCAGCCGCCGGTGTGCAGGCCCACGGTGCGCACGCCGGGAGCGATGCCGGCGATCCGAGCGGCCGTCCCTCGCGCGGCCTCGGGCCGGCGGCCGACGACGGTGATCGTCTGCGGCGCGCGGATGGCGAGGATCGCCTCGGCGTGGCCGACGGCCTGCGGGCCGCTACCGACGATGACGACCGAGCGCACGTCCTCGGGGGCGAGCGCGTCGGCCGCCACGGCCGAGACGGCCGGCGTGCGCAGCGCCGTGATCGCCGTGCCGTCGAGCAGCACCGACGGGCTCAGGGTGTCGGCGTCCATGAGCACGTAGACGGCCTGGATGCGCTCGAGCCCGCGGTCAGGGTTGCCCGGCGCCACCGACAGCACCTTGACGCCGGCGGCCCCGGGCGAGGTGGCCGGCATGACGAGCAGCTGCCCGTCGCCGGCCGCGGGTGAGAGCCGCGGCGGGTCGCTCGCGGGGTCGAAGCCGTCGGCGAGGCGCTGGCGCACGAGGCGGCGCGCGCGGTCGGCCGACACGGTGCGGCGGACGTGCTCGGCGTCGAGCCAGCGGGGCGGCGGCACAGGGGGCACGAGCCGACTGTATGCCGGGTGCGCGCGTCGGGCGCGCGGGGACGTAGGCTCGATCGGATCCGTCCACACCCCCGGGCGGTCGCCGTCAACGACGACACGAAGTCAGGACACCATGGCGCTCAGCGTTTTCGACCTCTTCTCGATCGGCATCGGGCCGTCGAGCTCGCACACCGTCGGGCCGATGCGGGCCGCGGAGATGTTCGCGCAGGGCCTGCGCGAGCAGGGTCGCCTCGCCGACGTCGCACGGGTGCACTCGCAGCTCTTCGGGTCGCTCGGCGCCACCGGCCACGGCCACGGCAGCGACAAGGCGGTGCTCCTCGGGCTCACCGGCGAGCGGCCCGAGCTGTGCGACCCGCGGGCCGTCGAGGGGCGACTGGCCGAGATCCGCTCGACGCGCCGGCTGTCGCTGCTCGGCGAGCACGAGATCGCGTTCGTCGAGGACGAGGACCTCGTCATGCACCGGCGCAAGACGCTGCCCGTGCACCCCAACGGCATGACCTTCACCGCGCTCGACGCGTCCGGCGCGACGGTCGACGAGCGCACGTACTACTCGGTCGGCGGCGGCTTCGTCGTGGGCGGCGACGCCGACGGCTCGACGAAGATCGTCGAGGACACCACCCCGGTCGCGCACCCCTTCCGCACCGGCGACGAGCTGCTCGCGCACTGTCGCGAGACCGGCAAGTCGATCGCCCGCATCATGCTCGAGAACGAGCTCTCCTGGCGCACCGAGCAGGAGGTGCGCGACGGGCTCCTCGACATCTGGAAGGTCATGAAGGAGTGCGTGCGCAACGGCATCGACACCGAGGGTGTGCTGCCCGGCGGCCTGCGCGTGCGACGCCGCGCGCCCGAGCTCGCGCGGCGCCTGCGCCTCGAGGGGGCGAGTGACGACCCGCTGCGCGGCATGGACTGGATCACCCTCTACGCGCTCGCCGTCAACGAGGAGAACGCCTCGGGCGGCCGCGTCGTCACCGCCCCGACCAACGGCGCGGCCGGCATCATCCCGGCCGTCCTGCACTACTACGCCAACTTCGTCCGGGGCGCCGACCGCGACGGCATCGTCCGCTTCCTGCTCACTGCGGGCGCCATCGGCGTCATCTACAAGGAGACGGCCTCGATCTCCGGGGCCGAGGTCGGCTGCCAGGGCGAGGTCGGGTCGGCGTGCTCGATGGCGGCGGGCGCCATGGCCGCCGTCATGGGCGGCACGCCCGAGCAGGTCGAGAACGCCGCCGAGATCGGCATGGAGCACAACCTCGGCCTGACCTGCGACCCCGTCGGTGGTCTCGTGCAGATCCCGTGCATCGAGCGCAACGCCATCGCGTCGGTCAAGGCGATCACCGCGGCCCGCACGGCGCTGCGCGGCGACGGCTCGCACGTCGTCAGCCTCGACAAGGTCATCAAGACGATGCGCGAGACCGGCCGCGACATGAAGGTCAAGTACAAGGAGACCGCGCGCGGCGGCCTCGCCGTCAACGTCATCGAGTGCTGAGGCCACTCCCGAGGCCGCCGTCGCTCGCCGTGGGCAGCTCCCACCCCTCGAGGGGCAGCTCGACCGAGCACTCGTAGTAGCGCATGGCCAGGGTGGCGTGGGCCACGTCGATGTCTCCCTCGCCGACGGCCAGGACGGTGTTGAGCCACCGGTGGTCCGGCGCCGCCGTCTGGAACATCAGCACGTGCAGCCCCCGTCCGTCGTCGAGCGACGACAGGCCGGTGAGCGTGAAGAGCACCTTGCCGTCGGCGACCTCGATGACGCCGCGCGCGTCGGGCAGCGCGTAGCCGTCGCGGATGCGCGGGAAGTTCGACCACCGGGCGGTGCCGGCGAGCCGTCCGGTGAGGGTTCCCGTCCCCTGGCCGTAGACCCGGCCGTCATGGTGCTCGGCCGGCGGTGCCTCCTCGAGCACGTCGTAGGTCCAGCTGGCGTCGCACAGGTGCTCGAGGTGCATGGCATCCTCCCGGGGTCTCCGACCTGTCGACGCTACTCCCGGCCCGGGCCGACGTCCCGGGTTCCGACTCGTCGGCCGGGGCGTTCAGTCGGCGAGGTCGGCGCGTTGGCAGACCATGAGCGGGTTGCCGTCCGGGTCCTCGAACTGGACGAAGAAGACGCTGCCGATGTCCTCGACGTCGGAGGTGATCGTGACCTCGTGGCGCCGCAGGTGCTCGATCGTCGCGGCCATGTCGTCGGTCCAGAGGAAGAACCGCGGCGGCCCGTCGGCCGTGAAGTCGGGGCGGTTGGCATCGAGCGTGATCCGCGGGCCGTCGTGCACCGGGATGTCGAGGATCGTGCCCTCGTGCGACGCGGCGTCGGGCTCGAAGCCGAGCACGTCGCCGTACCAGCGGGCCGACCGCGGCAGGTCGCGGACGGGGACGAAGATCTGGCCGACGTGGCGTCGGATGGGGGAGCTGGGCATCCGGCGACCCTAGCCGCGTGGCGGGGTGCCCTCCGAGACGGGGTACTCGTGCCCGGCGACGTAGCGCTCGCGCATCGCCGCGGTGATACCGCCGGCGGCCGCGACCTCGGCGAAGAACCGGCCCGACGCGCGGACCGTGCGCTCCTGGGTCGGGTAGTCGAGGGCGACGAGGCCGAACCGCGGGCCCTCGCCCTGCGCCCACTCCCAGTTGTCGACGAGGCTCCAGTGGTAGTACCGCTCGACGGGGACGCCGCGGGCGCGCAGCCGCGCCACGACCGCGAGGTGCTCGGCGAGGTAGCGGGCCCGGAAGGCGTCGCGGGCGTCGGCCGTACCGTTCTCGGTGACCCACACCGGCAGGCCGTACCGCTCCCAGGCCCACGTCGCGGTCTCGGCGAGGCCCTCCGGGTAGACCTCCCAGCCGAGGTCGTTGACCGGGACGCCGGGCGGGGTGCCGTCCTCGAACCGGGTCACCGTGGTGCGGGAGTAGTAGTTGAGGCCGAAGAAGTCGGCGTAGCGGCCACGCCGGACGCCGCGGGGGCGGCGCAGCGGCGGCGCGAACTCACCGGTGGTCATGGCCCGCACGATCGCGTCCTGGAACAGGTGCCGCATGGTGCGCGTGAGCGCGCGGTGCCACGGGTTGCGCGGGTCGCCCGGGCGGAAGGGACGGAGGTGGTGGGCGACGCCGACCTTCGTCGTGGGCCCGGGTCTCAGGTCGTGGACGAGGCGGTAGGCGCGGACGTGCGCCTCGGCGAGCCGCCCGTAGACCCGCACCGCCTCGCGGAGGCTCCGGTGCCCGGGCGGGAACTCGCCGAAGGCGTACGCGCCGGTCACGAAGACGTTCGGCTCGTTGATCGTCACGTACTCGTCGACGAGGTCGCCGAGGCGCTCGACGACGGCCCGGACGAGGCGCAGGTAGGCCTCGACGGCGCCCGGCGCGAGCCAGCCGCCCTGCTCCTCGAACCAGCGCGGGCTGTTGAAGTGGTGCAGGGTCAGCAGCGGCCGGATGCCGTGGTCGCGGAGCAGCTCCAGCTCGGCCCGGTAGTGCGCGAACGCGTCCTCGTCCCAGCGTCCCGGGGCTGGCTCGAGGCGCGCCCACTCGACGCCGAGCCGGTACACCTGCACCCCGAGCGAGGCCATGAGCGCGGTGTCCTCGCGCCAGCGGTTCCAGTGGTCGGCGGCCCGCACCGGGCTCGACCCGTCGGCGATCGTGCCGGGCCGGGCGGCCCAGTCGACCCAGTTGCTCGCGACCTCGCCGCCCTCGATCTGCGTGGCGGCCGTGGCGACGCCGAGGAGCAGCCCGGTGAGGTCGACCTCGAGGGCGTCTGCAGGATCGGCACCGGCCACGGACCGATCCTGCCGCAGACCCGGGTCCGGCGGGCGTGCGTGGTGCGGCAGACTTGCCGCGTGCCGAGCGACCCCACCGACCACGTCCCCGTGGACGCGCACCGCGCCGCGGTGGCGGACCTGCTCGGCGCCGCGCCCGTCGTGCGGGTCGCCCTCGACCACCGCGCCCGCGGCCGCCACCTCGCCGCCGACCTCGTGGCCCGCGACGACCTGCCCCGCTTCGACAACAGCGCGATGGACGGGTACGCCGTCCACCCGCACACCGACGCGCTTGCCGCGACCGACGCGTCCGGCACCTACCCCGTCGTCGGTGACGTCGCCGCCGGCGACGCGCCCGCGTTCGCGCTGCGCCCCGGCGAGGCCGCCCGGGTCATGACCGGCGCGCGCGTCCCGGAGGGCGCCCACGCCGTCGTCCCCGTCGAGCGCACCGACGCCGCCCGCACCGGCCCGGCCCCCGCGTCGGTCACGGTCGCCGGCCCCGTCGAGCCCGGCCAGCACGTCCGGCGCCGCGGCGAGGACCTGCGCGCCGGCGGCACCGTCGCGCACGCGGGCGACGCCCTGACGCCCGGGGTGCTGGCGCTCGCCCGCTCCGCCGGGTGCGTCGAGGCGCACGTGCACGGGCAGACCCGGGTCGCCGTCGTCGCCACCGGCGCCGAGCTGACCGACCCCGGCCTCGACCCCGGGCCCGGCGGCATCCACGAGTCGAACTCCGACATGGTGGCCGCGCTCGTCGAGGCGGCCGGCGCCGGGCTGGCCCGCGTCGACACGTGCCCCGACGACCCCGCGACGCTCCGTGCGCTGCTCGACGAGCTCGACGCGTCGCCGGCCGTCGACCTCGTCATCACGACCGGTGGCGTCAGCGCCGGCGCGCACGAGGTGGTGCGCCAGGTGTGCGAGCCCGTCGACGGGTTCCGCTTCGTCCACCTCGCGCTCCAGCCCGGTGGCCCGCAGGGGCTGGGCCGGTGGGGCTCGACGCCGGTCGTGTGCCTGCCGGGAACGCCGACCGGTGCCTTCGTCGCCTTCCACGTGCTCGTCCGGCCCGCGCTCGACGCCCGTCACGGGGCCCCGACGCGTCCGGTGCTCACCGCGACCTACCGCGGTCCGCGCCGGCGCACCCGCGTGGGCCGGCTCCAGCTGCTGACGAGCGTCCTGTCGCCCGACGGCACGGTGCGCGCCCCGGACGCGCGCCACCTCACGGCGCTCGCCGCGGCCAACTGCCTCGTCGAGGTGCCCGAGCCGGTCGACGAGATCGTCGACGGCGACGTCGTCACGGTGCACCCGCTGTGAGCGCGACGCTCGTGGCCAAGGACCTCGCCGGCGGCCACGCCCACCGCACGCTCTTCGAGCACCTCGACCTCACGGTCGCGCCCGGCGACGTCGTCGGCGTCGTCGGCCCCAACGGCGCCGGCAAGTCGACGCTGCTGCGCCTGCTCGCCGGCGTCGACACCCCGCTCGGCGGCACCGTCACGACCGCACCGACCGACGCGTTCGTCGGCTGGCTGCCCCAGGAGCACGAGCGGGTGCCCGGCGAGACCGTCGCCGGCCACGTCGCGCGTCGCACCGGCGCGGCCGCGGCGACCACCGAGATGGAGGAGGCCGCCTCGCTGCTCGGCACCGACGCGGCGGCCGACGACCGGTACGCCGTGGCCCTCGAGCACTGGCTGGCCAGCGGCGCCCCCGACCTCGAGGACCGGCTGCCCGCCGTGCTCGGCGAGCTCGGCCTCGACGTCGGTCCCGACGCGCTCATGACCTCCCTCTCCGGTGGCCAGGCCGCGCGCGTGGCCCTGGCGGCCCTGCTTCTCAGCCGGTTCGACGTCGTGCTGCTCGACGAGCCGACCAACGACCTCGACCTCGCCGGCCTCGACCGGCTCGAGGCCTTCGTCGCGGGCCAGCGCCGCGGCGTCGTCGTCGTGTCGCACGACCGGGAGTTCCTCGCCCGGTGCGTCACCCGCATCGTCGAGCTCGACCTGCACCAGAACGCCGTGCACGTCTACGACGGCGGCTACGAGTCCTACCTCGACGAGCGCGAGCGGGCTCGGCGGCACGCGCGCGAGGCGTACGAGGAGTACGCCGGCACCAAGGCCGACCTCGAGGGCCGGGCCCGCACGGTGCGCGAGTGGTCGTCCAAGGGCGTGCGCAACGCGATGAAGAAGAGCCCCGACAACGACAAGATCCGCCGCGCCGCCCAGCAGGACTCCGCCGAGAAGCAGGCCCGCAAGGTGCGCCAGATGGAGTCGCGCATCGCGCGGCTCGACGAGGTCGTCGAGCCGCGCAAGGAGTGGGTGCTCAAGTTCAGCATCGCCGCCGCTCCGCGGTCGAGCAGCGTCGTGTCGACGCTCGACGGCGCCGTCGTGCGGCGCGGCGACTGGTCGCTCGGGCCGGCGTCGCTGCAGGTCGAGGCCCGGCGCCGCATCGGGATCACCGGCCCGAACGGCGCCGGCAAGACGACGCTGCTCTCGCTGCTGCTGGGCCGGCTCGCGCCCGACGAGGGCCGCGCGTCGCTCGGCGCCAGCGTGGCGATCGGCGAGATCGACCAGGGCCGCACCGGCCTGCGCGAGGACCTCCCGCTCGGCGAGGCGTTCGCCGACGCGCTGCCCGACCTCGCGCCCGCCGACCTCCGGACGCTCCTGGCGAAGTTCGGCCTCAAGGCCGACCACGTCAGCAGCGCGGTCGGGCGCCTGTCACCGGGGGAGCGCACCCGGGCGGCGATGGCGCTGCTGCAGGCCCGCGGCGTGAACCTCCTCGTCCTCGACGAGCCGACCAACCACCTCGACCTGCCGGCGATCGAGCAGCTCGAGGAGGCGCTCGAGTCCTACGACGGCGCGTTGCTCCTCGTCAGCCACGACCGCCGCCTGCTCGAGAACGTCCGCCTCGACGAGCGCTGGCACGTCGAGCACGGCACCGTCACCCGCACCTGACGCGACCTGACGCGTCAAGCCGCCATGTGGCGCGTTGTCGGGGCGCTTCGGGCGTCGCGACCGCAACAGGACGCCACATGGTGCGTTGTCGCGGCGGTCGCATGTGGGTATCGGTCATGCGCCGATGGCGAAAAGTCCGTACTCGACCACATGCGGGTCTCGAACCTCGCCCCAGGCCTCACCGATCTCAGTAGCTGTGGTGAGGTATCGGGCGTAGTCAGCGGAGTTCCATCCGCTGGTGCGCCAACCGAGTGCGCGCGCCACTCGCGCGTCGAGGATCAATGGCTTGTTTCGCTCTGCCACCTCGTAGGCCGCGAAGTAGAGCCACTTCGTAAAGAAGGCAGCGCCGAAGTACTTCACTCTGCAGTCACCCCAGGTATTGAGGCGGCGGTAGGCCTCGACAACGTCTTCCTCGCGTGCGGTGCGCCAGCTCTCCAGCAGGGCCTTTCCCGCGTTCGGTTGGTGCAACGGCTTCACGCAGCGCGCAATCCTCTGCGCCTTGGATCCTGAGCCCCAACTCGCCACCCGGACGTACCGGTCTATTGCTTCCTCAACTGAATTGAGGGGTTCGCTCACCAGAAGGTCAGCCCTGCTGATCGTCCGTACCTGCGGCGCCTCGTCGAGAAAGGTGGGCAGCGTGAGGTCCTGTGGCCATCGTGACGTCCAATGACCCGGATAGAAGCGGATGCTCTGCGCGCGAACGGCTTCATCGCTGGGCGGACCTTCGGGGAACTTCAAACGGAGTTCATCGACGACTTCTTCAAGCGACCGGGTCATGCGCGCAGTATGGGGGGACAAGCATCACGGTAGGTGTGGCGCCGCGCTGCGGTGAGCCCAAACAGCGGTGTCAGCCTCTGGCGAGCACTCGGAATGAGAAGCGGAATGCGGCCGCGGATCGCCCCACACACGACGCCACGTGGCGCGTTGTCACGCTGACCGGCGCCTCGTGACCGCAACAGCGCGCCACGTAGCGCGGTGCCGTGGGTCGGCGGCGCGACGCGTCCTCCCGCCGACGCGTCAGGCGGGGGACTGGGTGGCGTCGGCGACCCAGGGGCCGAGCGGCGGGTCCCACTCGCGCACGACGCGCCGCAGCACGTAGCCGCCCTGCCAGTACGGGTCCTGGTCGAAGGCCGCCGTGACCGCCTCGAGCGAGTCGCCCGAGCAGACGATGAGAGCCGCGTTGGCCGGCTCCTGGTCGGTGGTCTCGCCCTCGCTCACCTCGTCGAGGCCGGCCTTGTACATGCCGGCGACGAGCAGGCCGGGCTGGGCGGTGAGCCACTCCCGGTGGGCCGGGCGCACGGTCAGCATCTCGGTGGGGTCGTCGGGGTAGGTGTAGTGGATCGCGAAGACGGGCACGGCTGCTCCTCAGGTCGGCTCGGGTCGGCTGGGGTCGGCTGGGCGACTCAGGTGGTGACGCGGTGCGCGCCGGTGTAGATGTTGAAACGCGTGCCGCGGACGAACCCGACGAGGGTCGCCCCGGCGTCCTCCGCGAGGTCGACGGCCAGCGACGAGGGCGCGGACACCGCTGCCAGGCAAGGGATCCCGGCCACGACGGACTTCTGGACCAGCTCGAACGAGGCCCGCCCGGACACCATGAGGACGCACCCCGCGGCCGGCAGCCGACCCTCGAGCATCGCCCACCCGACGACCTTGTCGACGGCGTTGTGCCGGCCGACGTCCTCGCGCACGACGAGTGGCTCGCCCTCGGCGGTGAACAGCCCGGCCGCGTGCAGCCCGCCGGTGCGGTCGAAGGAGCGCTGGCGCTCCCGGAGCGCGTCGGGCAGCGCGAGCAGGGTCGCGGCCGTGATGCCCATCGGGTCTGACGCGACGTCGAAGGCGGTACGGGTGCGCAGCTGCTCGATGCTCGCGGTGCCGCACACGCCGCACGAGGACGACGTGAGGAACGCCCGGGACGCCGACGCGTCGGGCGGGGTGACGCCGGCGGCGAGCGTCACCTCGATGACGTTGTAGGTGTTCTCGTCGAAGCCGCTCTCGGACGAGGTGACCGCGCCGGCGCAGTACCGGGCCAGGGCGACGTCCTCGGCGGAGGAGATGATCCCCTCGGACAGCAGGAACCCGTGCACGAGCTCGATGTCGTGCCCGGGGGTGCGCATCGTGACCGTCAGGGGGAGCTCGCCGATGCGGATCTCGAGGGGCTCCTCGACCGTCAGGGTGTCGGGCCGCAGGGTGGTCGTGCGGTCCGCGGGGGCGGCGACGTCGACCGTCGTGACCTTGCGCCGCACCGTGACCCTGCCCATGCTCCCCAGCCTAGGAGACGGCGTGCCCGGCGCGGCGGCTCAGGTCCGGGTCGGCTGGGCGAGGGGGTGCCACGGGCCTCGGCCGGCGTCAGTCTGGGAAATCCCTCAAGCCACCGCCAGTCGCGAATCTCACTGTCGCCACGCGTTACTCCGCGTTCGGGCGGAGTTTGGCAAAGACTTGGTAAGCCCCGTTGACCGGAAATCGGGGCGGCTGGGAGCGTCGCGCTCGTTCCGCCGCATCCCACCCTGCGAGATGCCCGGGACACCCCTCCGAGGCGGCTCTCGTGCCGCGTCCTGACAAGGAGTTCCCAGTGAATCGACTGAAGTCCGGCCTTGCGACCGGGGGCCTGCTGGCCCTCGCGCTGGCCATCTCGCCGGCAATCCCGGCGGGTGCAGCGGCAGGTGGCGGCCACGACAAGGCACCCGCCCCCGAGTCGCAGTCCCTCAAGGCGACCGAGCAGTCCCGGGCGGCGGCCACGGCCAGCGCCCTCGGCCTCAAGGACGAGGCGCTCACCGTCAAGTCGGTCATCGCCGACCCGAACGGTGCGACGCACGTCCGCTACGAGCGCACGATCAACGGCCTGCGCGTCGTCGGCGGCGACTTCGTCAGCCACAAGGACGCTTCTGGCGACGTCACGAGCGTCACCTGGAACATCCGCAAGGACGCCACCCCGGCCTCGTTCTCCCCGAAGATCGCCAAGAGCACGGCCCAGGCCGCCGGCCTCGCCGCCGCCAAGGCGACCAAGGACGAGAAGGCCGCCGGCGGCGAGCTCGTCGTCTTCCAGTCGGCGACCGGCCCGAAGCTGGCCTACGAGGTCATCACCGAGGGCATCAAGGCCGACCAGACGCCGACCCGCCTGCACACGATCGTCGACGCGAACACCGGCAAGACGCTGACCAGCTGGGACGACATCAAGGAGGGCACGGGCAACGGCATCTTCGTCGGCTCCGTCACCCTCGCGACGTCGGGCAGCGCCGGCGCGTACACGATGCAGGACACGCACGGCAACTACACGACCGACCTCAACCAGGCCACGACCGGCAACGGCACGACGTTCACCGACGCCGACGACGTCTGGGGCACCGGCTCGCAGAGCAACCGCCAGTCGGCCGCCGTCGACGCCCACTACGGCGCCGGCAAGACGTACGACTACTACAACACGCAGCTCGGCCGCGCCGGCATCTGGAACAACGGCACCGGCGCCCGCAGCCGCGTCCACTACGGCCAGAACTACGTCAACGCCTTCTGGGACGGCACGCAGATGACGTACGGCGACGGCGCCGGCAACGCGGCCCCCCTCGTCGAGCTCGACGTGGCCGGCCACGAGATGAGCCACGGCGTCACCGAGAACACGGCGGGCCTCAACTACACCGGCGACGCCGGTGGCCTCAACGAGGCGACGTCCGACATCTTCGGCACGGGCGTCGAGTGGTACGCCAACAACCCCAGCGACACGCCGGACTACCTCATCGGCGAAGAGATCAACATCAACGGCAACGGCACGCCGCTGCGCTACATGGACAAGCCGTCCAAGGACGGTGCCTCGAAGGACTGCTGGAGCAGCTCGCTCGGCGGCCTCGACCCGCACTACTCCTCGGGCCCGCTCAACCACTGGTACTACCTGGCCTCCGAGGGCTCGGGCGCCAAGACGATCAACGGCGTCAGCTACAACAGCCCGACGTGTGACGCCTCGACGGTCACCGGCATCACGCACCAGAAGGTCGAGAAGATCTGGTACCGCACGCTGTCGACGTACCTCACCTCGAGCAGCAACTACGCGGCGGCCCGCACCGGCGTCATCAAGGCGGCCAAGGACCTCTACGGCGCCGGCTCGGCCGAGTGCACCGCGGTCGACAAGGCCATGGGTGCCATCTCGGCCCCGGCCAGCACCGAGACCTGCGGCACCGGCGGCGGTGGCGGCGGTGGCGCGGCCCTGACCAACGGCGGCTTCGAGTCCGGCCAGACCGGCTGGACCGGCACCGCGGGTCCGATCACGAACAACACGGGCCGCCCGGCCCGCACCGGTTCGTGGAAGATGTGGCTCGGCGGCAACGGCACGGCCGGCTCGGAGAACGAGTCGCAGACCTTCGCCGTCCCGGCGACGGCCACCTCGCCGACGCTGACGTACTACATCCGCATCGACACGTCCGAGACCACGACGACGTCGGCCTACGACACCGCCACGGTCCAGATCAACGGCGTGACGAAGCAGAGCTACTCCAACCTGTCGACGCCGAAGGCGTCCTACGTCGCCAAGACGATCGACCTCACGGCGTACAAGGGCACCAACGTCACGCTGAAGTTCGCCGACACCGAGGACTCCTCGCTGCAGACGAGCTTCGTCATCGACGACGTGTCGACGAACTTCTGACGGTTCGTCACCCAGCTCGTCACCCACCCCTCCACGTTCGACGCGAGGCCGGTGTGTCGCCCAGGCGGCACACCGGCTTCGCCGTGTCCGGGACCGGGACGCGTGGGCTCAGGAGGCCGGGGCGTCGACGCAGCGCGTCGTCGCGGGGGCGGTCAGCGTCACGTCGGCCACGAGCGTCGCGACGAGTCCGGCCACCTCGCCGACCGAGGGGTCGGTGAGGTCGACTGCACGCGAACGGTCGTCGGTGACCGAGATGATGATCGGGTCGGTGGACGGCAGGCTCGTGGGGTCGCCCGCGGACCCGTCGGTGGACGGCGCGCCGAGGCTCCACGGCCCGAGACGCAGGGTGCTCAGGGCCCCGACGATCTGGCGCAGCTGGGCGCCGCCGAGGGTGCAGACGCGTCCGTGGACCGACCGGGTGTCGACGAGCAGCTTGCCGTCGGAGCGCAGCACGATGCGGTCGTCGAAGCCGGCGACGCCGCCGGTGCGGCGCAGCGTCAGGGGGAACTGTGGGCCGTACTCGGGCCCGACGGTGTCCGGGCCCGTGGTCGGGGTGCCGGCCCCCGCCCCGCCGAGCGCGCCGCCCGAGGCGGCGAGGTGCGGTGGCGTCGTGAAGTCGCCGTCGGTCGAGGGGACGTCGACGCCGCACCCCGTGAGCAGGAGTGCCGCGACTGCCAGTCCCACGCACCGGCCTGCGCGCCCCATGACATCCATGGTGGCCCCGGGGCGGGTCCCGTGTACGCCGGACGCGTCGACTCGAGGCAACGCTTCGGTGAACTTTTTCAAGTGGCGGGTGCCGTGGGTCGGGGGAATGCTCGGCAACAGAGGTGTGTGCCGGGCTCGGGGCCGGCGGCACCCACCGGAAGGCACCAGACCCCACGAGTCACGCACCGTCACGTACGAGACACGAAACACGAGACACACGAGAGGTACATCGAGTGAAGCCGAGCTCACCACCACGTCCGGCGCCGCGGACGCCCCGTCGCGCGCGCAGGTTCCGCCAGGGGGCCGCGGCCCTCGGCGCCGCCACCGTCGTCGTCGCAGGGCTGGCCCTGCAGGGCCCGAGCGCCCAGGCCGACACCTCCCCAAGCACGTCGGGCACGGCAGCGTCCGCCGTCGGCACCGACTCCGGCAGCCGCGCGCGGGCCTTCGCGGCGGCCGCCCAGGAGTACGGCGTGCCGCTCACGGTCCTCGAGGCCGTGTCGTACGCCCAGACCCGCTGGGACTTCCGCCCCGGCCACAGCACGTCCGGCGGCTACGGCCCCATGCACCTCGTCGACGCGTCCCTGGGCTCGCCCCGGGAGGGGCGCGGGCTCGGCGAGGCCCCCGACGCGTCCGACAGCCCCGACGCGACGCCCGTGGCCGACACGCTCGGCCGCGCGGCCGAGCTGACCGGTCTGTCCGAGGACGCCCTGCGCACCGACGAGCTCGCCAACATCCGCGGTGGGGCGGCCCTGCTCGCCGACTCCCAGCGTCGCCTCGGTCTGCCGACGGGCGCGTCCGGCGAGGCGGGCGACTGGTACGCCACGGTGGCCGACGCGTCGGGCGCCGGCGAGCAGGAGACTGCTGCCGCGTTCGCTGACGACGCGTACTCCGCTGTCGCACAGGGCGCCTCGCGCACGACGAACGACGGCAAGGTCGTCTCGCTGGCCGCCACGTCGGTGTCGCCGCAGCGCGACCAGGTGGGTCGGCTCAAGCTGCCGAAGGCGAACGCGAACGGCCCGGTCGACTGCCCGCCCGGGCTCGACTGCGAGTGGCTGCCGGCGCCGTACGCCAAGACCGGCCCGAGCGCCGGCAGCTACGGCAACCACGACCTCGCGAACCGCCCGACCTCGCCGGCGATCACGAACATCGTCATCCACAACACCGAGGCGTCCTGGAACACGACGCTCAAGCTCGTCAGCGACCCCACCTACCTCGCGTGGAACTACTCGCTGCGCTCGAGCGACGGGCACATCGCCCAGCACCTCGAGCCCAAGGACGTCGGTTGGCACGCGGGCAACTGGTACGTCAACAGCCACTCGATCGGCCTCGAGCACGAGGGCTTCGCGGCCACCGGCGCCGAGTGGTTCAGCGAGCCGATGTACCGCTCGTCGGCCCGCCTCGTGCGCTACCTCGCGACGAAGTACGACATCCCGCTCGACATGCAGCACATCGTCGGGCACGACCAGGTCCCCGGCGTCACGCCGGCGAACGTGGCCGGCATGCACTGGGACCCGGGCCCCTACTGGGACTGGGAGCACTACTTCCAGCTGCTCGGTGCGCCGCTGCAGAGCCACGGCGTCGACGGCGCCCAGGACCTCGTGCGGATCCTGCCGGGCTTCGAGCACAACGTGCAGGCCGTCACGTCGTGCACGACCGCCGGCCAGCCGTGCGCGCCGCAGGGCACGAACTTCGTCTACCTGCACACGGCTCCGTCCGAGAGCGCGCCGCTCGTCAACGACATCGGCCGCAAGCCGAACGGGGCCCCGTCGACGACGGCGGTCTCCGACATCGGCGCCCGGGCCCAGACCGGCCTGACCTTCGCCGTGGCCGAGCGCCAGGGTGACTGGACCGCGATCTGGTTCAACGGTGTCAAGGGCTGGTTCCACAACCCGGTGGCCGACCCGACCGCCATCCCCGTCGGCGGCCAGTACGTCGTGCCGAAGGCCGGCCGCACGTCGGTGCCGGTGTACGGGCGTGCCTACCCGGAGGCGTCGGCCTACCCGGCCGGCATCCCCGTGCAGGCGCTCGCCCCGCTGCAGTACCAGTTCACCCCCGGGCAGCGGTACGCCGTCGGTGACCTCACCGTGCCGACGAACTACTACCGGGCGACGACGTTCGCGGCCGACACCCCGAACGACCACGTCGACGTCGTCGGCAAGGACGTCTACTACCAGATCTCGCTCGGCCACCGGTTCGCGTTCGTCCGCGCCGCCGACGTCGACGTCGTGACGGCGAAGTAGCACCTCGTCCGGACGCCGAAGGGCCACCTCCCCCACGGGAGGTGGCCCTTCGGCTCGTGCTGGAGCCGTCAGCGGAGGTTGGTCCTCTTGAGGAAGTCGACGATGAACGGGGCCGACCCGGTGACGCCGTTGTCGCCGAGCTCGTTGTAGGCGGCGATGGCGATGTCGCCGCGGCCGGCGACCATCCACGTGTGCGTGTCGGGCGGGTTCTTCGTGCCGAACTCGGCCGTGCCGGTCTTGGCGTACTCGACCCCGAGCGGCTTGAGCACCGTGCCCGAGCCCTCCTGCACGACGGCCCGCATCTCCTGGCGCAGCACCTGCGCCTCCTCCGGCTTGAGCGGCGTGGCGGGTGCCGGCAGCGCGGGGCTGCCCTTGACGAGCACCGGGCGCACCGTCTGCCCCTTGACGACGGACGCGACGACGAGCGCCATGGTCAGCGGGGAGGCCTCGACGCGTCCCTGCCCGATGAACGACGCGGCGTGCTCGACGGTGTTGTCGGTGCCCGGCACCGAGCCGAGGAAGCCGGTGAAGGGAAGGTCGAGCTTCTCGCCCATGCCGAGCGACTGCGCTGCGCTGATGAGGTCGTCCTGGCTGACCTTGTCGTGCTGGCTGATGAAGGCCGTGTTGCACGAGAAGGCGAGGGCGGTCTGCATCGGGATGTCGCCGAGGTGGTTCTTCGGGTAGGTCGTGTAGTTGCCGAACCGGCGGCCGTCGACGGTGAGCGAGTCGGTGCACGGCAGCTTCGTGTCTGCCGTGGCGCCCTTGCGGACGAGGGCGAGCGAGCTGATGATCTTGAACGTCGAGCCCGGCGGGTTCTTGCCGGCGAGGGCGAGGGTGGCGCCGTTCGCTCCCGGGCCGACCGCGGCGGCGAGCACCTCGCCGGTCGAGACGCGCACGGCCACGAGGGCGGTCGGGCGCTGGGTCTGCTTCGCGAGCGCGGCCTCGGCGGCCGTCTGGAGCTTCTGGTCGATGGTCAGGGTGAGCGGCGTGCCGTCCTTGGACTGCTCGGCGAAGACCTCGCGCTTGTCGATGACGCTGCCGTCGGCGCCGCGGCGGACGGCCTGCACGGCGAGGCCCGGCGTGCCGCGGAGCTGGTCGTCGTAGCGGTACTCGAGGCCGTTCTTGCCGATGGTGTCGCCGGCCTCGAGGACGCCGCCGGAGTCCTTGACGTCCTCGGCCGACACCTCGCCGACCGAGCCGAGGATCGGGGCGGCGAAGCTGCGGCTCGGGCCCAGGACGGTCAGGGCCGGCACGGTGGTGGCACCGGTGACCTTGTCGATGGCCGCGCTGTTCCTCGTCAGCTGCGGGTCGTCGGCGCGGAACGTGATGGCCTCGACGAACGCTTTCGCGCCGGCCTGCGACACCTTCTTGGCGTACCGGTCGGGGTCGACGCCGACGAGGGCGGCGAGCCGGCGGGCCGACGCCGTGGCCGCCGAACCGGGCGCCTTCGTCTTGTCGATGCCGACGACGGCCACCTCGCGCTCGGTCATCAGCTTGGCGCCGTTGCGGTCGAGGATGTCGGCGCGCCGCGGCCACGTGCGCGCGAGCGTGAGGCTCTCGTCGGAGCGCAGGTCGGGGGCGACGACGCGCGGGCTCCACGTGACCTGCCAGGCGTCGTCGACGAGGCTGAGGTCGACCTGTGTCGTGTACGACCACTTCACGGGCGAGGTGGCCGAGGAGGCGGGGGCCGTCGCCGAGGACGTGGCCGACGGCGTGCCGGACGACGCACCCGAGGACACGTCCCACGTCGAGGCGAGGGTCGCGGTGGCCTTGCTCGAGCCCTCGGCGTGGCTGACCTTCTGCAGCGACACGGTGGGGCGCCTGCCGTCCATCCCCTTGAAGGCCGTGGCGAGGAAGGCGTTGACCTTCTGCGCCGACGTGCCCTTGAGGGCGACGCCGGTGACGTCGGCCTTGGCGAGACCGGCGGCGAGCGCGCGGGCGGTGTCGTCGGGGGCGGGCGGCTGCTCGAACATCGAGCAGCCGGCGCCGAGGCCGCCCACGACCGTCGCGGCGAGGGCGGCGGCCAGGGCTCTTCTCATCGGGGTCCTGCGGAGCATGGGCCCCACCGTACGTGGAGACGGCCGGAACGGCCGTGTCGGCAAGCGTCGGTCAGCGTCGGTGAGCGTCGGTCAGCGTCGGTCAGCGCGTCGTGCTGTCGGCGGGCACCGGGTCGGCGGCGGGCGCGGCCGGGGCTGACGTGCCGGACGGGCCGCCGGCGGCGACGGGAGCCGCGGCACCGGCGTCGGTGGAGCGGCCGCGTCGGGCCAGGGGCGCTCCCCCGAGGCCGACGCCGACGGCCACCGCGAGCCACCACCAGCTCTGGTGGGACGGGGCGAGCGCCGAGACGAAGACGCCACGCGCCTCGCCGGCGAGCGCGTGCAGCGCGCCCGGCAGGCCGGCCCCGGTGCGCAGGGTGCCCGCGAGGTGCTCGAAGGCCGTGAATGCCGCCTGGACGCCGACGACCACGGCCGTGACGGCGAGCCACGCCCCGAGGCGTCGGGCCGGCGCCACCCCGACGCGCGCGAAGCCGATGCCCACGACGAGGCCGACAGTCGCCGCGGAGGTCCACTGCACGACCGAGCCGGCGTCGTCCGGGCCGAGCGCCACGACGACGAGACGCGTCGTCCACGCCCCGGCAGCCACGGCGACCGGGGCGCCGGCCAGGGCGGCCACGACGGGCCGGCCGTGCGCCAGGCACCAGCCGAGCACGAGGCCGAGCAGGCCGCCGGCGACCGCGAGGGTGACGACCCCGACGAGCACGCGGTCGTCCCGGTCGAAGTCGCTGCCGAGCTGTCGCGTGGCACCGGCCGACTGGGCGACGGTGTAGGCGATGGCCGTGAGTGTGCCCACGGCAGAGGCGAACCCGGCGAGGAGGCGACGGCGGGCGTCGTGGCGCACCCATCGCACGCTGAGCCCGGCCG
Organism: Intrasporangium flavum; assembly: GCF_001956915.1. Taxonomy (GTDB): domain Bacteria; phylum Actinomycetota; class Actinomycetes; order Actinomycetales; family Dermatophilaceae; genus Monashia; species Monashia flava. Next base: position 62,065 of record NZ_MLJO01000006.1, on the reverse strand, counting down.
CGGCACCGCCGACGAGCGTCAGTGCGAGCAGGAGCGGCAGGAAGACCGCGCGGAAGGGCAGCAGCGTGACGTAGCCGCGGCTCGCCTCACCGGTCAGGGCGTCGGCGACCCAGTACCGGGGCGAGGAGGCGCCGAGGCCGTCGACGATCCACGGCAGCGCGCCCACCACCCACCAGGCCGCCGCCGCGAGGGGCAGGACGGGCCAGACAAGGGTGCGGGCGAACCGGAGTCGTGCCTCTGGGCTGAAGCGGCGGTCGGCGGTGTCCACCGGGAGATCCGATCACGGAGTCCGCGGCGGCGCCAATCGGTCGTCGAGGGTCGCAGCGGCGCCGCGCAGGCCTCAGCCGCGCTCCGGCCGCCACAGCTGGACCGAGGCCACCGGCTCGAATCCCGCTGACAGGAAAGCCCGCAGGGCGCGGGCGTTGCCGGGCGCGCACGTCGCGACGACGACCTCGTCCTGGGCCACGAGCGTCAGGCTGTCGCGCACGACGTCGGTGCCCGAGCGCGCCTGCTCGGGGTCGGTCTCGACGCCGACCTCGTGAAGTCCGCCGAGCCCGCGGGAGAGCGTCACGAGGGTCTTGTCGCGGGCCTCGGGGTAGCCGAAGGTGCGCACGCTGCTGCGCACGGCCGTGGCGTGCTCGGCCCGCGGGTGGTTGCGCAGGTCGCTGCGGGGCACGAGCGCGGGTTCACCACCGCGGCCGCGGGCGACGAGCACGACGTCGAGGGAGTCGATCCAGCCGCCGGAGGCGAGGGCCGACACGACGCGCGGGTTGCTCGCGCCGCCGAAGCCGTCGGCGCCGAGGGCGTCGACGTCGTCGTCGTGGACGTCCTCGCCGATGGCGAGCACGGCGTGGCCGGTGAAGGCGATGACGCCCTCGATGCCGTCGCGCCACGGCTCGACGCGGCGCCAGGCGCCGTCGACGTCGGGGAACTCGCCCGTGGCGGCGCTGGACAGGGCGGTGGCGATCGGGTGCACGAGCCCCATGAAACCCCCGGACGCCGCCGGGCGCGCGCCGTCGTCCACGACGTGACCACCCGGAGCCGTGGCGAGCGCGTCGAGAGCACGACCGCGCCGGGTAGGGTCGGGTCATGTCCCGACCGCACGCGGCCGCCATCATCGAGGACGCCGTCCACGAGCAGGTCGAGCGCGTCGAGAGCACGACCGCGCCGGGTAGGGTCGGGTCATGTCCCGACCGCACGCGGCCGCCATCATCGAGGACGCCGTCCACGAGCAGGTCGAGCGCGTGCTGCGCAGCCGCGGCTGGGGCAACCGCGTCATCACCCACGTCGGCTACGGGTCGTCGTCGTTCGTGCGCGTCTACGCTCGAATCCTGCTGGGGCGCAAGGGCCGCGAGCAGACCGAGGGCCCCGAGGCGCGTCAGGACGCCACCGGCGCGCTCAGCCCGGCGCACTACGACCGCGGGTGGCGCGCCTTCATCACCTCGCCGGCCACGGGCGTCCCGGTCAAGGTCACGGCCGGCGACCGCGAGGTGTACGGCCGGTCCGATCGCGGAGGCCACGTCGACATCGTGGCCCGCGACCACGGCCTCGCGCCCGGCTGGCAGCAGGTGCTCGTCGAGGTCCAGGGCACCGAACCGGTGGCCGCCGACGTCTTCATCGTCGCCGACGGCGTGACCCACGGCATCGTCAGCGACATCGACGACACCGTCATCACGACGATGCTGCCGCGCCCGATGATCGCGGCCTTCAACACGTTCGTGCGCCGGGGCAAGGCCCGTCACGCGGTGTCGGGCATGGCGCCGATGTACCGCCGCATCCTGTCGGCGCACCCGGGGGCGCCGATCGTCTACGTGTCGACGGGCGCCTGGAACACCTCCGCGACCCTCAACCGGTTCCTCGTCGACAACGGGTTCCCGCTCGGGCCGCTCATGCTCACCGACTGGGGCCCCACCAACACCGGCTGGTTCCGCAGCGGCCAGGACCACAAGCGCACCTGCCTGCACCGGCTCGCCCGCGACTTCCCCGACATCACGTGGCTGCTCTTCGGCGACGACGGGCAGCACGACCCCGCGCTCTACACCGAGTTCGCCGAGGCGCGTCCGGACCGCGTCGACGCCATCTGCATCCGGCAGCTGACGCCGGCCGAGCAGGTGCTGTCCAACCCGATCAAGCTCGACCCGCCGCTGCGGCCGTGGGCGGCCCGCACGGTGCAGACGTTCTCGGCGCCCGACGGGCACGGCCTGCTGCGGCTGCTCGAGGAGCACGGACGCGTCGGCGAGCCGGTGGCCGCCGACGAGCAGCCGTCGCGTCCCGGGCCGCGTCGTCCCCACCGGGTGACAGACTGACGCCATGCCCGAGCTGCCCGAGGTGCAGGCGCTCGTCGACTTCCTCGCCGAGCGCACGGACGGCCTTGCCGTCACGAAGGTCGAGCTCGCCTCGTTCAGCGTGCTCAAGACCTTCGACCCGCCGCCGCAGGCGCTCGAGGGAGCGCCCGTCGACGGCGTGCACCGGCACGGCAAGTTCCTCGACCTCGACGTCGACGGCACCCACCTCGTCTTCCACCTGGCCCGCGCCGGCTGGCTGCGCTGGTCCGACCACCTGCCCGAGACCGTCCTGCGGCCCGGCAAGTCGCCGATCGCGCTGCGGGTGCGCCTGTCCGACGGCTCGGGCTTCGACCTGACCGAGGCCGGCACGAAGAAGTCGCTCGCGGCCTACATCGTCCGCGACCCCGCCGAGGTGCCCGGCATCGCCCGCCTCGGCCCCGACCCCCTGGCCGACGACTTCACCCGCGAGCGGTTCGGGCAGATCCTCGAGGGGCGGCGCACCCAGATCAAGGGCCTGCTGCGCGACCAGGAGGTCATCGCCGGGGTGGGCAACGCCTACTCCGACGAGGTGCTGCACGTCGCCAAGATCAGCCCGTTCGCCATCGCCGGGTCGCTCGCGCCCGACGTCGTCGACCGCCTCTACGCCGCGCTGCGCGACACGCTGTCCTCGGCGGTCGCCACGGCGTCGGGCAAGCCGGCCAAGGAGCTCAAGGACGCCAAGCGGGCCGGCATGCGCGTGCACGCGCGCACCGGCGAGGCCTGCCCCGAGTGCGGCGACGTCGTGCGCGAGGTGTCCTTCGCCGACACCTCGCTGCAGTACTGCGCCACGTGCCAGACCGGTGGCAAGCCGCTCGCCGACCGCAGGATGTCCAAGCTGCTCAAGTGAGGCGCCGGCGTGCCCGGTCGTTCCGGGCCGGGTTCGTCCGGAGTGCAACGTTTCGGCCGACGTGGTTGTCTCCACCGTCATGAAGCCGATCCTTCGCGCCCCCTCCACCGCCCTCGTGCCCGTCGCGGCCGCCGCCATCGCCACCCTCGCCCTCGCCGCGTGCGGCAGCGCCGCCTCACCGGGCGCCGGATCCTCCGGCGGGTCCACGGTCGTCGGCGGGACGATGCCGGCGCCGGCCGGCAGCGGGTCCGGCGGGTCCGGCGGGTCCGGCGGGTCGAGCCAGGCCACCGGCGCGTCGGGCGGCGTGCGTCTCGTCGCGACCGCGGCTCCCGGCTCGCCGGCCAAGGCCGGCATCAAGGCCGAGCCGGGCGTCGTCGTCGAGTACACGCTGTCGAACACCGGCTCGACGCCGCTCGCCGCCTACGACGTCGTCCCCGCGTCGCTCGGCTCGGCGAGCCTGCCGGCCGACGTCGACCGCGAGCACGCCTGGGTCTACGCCGACGGCGGGTCGGTGCGCGTCAGCAAGCAGGGCTTCGCGACGGCACCGAACGTTCGCTTCGCCGCGGCCCCGACGATCGGTGCGCGCACCCTCCCCGCGGGCGGCACCCTGACCGGCCGGGCCTTCGTGCCGACGCCGCTCGCGCTGGCGGTCCCCGGCGCCGACTTCACGGCCCCGAACGACCCGCTGCCCGCCGCGGCCGGCTCGTTCTCCTTCTGTGTGCAGGTCGGGCCGGCCGGCAGCCCGATGCGCCCCTCCGCCGCGGTGCAGGGCGTCCTCGAGACGCCGGTGGCCGCGCCGGCGGCGGACACCCTCGTGTGCACCGGTTCGCTGCAGCTGCCGACGTCCTGACCGGGGCGGCCCGGGCCCAACGGCTCAGGCGTCGGGGCCCGTCGCTGCGGCGAGGGCGGCCCGGCTGCTCGTGAGGTGTGCGGCGAGGACGCGCGTGGCGGCCTCGGCGTTGCGGGCCCGGACCGCCTCGAGCACCTCGCGGTGCTCGGCGGCCATCGCCCGGGGGTCGGTGTGCTGGTTGAGCAGCCACGCCATCCGCGAGGCGATCGGCTCGAGCACCGAGGTCAGCACCTCGCTGCGGGCGGCCCCGGTGAGCCGTTCGTGGAAGGCGGCGTTGACGCGCACGGCGTCGGAGGGGCGTCCGGCCGCGACGTGGGTCTCGGCCTCGACGACGAGGGCCTCGAGCGCGTCGAGGTCGGCGGCGTCGGCCACCTCGACGAGCCGGGCCGCGAGGACCGTCTCGAGGGCGCCGCGCACGGCGAAGAGCATGGCGACGTCGTCGTCGGCGAGGCGGCGCACCGTCATGCCGCGGCCGCCGCCGTCGTCGAGCAGCCCCTCGCGCTCGAGCACCCGCAGGGCCTCCCGGACCGGCACGCGGGACACCTCGAGCTGCTCGGCGAGGCGGCGCTCGACGAGCCGGGTGCCGGGCGGCAGCTCTCCGGAGACGATCTGCGCCCGGAGCGCCTGCGTCACGGCGTCGCGCAACGACCTGCCGGGTTCCTCGCCGGTAACCATTGACCCCTCCCACCTGCTTGGTATACCAAGTTGGTATACCAACTTCGTTCACCGGCGAGCGTAACCCAGGAGGAGCCCCCATGTGCCTGCACGACCACGACGCCGTGTCGCCCGCCCCGCCGTCCGCGCTGACCCGTCGCAACGTCCTCGCGGGGGCGGCCGTCCTCGCCGGGGTGACGGCCACCGGGATCGCCGCAGCCGCCCCGGCGGCGGCCGACGGGGCACCCTCGGCCGCCGCGCCCACCGGTCGGCGCCACCCCGTGGCCCCGACCCCGGTCGTCATCGACGGTGGCACCCTCGTCGACCCGCTCACCGGGCACGTCGTCGAGGACGCGGTCGTCGTGCTGCGGGACGGTGCCGTCCTCGCGGCCGGCACCCGCGACGCCACCCGCCGGGCCGTGCGGGCCGTCGGCTCGTCCGCCCGGATCGTCGAGGCGTCGGGCCGCTGGGTGCTGCCGGGCCTCGTCGATGTGCACGTCCACGCCAACGCGCTCGCCGACGTCCGCGCCCTCGTCCGGGCCGGCGCCACGTCGGTGCGCAGCGGGTCGTCGTCGTTCTACCAGGACGTCGCGATGCGCGACCTGCCCGCGTGGGCCCCCGGCCTGGCGCCCCGGATGCGCGCCGCCGGCCTCTTCGTCTCGCCCGACCTCGGCGACTCGGTGCTCGCAGACCCCGACCTCGCGCCGCTCGCCGCGGTCAAGGGCGGGGTGCGCAGCCTGGAGGACCTCGCCTACCTCACCCGCGTCAACGTGTCGCGAGGTGTCGACGTCGTCAAGACCCGGGCCAACCCCCGCGCCGGTCTCGCCGAGCAGGACCCCCGCGAGCTCGTCTACGACCGTGAGCAGCTGCACGCGGTGGTCCGAGCCGCCGGCAGCCGCCCCGTCCTGTGCCACGCGTACAGCGAGGAGGGCATCGACGGCGCCGTCCGGGCGGGCGTGCGCAGCATCGAGCACGGCGTTTTCGTCGGCGACGCGACGATCGCCGAGATGGCCCGCCGGGGCACCTACTTCACCCCGACCCTCGCCGCCATCACCGGGATGATCGGCTCGAGCAACCCGGTCCTCGACGGTCGTGGCCGGGCCTACACCCCCGTGCTGCAGGCGGCGGTCCGCGAGGCGCACGCCCGCGGCGTCACGGTCGTGGCGGGCACCGACTCCTTCGGCACCGACGTCGACCCCATCGGCAGCGAGGTGCGGCTGCTCGGCGAGGCCGGGCTGTCGCCGCTCGAGGCGCTGCGCGCCGCGACGACGTACGCCGCCCGGCTGCTCGGCACGCCGCGCGCCGGACGGCTCGTGCCCGGTGCCTACGCCGACGCCGTCGTCGTCGACGCCGACCCGCTCGCGACGGCCGCGGCGGCCGAGCAGGTGCGGGTCGTCGTCGCGCAGGGTGTCGTCGTCCGCCAGGACTGAGCGAAGGACGTCGACGGGCCTCGCGGCGTCCTCAGGGGCCCGCGAGGCCCGCCAGCAGGGTGACCGCGCCCGACAGGGCGACGGTCACGAAGAAGAACGACACGACGATCGCGGCCACCGCCCACCGGCGGGCCGAGCGCGAGGCCGCCCAGGCCTCCTGGTGCCGGCCCGTCGCCCACAGTGCCGAGACGCTCACCGCGCGCAGCACGGCCACGAGCCCGAGGGGGAAGAGGGCGATCAGGGCGACGATCGCCAGGAGGAGGAACGAGGGCGGGGCTCCGGGTGTCAGGCCGGTCGGTGCCGGCTGTGCCGACGTCCAGCGTCCGGGCCTCGGCGGCGGGAGCGGGTCGCCGGTCGGCGGCCTCGTGGCGCGTGGCCGTGGTGGCGGTGCGGTCGGGGCCGGCGGGTACGGCAGGGCCGGGTTCGGAGGCGGGGCTGGCGTGCCGGGCGCCGGGGGAGCGCCGCCGCCGGTCGCGCCTGCCGGGCGATGGCTGTCGAGGTCGGGCAGCCAGGCGGTCCACTCGTCGGACGTCGGGTCGGGCGCGGCGTCGCGGCGCGACGCGTCACGCGTCGGGTCCGGTTCGGGGGTGCCGGCCATGGCGTCGAGCCGGTCAGATGATCCTGGCGTCGCCGTCGGCGACGACCGCCTTGCCGGCCCGCTCCCACTCGAGCATGCCGCCCTCGACGTTCGCGACGTCGTAGCCCTGCATGACGAGCCACTGCACCGCCCGGGCCGACCGGCCGCCCATGCGGCAGACGATGCCGACCGTGTCGTCGGACTCGGGCAGCTCGCCGAGGCGGCCCGGCAGCTCGCCGAGCGGGATGTGGACGGCGTTCGGGGCGTGGCCGGCCGCCCACTCGTCGGCCTCGCGGACGTCGACCATGACGGCGTCGTCGGGCAGCTCGGAGACGGTCGTCGTCGGGATGCTCATGCCCTCATCGTGACACGACGGGCCGTGAGGGCGGTCCGAGGTCAGGACTCCCGCGCCGCGAGGGTGTTGAGCACGGCGGCGGCCTCCGACGCGTCGTCGACCGTGACGACCACCGCCGGCTCGCCGACGCGCTCGACGACGAGGGCCTCCCCGCCCCGGGTGACGAACCCCCGCCGGCCGTCCCGGCCGATGCGCCAGCCCCAGCCGCCGAACTCCCGCAGCGGCGAGACCGTCGTGACGTCTGCGCGGGCCACCCGCCGCAGGGGGACGTGGGCCCACGTGATGAAGAGGCTGGTGACGCGCAGCCCGTCGGCGTCGACGACGACCCGGGCCGAGCAGGTGACGACGAGGAGGGCGACGAGGGCCGCCACGAGGAGGAGCACCCAGGGCGTGCCGACGACGGCGACGACGAGCAGCGGCAGCAGGGCGAGGACGACGACGAGCACGACGCCGCGGCTGGGCAGGGCGGCCCGGCCGGTCCACGCGAGGCGCGTCGTGTCGGGCACGTCGAGCCGCGGGGCGTCGGCGGGCACGGGCGCGCGGGTGGCGTCGAGCGGCGGGGGCGGCACGCGTCCCCACCACCAGAGGGCCAGCCCGGCGGCGATCGCGCCGAGGACTGTCGGCAGCACCCACGGCGTCGGGAAGGCCTGGGGTGGCACGCCGGGACGCTGCGCGGTGAGCCCGCCGAACGACAGGCCGAAGAGCAGGACCGCCAGGGCGCCGGCGATGCCGGCGAGCGGGCCACGCGTGGTGGGGTGCATCGCGGCTCCGAGCCCGACGAGCAGCAGGGGGAGCAGTGCCGTCATGGCGGCGGCGGTCGCCACGGCTCCGGCCACCGACGCGTACCGGTCCGGTTCGCCGTCGAGGCCCCAGTGCACGGCGATGCTGGCGGGCAGCTCGTCGCGCACCGACCACGTCAGCACCAGCCCCACGAGGGCGAGGACGGGGCCGACGAGGGCGCTCGCGACGAGCGCGGCGGTGGGGCGGCGGTGGTGGCCGGGCTCGCGCGGGCCGGAGGTCATGTCAGTACTCGCTCTCGATGAGTCGGGCCAGGTCGGTGGGGGTCGCGCCGACGCGTCGTGCCTCGGCGACGAGCTCGGTGACGAGGGTGCGCAGGCGCGCCTGGGGGGCCGGGTCGGCGGCACTGACGACGGCGCCGCGGCCGCGACGCAGGTCGATGAGGCCCTCGTCGCGCAGCGACTGGTAGGCACGCAGCACGGTGTGGAGGTTGACCTCGAGCAGACCGGCGACCTCCTTGGCCGAGGGCAGCCGGTCGCCGCGGTCGAGGCGCCCGGCGGCCATCTCGCGCCGGACGCACGCCGCCACCTGGACGTGGAGCGGCGTGCTCGAGGTCGGGTCCACCTGCCACAACATAGTTCTAGTATGACTAGAACTAGTGGGGATCTGCAACGCACTAGGGTGAAGCGGGTGAAGATCCTGTCGATCCAGTCCCACGTCGCGTACGGCCACGCCGGCAACTCGGCCGCGGTCTTCCCGCTCCAGCGCCTCGGCCACGACGTCTACCCCGTGCTCACGGTGACCTTCTCCAACCACACCGGCTACGGCGCGACGCGGGGACCGCTCATCGCCCCCGCCGACGTCGCGGAGGTCATCACCGGCGTCGAGGAGCGCGGCGCCTTCCCGTCGATCGACGCCGTGCTGTCCGGCTACCAGGGCGCCGAGTCGGTCGGTGAGGTCGTCCTCGACGCCGTCGCCCGCGTCAAGGCGGCCAACCCGGCGGCGATCTACTGCTGCGACCCGGTCATGGGCGACGTCGGGCGCGGCTTCTTCGTCCGCGAGGGGATCCCCGAGTACATGCGCGACCACGTCGTGCCCAAGGCCGACATCGTCACGCCCAACCAGTTCGAGCTCGAGTTCCTGTCCGGTCGCACCGTGCAGACGCAGGACGACCTCCTCGCCGCGGCCGACCAGCTCCGCGCGACCGGTCCGGACGTCGTGCTCGTCACGAGCGCGCACACCTCCGACACCCCGGACGGCTCGATCCAGATGGCGTGCGTCACCGGCGAGGGTGCGTGGACGGTCACGACGCCGATGCTGCCGATGACGGTGCGCGGCGGCGGCGACGTCACGGCCGCGCTGTTCCTCGCGCACGTCCTCACCGACGGCCCCGAGGTGGCGCTGCGTCGCACCGCGGCGACGATGTACGCCGTCCTCGAGCGCACCCACGCCGAGGGCTCGGACGAGATGCTCCTCGTCGCCGGGCAGGACGCCATCGCCCGTCCCGACAAGAAATTCGAGATCACCCGGGTTCGGTGACCCATTCCGGCTCCGGAGCCGTTATAGTCACAGGCGCGCCGTTCCGCATGACCACCCCTGACCGTGCGGAACGGCGCCTTTTTATGCCTGTTTTCAGTGGAATTCGCATCTAACGACCGGTGATTGCCATCAGACCGTGCATCGGTCGGGGCGACACGCTCTCGCCCCGTATGCGGATGTCTCCGGTCTGCCGTAGAGACGCGTATAGCCTCCGATCGTGGACCCGATCACGAACCCGTACGCCCCGGGCGCGGGCCAGCGTCCGCCCGAGCTTGCCGGTCGCGACGAGCAGCTGCGCACCTTCGACGTCGTCCTCGAGCGCATCGCCCGCGGGCGCGCCGAGCGCTCGATCGTGCTGACCGGTCTGCGCGGCGTCGGCAAGACCGTGCTGCTCAACGCCCTTCGCTCCTCGGCCGTTCGGGCCGACTGGGGCACGGGCAAGTTCGAGGCGCGCCCGGACCAGCGGCTGCGCCGGCCACTCGCGGCCGCGGCCCACCAGGCCGTGCGCGAGCTGGCACACCCGCGCGGCGACGACGTCGACCAGGTGCTCGGCACCGTCAAGGCCTTCGCCCTGCGTGACAACCCGACCGGCGCCAAGCTGCGCGACCGGTGGCAGCCGGGGATCGACGTGCCCACCGTGTCGGGTCGGGCCGACAGCGGCGACATCGAGATCGACCTCGTCGAGCTGTTCACCGACGTCGGCGGCCTTGCGGCCGACGTCGGCAAGGGCATCGCGTTCTTCATCGACGAGATGCAGGACCTCGACCCCGACGACGTCTCGGCGCTGTGCGCGGCGTGCCACGAGATCTCCCAGTCCGGCCTGCCGGTCATCGTCGTCGGCGCCGGCCTGCCCCACCTGCCCGCGGTGCTCTCGGCGTCGAAGTCCTACTCCGAGCGGCTGTTCCGCTACTCGCGCATCGACCGGCTGCCCCGCGAGGCCGCCGACCACGCGCTCGTCGGCCCGGCCGCCGAGGAGGGCTGCGCCTTCACCCCCGACGCCCTCGACGAGATGTACGCCGTCACCGCCGGCTACCCGTACTTCATCCAGGCCTACGGCAAGGTCGTCTGGGACGTCGCGCCCACCTCGCCCGTCACGGCCCAGGACATCCGCGTCGCCGTGCCGGAGGCCGAGGGCGAGCTCGCCGTCGGGTTCTTCGGCTCCCGCTTCGAGCGAGCCACCCCCGCCGAGCGCGAGTACCTGCGCGCCATGGCCGACGCCGCGATCACCGAACCCGCTGCCTCGCAGGAGGATCCGCATCCCGAGGAGCGCGAGGCCGTGCCGACGTCAGCGGTCGCCGAGGTGCTCGGGCGCAAGCCGCAGTCGCTGTCGCCGGCCCGCGACTCACTCATCAAGAAGGGCCTCATCTACTCGGGCGAGCGGGGCCTCATCGCCTTCACCGTCCCCCACTTCGGCCGGTACCTGCGCACCCAGGCCTGACCGCGCTCCTCCGGGCCCGACTGCTTCTTCCGGCGGCGTGGCCCCTCGGTTGGCGATGCTGCTCCGTGCCGCGCCGGACCGCCGTAAAGGCGTCCGTCGAGCTGGACGCAGGCCCCTTCCCCGAGGGCTTCCACCACGTCGAGTCGTAGGTGCCGCAACGGGTCGTCACTGCGACGGGCCCGAATCCGTTGCCGCGCTGAGCGACGGTGCCGTCGGTCGCCCCGCCCGCGGCGCCTCGGGCGCGGGCTCGATGCCCCTGAATGCCAGGACGGCGGCCAGGCAGATCTCCCAGGCGAAGAGCGGTACGGCCAGGGCGGGGACCGGGTGGGCCACGCCGAACAGGACGGCGAGGTTGCCGCCGGCGACGAGGAGTGCGCCGCCGATGCCGAGGACCGGCACGAAGAGCGGTACGAGGCGGCGTCGCAGGAGCAGTAGTGCGAGGACCGTGGCGTTGACCGGGTTGACGAGCCCGGGGCCGACGAGGAACGTCCAGTCGTGGACCAGCTGGAGGGCTGCGGTGACGTCGCCGCCCAGCTGCGGCGGGGCCGTGGTGGCGGGGCGGGCTACGGCGGGCAGCACCGCGACCACGCCGACGAGGACCACTGATGCCTCGAGGGTGCGCAGCGCCACGTAGCCGAGGGCCGGGCCGGCGCCGTGCGGACGCAGCAGCGGGTAGAGGGCCACCGCCGTCCCGACGACGGCCAGGGCCAGGACCACCTCGAGCAGGGCGGCGACGAGGACCGAGGAGCGGCCCGCGAGCGCGCTGGCCGCGTCGAGTCCGGAGCCCCCGTAGAGCGGGAGGGCGGCCACGGAGGTGACCCAGGTGACGAGGAAGAGGACCGCGGCGAGGCGGGACCGGACTCGTGGACGGCTCATCGTGTTCTCCCGGTGGTTGTGAGGTGTACGCCGTACACCATCGATCTCCGAAGGGTGGCATACGATGTACACCTCGTCAACGTCGGAGGGTGGATGGCGCGTCAGCAGGGCACGGACCGTGTGCCGCTCAACCGGGCCCGGGTGCTGCGTGCCGCGGTCGCACACGCCGATGCGCACGGCATCGACGGCCTCAGCATGCGGCGGCTGGCGGAGTCGCTCGGGGTCGTCCCGATGGCGCTCTACAAGCACGTCGCCGACAAGGAGGACCTCCTCGACGGCATGGTCGACACCCTCGTCGCCGGCATGCCGAGGGTCGCGGCCGAACGGCCGAACCGGTGGAGGACCGCCGTGCAGGACACGGTGCTCGGCGCCCGCGACGTCGTGACGAGCCACCCGTGGGGCCGCCGGGCCGTCGAGACGCGCGTCGTGCGCACCCCGGTCGTGCTCGGCCACATGGAGCACCTGACCAGCCTCTTCCTCGCGGGAGGGTTCACCCCCGACCTCACCCACCACGTCATGCACCTGCTCGGCAACCGCATCTGGGGCTTCAGTCCCGAGCTCTTCGACGAGTCGGGCGCACCGACCCCGACCACCGGGACCCGACGCCGCACGTCCGGCGAACCCGACCCGGCCGACTACCCGGGAATCCTCGCGGTCGCCGCCGACGCCCGCGCCCGTCGCCCCGGCGCCACGAGCTGCGACGAGGACTTCGAGTTCGCCTTCGCCCTCGACGTCCTGCTCGACGCCGTCGCACGGCTGCACCGCGCAGGCTGGCAGTCGCGCCCCGCTCCGGCCGGCTAGCCGGTCGCGTCCACCCGGGGTGCCGCCCGTACGCGTTCCGTGTGCGACCCGGGTCGCGCTGCAGGGCAGCCGTTCTCGCGCCACGGGTGGATGCGCCTGGAGGCCGGCGGCCGTAGCGTCCGAGCCGGGCCAGAGCCGCGCCCGCCCCGAACGCCCGAGGAGCCCCGATGCCCACCGCCCGACACCGACCACCCGCCCCCACGGGCTCCCGCGCGCTGCTGATCCCCGCCGCAGGCGTCCTGGCCGCCCTGGCCGCCGTGGCCCTGCTGCCCTTCCCCGCCGCGTCGCTCTGGCCGGGCGGCGGGTATTCCGACGTCGCCGCGCTCGGTGCCGCCCTCGCACGCGGCCTCGAGCACTGGTGGCGGTCCGGTGCGGTCGACGCCGGCCCCGACCTCGATGCCGCCGTGGCCTTCTGGGCGCGCTTCCACGTCGTCAAGGCGATCCTGTCCGCGGTCCTGCTCGTGCTCGCGGTGCGGCTCGGCCGGCGGACGTGGCACGAGTACCGGCAGGCCACGGGCCGGGGGCGACGCGCCCGGCTCGCGGTGGCGGGCCTGGCGGTGTCGCCCGTGCTCGTGCTCGCGGTCCTGCTCGTCGCCGCGAACGTGCAGGGCGCCCTCGCGCCGCTGTCCTCGGCCCTCGGCCTGCTGCCGGTCGGGCGCGTGGGCGCCGGGTCGGGCTCGGGCGGGGGCGGTCTGGCCGGCACGGTGCGCGAGATCCGGCTGGCGCTGCATTCGCCCGACGCGTCGGTGCCGCCCGCGCTGGCGCGCCTCGTCGGCGACTTCGCGGCCTACCACGCGGTCATGGTGGGCGTCGGCGCCGTCGTGACGCTCGGGCTGGCCGCCGCCGCGGTGCGGGTCCGGCAGCGCCGCCGCGGGGTCGAGGCCGAGCCCTGGCGGCTGCGCGGCCCCCGCCTGCTCACCGCCACCTCGATCCTCGGTCTGGCCGTCGCGTTCGCGGTGGTCACGGCGGCCAACCTCAGCACGTACCTGCACCCGGCGCCGGCGCTCCTCGGCTTCTTCGAGGGCGGGGCCTGACGCGTCGGCCCGGGTGGGCGGATGGGGAGTGCTCCCCGGTTCTCGGCGCGCCGCGACGAGCGTCGCTGCCCTAGCGTGATCGCGCCAGGACCGGGGGCGCGACCGCGCCCGCGGCGCAGGGGCCTCGGCCCCGAGACCACACAGGGGATCACATGAAGAAGACCATCGCGGTGGCCGCGGCCGCGGCCGCCGTCGCCGCAGCGCTCGTCGCACCCGCGCCCGCCGCGCAGGCGGCCACCGCCCGCAACGGCGTCTGCGAGACCGGCGAGTTCTGCCTCTACTACAACTCCGGCAACGGCGGGTCGCTCGTCGACCTCGCGAACAGCCAGTCGGACTACGGCACCGGTGCCGGCTGCGTCACCTTCGTGTCGGCCGGCAACGGCCAGGGCCAGTGCGTCAAGAACAACGCCGCGTCGGTGTGGAACCGCGAGGCGGCCGTCGCGACGGTCTTCTACCGCAGCGGCTGGTCCGGTGCCATCGACTCCATCGAGCCCGGCGTCAAGGCCGACCTGCGTTCGGAGCTGAAGAACGAGAACGCCGGCCACCTCGTCGGCGACACCGCGAACGACTCCTTCGAGTACGGCGTCTACCACTCGTCGGCCGCCCGCGTGACCGCCTGGTTCGACGGATACCTCAACACGGCCGGGCGCCACGAGGGCATCGACGTGGCCGACGCGGCGGGCGCGGACGTCTTCGCCGTGCTCGGCGGGACCGTGACCCGGGTGACCGAGGGGAGCGATGCCACCGACGCCCTGTCCACGCTCGCGGTCTACAACGCGACCTACGACAAGACCGTCGTGTACCTGCACCTCAACCCGCTGGGCCTCGCCGTGGGCCAGTCGATCTCCAAGGGCCAGAAGATCGGCGACGAGGCCGCCCGCGGCGCGGCCGGGTCGCACACGCACGTCGAGCTGCGGCCGGGCCGGCAGACGGCGGCGACGTTCAGCAGCGACACCGACCTCGTCAACCCGGTGCCGACCCAGTTCTGGATGGACCGCGGCTACAACGCGTGCTGCCAGTGACCGGCTGAGCCCCGCGGCGCTGCCACCTGCCGACGCGGGTGGCAGCGCCGCCGGGCCTGCGGACGCGTCAGGCGCGGGCGAGCACCGCCAGCTGGACGCCGCCCGGCAGCGGGGTCGTCGACACGTGACGGAACGCGCGGGGCGTCGTGAGGCCGCGGAAGAGCGGCACCCCCGAGCCGAGCACGACGGGGTTGACCTTGAGGTGCAGCTCGTCGATCTCGTCGACGAGCTGCCCGGCGAGGTCGCCGCCCCCGCAGAGCCAGATGTCGCGGCCCGGCTGCAGCTTGAGCTCGCGCACCGCGCCCACCGGGTCGTCGGCGACGACGGTCACGGTGGGGTCCTCGGGCAGGTCGTCGCGACGCGTCACGACGTACTGCGCCAGGTGCGGGTAGGCGCTCGTCAGGCCGGCGTCGAGCGCGGGCTGGTGGGTGGCGCGGCCCAGGACGACGGCGTCGAAGTGCCGGGCCGGGGCGTCGACGCCGAGCGCCTCGCGCACGTGCGTCGGGCACGTCTCGGGGTACTCGGCGAAGAGCGCGGCGAGGGTGAGCGGGTCGTCGACGAAGGCGGCCCAGGAGCCGGCGTCGTCGGCGATGAAGCCGTCGAGCGAGGTGGCGACGTAGTACACGAGCGAGCGCATGGGGGTCCCTGTCGTCGGCGGTCGGCGAGGCGCGTCGGCGCGGTGCCCCACGGTAGCCGGGTGAGGCGTACGCGACCCGAACGGGTACGTACCGCAACGTCCGCAGACCAACCGTCCGCCCCGGGAGACGTCGTGCCGGCCTACCGCCTCGACTCCGTCGCGCCCAGCCTGACCGCGCGCATCGGTGCCGCGACCCCCGGGGGTGCCCGCCGCTTCGCCTTCGCGGCTGCGCGGCTCGCGTGCGGGGTCGCCGGCGTGCACGACCGCACCGCCCTCGACGTCGCCCGCGGTGGGCTCAGCGCGGGACCCGGCATGGACGAGCTCGTCCGCCTCTGGGAGCTCGAACGCCGCCTCGACGCCGCCTGCGACCAGGGCCTCGACCCCGACGCCGCCTACCCCGACGCCGCGACGCTCCGCCTGCACGACGAGTGCGCCGAGGCCAAGGCGGTCGCCTCGGTCATCGCCGCCCTCAAGCCCGACGCGCACGACGCGGCCCGCGAGTCCGCCTACGAGGCGTGGGCCGCCGGCTGCGAGCCGGCCGCGCTCGACGCCCTCGCGGCCCACCTCGGGGCCGCCGACGCCGACGCGAGCTCCTGACCCGAGCGCCTGACCCGAGCGCCGCAGGCGGGCGTGCGGTCGAGCCCGTTGGGTCACCGCGCGGCGGAGCCCACCCCGACGAGCTCGAGCGTCGCGTCGATGGAGGGGAGCAGCACCTCCACACCACCGGCGAGCGAGAAGGTCAGCCACGCCGCGGCGAGGAAGAGCGCCGGCCCGACGACGAACCGCTCCGTGGCGTGGTCGGTGCTCAGCGAGGCGTAGTTGTACCGGTGCCGGTTGAACGGCCAGAACAGCGGGCAGCCCTGGACGGTGGCCATGTCGCCGACGAGGTGCGTCAGGGCGCCGACCGCGACCGCCCACGGCACGACGTCGACCGGGAAGGAGTCGGCGAGGGCGCCCCGGGCCAGCAGCGCGCCGACGACGAGGCACATGAGCGTGTGGCCGACCGTCGCCCGGATCATGCTGAGCCGCAGGGCGGCCGAGGCGATGGCGAAGAGGAAGGCGAGGAAGAGGCCGAGGGCGAGGCCGCCGACGTGGGTCAGGAAGGTCGCGAGGCCGGTGAAGAAGGCGACGCCGAGGATCGAGTGCGTGCCGTTGCGGTGACCGCCCGAGATCGCGCCGACCCCGCGCGCGAGCAGGGCCGTGACCGGTCCGACCGACCTGGCGATCGTGGCGTGGTGGTGGTCGAAGTCGGGCAGCATGGCGGCACCCGCCCCGACGACGGCCGCGACGGGCACCGCCCAGCCGTCCACGGTGACGCCGTGGTCGCGCAGCACCGGCACGAGGGCGAGGACGGCGACAGCACCCGACGTGGCATGCGTCCTACCGAGCACGGCTGGCCGCCAGACCGATTCGCGCATTGCGATGGCGGCAGCCAACGGGGACAACGGATCTCGCGGGCAGCGTCACGCGCCGAAGCGTAGCGGCGACCGCCGACGGCCATCCGGCCACCCACGGCGGAGTCGTCGCGTGGCTCGGGCTCGGCCGGCCGGCGCGTCTCGCCCACGGCTCGCCCGTAGGGTGGGTGCATGACGCCCGGGGCACGACGCTGCAGCGACCGGGCGCCGTGGGGTCTCCCCGCGTGAGGCCGGCCCTCGACCTTGCCGCCGCGGTCCTCGCCCTCGGGCTCGCCGGAGCGTGGTGGCGCCGCGAGCCGCGCCGCTGGCGCATCGGGGTCGCGCTCACGGTCGTCGTGTGGCTCGCAGCCGCAGCGGCTCTCGACGGCCTCGACGCCATCCTCGACGGGACGCGCTGGGGCGACGCCGTCGTGCTCACCCTGCCGTGGGCGCTGGCCCTCGTCGCCGGCGTGGTCCTCGTCGTCAACGGCCTGCGGATGGTCCGGCGCGAGGGCCGCACCCTCGCCAACCTCCTCTCCTTCGCCCTCGGGGCCGCGATGACCGCCGCCACGGTGCTGGGGGTCGCGCTCTTCTGGTTCGGCTCCGGCTTCGGCGGCGGGTCCACCCCGCTCGCGGTGCTCGGCGTCGTCGTCCTGCTCCTGCCCGGCTACCCGGCGCTCGTCATGCTCAGCTACCTGCTCTACTGCCTCGCCTACGTCGCCTCCGTGCGACGCCGTCCGCGGCCCGCACCGGCCGCCGTCGTCGTGCTCGGCTCCGGGCTCGTCGACGGGCAGATCCCCCGGCTGCTCGCCAACCGGCTCGACGCCGCCCTGAGGGTGCTCCACGCCGAGCAGGCCCGGGGCCGCGACCCGCTGCTCGTCCCCTCGGGCGGCCAGGGCGAGGACGAGCCGATGGCCGAGGGTGCCGCGATGACGACCTACCTCGCCGACCGCGGCGTCGACCCGGCGCGGATCCTCACCGAGGACCGGGCCACGACGACCGAGGAGAACCTCGTCCTGTCGCTGCGCCTGCTCGAGGAGCGCGGGGTCGGCGGCCCGCTGCGCGTCGTCACGTCGAACTACCACGCCGGTCGCGCCGCCCTCCTGACGCGCAGCCTCGGCATCGACGCGGACGTGACCCCGGCCCGGACCGCCTGGTACTTCCTGCCCAGCGCCTTCCTGCGCGAGGTCGCCGCCGCCGTCACCTACCGGCCCTGGGTCAACGCCGCCGGGCTGGTGCTGTGGGCGGCGTCCACCGCCGTCGTCGCCGTGGCGGTCGTCCTCGGCTGAGCCGTTCGACGCGGCGCCACGGTCCCACGTGACGCCCGCCACGGAGCCCGGCGTGTCGGGAATGTTCCGGCGTCGACGCGTCGTTGCCCACGACCGTACCGATCGTCGAAATGTCAACGAACGAGGAGCTGTCCCCATGTCGCGTGCCTTCGAGAGCATCCGGGTCGGAGCCTTCGACCTGCCCCAGCGGTTCGTCATGGCGCCCCTGACGCGCAACCGCGCGGGTGCCGGCGGAGTGCCCACCGACCTCAACGTCGAGTACTACCGCCAGCGCGCCTCCGCCGGCCTCATCGTCACCGAGGGCACCCAGCCCTCCGCCGTCGGCCAGGGCTACCTCGACACCCCCGGCATCCACAGCGACGAGCAGGTCGAGGGCTGGCGCCGCGTCGCCGACGCGGTGCACGAGGAGGGCGGCCACGTCGTCGTCCAGCTCATGCACGCCGGCCGGATCGCCCACCCGGACAACAAGGGCGGGCTCGAGTCAGTGGCCCCGAGCGCCATCGCCGCGCCGGGCGAGATGGTCACCGCGAACGGCCAGGAGCCGCACCCGGTGCCCCGTGCCCTCGACACCGACGAGGTCCCCGGCATCGTCGCCGACTTCGTGCACGCCGCCCGCCAGGCCCGCGCCGCCGGCCTCGACGGCGTCGAGATCCACGCCGCCAACGGCTACCTGCTGCACCAGTTCCTCGCGCCGTCGAGCAACACCCGCACCGACGCCTACGGCGGCTCGCCCGAGAACCGGGCGCGCCTGGTCGTCGAGGTCGCCCGCGCCGTCGCCGAGGCCATCGGCGCCGACCGCGCCGGCATCCGGATCTCGCCGGCGCACAACATCCAGGGCGTCCTCGAGGAGGACGCCGCCGACGTCGCCGCCACGTACGGCCACCTCGTCGACGAGATCGCCCCGCTCGGCCTGGCCTACCTCAGCATCCTCGCCGACCCGGCCTCGGACCTCGTCCGCGACCTGCGGCAGCGCTTCGGCGGGCCGGTCGTCGTCAACACCGGCTTCAGCGCCGTGACCGACCTCGAGGAGGTCGAGGACGTGCTCGAGCGCGACGACGCCGACCTCGTCGCCGTCGGCCGCCCGTTCCTGGCCAACCCCGACCTGCCGCGCCGCTGGCGCGAGGGCCTGCCGCTCAACGAGCCGAACCCGCAGACGTTCTACGGCGGCGGCGCCGAGGGCTACACCGACTACCCGTACGCCGCGGCCTGACCGGCCGGCCGACCGACGCGCCGGCCGCCGACGACGAAGGGCCCGACCGGGACGTCCCGGTCGGGCCCTTCGGGCTGTCGACGGCGATCGGGCGACGGCGATCAGGTCAGCAGGGCGTGGATGCCGATGGCACCGAACACGACGACGAGGAGCACGAGGGTGATGCCGCCGAACCACAGCGCCCCGAGCTGCTCGCCGTTCATCTGCTCCTTCCAGCCCAGGTCGGTCGCCGCGCGCCGGACGAGGTCACGGCCCTCGCCGGCGCGGAAGGAGTAGTCGACGACCTTGCCCAGCTTCCCGGTCCGGGCGTCGACGCCGAGCTCGACGCGGCGCTGGTAGCTGAGGACGCGTCCGCGGGAGACCTTCTTCGCGGCCGCGAGGCGCACGCCCGCGGGCCCGGCGCCGCCGCCGTAGGACACCTCGTTGTCGATGTCCGTGATGCCGTAGCGCCCGGGCTTCTTGACGTGGACCTCGTGGGTGAAGACCCGCTTCAGGCCGTGCGCCGCCGTGAGCGTCAGCCACCGCGCGTCGGCGAGGTCGACCGTGAGGTCGAAGCCGTACGGCTTCTCGACGACCGTGTACGGCGTGCCCTCCGCGTCGGCGCGGACGCGCTCCATCAGCTCGTGTGCAGACTCCATCGAACTCCCCTGTGGTGTGGTCGTGCCCGGGTCAGGCCTCCGGCTGGAGGCCCGCCTCGACCGCCGCGATGATGCGCGGCCGGATGTCGTGCGGTGCGACGACCTCGTCGACCGACCCGACGGTGACGGCGCGCTGGATGCTGTGCACGCCGTCGAACTCCGAGGCCACCTGGCCGAGCTTCTCGGCCCGGACCGAGCCGCGCACCTCGGCGAGCTCGGTGGCCAGGCGCGCTCGCTCGACGCCCGACGCCGCGGCGACCTGCTCCTGCAGCTGCGCGACGCGCGGGTCGGCGGCCGTGCGGGCGTCGACGTCGCGCGAGAACACGACGGCGGCGGCCGGTGCGCCACCGAGCACCGAGGCGAAGGACCCCTCGACGGCGAGCACGGTCATGCGCGGGTTGAGCGTCTTGGAGAAGACGACGAACGCGCCACCGTGGTAGCGGGACACGACGGTGAAGACGATCGGGCCGTCGAAGTTGACGATGGCCCGGCCGATCTCGGCGCCGTACTCGAGCTGGAGGCTGCGCATCGACTCCGGCGAGCCGTCGAAGCCCGACAGGTTGGCGAGCACGACGACCGGGCGGTTGCCGCTCGCGGCGTTGATGGCGCGAGCCACCTTCTTGCTCGACCGCGGGAACAGCGTCCCGGCCGTGTACGTGTCGGGGCCGTCGGTGGGCGGGAACCCGCGACGGGGCACCGGCTTGGACTCGATGCCGATGAGCGTCACCGGGATGCCGCCGAGGTGGGCGTCCTGCACGACGGCGGTCTCGGCGTCGGCCATTCCGGCCCAGCGCTCGAGCGGCTCGTGGTCCTGGTCGCTGACGGCCCGCATCAGGGTGCGGATGTCGAACGGCTTCTTGCGGTCGGGGTTGGTGACCGCCGAGAAGATGTCGCCGACGGTCTTGAACCCCGACTCGGGCAGCTCGTGCGGGTAGAGCGTGACGTCGCGGTGCGACGGGTCGCTCGTCGGGACGCGCCTCGGCCCGGACTCGCCCGGCGCCACGTACGCGTGGTCGTAGTGCGCCATGAGGATCGCGCGCGCGCCGACGAGGTCCTTGGCCCAGTACTGCGCCTGGCCGTTGGGGCCCATGACGCGGTCGTAGCCGCCGATGCCGAAGTTGTCCTCGGCGCTGACGCCGCCGGAGAAGTCGAGCGACTGCTTGCCGGTGAGGACCATGGCGCTGTCGGGCGTCATGACGAGGATGCCCTTGGTGTGCATGAGCATCGTGGCCTCGGCGTTCCAGTACGGCTGGGCGCCGACGTTGATGCCGGCGACGACGATGTTGATCTCGCCGCCCGCCTGGGTGAACTCGATGATCCGCTTGAGGGCGCGGGCCACCCAGTCCATGTTCTCGGTGCCGGAGTCCATCGAGATGCGGGCGCCGGCCGACAGCGAGTACCACTCGAGCGGCACGTGCATCTGCTCGGCGAGGTCGATGGCCGCGATGATGCGCGCGCACTCGGCCTCGGCGACCGAGCCGAGCGAGCGCAGCGGGTCACCGGACAGCACGACGCGCGTCACGCCCTGCGGGTGGCGCTGCGTCGGCGTCGTGACGACGGCGACGATGATGCCGGCCTTGTTGAGCCCGACCGGGCGGTCGACCGGCACGAGCGCGCCGGTGTCGTCGAGGTCGTGCTCGACGACGGTGCCGCCCTGACCGGCGATCATCGACTGCAGCTCGTACGGGTACACGAGCCCGCGGCGGCGGGCCCGCACGACCTTCGAGGCGTAGTCGTCGAGCGGCGCGAGCGGCTCGGTGGGCGGGGCGCCGACGGATGCCTCGACGCCGGAGCCCGGCTGGTAGAAGAAGCGCCCGGCGATCGGGGCGGGCTTCTGGTCGGGGGCGGTCGCGACGTCGGCCTCGACGAGGACCTCCTCGATGCCCGCGCCGGCGGTGAGCGGGGCGATCTTGCCGCGCAGCGCCGTCAGCTGGCCGAGATCGGCCTCGATCGTCGGCCAGATCTGCACCCAGACGTGGTTCATGTCGAGGCGCGAACCGCCCGGGCCGCGCGCGGCGCGGACCCGGCGGATGGCCTCGAGGCAGTTGGCGATGGCCCGCTCGACGTGCGGCAGGCCGGACACCTGGCCGTGCTCGTCGCGCACGACGACGATCTGGCGCACCTGCGCGAGGGCGACGAGGCGTCGGTCCTCGGGGTTGTCCTTGGCGACGCACTCGTAGAGCAGGACGTCGTCGGGGGCGTCGAGGCGCGTCACGTCGAACGCGGTGAGGCGCCAGAGGTTGAGGCGGCGGCCGACCATCGGGTGGACGCCACGCACCAGGCGGTCCTCGACGAGGCGGCCCTCGACCGGGCGGAACGTGAAGTAGTCGACGTTCCGCTCGGTGCCGCCGCTGACGGCCACGGCGACCCGACGCGTGTCGTGGGCGAAGCGCAGCTCCTGGAGCAGCGCCGCGAGCCGGTCGCTCGCCTCGTCGGGCGACTCCGGCTCGTCGGGCCAGCGCAGGTAGAGGTCGACGACCGAGTGGCTGCCCTCGGTGCGGGCCCAGACGTCGGCCGACACCGCGGTGTCGAGGGCGCTGCCCGGCACGAGCTCGTCGACGGCGCCGATGCTGGAGGTCAGGTGCGTGTGGCGGTCGTCGAGGGTGTAGTCGGCCGTCGCGAACGGGCGGCCGGCCTCGGTGAAGGTGCGCAGGGCGTGCAGCTCGTGCCCGCGGTAGTGGCGCTTGATGAGCACCTCGAGCATCGGCTCGTGCGCCTGGATGCCCTCGGGCGTGTCGGCCGAGGCGTGCAGCCGCTCGGCGAGGAACCGCACGATCTGCTCGGGGATCGCCGCGAGCTCGTCGACGCGCAGGGCGTGGTCGGCGGCGTCGGCGTCGGCCGCGAGGGCCGCCACCTTGTCGCGGACCCCGGCGAGCACGCTGGCGCGGCCCTCGTCGACGAGCGGCTGGTCGAACCAGCGGAACCGGACGCTGCGCGCGAGGTCGCCGATGACGGGGAAGCGCAGCTGCGTGGCGACGACGAGGCGGTCGAGCGCGTCGCGGGCCGACGCGTCGAGCGGGGGAGCCGGGACCGGCTCGGCGAGCCAGCGCTGGAGCACCGACGTGGCGAAGGCGATCTCGGGTGCCGAGCGCTGCTGCGACAGGAAGATGCGGAACACGGCCTCCTCGAGCTCGGGGGTGCGCTCGAAGTCGGTGAGGCCGTAGTGGCGCAGGACGCGGGCGAGCTTGTCGCGGAAGTCGGTCGGCAGGCCGGCCCGGTCGGGGTCGAGGCTCTGCAGGTAGGTGTGGAAGAACTCCTTCGGGCTGTGCACGAGCAGCTCGGTGTGGCGCTCCTCGAGGGCCGGCCGGTTGCGGCTCAGCTCGGCGAAGTCGCTGATGAGGTCGAGGATCGCGATCTCCTCGACGAGCGGCTCGTCGCCGCGCGGGCCCGTGGCGGCGAGCTCGTCGCGGGCCGCGAGGTAGGCGGCGAGGGTGCCGCGGTCGCCGCCGTCGGCGCCGCCGTCGAAGCCGAGGACGGTGGCCGAGAGGTCGGCCAGGCCACGGGCGGCGCGCTGCTCGGCCGTGGCGGTGCCGGTGGTCGGCTCGGGCAGGTCGAGGTCGACCGACTCGTCGGCCGCCGGGGCCGCGTCGGCCGCCTCGTCGGCGTCCTCGAGGGGCTCGAGTCGCACGAGCGGCGCACCGGTCTCGACCTGGCTGCCGACGCTCGCGAGGATCTCGCGGACCCGCGCGGCCATCGGGGCGACGAGGACGGTCTCCATCTTCATCGACTCGAGGACGAGCACCGGGGCGCCCGCGGCGACCTCGGCGCCGACCTCGACCGGCGTCGCGACGACGAGCGCCGGCGCGGGGGAGCGGACGACGCCGCCCTCGTCGCGGCTGACGCGGTGGGTGACGCCGTCGACCTCGACGAGCTGCACGGGACCGTGCGTCGCCGTGACGAGGCGGTGGTTGCGGCCCTCGACGCTGATGCGGCCGGCGTACTCGTCGATGAGGTCGAGCTCGGCCTCGACGACGTGCTCGGCGCCGCCGCCGGCGACGGTGACCCGGTAGCGGTGCGAGGCCGTGCGCAGGACGGTGACCTTGTAGGCCGTGCCGCGCAGCTTGAGGTCGATGGCGCGGCCGACGGTGTGCTGCACCTGCGGGCGACCACCGCGCGCGGACTCGAAGAGGCGTGCACGCTCGATGGCCTCGGCGTCCTCGTAGGCCTCGATGCCGGCCGCGACGAGCGCGACGCCGGAGTGGCGGTGCGAGACGAGGCGGCCCTCGGCGCGGACCCGGTCGATCCAGCCGGTGTCGGCCGAGCCGTCGATGACCTCGGGCTGGTCGAGCAGGTCGAGGATGAAGGACTTGTTCGTCGAGCCGCCCTCGATGACGACGGTGGTCTCGGACATGGCGCGGCGCAGGCGGGCCAGCGCCTCGTCGCGGTCGCGGCCGTAGGCGATGATCTTGGCGATCATCGAGTCGAAGTCGGCGGGGATCGAGTCGCCCTCTCCCACACCGGTGTCGACGCGGATGCCGGGGCCGGCGGGGAACTGGAGCAGGCTGATGCGCCCGGGGCTCGGGGCGAAGTCGCGGTCGGGGTCCTCGGCGTTGAGGCGGGCCTCGACGGCGTGGCCGCGCTCGGTGGGCCGGCCCTGCGGGAGGGCGTCGAGGCGTCCGCCGTCGGCGACGTGGATCTGCAGCTTGACGAGGTCGGTGTCGGTGACCGACTCGGTGATCGGGTGCTCGACCTGCAGGCGGGTGTTGACCTCGAGGAAGGCGAAGAAGCGCTCGCCCGGGTGGTAGAGGAACTCGACGGTGCCCGCGCCGGCGTAGCCGACGGCGATCGCGAGCCGCTCGGCGCTGTCCTTGACCTCCTGCGCCTGCTCGGGGCTGAGCACCGGCGAGGCGGACTCCTCGATGACCTTCTGGTTGCGGCGCTGCACCGAGCAGTCGCGCACGCCCACGGCCCACGCGGTGCCCTGGCCGTCGGCGATGACCTGCACCTCGATGTGGCGGGCGCCGGTGACGAGCTTCTCGAGGAAGACGACGCCCGAGCCGAAGGCCCGCTCGGCCTCGTCACGCGTCCGCTCGTAGGCGTCGGCGAGGT
Source organism: Intrasporangium flavum (assembly GCF_001956915.1). Lineage (GTDB taxonomy): Bacteria > Actinomycetota > Actinomycetes > Actinomycetales > Dermatophilaceae > Monashia > Monashia flava. The sequence continues at coordinate 37,363 of NZ_MLJO01000006.1, read as the reverse complement.
CGGCGTCGGAGTCGACGCGGCGGATGCCGCGCCCGCCGCCGCCGGCGGTCGCCTTGAGCATGAGCGGGTAGCCGATGCGCCCGGCCGCGGCCGTGGCGTCCTCGAGCGTGTCGACGCCGCCGCGGCTCCACGGCGCCACGGGCACGCCGACCTCCTCGGCGATGAGCTTGCTGCCGATCTTGTCGCCGAGCTTGGTCATCGCCTCGGCGCTCGGGCCGATGAAGGTGACGCCGATGCGGTCGCACAGCTCGGCGAAGGCGGGGTGCTCGGCGACGAAGCCCCAGCCGACCCACGCGGCGTCGGCGCCGGTCTCGCGCAGCGCGCGCTCGAGGACGGCGTAGTCGAGGTAGGGACGCGCGGACGCCGGCCCCAGGTCGTAGGCGTGGTCGGCCTCGCGGACGAACATCGCGCGGCGCTCGCCCTCGGTGTGCAGGGCGACCGTCTCGATGCGGTGGCCGTCCGGCCCGGCTGCTGCGTTGAGGTCACGCACCGCGTGGATGAGCCGCATGGCGGCCTCGCCGCGGTTCACGATGGCGATGCGCGAGATCATCGAGTGCTCCTTCACAGGGGGCTGACGGGGTGGTGTCGCACCCTGCAGCCTTCCACGCCACCTCGGTGACCGGCGAGTAGAGGGTGTGGGTCGTGTCGGCGATCAGGTCAGCTCGGCGAGGACCGCCTGCACCATCCGCCGACCGTGCTCGGCCATCCGCGGGAAGGTGTGCCGGTAGTACCCGATGCCGGTGAGCGAGGGTGCGAGCGCCCAGCCGCAGGCCCGCAGCCACGTCGCGTCGTCGGGGGCCACGGCGTCGCGGTACGTGTCGCGCGCTGCGCCGGTGAACGTCCACAGGGCGGCCGCGACGTCGGGTGCCGGGTCGCCGACGCCGAGGGCGCCCCAGTCGATGACGGCCCGGAGCCGACCGGCGTCGACGACGAGGTTGCCGGGCTGGAGGTCGCCGTGGATCCACACGGGGTCGCCGTGCCAGTCCGGTGCGGCGAGGCACGCGTCCCAGGCCCGCTCGGCGGCGGCGAGGTCGAAGCCGTCGTCGTGGCCGCGCAGCCGCCCGAGCGCGGCGCGGACGGCGTCGTCGGCGTGCCGCAGCGGCGTGCCGCGCGAGCCGGGCGGCTTCGAGGGGCCGCCGGCGGCCTCGACCGCGTGCAGGGCACGGGTGAAGGCCGCGAGCTCCCGGGCGAGAGGGGCGTCGTCGGAACCGAGGCGCGGCGGTGTCGTGCCCTCGACCCACGGCACGACCGCCCACGCCCACGGGTAGCCCTCGCCCGGGCGCCCGAGGTGCGCCGGCACCGGGACCTCGGCGGGCAGGTGCGGCGCCAGGCCCGGGAGCCACCGCGCGTCCGACTCCGCCTGGCCGGCCGCGTACTCGACCTTCGGCATCCGGACGACGAGGTCCTCGCCGAGGCGGAAGAGCACGTTGTCGGTGCCCTCGACGTCGTCCGGCAGCGGCGTCACCGGCCGGTCGGCCCACTGGGGGCACTGCGCGTCGACGAGCCGGCGCACCAGCTCGGGGGTGGCTCGGACCTCGTCGGCATGCATCGGCACGCCGACACGCTAGGTGGCGGCGCGCCCGGCGGGCGAACCCTTTTGCCGCGCAGTAGCGTCGGCCCACGGTGCGCACAGGGGCGCGCCACGTCGACAGGGGATGACATGGGGACGACCTCTCCTGACGCCGGCGGCTCGCCGCGCGTCGACCACCGGGCGCCCGCCGCGCCGCAGTACGCCGAGCACGGTTCGCAGTCGCCGACGGGGGCCGTCGAGCGCAGCCTGCGCCGGCCGCTCAGCGTCGGGCTGGCGCTGGCGCTCGTCGTCGGCAACGTGCTCGGCTGGGTCTGGTTCGTCGACAGCCAGGACCGCCGGTTCGAGTCGCTCGAGTCTCAGGTCAACGAGGCGCAGTGGCAGGGGGCCGGGCTGACCGTTGCCGACCCCGACCTGTGCTGGCTCCTCGGTGCGCAGGCCCGCGCGGCGGGTCATGCCGACGCGTTCCTCGCCGCCACGGGTTCGGAACCGCAGTTCACCGCCTGCCAGGAGGCGGCGGTCCACGGTGCCCGCGGCGAGCCACGCTGAGCGCCGTCGGTCCGGGCGGATACCGTTGCCGCCCGTGACCACGATCGACGACGTCAGGCAGGCCGTCCGCACCGCGAGCGAGGTGTCGCTCGACGTCGTCCTCGGGCCGATGAAGTCGGGCAAGAGCCTCGAGCTCATCCGCCTGCTCTCGCCGCTGCAGTACACGCGCGTCAAGCACCGCGTCTACCAGTCGGCACGCCACGTCCGCGACACCGGCGTCACCTCCCGCAGCGGCGGCGTGCTCACGACGACCAAGACGCTCGCCCTCGCCGAGGCCCTCGACGCCGAGCTCGACCTCGTCGCGGTCGACGAGGTGCACATGTTCGACGTCGCCGACATCGAGGTCGTCGACCAGCTGCTGCGCCGGGGCACGCGCGTCGTCGTCGCCGGCATCGACCTCGACCACCGCGGCGAGCTCTTCGCGCCCGTGCGTGCTCTGCTCGAGCTCGGGCCCGACGCCGTCACCTACCGCCGCGCGGTGTGCGACGTGTGCCGCGACTTCAGCGCGACGCACACCCAGGTGCTCCGCGCCGGCGTGCCGTTCCTCGAGCGGCTCGGCACCGGCGAGGCGGGCGGGTCGGAGGCGCTGCCCGACGACGGCACGTTCTCCTACGAGGCCCGCTGCCGCACGTGCTTCGTGCGCCCGCGCGACTGAGGCCGGCTCCGACGCCGTCGCGGGTCAGTCTCCGCGGTGCCGGGCCCGGTGCGCCGCGGCCTTGACCCGGCTCTGGCACCGGGCCGAGCAGAACCGGCGCCCGCCGTTGCGCGAGGTGTCGACGTAGACGCGGTCGCACGCGGGCGCCGCGCACACCCCGAGCCGGCCGGCGAGGTCGGAGCCGAGGGCGACCGCGAGCCCGGCGGCGATGCCGGCGGCCCAGCCGCGGTCGAACGAGTCGTCGGGTCCGTGGAAGTGCAGGCGGTAGGCGCCGGAGGCGTCGCGGTCGAGCTGCGGCCGGGGGGAGGTGGCGTCGACGAGGGCGTTGACGCGTGCCGCGGCGGCGTCGAGGTCGCCGGCGTCGGTCGCCTCGAACACCTCGCGGAGGCGCGGCGCGAGCTCGGCGAGGCGGCCGGTGGCGGCGCGCTCGGGCCGGGGCCGGCGTCCGTCGGCGTCGAGGAGCGCGCCCGTGACGGCCTCGTGGCGCTCGGCGCCCGCGGGGGCGGCGACCGGGTGTCCGCCGTCCTGCCCCGGCGTCAGGGCGTTGACGAGGCCGGCCGCGGCGTCGAGGAGCCGTCCGAGATGACTGTCGAAGTCCACTTGACCAGTCACGCCTCTCGTGGTTGGGTGCGTCGGGTGGTGACCGCTCAACCTTAGGTCACCAGTCATCGTCTCGAGGGAGTCCCATGCCCCGCGCGTTCGCCGTGCTCGTCCTGGCCCGCTGCGTCAACCGCCTCGGCGGCTTCAGCATGGCTTTCCTCGGGGTGCACCTCGGCACCGCCCTCGGCGCCTCGCTCGCCGTCGTCGGCGTCGTGCTCGCGGCCTTCGGCCTCGCGACGATCCCGTCGCGGCTGCTCGGCGGGTACCTCGCCGGACGCTTCGGGGCCGTGCCGACGATGGTCGCCGGCCTCGTCGGGTGCGCCGCCGCCCAGCTCGTGCTCGCCGCGGCACCGACGCTCGGCTGGGCGCTCGTCGGCGCCGTGCTGCTCGGGCTCGCGTTCGAGGTCGTGGAGCCGCCGAGCCAGGCCCTCGTCGCCGACCTCGTCGACCCGGCCGACCTGCCCTCCGCCTATGCGCTCCTCTGGTCGGTGCTGGCCGTCGCCGGGGTGGCGGCGGGCGGGATCGCGGCGGTCGTGGTGCGGGCCGGCATCGCGTGGCTCTTCGTCGTCGACGCGGTCACGTGCCTCGCGTGCGCCCTGCTCGTCGCGCTCCTGCTGCGGGCGCCGGCCGCAGGGGCCGAGGCGTCGGAGCCCACCGGGCGCGGGCCGATGCTCGCGGCCGCGCGCGACCGTGGGCTCCTGCGGCACACGGCCCGGGGCACGGTGTTCGCGACCGCCTACATGGTCGTCGTCTTCGCGCTGCCGCTGTCCGTCGAGGCGCTGCGTCTCGGCCCCTCGACGACCGGGGTGCTGCTCGCGGTCGAGGCGGCGGCCGCGCTCGCCGCGCAGCCGCTCGTGCGCCGGGTGCGCGACCGCGTCCGGGCCGATGCGACGGCGCTGCGCCTCGGGTACGGCGTCGTCGCGGGCGGCCTGGTCGTCGCGGGGCTCGCCGTCGGTTCGGTCGGCTCGCTCGGGACGCCGGGCCTCGAGGCGGTCGTCGTGCTCGGGGTGGGCCTGTCGGTCGTGGCCGTCGGGTCGACGCTCACCCTCGGCCCCCTGCAGGCCGGGGCCGCGCGGCTCGCGCCGGCCTGGGGTCGGGCCGCCCACCTCGCCGTGTTCGGCCTGGCGTGGGGCGTCGCGACGACGGTGGCGCCCGGCGTCGTGTCGACGCTGCTGCCGCACGGCGTCGCGTGGCCGTGGGTGGCCGCGGCGGTGCTCGTCGTGGCGCTCGCCGCCCTGCCGGCGCGCGACGAGCCGGTGCCGGGTGCGCCCACGCCGTCCGGGATGACGACCACGACTCCCGCCCGCGCCACGCGCTGAGCACGCCTGACGCGTCCGTCAGCGGATGGTGGTCGTCATCCGTGACGAGCGGCGTCGAGGTCGGCGCGCGTCAGCACCGACCGCGTCTCGACCCCGACCTCGTGGAGCCGGTTGGCGCCCGGCTCGCTGCGGTCGATGGCGCACACGACGACCCCGACCGACGCGTCGCGCTCGCGCAGCGCCACGGCCGCGTTGCGCACGGCCCCGCCGGTCGTCACGACGTCCTCGACGAGGGTGACGCGCCGCCCGGCCACCGCGGGACCCTCGGCGAGCTTGCGGGTGCCGTACGCCTTGGCCTCCTTGCGCACGAAGATGGCGGGCAGGCCGGTCAGGCCGCTCAGCGCCGTGACGATGGGGATGCCTCCGAGCTCGAGCCGAAGTGGGAGCTCATCCCGGCCATGCTGCCAGCGGGACAGGTATCAGTGCGGACCGCGCGGCCCACTGTCTGGGATGAGCGATGATGTCGTGTTCGTCCATGGCAGCCCCGTGCGGGTGGAGGACGGGGAGTGGCGGCGCGGCGACGGCCCGAGGGTCGTCGTCCGCTTCGGCACCCCGGTCGACGCGCGGCTGCGGTCGGCCCTCGACGCCGCCGGCGTGACCGTCCGGTTCTGGTGCCCGCCCTCGGGCGCGTGCGTCGACCTGCCCGACGCGTCCGGCCCGCTCGAGGATGCCGTGCCCGGAGCGGTGGGCGCGGTGCCTTACGACGCGGCGGCCTGCGCCCGCGAGGTCGTGCCCCCGTCGGTCGTGGGGCGCGACGTCGTCGACGTCGTCGTCTTCGCGCGGGCCGAGCGCGACACCGTCGCCCGACGCCTCCGCCGGGCCGGGCACACCGTCCTCGCGCAGGAGCGGAGCAAGCTGCGGGTGCGCCTCGCACCGGGCACGACGCCGGGCGACCTCGCCGGCGTCGTCGGGGTCAAGCTCGTCACGACGCCGCGGCTGCCGCACGTGCTCGACGACCCGCTCGACGCCGCGGTCGGCGCGGCGGTGCCGCGCCACGACGGCCTCGACGGCACCGGCGTCGTCGTCGGCGTCGTCGACACCGGCCTCGACTCCGGGCGCCTGGACGACCTGCACCCCGACCTGCGAGGGCGCGTCGCGAGCCTCGTCAGCCGCCCGATCGACGCCAGCTGGGACGCCGTCGCCGTGCACCCGGGTGCCGACGACGGGGCGGCCGACACCAACCGCGGCCACGGCACCTTCGTCACCGGTACGGTCGTCGGCACGGGCGCCGCGAGCCAGGGCGCCAAGCACGGCGTCGCGCCCGGGGCGAGCGTCGTGGTGCAGGCCATCGAGCAGTACGTCGACGCCAAACCGTTGCAGGAGAACGCCTTTCCCGACGGCTATTACCTCGCGGGCCGGCCGCTCGACCTGCGCGACCTCTTCGAGTCCGCCGCCGGGCGTGGCGCGCGGATCCACGTCAACGCCTGGGGCGACGCCGTCGCGGGCGCGTACACCGACGACGCGCACGAGGTCGACCTCTTCCTCGCCGAGCACCCCGAGCACCTGGTCCTCTACGCGTCGGGCAACCTCGGCTCCGACCCCGACGGCGACCGCGCCCCCGACGGCACGACCGTCTACTCGCCCGCCTGCGCCAAGAACGTCCTCGCCGTCGGCGCGACCGAGGGGCCGACCGTCGGCGTCGGGGAGCGTCGGGGCTGGGCCGCGTTCGAGAACGCGTCGCGTCGGTACCCCAACCCCGCCGACCGCGTCGACCCGGTCAGCGGCGAGCCCGACCGCATCGCCCTGCTCACCTCCACCGGACCGACGCCCGACGGGCGCCGCAAACCCGACCTCTGCGCGCCGGGCACCAACCTCGTGGGGCTGCGCAGCCTCGTGTCGCCGGACGTCGGCAACGGCATCGCGTCACCGCAGCCGTACTACTGCTACCGGTCGGGCACCTCGATCGCCGTGGGCGTCCTCGGTGGGGGTGCGGCGCTCGTGCTGCAGGGCTGGCGGCTCGCACGCCGTCGCCCGACCGGCTTGGGGCTCAAGGCGATTCTCATGATGGGCGCGGCGCCGGTGCTGCGACGCGGAGGCACGAGCGGGCAGCGCGAGGACCCGCAGGTGTGCGGGTGGGGGCGGCTCGACGTCGCCGGCTCGCTGCCCTCGGGGCCCGACCACGTCGCGTGGCTCCTCGACGCCGCGGACGACGCCGTCGACACCGGCGGCCGGCGCGGCTGGACGCTGCGCGTGCCGCCCGGCGGCGGTCCCGTGCGCGTGGCCCTCGCCTGGTACGACGCGCCCGACCCGCGCCTCGTCGACGACCTCGACCTCGTCGTCGCCACCCCCGAGGGCACCACGTGGTGGGGCAACCACCCCGAGGGTGCCCCCGGCCGGCCCGACACTCTCCACACGGTCGAGGTCGTCGACCTGCCGTCGGCGCCCGGCGGGCTGCTCCGCGTCGAGGTCGCCGGCAGCCGCGTCATGACCGGCCCGCGACGCTTCGCGCTGGCCGTGCGTGCGCCGCGCGGCAGCCGGCTGCGTCGCACATCGGGACGTATCACCCCCACGCCGTCCTGACTCTGACCGGCATCGGGGGCACGGGTCCGCCCCCGTGACGGTCTGCCGAGGCAGACCGGCCACGCAGAGAAGTCAGGAGCCACATCATGGCTGACACCAAGACTGCGTCCCGCGCCCGCCGGTCCTCGGCACGTCGTCCCGCGACGGCGTCCAGGGCGGCGAGCGCGGTGGCGCCCACCGACGGCGCGAACGGCTCGAACGGGTCGAGCTCGCGGGCCGTCACCCGACGGGCGACGCGTCCCGTGGGCGGGGTCGCGCTCGACGACACCGTGCCCGCCGGGGCCGCGACGACGCCCGCCGAGCTCGGCGCCGACGTCACCGACGAGCTCGGACGCGTCGCACCGACGTTCGGCAACGTCCTGTCCTCGATCGGCCTCGGCGTCGCGACGTCGCAGACCGCGCTCGACAAGGGGCTCGTCGACAGCGTCCAGGCCTTGTCGGACAAGAAGATCAAGGTCGTCACCGACGTCATCCAGACGCTCGACGACGACGGCCTGCCCGACCTCGACGCCACCGAGCTCGTCACCTCCGAGGTGTCGGTTCTCAACTTCATCACCCCGACGGTGCACGAGTGGAAGTACGTGCGCCTCGCGATGGACCTCGAGGTCGGCGAGATCGACAACACGCAGGCCATGACGTTCAAGCGCGAGCAGGTCTCGATCGGCTACAACGCCGTGGGGATGTTCTGGGGCTTCCTCGGCTGGTTCGACACCCACGACACGTCGAAGACGACGAACGTCACCTCGAGCTCGGAGCAGGAGGTCGACTGGTCGCAGGGGCAGGTCCGCGTCGACGCGCTCCTCGCGCCGCGCGAGGCCGACGGGTTCACGCCGCCGGCCAACGTCGACATCGGCCCGCGCCTCTACTTCTCGCAGGGTTCGGTCACCGACACCACGGCCGCCGGCGTGCGGACGCGGTCGGTCAAGGTCCGCGTCAAGGTGCTCAAGGCCTCCGGCGCCGTCAACCCGGCCAAGAACCTCGTCGTCGAGGCGACCGGCCTCGGCATCAGCTTCACGACGGGTGGCGGGTTCAACGGCAGCACGACCAACACCGACGGCGAGGTCGAGGTCACCCTCTCGCGCGTCGTCCCGGTCGCGGCCACCGTGACGCCCCGCCAGTTCCCGGTCACCGCCTCGCTGGGGCAGGTCCGCCAGAGCAGCCAGGTCACGCTCTGACGCGTCGCGCCGGAGCCCACCCACCACCGCGCGACATCCGCGTCTTCAGCGATTTCAAGGAGCAACCATGACCATCACACCGGTCGGGGCCGGAACGGCCTCGCTCGACATCCCCAACTCCGACGTCAGCGACGAGCTCGCCCGCGCCGGAACCTCTTTCGGTGACCTCGTCGCCGGCGTCGGCCAGGCCGTCGCGACGACGCAGCGCAAGCTCAACGACACCGCCGTCACGACGACGACCGCCCTCGCCGAGACCACCGTCGACATCCTCGCGGTCCAGGAGACCGTGTACGACGACGACGGCAACATCGACGAGTCGGTGTCGCACGAGCAGCGCCTGCCGCTCATCACCTTCATCGACCCGGTGCTCTACCAGTGGAGCCAGGTGCGCCTGCAGGGCAGCTTCGTGGCGAGCGAGCTGTCGGCGGGGTCGTCGAGCACGACGACGACCACGACCGACAGCGAGGGCTCGAGCCAGGGCGGCCTCTTCGTCATCCTCGGCGGCGGCCGCACCTACCTGGACTACGACCGGACGACGACCTCGGGCACGAGCAACGTGACCTCCGACGTCTCCCGCGGCCGCATCCGGATGTACTCCGAGCTGACGCCGCGGCACGACATCGGGGTGCCGAAGCCGCGCCAGGCAGTGCAGGGGCCGCGCCTCGCGGTCAGCGCCGGCGAGATCATCGACATCCCGGCGGCCGGCGGCACGCCCGCCCAGCGGACGATGCAGGTGACGGTCGAGTACTTCCGTCGCGACAGCACGCCCATCGCCGGCAAGACGATCTCGATCGAGACCTCCGGCGTGCCGTTCGAGTACGTCGGAGGGGTCGACCAGACCGACGCGGACGGCACGGTGGAGATCCTGCTGCGGCGGACCTTCCTCGACGAGACGGCGGACCGCTCGCCGGTCGAGTCGATCGTGTCGGCCCGCATCGGCATCGTCTCCAACGACACGACCGTCGTCTTCTGACGGCCGCGACCGCCATGGGCAGCACCAGCCCGGCCGCGGAGCTCGGCGACCTCGTCGCCGGGCTCCTCGGCGCGGTCGTGTCGGCGCAGTCGACGATCGACGCCGACGCGCAGGCCCGCACCGACGCCTGGCTCAACGACGCGCCCGGCGACGTGCCGGTCCCGCCGCCGCTGTGGTTCACCGTGGGCTCGACGGCCCTCGAGGTGCAGCTCGCGGCCCGGGTCTCGGCGACGGTGCCCGGGCGGCCGAGCCTGCTCGTGCGCACGGCCAGCCCGGTCGACGCCGCGCTGCTGGGTTACGACGCCTCGACGCAGGTGCGCCTCCGCGTCGTCATGGACGCCCGGCCGCGCAGCGCCCTCCCGGCCGACTCACCCGATCCGGCCGACTCAGCCGATCCGCCTGACCCGGCCGGCCCTCCCGCCGGACCCACCCCCTGAACGCTCTCACCCCGTGGAGGACGATCCTCATGACCGACCACATCACGCTGCCGCCCGGCTCGGCGACCCACCTCGGCACCGCCACCTCGGGCGGTCTGTCCGGGTCGCTGTCCGGTGCGGTGCTCTCCGGGGCCGTGCTGCGCCCGAGCACCGCCGTCATCCGCAACGACGGAGTGCTCGGCATCTTCCGCCCGGTCGACTCGGTCGAGGACGACAGCGACCGCAAGCTCGTCGAGGACCTCGCCGCCGAGGTGGCGCGCCTGCAGAAGGAGAACGACGCCCTGCGCTCGCAGGTCGCCGCGCTGCAGGGTGAGGGCCGCCACTACGACGAGCTCGGCACGGCCATCGCCAACGCCACCGACCAGCTGCAGCGGCAGCTGTCGGAGTCCGCCAACGGCGTCACCCGCTTCGCGCTGCGCGAGGTGCAGCTCGACACCAAGGTCAGCCTCGACCTCGACGAGCTCGGCAACCTGCGCTACCGCTTCCCGACGCCGGGCGCGCCGGAGGACGCGTCGGTCGGCCGGCTGGCCATGACCATCGTGCCGATCCCCGTCGAGAACGCCGAGGCGGCCTCGTTGCTGCGCCCGTCGGTGCCGCTCGAGGCGCTCCCCTCGGTCGACGCCACCGGTCGCAAGGCGCTCGCCGCCGCGGGGCTGTTCCGCGCCGGCGACCTCGTCAGCGTCGGCTCGCGGGCGCGCGTCGCCACCGAGCTGCAACGCCTGCTCGGCGTCGACCGGGCCACGCTGCGCACCTGGGTCAGCGAGGCCGAGCTCGTGACGTTGCCCGAGGCCACCGGCAAGCACGTGACCGTGCTGCGCGCGGCCGGCTACGACTCGCTCGCTGCCGTCGGCACCGCACCGGTCGAGGACCTCGTGGCCCGCTTCGACAAGGCCGCCGGCTCCGTGCCCGGCGCCAAGCCGCTCGACCCCGCCCTCGCCGAGCGCTGGGTCTCCGCGGCCGCTGCGGCCCGTCGCCCCTGACGACGCGGCGCCGTCGCCCGGCGACGTGTCACGGATGACGACCACCATCGCCCGACGCGTCGGGCGCCGAGCACGTCGCGGGCCGGCGCACGCTCGTGTTGGTCGTCATCCTGAACGCAGCGCACCGGAGTCCGCCCCGGGCGGGGCGTTAGGTTCGGGTCATGACCGCACCCGACAGCGTCGTCCGGCTCGTCCGGTCGACCTCGCTCACCGACATCGCTCCGTACGCGTACGCGGCGACGACGGACGGGCCGGCCCGCCTCGTCTTCGCGGCCGGCGCATGCCCGCTCGACGCCGCGGGGGCCACGGTGGCGCCCGGCGACATCGAGGCCCAGGCGCGGCACTGCATCGCGAACCTCGTCACCGCCCTCGCCGAGGCCGGCGCCCGCCTGAGCGACGTCGTCTACACGCGTGTCCTCGTCGCGACGACCGTGCGCGAGGACCTCGTCTCCGCCTGGATGGTCGTGCACGACGCGTTCGGCGAGCACGAGGTGCCGAGCACGCTGCACGGCGTCACGGTGCTCGGCTATGCCGACCAGCTCGTCGAGATCGAGGCCATGGCGGCGCTTCCCGCCGACTGACCTCGCTCAGTACCTCCGGGACGTGATGGCGTCGATGCGCACCGGAGCGGACGTCGTCGAGATGACCCGCACCGTGGCGCCGGTGAAGAGGATTCCGCGAAGCACGAGCGTCTGGCGGCTCCACGTCGAGGCGGACAGGGAGTAGCGGCCGAAGACGTGGTTGTTCGCGCGGACCTCGACGGTGCCCTGCCCCGGCCCCTTGAGGACGGTCAGGTGCACCTCGTCACCGGACAGGCCGGCGCGGTAGGCGACCGCGCCCTTGGCGTTGAGGCGGGTGATCGTCCCGTTGACCGCGAGCGAGCTGGTGATCCGGCTGGCACTGCCGGTGGTGGACATGGCCCGGTCGTCGAGCGGCACGATGGTGCACCGCTGGCTCGTCCACGCCGTGGTGTTGCCGATGACGTCCCGGGCTCGGACCGCGAAGCACACCTGGCCGCCGGGAGGGACGGACAGGCTCGCCTGCGTGGCGGTCGTGCCCTGCCAGTAGGACGCGTAGCGCCACCCGCCCATCAGCTGGCCCGGCGCGGCGTACCGGTAGGCCACGTCGTAGCTCTTGACGCCGAGGTTGTCGGTGGCCCGGTAGGCGAACGTGACCTTCGTCGTCGTGGCGCTCGTGCGGAGCAGCGGCCCGGCGCTCGCCGAGGTGATCGTGGGAGCGGTGCCGTCGGGTGAGGAGCATCGGCTCGCCGACCAGGCCGACAGCCGTCCCGCCTTGTCACGGGCCCGGACCTGCACGCAGACGTCCTCCCCCTTCCGCGCGGTGAGGCCGGTGGACGTCGCTGCTGTCGCCTGCCGGTCGGAGCTGTAGACCCAGGCGCCGTAGGCGCCACCGACCGTGGACGCGCTCTGCATCCGGACGTCGTAGGAGGCGACGCCGGTGCCGGGCACTCCCGCCGCCTCCGCCGGATCGGTGAAGGACCAGCTCCACCGGAGGCTCGTCGTCGACGCGACTCGGGGACTGGACGTGAACGAGGTGAGCGACGGGGCGTGCCCGTCGGCGAGGGTGCAGCGGGCCGTCGACCAGGCACTGGTGTTGCCGGACCGGTCGCGGGCTCTGACTGAGAAGCAGGTGTCAATCCCTGGAGCAGGCGTGAGGGCGGCCGCGATGGACGACGTGGCCTGCAGGTGCGGCGGTTGAGTCCACGCCCCGTACGGACCACCGAGCGGGCCCTGCTGATAACGCACGTCGTAGTCCCTGACCCCACTTGGCCGCTCCGCCGGGTCGCCTGTCGTGTCGGTGAAGGTCCACGTGGCCGAGACCCCGGGACCGCTCACTCGCGGGCTCGTGGTGAAGTGCGCGAGGGTGGGTGCCACGGTGTCGAGCGATGTCGTGGGCGCATCGGTGAGCCACGCGAGCTCGACGACGCGCAGCTGACTGCCGTTGTCGACGTACGCGAGTCGGGCGCCGCCGGACTCGTCCGCGGCCGCCGCGGGGAGAGACCGCGTTTCCAGGGCGAGTGGACCGTAGGTTCGCTCCGCGCCCCCGGGAGCCAGGTCGCGCACGCGCAGGACCGCAGACCGCGTACCGGACGCATCCGTCCGGATCTCGCGGAATCCGACGAAGCCGTTGCCCATGACATCCGGGAACGGGAGGTGCTGGTCCACCAGGACGCCCTGGAGGTCGGTGACCACCACCTCCGTCTGCGGACCGCACCACAGGAATGCCCAGCGGCCCTGGACGTCGAGCAGCGAGCTGCACGACGGGTCGACGGGAATGGTCCGACGTGTCGCCCCGGTCAGCAGATCGGCTTCTTCGATCGCATTGTTCGAGGGTCCTCTCCACAGGGTCGCTCCGCTGACAAGCGCGCCCGTCGTACTGCTGGCGAGCTGGTCACCGGTGCGCGCGTCTTCGACGATCGTGGAGGTCGAGGTATGACGCACGATCGCCCGACCGCCGTGGCCAACCTGGGGTTCCGTAGTGCTGAGGACCATTCGTTCTCCACCGGGCCACGTAACGCGATAGAGCTGCCGCCCGCTCACTGCGGTGATGGCGACGTCACCCGATGTGCTGATGAGGCCGCCTTGGAAAGAGGGCGAATCGGGCGAGGATCGGTCCTCCCAGGTCCCGGAGCCGTCGGCCGCCGTCGCGCGGGTAGGGCCGGAGCCACCCGCCCGACCGAAGGCGTTGAAGTCGGCCGTCAGACGGGTTCCTGAGAGTACCCACGACGCAGCGTCCAGCGGTGGGCCAGTGAGGGTGCCGACCCGACGCGGCGTCGACGTGGCGCTGTCGACCACGAGGACGGCACCGCTGGTGGGGGACTCCGTCGCCACGACGATCGCCTGGCCCGGCCCGGCCTGGCCGGGCAGGGCATGGGGCAGGTGCGTGACGATCGGCGCGCCAGCAAGACCAGTGGCCGGGTCGAAGGGCACGAGCGACCCCTCGTCCGTGAGGATGTCCCAGGAGTACACGGCCAGACCGTCGCCGACGGCAACCCATCCCCGCGTATCCAAGGGCGCCCAGATCTGCACCGTTCCGCCGGCCGACCCGTCATAGGCCGACCAGTTGAGCCACTCGGCCTGGTCGTGCGCGGTCCAGTAGATGCGGTCGCGCTGGAAGACGACCTGGTCGATGGTCTGCCCGGGCTTGCTCGGCAGACTGGTCACCACTCCGGAGGAGAGGTTCACAGTGAACAAGGCGTTGTCGAACGTTCCGCGGAGCACGAGCAGGTCGCCGGTGCTGCCCAGGGCGCTCGACACGTGGTCCAGGGGGCGCACGACATCCGAGCCGTCAGGACGGTGGACGTGCAGTTCGACGCAGGGGTCCCCGCAGGTGACGATCCTGCTGGCCGAGGCGCTCATGACGCTGTGGCCCGGCGCTGGGTCGAATGTCCAACGGAGTGCATCGGACTCGACGTCGCGGACCGTGACTCGTCGGCTGCTGGAGCTGTAGTCCGTGGTCACGTACGAGGGGCCGTCGAAGGTCAGGCCCCCGACCTCCTCGACCGTCCGGACGACACTGTTGTCCGACATCCGCCGGATGCGCGAGGCCGACGGAGCGTAGGTGTCGCGAGTTGGATCCAGGTAGTAGTCGATGCCCCCCACGAGCGGGCCGGTCACGGGCTGGCCCGGAAAGGCCGGAAGCCGGACTCCCTCTGTCACATCGGGCCCGGCTCCCGTGGCGAGCGCCGACGGAGCAGCGGGGGCCGTCAGTACAGCCGTGGTCATCAGGACCGCCGTGACGGCGGCACGCAGGACGCGCATGTCGTTCCCCAAACCCTTGCGGGCCCCCCTGTCGTACGCCCGTCCGGGCGCCATCGTAGGCGCGATTCGCACCTTTCGTGGCGGCCTGGCGAAAGCGATGAGCGGTCCGTCAGGCGGGTGGGTCGGGCTCGTGGGTCGTGACGATGTCGTTGGCGGCGGCCCACGCGGTGATGTCGCGCTTCTCGATCGCCGTGGCCATGAGCTCGGGGAACCGGTCGGGGGTGCAGGCGAACGCCGGGACGCCGACGGCCGCGAGGGCCGCGGCGTGCTCGGCGTCGAAGCTCGGGCTGCCGGAGTCGCTGAGCGCGAGCAGGGCCACCATCGTGGCGCCCGAGGCGACGATCGAGGACGCGCGGCGCACCATCTCCTCGGCGATGCCGCCCTCGTAGAGGTCGCTGATGAGGACGAGGACGGTGTCGGCCGGCTGCTCGATGAGCGACTCGCAGTAGGCCAGGGCGCGGTTGATGTCGGTGCCGCCGCCGAGCTGGACGCCGAAGAGCACGTCGACGGGGTCGTCGAGCTCGTCGGTGAGGTCGACGACCTGGGTGTCGAAGACGACGAGGCGCGTCTCGACCGACCGCAGCGAGGCGAGCACCGCGCCGAACACGCTCGAGTAGACGACCGACTCGGCCATCGAGCCGGACTGGTCGATGCAGAGGATGATCTGCCGCTCGACGCGGTGCGCCCGACGCGCGTACCCGACGAGCCGCTCGGGCACGACGGTGCGCAGGTCGGGCTGGTAGTGCCGCAGGTTGGCCGCGATGGTGCGGTTCCAGTCGATGTCGGAGTGCCGTGGGCGGCGGGTGCGGGCCGCCCGGTTGAGCGCCCCGGTGACGGCCTCGACGGTGCGCTGGCGCAGCCGCTCCTCGAGCTCGTCGGTGACGGTGCGCACGACGGCACGGGCGGTGGCTCGCGACCGTTCGGGGATGACGCGGCCGAGCCCGACGAGCGTCGACACGAGGTTGATGTCGGGCTGCACCGCCTCCATGAGCTCGGGCTCGAGGAGCAGCTGGGTCAGGCCGAGCCGGTCCATGGCGTCGGCCTGCATGACCTGCACGACCGACGAGGGGAAGTAGCCGCGGATGTCGCCGAGCCACCGCGCGACGCGGGGTGCCGACGCGCCGAGCCCGCCCCTGCGCTGCCCGTCGTAGAGCTCGCGCAGGGCCTCGTCGCGCTTGACGTCGTCGGCGTCGAGCGACGCGTCCTCGCCGATGCCGTCGGCGTCCTCGCCGCCGAGGACCAGACGCCACCGCGTCAGCCGGTCCCGACGCGTCGGGGAGGCTTCGGGCTCAGGGTGTTCGGTCATCGCACGCCTCCGGTCTCGAGCCCGAGCAGGCGGGCGACGGTGGCCACGGCGGGCGCAGCGCGCTCGAGGTCGACCGACGCCGCCGCGTCCGCCCCCGGTGCGCGGGCGCCGCTGCCGAGCGCCCGCAGGTGCTGGCCGATGAGCCGGCGCTCGGCGTTCTCGTACCGCGAGAAGGTGCGCCGCACGAGCGGCAGGAGGTCTTCGAAGACGGCATCCGGCGCACCGGTGAGCCACTCGTCGATGATGGCGAGCAGCGCGTCGTCGGTGACGAGGAGCAGCGCCTCGCCGGTGAGGAACCCGTCGACCCAGGCCGCGGCCGCCGGGGCGCTCGCGCCCGTCGAGAGGCGCCGGCCCAGACGACCCGCGGCCTCGTCGCGCTCGAGGAGGCCGGCATCGAGCAGCAACCGGTTGGCCCGCCCGGCCACGGCGCCGTGGAGGTTCTCGTCGGCGGCGACGGAGGCGAGGGCGCGCTGCCACGGCTCGCGCAGGTCGGGCAGGTCGAGCAGGGCGACGCCGCGGTCGGCCGACTCGAGGGAGGCGCGCATCGCGGCGGCCGCGTCGTCGTCGAGCGAGGCGCTCGCGGCGCGCAGCCCGACCGACGCCCGCACGACGACGGTGCGCAGGACGTGCTCCACCTCGCCGACGTCGACCCCGCGCACGTCGCCGTAGCGGCACGTGCGGGCCAGGGGTTCGACGGTGTCGAGCAGGGCCCGTGTGTCGTGCTGGCGCGCCGTGCGGTCGGCCAGGGCGGTGACGACGGCACGGAGGGCGTCGGGCAGCTCGGCCAGGAGGCACTGCTCGATGAGGCTGCCGAGGCGGCCGAGGTCGTCGGCGGTGCCGGCCTCGTCGGCGACCTTGACCTCGGCCGCGCTCTGCACGGTGTTGCCCCAGAGGCTCGCCTCGACGACCGAGACCGCGAGCTCGGGATCCCACTCCAGCTGCCAGGCCTCCTTGAAGGTGCCGGTGGAGCGGCCGGCGTCGACCTGCTCGCCCCACGGCACGCCGAGCAGGCGCAGCCGGTGCAGCAGCACAGAGCGGGCCAGCTGGGCCTCGCGCCGCAGGTCGAGCTGCACGGTGGTCACCGACGCGGACGGCTTGAGCCGCAACGACTTCTGCTGCCGGGTGAGGTCGGCGGCGAGCGGCACCATCGGCGTCGAGTCGGGCACCCGGCCGAGCAGCTCGCCCACCACGATGCGCCGGTCGACGAGCCGCAGCGGCAGGTCGGAGCCGTCGGTGAGCACCGCCTGCGCCGCGTCGGTCAGCTCGGCGAGGCCCACCGACGGCCGCCCGCGGACGGCGGCCAGCGCGTCGGCCAGGCGGGTGGCCTCGACGACGGCTGCGGTGGAGGTGTCGAGGTCCTCCTCGCGCAGCGCCCGCGCGACGCGGACGAACCACGACGGCACGACGTCGTCGTCGGGCGTGACGAAGAGGTGCTGGTACCAGCCGGGGGAGCGGACGCCGGCGCCGTAGCCGCTCGCGTACGCGAGGCGCGCGGCGGTCCACGGCGCCCACGTGGCGGCCACCTTGACCTTGGGCAGCTTCGCGAGCAGGGCGTTGTCGCGGCTGGCGGGCGGGAACGTGTCGGGGTCGAGCACCGGCGCGTGGAAGGCGCCGCAGACGACGGCGACGCGCTCACGACCTGCCTTGACCTCGGCGCGGATCACCTTGCGCATGAACGCTTCCCGACGCGCGTCGTCGCCGACCGTCGTGTCGCCGCGGACCCCGCGCATCGCCTCGAGCAGGAACCGGAAGTGCTCGAGCGAGGAGGTGCGCCGGTGCTCGACGGCGTCCTCCCACCAGCGCTCGGGGTCGTCGTAGCCGGCGGCGCGCGCCAGCGTCGAGATCGGGTCGACGCGCTCGCGCACGACGCCCTGGGACGCACCGTCGGGCTCGGGCTCGGGCTCGGGCTCGGGGGCGTCAGGCGCCGGCGCGTCGGCGAGGAAGTGCGCGGCCGGCAGGTCGGCGAACCGCACCGCGACGCCGCGCGCCACCGCCCACTGCAGCGCCACCCACTCCGGCGAGAAGACGGCGAAGGGGTAGAACGCCGCGCGCCGCGGGTTGACGACGGCGTAGACGAGGCCGGCCACCGGAGGCACGAGCTCGGGGTCGGCGACGAGGGGCACGAGCGCGTCGAGCTCGGGCGGCCCCTCGATGACGACGGAGTCGGGCTCGAGCTCGTCGAGGGCGCGCGCCACCGACCGGGCCGACCCGGGCCCGTGGTGGCGGATGCCGAGCACCTCGACGGTCATGCGCAGCGGCCCCCGCTCAGCCGAGCTCGCGGCAGGCGCGGTAGAGGTCGGTCCACTCGCGACGGTCCTTGACGACGGTCTCGAGGTACTCCTGCCAGACGATGCGGTCCTGGACCGGGTCCTTGACGACTGCACCGACGAGCCCCGCCGCGACGTCCTCGGCCCGCACGACGCCGTCGCCGAAGTGGGCGGCGAGCGACAGGCCGTTCGTCATGACCGAGATCGCCTCGGCCGTCGACAGCGTCGCGGACGGCGACTTGACCGTGGTGCGCTGGTCGGCGGTGACGCCGGAGCGCAGCTCGCGGAACACCTGCACGACCCGCTCGATCTCGGCCAGCGACTCGAGCTCGGCGGGCAGCTGCAGGCTCTGCCCGAGCGACGCGACGCGCGTGCGGACGATCTCAACCTCCTGGTCGAGGCTGTCGGGCAGCGGCAGGACGACGGTGTTGAAGCGTCGCTTGAGGGCCGAGGAGAGGTCGTTGACGCCCTTGTCGCGGTTGTTCGCCGTGGCGATGACGTTGAAGCCGGGCCGGGCCTGCACCTCGGAGTCGAGCTCGGGGACCGGGAGCGTCTTCTCGGACAGGATCGTGATGAGGGAGTCCTGCACGTCGGCGGGGATGCGCGTCAGCTCCTCGATGCGCACGAGCGCGCCGGTCTCCATGGCGCGCATGACCGGGCTCGGCACGAGGGCGCCACGGGTCGGGCCCTCGGCGAGGAGCCGGGCGTAGTTCCAGCCGTAGCGCAGCGACTCCTCGGGCGTGCCCGCGGTGCCCTGCACGACGAGCGTCGACGCGCCGCTGATCGCGGCGGCGAGGTGCTCGCCGACCCACGTCTTGGCCGTGCCCGGCACCCCGAGCAGCAGCAGCGCCCGGTCGGTGGCGAGGGAGGCGACCGCGACCTCCATGAGCCGCCGCGACCCGAGGTACTTCGGCGCGATCTCGGTGCCGTCGGGCAGGGTGCCGCCGAGCAGGTAGGTGGTGACGGCCCACGGCGACAGGCGCCAGCTCGGCGGGCGGGGCCGGTCGTCGGCCGCGGCGAGCGCCGCCAGCTCGGACGCGTAGGCGTCTTCGGCGTGCGCGCGCAGGACGTCGGGGGTCGTCGCTTCGGTGGTGTCGGTCATCGGAACGCCTCGCTGATCGATCGCTTGACGGAGTGGAACTGGAGCAGGTTGCGCAGGTGGGTGGCCAGGGCCCGGTCGGCGTCGCCGAGCGCGCGCTGCCAGCGCTCGAGGGCATCGAGGGCGGCGGGGTGCAGCCCGGCGACGAGGTGCGGCATCGCGTACGACACGAGGGTCGAGGCGGTGCGGGCCTGTCGCAGGCGGCCGACGAGGGCGACGCTCGTGTCCGGCGACCACGGCGCGTCGAGCGTCGCGATGGCGCCGACGACCTCGCCGACCTTGTCGCCGGACGCCTTGACGCGGTCGAGGACGACGGCCTCCCGCTCGGCGCGGGGGAGGGCCGGGACGAGCGCCGCGTCCCAGCCGCGGCGCAGCAGGGCCGCGGCCCAGACGGCGTCGCGACGGGCGGTCACCGCGCGGCGCAGGCCGAGCAGGGCGTCGTCGTCGGCGAGGCGGCCGAGCGTCGTGGCGACGTCGGCCCCCGTGGTGTCGGTCCACACCTCGAGGGGCGCACCCGCCACGATGCGCTCGAGCCACCAGCCGCGCGCGGACCGACGCGGCGGCGGCTTGCCGAGGCCGTCACGTCTCCCGGCGACGTCGGGCTCGTCGGGCAGCGTCACCTCGAGCCCGCGCCGCAGCATGCCGGTGGTGTGCACCAGGGGCCGGAGTCGCTCGGCCATCCGGGCCGCCCGCGCCGACCCGGGGAGGCCGTCGAGCAGGTCGGCGGCGACGTCGCGCACTCCGGCGGAGCGGTCGTCGAGGGCCCGTTCGAGCAGCGGTTCGTCGGCCGGGCCGAGGCCGACGCGGAACGCCTCGAGGTGGGCGCGGCGGTCGCGGGCGGCGTCGGTGGACCAGGTGGACTCGACGAGGTGGCGGGCGGCGTCGGGGTCGCGGGCCCGGAGCGAGGCGACGACCGGCACGCGCTCGGCCGAGGGCAGGCGGGCCCAGTCGTCGGGGTCGATGTCGGGCTCGGCCGACACGTCGGCGCCGGCCGCGGCGTCGATGACCCAGGACCAGTCGGGCCGCTGCCCGGCGAGCCAGAGCCCGCGCTCGTCGACGACCCGGGCCGCGACGCGTCGCAGCGACCGCTGGGCCGTGGCGAGGTCGAGGAGGGTCGGCAGCAGGGCGTGCGGCACGCGGTGGCCGCCGGCGTCGCACTCGCGCAGCCAGTGGATCAGCAGGGCCGGACGCTGCTGGGCGCCGGCGGGCGGCTGGGTCATGACGAGCTCGAGCAGCTGCACCGCGAGCCGCGACGCCTCGGGCCGCGCGTCCGCCGGCGCGGTCGGCGGGGTGTCGGCCGGGTGGGACACCCGCCCCGACTGCAGGGCCGCGGCGCCGAGCGCAGCGGCGTCGAGGAGGGCGGCCTCACGGGGAGCGTCGCCCGACGCGTCGGGGCGTCGGACGCCGAGGACGTCGAGCGTCGGGGCGCTGCGGCGGGCCGTGCCGACGAGGGCGGCGTTGCCGACCTCGCGCCACCAGGCGTCGAATCCCGTTGGGGTCGTGGGGTGCTCGGTCACAGCGCAACCGCCTCACCGCGCTGGACGATGGTGAGGGGCCGGAAGCGTCCGTGGTCGAGCTCGCCGAAGACGTCGGTGGGGTGGCCCCCGGTGCGTGCGAGCAGCGCCCACACGTCTGCGTCGGTGGTGAGCCGGATGCCGGCGCCGGACGGGTCGACGGCACGGGCGACGGGCGGCGGAGCGTCGGTGCCGGAGCGCGCGCCCCGGGTCGGACCGGCGGCCTCCACGCCGACGCGGACGGCGGCCAGCCCCACGGGGACGCGCCGGGTCCACGGGTTCGCGGCCCACACCCGGGCCGCCCACGCGTGCGCTGCGTCGACGTCGGTGCCGCCCGGCAGCGTCCCCTCGGTGGCGACGGGCGCGGGCTCGTCGACGAACAGCGCCCGCCGGACGCCGCGGCCCGGGTAGCGCGCGACGGTGGCGTCGAGGACCGAGCCGGCGAGGCGGGCGACGGGCAACGACTGCGTGCCGGCGGCGAAGTCGAGCACGACGACGGTCTCGCCGGAGGTGGCGCCGCGCAGCCAGGTGCGCTGCTGCTGGAGGCGTCCGTCGTCGGTGCGGTGGGCGCCGAGGACGGTCCAGCGGTCGGGCAGGGCGTCGCCGGCGCGGACGGTGTCGGTGGGCACCGACCAGCCGAGGTAGGTGCGCAGGTCGCCGAGCTCGTCGGGCTCGAGGGTGTCGCGCCCCGCCCAGGCGCGCGTGGCGGTCCACCAGCGGCCCAGCGCGAGCAGGAGACGCTCGGACCAGTCGGCGCGCCAGGCCACCTCGCTGCCGACGGAGCGGACGTCGTCGGCGACGCCGGGCAGCTGGGCGTCGACGAGGCGGGCCGCCGTGGTCTCCCACCACGCCTGCGGCTGGCGCCGGGCGGTGGCGGTGCCGCTGCGGACGAGGTCGCCGAGCCAGCGGGAGAAGTCGTCCATGCCGCTGGACATGAGGGTGAGCCGGTCCTCGAGGCGCCTGGCCTGGGCGTCGGGGTCGGGGGCCTTGCCGGCCCGCGCCTCGGCCCGGGCGTCGCGGGCGGCACCGCGGGCGGCACCGCGGGCGGCGCGCTCGGCGGCCCACTCCTGCGCGAAGCCGGCGGCCTCCTCGACGTCGGCGACCGAGCCCGACCCGTCGACCCAGAGCAGCAGCAGAGCGAGGCCGTGCTTGCACGGGAACTTGCGGCTCGGGCACGAGCAGCGGAACGCCGGCCCGGCGAGGTCGACGCTCACCTGGTACGGCGTCCGGCCCGAGCCCTGGCACTTGCCCCAGACGAGCGTCTCGGTGGAGCCGGTGTCGCTCCACGGCCCCGGGCGCGCGAGCCTGCGGGCCGCCGCCAGCGACGCGTCGTCGGGGGCCAGCCCGGCCACCTGCGCCGGAGTCCATCGGGTCATGACGGGCACATCATGACCGAGAACGCGGACAGAGGGGGCCGGTCCGGGTGGGTCGGGTCAGTCCTCGTGCAGGTCGAGGTCGACGAGCAGCTCGGTGGCGAGGCGCTCGAGGTCGGCGCGCAGGTCGGCGAGCTCGGTGGAGGCCGGCACCTCGACGACGACGTGCGCCTCGAAGAGCAGGCCGCCGGCCATCGGCGCCTCGCGGGTGCCGGTGGTGATCGTCTCGATGGAGAGGTCGTGCCGGCTCAGCACCGAGGACACCTCGCGCACGATGCCGGGGCGGTCGTTGCCGAGCAGGTGCAGCGTCAGGCGCCGCGCGGGCTCGGCGGGCGTGGCGTCGGCGGACGCGTCCGCGCCGGGGTGGGCGGCGACCTCGAGGAGGCCGTCGAGGCCGCGGAGCGAGGTGGTCAGCTCGTCGCGGCGCGCGTCGGGCACGGTGACGACGACGATCCCGGCGAACTTGCCGGCGAGCTCGGCCATCTGGCCCTGCTCCCAGTTGCCGTCGTGCGCGGAGACGACGTCGGCCAGGGCCGAGACGAGTCCGGCGCGGTCGTCGCCGATGACGGTGAGCACGAGACGGGCCATGACCGCAGCCTAGTCAGCCGGCGCGGCGTCGGTCGCCTCCGGCAGCAGCGGCGTCTCGGTCGGGTCCGGGGGCAGCTCGACGGCCATGTCGGGCGTCGGGTGGTCCTCCTCGACCTCGCCGATGTGGATGATGGCGTCGCCGCGGTTGAGCAGCGGCGCGTGCGTGCGGCCGATGACGATGCCGGGCCGGTCGGCCCGCACGAGGCGGACGCGTCGGCCGAAGGAGTCCGACAGCCCGCCGAGCCGGTCGCCGGGCTGCACCCGCTGCCCGAGCGTCGCCTCGAGCTGGAGGATGCCGCTGCCCGCGGCGCGCACCCAGCCGCTGGAGCGGCACACGAGGCTCGGCGCGGGCTCCGGCTCGTCGATCGCGTCGATCATGCCGAGCCGTGCCAGCACCCGCCGCACGCCGACGACGCCGGCCTCGATGGCCCACTCGTCGAACCGCCACGACTCGCCGCCCTCGTAGAGCAGCACCGTCGACCCGCGCTCGCGCGCCGCCGCCCGGAGCGAGCCGTCGCGCAGCTTCGCGTGGTAGACCACGGGCGCCCCGAAGGCGCTCGCGAGCTCGAGGGTGCGCGGGTCGTCGAGGTCGGCTCGGATCTGCGGGAGGTTGCTGCGCCGGTCGGCGCCGGTGTGCAGGTCGATGCCGACGTCGCCCTTGGCCACGACCTCGGTCATGAGCAGGTGGGCGATGCGCCCGGCCAGCGACCCGCGCGCCGAGCCGGGGAAGGCCCGGTTGAGGTCGCGGCGGTCGGGCAGGTACCGCTCGCCGGTCTGGAAGCCGAGCACGTTGACGATCGGCACGGCGATGACGGTGCCGACGAGCGAGCTCGGGCGCAGCGAGGCGAGGACCCGGCGCACGACCTCGACGCCGACCACCTCGTCGCCGTGGATCGCGGCGGTCAGCCACACGGTCGGGCCGTCGGTGCGGCCGTGGACGACGCGCACCGGCAGGCTGACCTCGGCCCCGGTGACAAGGCGCGTGATCGGCAGCCCGACCTCACGCGTCGAGCCGGGGCGCACGCGGACGGCGCCGATCGCGAACGACGGTCGGGGCATCAGCGTCCTCGGTTCCTGCGTCGGACGGCGAGCGGGGGCCGCTCGCCGAGGTAGGAGCGTCCCGAGTCGACGAGGAAGCCCTGGCGCAGGGCCTCGCGCCCCACGAGCATCCGGAAGCCCATCTCGTCACGGTCGGTCAGCGACACCTCGGCCGTCACGGTGCGGCCGACGAGGCCGACGTCGAGCAGGACGATGAACCGCTCCTCGGCGTGTCCCGACGACGAGCGCACCGAGCGCCGGTCGTGGACCGGGCGCTCGACGACGGCGGCGTCGGACTCGGACCGCTGCCACGGGTGGATCGAGAAGCGCACCCAGTCGCTGCCGTCGCGCTCGAACTCGACCACGTCGAAGGCGTGGATCGACGAGGACCGGGCGCCGGTGTCGAGCTTGGCCTTGACCCACTCGACATCGCACCCGGGCAGAGTCACCCATTCCCGCCAACCGGCGAGAGTGCTTGAATGTGGCGGCCCGGACACCCGACCATCCTTGCAGGCATCCTCCATGAAACTTGCGATCCTCTCCCGCGCCCCGCGCGCCTACTCCACGCAGCGGCTCAAGACCGCTGCCCTGTCACGCGGCCACGAGGTCAAGGTGCTCAACACCTTGAGGTTCGCGATCGACCTGTCCGGGCCCGAGCCCGACCTGGTCTTCCGCGGCCGGCCGCTGTCCGACTACGACGCGATCCTCCCGCGCATCGGCAACTCGATCACGTACTTCGGCACCGCCGTGGTGCGCCAGTTCGAGCAGATGGACGTCTACACGCCCAACACGGCCAACGGCATCAGCAACGCCCGCGACAAGCTCCGTGCCACGCAGATCCTCTCGCGCCACGGGATCGGCATGCCCGCAACGACATTCGTGCGCAACCGTGCCGACGTGCGGCCCGCCATCGAGCGCGTCGGCGGCGCCCCCGTGGTCATCAAGCTGCTCGAGGGCACGCAGGGCATCGGCGTCATCCTCGCCCCGGAGATCAAGATCGCCGAGGCGATCATCGAGACGCTGCACAGCACCAAGCAGAACGTCCTGATCCAGAGCTTCGTCAAGGAGAGCAAGGGCCGCGACATCCGCGCGCTCGTCGTCGGCGACCGCGTCGTCGCAGCGATGCGTCGCAGCGCCGAGGGCGACGAGTTCCGCTCCAACGTGCACCGGGGCGGACGCGTCGAACCCGTCGAGCTGACAAAGGAGTTCGAGGAGGCGGCGGTCCGGTCGGCGCAGATCATGGGCCTGCGCGTGGCCGGTGTCGACATGCTCGAGGGCAACGACGGCCCGCTCGTCATGGAGGTAAACTCCTCGCCGGGCCTCGAGGGCATCGAGCGCGCCACGAAGCTCGACGTCGCCGGCGCGATCATCGACCACATCGCCAACCAGGTGGCCTTCCCGGAGATCGACGTGCGCCAGCGGCTCACGGTCTCCACCGGCTACGGCGTCGCCGAGCTCGTCGTGCACACCGGCGCCGACCTCGTCGGCAAGACGATCAGCGAGTCCGGCCTCGACGAGCGCGACATCCAGGTGCTGACGCTGCACCGCGGCACCGCGGTGATCCCCAACCCGCGCCGGCGCACCGAGCTGCAGGCCGAGGACCGGCTGCTGTGCTTCGGCCGGCTCGAGGAGATGCGCTCGATGATCCCCGAGCGACGACGCCGTCGTACCAAGGTGCGTCGCCTGCCGAAGGAGCCGATGCTGATCACCCGCACCGACGCTCCGGCGTCGGTCGCACCGCCCGCGGCACCCGCAGCGCGCTGAGCGCCACGCCGAGCGCGACGACCGCCAGCGTCACGACCGACGCCACCACGCCGGCCCAGCCGCGTCCGGACCATGCGTACCCGAGCAGCCAGCCGACGACGGCCGACCCGCTGTAGTAGGCGACGTTGTAGAGCGCCGTGGCCTGGGCGCGTCCGGTCGTGGCCCGGGCGCCGACCCAGGCCGACGCGGTGGCGTGGGCGGCGAAGAAGCCCGCCGTGAAGACGAGCAGCCCGGCCACGACGATGACGAGCGCGCCCGAGAGCGTGGCCACCGCTCCGGCGACCATCGTCGCCGTGCCGCCGACGAGGACGGCGCGACGGCCGAACCGCGGCACGAGGCGCCCGGTGAGCCGCGAGCTGACGGTGCCGGCCGCGTACGCCGCGAAGATGAGCGAGCCGATCGTCGCCGGCAGGGCGAACTCCGGGCCCTCGAGCCGGAAGGCGAGGTAGTTGTACACCGCGACGAAGCCGCCCATGAGTAGCGCGCCCTGGGCGTAGAGGGCGAGCAGCCACGGGTCGCGGACGCTGGTGCGGACGCCGGCGAGCACGACGGCCAGCGTGGCCCGGCCGGTCGGGGCCCAGCCACGGGCGCGCGGCATGAGGCGCAGGAAGACCGCCGACGCCACGGCGCAGAGGGCGGCGACCGCGAGCAGCGCACCCCGCCAGCCGATGACGCCGGCGAGCGGCCCGGCGACGAGGCGCCCGGTCATGCCGCCCACCGTCGTGCCGGAGATGTAGGCGGCCGCCGCGGCCGCCGTGTGCGACGCATGGACCTCGTCGTGGAGGTAGGTGACGGCGAGCGCGGGCAGGCCGCCGAGGGCCATCCCCTCGACGAGCCGGAGGCCGAGCAGCGCCGGCAGGTTCGGGGCGAGCGCGACGGCGACGCCGAGCAGCGTCGAGGCGATGATCGCGACCTGCATGGCGCGCAGGCGTCCCACCCGGTCGGCGACCCACGACCACGGAAGCACGGCGAGGGCGACGCCGAGCGTCGCGACCGACACCGACAGCGCGGCCTCGGCGGCGTCGACACCCAGGCCACGGGCCAGCGTCGGCAGCAGGCCCTGCGGCGAGTAGAGCTGGGCGAAGGTCGCGATGCCCGCCGCGCCGAGCCCGACGAGGATGCGCCGGTACTCGCGGCTGTCGGGCAGGTGGCCGTCCCAGGTCATGACCCCGACGCTAGGAGGCGTCGGCGCAGAGCACCAATGCATGTCAGGATCGCCAGTCATACGCTGAGTGCATGAGTGTGGACCGACGGGCCGTCGCCGCCCTGCTGCCCGTCCTCGTCACCGTCGCCGAGGTCGGGCAGGTCACGACCGCCGCCGCCGTGCTCGGACTGCCGCAGCCGACCGTCAGCCGAGCCCTCGCCCGCCTGGGCACGCTGCTCGGTACGCCGGTCGTGGAGCGGCAGGGCCGCGGCATCGCCCTGACCGCGGCCGGTCGGGCGCTGCTGCCGCACGCCCGCGACGCCGTCGCCGCGCTCGACCGCGGGGTCGACGTCGTCACCCGGTCGACGCTCGTCGGGCACGGCACCGTGGCCCTGACCTTCCAGACGCTGCTCGGCGAGGTGGTCGTGCCCGCGCTGATCCGCCGCTTCCGCGACCAGTGGCCCGGCGTCGGCTTCGACCTGTCGCAGGGTGCCCGTGCCAAGTGCCTCGACGAGCTCGAGGCCGGACGCGCCACGGTCGCGCTCGTCGCGTCCCCGCCGGACCAGCCGGGCGTGTCGACGACGGTGCTCTACGACGAGCCGCTCGTCGTGGCCGTGCACCGCACGCACCCGGCCGCCGCGACCGCGTCGGTCACCGTGGACGCGCTCGCCGGCGACGACGTCATCGTGCTCAAGACCGGGTTCGGCCTCCGCGGTCGCGTCGAGGAGATCTGGGCCGACGCCGGGGCCGACCTGCGGGTCGGGTTCGAGGCCGAGGACGTCCACACGGCCCGGGGCCTGGTCGCCGCGGGCCTCGGCGTCGCCGTGCTGCCGGCCTTCGCGCCCGAGGGCGACGTCGTGCCGGTCGGCCTCGACCACCCGCAGGCCCAGCGGACGATCGGGGCCATGGTGCGCAACCCGGCGCACGACCCGACGGTCACCGCCTTCGAGGAGTTCGTCGCCCGGTCCGGGCGCTCGGTCGCGCTGGCGGCCCTCAACCGGAGAAGCTGATCACCAGGGCCACGAGGCCCCCGACGAGCGCCGCGGCCACGGCGATGCCGGCGACGGCCAGGGCCACCCTCGGGTCGCGTCGGTCGAGGACGGGAGCGAGCGGCTCGGGGGCCGCGTCGGTGAGGGAATCGGGGGCCGCGTCGACCGCCTCGCCGCTCAGGGCGTCTGCGAGCGTCTCTTCGGGACTCATGGGCCGCGAGCCTAGTCCGGCACGGCGCGAGGAGGAAAGACCTACACCGCAGTGGATTCCGCGTCGTCGACCCCCGGGGCGACCGGTGCGTATCCTTCGTCGACGACGCGCGCGGCCTGCACCGGGTCGCCGTCGAGCCAGACCGCGTCGCACAGCTCGGCGACCTCGGAGGATGCACCTGCCGCCCCCACGTAGACGGTCGTCGTCCGGGCGAGGCGGCGCAGGGCGGGGGCGTGCGCCGCGAACGCGGTGGGTCGCAGGGCCGACACCACGACGGCGTCGGGCAGCACGGTGCGGCACGCGAGCGAGAGCTCGGCCGTCGGCGTGTTGGCGCCGAGGTAGCAGACCTGCCAGCCGAGCCGCGAGAGCGTCAGCGCGGCGGCCATGAGCCCGAACTCGTGGTGCTCCCCGGGCAGGCAGGCCAGGACCACCAGGGGGCGCCGGGCCGTGACCTCCTCCGCGGCGTCCTGCATGAGCAGGGACAGCCGCGAGCGCAGGACGTTGCTCGCGAAGTGCTCCTGGGCGACGCCGATCCGCCCGTTCTCCCACCGCTGGCCGACGGCCCGGAGGTAGGGCAGCACCACCTCGCTCAGCGCGTGCTCGACGTCGAGCTCGGCGAAGACGTCAGCGAGGACGCGGTGGCCGCCGGCCTCGTCGAAGGCCTCGAGGGTCTGTTCCAGCTGCTCCACCCGGGTCGCGGGGAGCGTGCGGTCTGCCGACATGTGGGGGGTGCCCCTTCCGGGGTGGTAGTGCGGGCGTCAGGCCAACGTACCCAGCCCCGGGCGGCTCAGACAGCCTGCGCGCCACCGGTCGGCGACCGTGACCGAAACGTGTCGTCGGGCCCGCGCCGGGGACACCCAGAGCCGGCCGCGCGCGCAGGAGTGAGCTGCGGCGCACGGCCGGATCGTTCTGTGTGACAGAGGTTTTCGGACCCTCGTGGTTCAGCGGAAGAGGTCGAGCTTTCCGTACTTCTCGGCGAGGAGGTAGTAGACGGTGACGCGGTTCTTCGTGCGGTCCGCGCTCATGGTCTTGCCGACCTCGGCGAGCGCGGCGTCGAGGTCGGCGTCGGAGTCGGTGAGCCCGAGCTTCTTCTTCATGAAGCCGTCCCGGACCCGGTCGGTCTCCGACGCGTCGCTGAACGACACGAGCGCGGAGTCGCGCTTCTGGAGTGCGATGCCGCAGTGTCGGACGATGCCCTTGATCGCGGCGTCGTCGGCGTTCGGCGAGTACTTCCTGACGTCTGCTGCCCAGTCTTCTGCCATGTGCCCTGCCCTTCTCCATCGATGGACGGCGACACGCGTGACGCTAGTCCTGCCGAGGGCCGGGTGGTGGTGAACGGACGGCGAACTCTCAGGCCGTCAGCTTGGCCCAGGTGCGCGTACCGACGACGCCGTCGGCGGTGAGGCCGTGGGTGGACTGGTAGGCCTGCGTCTTCGTCGCCGTCATCGACCCGAAGACGCCGTCGGCCGTGAGGCTGTAGCCGCGGTGGGTCAGCAGCTTCTGTGCGGCGACGACGGCCTGGCCCTTCGAGCCGCGCTGGACGGTGACGACGAGGGCGGTCCACGTCTTCGGCCCGACGACGCCGTCGGCGACGAGCTTGCGCGAGGACTGGAAGGCCTTGACCTTGCTCTCGGTGCCGGCGCCGAAGACGCCGTCGACGGTGAGCGAGTAGCCGCGCTGGCGCAGCAGGTGCTGGATCGCCGTGGTGCGGAAGCCGCTGGCGCCGCGCTTGACCGTGGTCCAGGCGATCGGCGCGGGAGTCGGGGTGCTGCCGCCGCCGATCTTCTTGACCAGCTGGGCGATCCGCGGGTCGCCCGGACGCACGTTGATCTCGAAGTGCATCTCGTCCTTGCGGCCCGAGTAGTCGCCGCCCCAGCGGACGACGCCGTTGCACGAGGCGACGATGGCGTGGATCTTCGAGCGCTGCGCGGACGAGAAGGTGCCCGACTTGCCGAGCGGGTGGCGCGGGGCGTTGCAGTCGATGGCGGTGCCGCTCGAGTGGTTCGACAGGCTCGTGCTGCCGGAGATGACGCGGTAGCTGTGGCCCCAGCACCAGCCCTTGACGAGCGCCTCGACCTCGCGGTCGAACCGGCCCGCGACGTAGGCGAGGATCGTGTGCACCTGGCCGCTGCGGACGCCGGCGGGGAAGGTGACGCCACCGACCGTGAGGCCGACGATCGGGATCTGCGAGGTCGAGCCGGCCGGCCAGCCGTTCTGCGAGGTGGCGGCGCTCGCGGCGGTCGCGGTGGCGGCGACGAGGCCGCCGCCGAGGAGGAGGCCGCCCGCGCCGCGGATCAGCGTCCGCCGGCCGACGCCCTCGGTGAGCGGCGAGGCCGCCGCGCCGGTGCTGCCGAGGTCTTCGTGGAGCTCACACATGACTACCCCTGTGTTCCGTGTGGTGGAGGGCAGGTGCTCCTGCCCGCGCCGACGCTAGGGGCCCTCGGGCCGCACGTACATGGGGAGAACTACCCGGCGCCGGACGCGACGAGGGCGTCACCGAGAGCCGTGCGCCAGTAGAGGACCTCACGTCCCGAGCGGCGTCGGAGCACGACGCCGGCGGCGAGGAGCACCTTGAGGTGGTCGCCGACCGTCCCGAGCGCCATCCCCGTCGTGGCAGCGAGTCCCGTCGTGCTGCTGGGGGACTCGAGGGCGACGAGCAGGCTGGCGCGCGAGCGGCCGACGAGCCGTTCGAGGCCGTCGGGGGCGCCGGCGTCGACGCGGGCGAGCGCGCCGGTGACGGGGTAGTACACGGCGTACCGACGCGGCAGCAGCCACCCGACCCACCGCGCCTTGTGGTTGACCGGCACGAAGAAGAGGTCGGCGTCATCGGGCAGGACGCGCGAGGGCAGGTCGTAGTGGTTGATCCGCAGGTGGCCGTCGCCGACCCACTCGCGGTCGCGGCCGAGATCGCGGACGACGGCGGCCCAGCCCTGGGAGGCGAGGCGTGAGGTACGGGCGACGACGTCGGCGCGCAGGATGCGCTCGCGGCGTGCCCAGTCGGTGGCGAGGACGTGCGTCCACACCCACTCGAGGAGGTCGGCGGCGTGCTCGGTGACGCCGTCGCGGAGCAGCACGTCGGGCAGGTGGCCGGTCGGCGAGCTCTCGGCGAGGCACGTGCGCAGGTGGTCGTCGCCGAGGTCGCGCACGTCGTCGAGCTCCTCGGCGAAGGTGCGGGTGCCCGACGTGGGCGCGACCGGGGGCAGGCAGAGCCAGTCCGAGATCCACTGCGGCCGCCAGCTGTGGTCGAGGACCACCTGCCGCACCGGGTGTGCGTCGAGCATGGCGCGGAAGGCCTCGCCGTGGGCGGCTGCGAGGGCCCGCCCCTCGGGGTCGGACGGGCGGACGAGGTCGTTGAGGGCGCCGACGGTCTCGATGCGCGGCGAGACGACGAACCGGCTCCGCGCGAGCAGGTCGGCCGAGATCTGCCAGGTCCCCACACCCACCACCTTTCGCCTCGAACCGAAACATTAGCGCCGAGGCGCCGGCGTCGGGCACCGTGTGCCGGTGCAGACGTACCGACAGCTGTTCGCCGTGCCCGAGTTCCGTGTCCTCTTCCTCGTCCAGTGCCTCAACATCGGCGCGTACTCCGTCGCGTCGCTCGCGCTCGGGACCATCACGTACGCCGCCACCGGATCGCCCGTGCTCACCGCGCTGTCGATGTTCGGCGCGCCGCTCATGCGGATCGTCGGCCAGACGCTCTTCGGCTCCGGGTCCGACCTCGTGCGGCCGCGCACCGCCCTCGTCCTCGTCACGAGCACGACGCTCGTCTCCGACCTGCTCCAGGCGATCCCCGGCCTGCCCTGGGGCTGGCGCTTCGT
Source organism: Intrasporangium flavum (assembly GCF_001956915.1). Lineage (GTDB taxonomy): Bacteria > Actinomycetota > Actinomycetes > Actinomycetales > Dermatophilaceae > Monashia > Monashia flava. Next base: position 5,734 of record NZ_MLJO01000006.1, on the reverse strand, counting down.
GCTCCTCGCGGTCGGCCCGCTCATCACCTCGGCCCTCGGCGGCAGCATGATGGCGCTCGTCTCCGACATCCTGCCGCCCGACGGCTTCATCCTCGGCCGGGCCACGATGAACATCGCCGTCGGCGGCATGCAGATCGTCGGCTACGGCATCGGCGGCCTGCTCCTCATCGCCTTTTCGACGACCCAGCTCTTCCTCGGTGCCGCCGGGGCCCTTCTCGTCGCCGTGCTGCTGCTGCGCCTCGGACTCTCCGACCACCCGCCACGGCACGCCGGCGCCTCCATCGTGAAGCGCACCCGCGAGGTCAACCGCCGCCTCCTCGGCTCCCGGGTCGTCCGACCGATCTACCTGACGCTCTGGGTGCCCAACGGCCTCATCGTCGGCTGCGAGGCGCTCTTCGTACCGTTCGCGGGCGAGCGCGCCGGTTACCTCTTCGCGGTCACCGCCGCAGGCATGCTCATCGGCGATGTCGTGGTCGGGCGGTTCCTGTCGATCCCGCTGCGGGACAAGCTGATCGGGCCGCTTCGGCTGCTGCTCGCGGTGCCCTACCTGGCGTTCTTCGTCGTGCCCTCGCTGCCCCTCGCCGCCGCGCTCGCGTTCGTCGCGTCGGCGGGCTACTCCGCCAGCCTGCCGCTGCAGGAACGACTCGTCACCCACACCGACGCCGAGGCGCGCGGCCAGGTGTTCGGCCTGCAGGGCACCGGCCTCATGGTCGGCCAGGCCGTCGGCGCCCTCCTCGGTGGCACGGTCGCGAGCGCCCTCGGCGTCGGCCCGGACGCCGCGGCCCGGGCCATGGGGGTCATGGCCGTCGCGTCTGTCGTCGTGTCGGTCGCGCTGACGCCCGGGCTGCGTCGGTCGCGCCCCGGCGCCGACGTCGCCGACGTCACTCCCGCGCGTCGGCCATCCGGAGGAGCAGCTCGCTCGCGCGCCTGAGCACCTCGCGGTCGGCGTCGTCGAGGACGCCGAGGTGGCCGGAGATCCACGCGTCGCGCTGCCCGCGGGCAGCCACCGAGAGCCGCGCGCCCTCCTCGGTCGCGGCGATGAGCACGCGTCGGCCGTCGGCGGCGTCGCGGACCCGTTCGGCGTACCCGCTCGAGGTGAGGCGGTTGACCGTCTGGCTCATCGACGCCGGAGTGACGCGGTAGAAGTCGCTGAGGTCGGTGAGGGAGAAGGGGCCGTACTTCTCGACGCGCGCCAGCACCTCGAGCGCGCCGTCGCCGAGGTCGCCGGGCGGGCGCTCGGACCGGATCCGCGTGTAGAAGCGGCTCACCGCCCGTTTGACGGCCAGGACGAGCTCGGCATCCGACCCGGCACTTGATCTGCGCGTCACAAGTGCTTAGTGTACCTAAAGAAATGGTTAGGGTTACTAAGGATCTCCTGCGTCGCCGCGCCCCGCGCGACCGGTCGGGCTTCGACCGCCGGCTCGTCGCGCCCATGGTGCTCGGGTCGGTCCTCAACCCCGTCAACAGCTCGATCATCGCCATCTCGCTCGTCCCGATCGGGCGCGACCTCGGCGCCGCCCCGGCGCAGACCGCCTGGCTCATCTCGTCGCTCTACGTCGCCACGGCCATCGGGCAGCCCGTCGTGGGCCGGCTCGTCGACCGCTTCGGTCCCCGCGCGCCCTACCTCGTCGGCACGGCGATGGTCGGCGCGGCCGGCGTGCTGGGCATGGTGGCGCCCGGCCTCGGCTGGCTCGTCGTGGCCCGGGTGGTGCTCGGCCTCGGCACGTGCGCCGGCTACCCGGCCTCGATGCACCTGATCCGCCGCGAGGCCGAGCGCACCGGCCAGGACTCCCCGAACGGCATCCTGACGACGCTCGCCGTGGCCAACCAGACCGTGGCCGTCATCGGCCCCACCCTCGGCGGCCTGCTCATCGGCGTCGGCGGCTGGCGCGCGACCTTCGCCGTCAACGTCCCGCTGTCGGTCGCCTGCCTCGTGCTCGGCGCGACCCGCCTGCCGCGCGGCACCGGAGCGCTCGGGGTGTCCAGGGCGCCCCGACGGGAGCCGACGCGACCGGGCCGACGCGACCCGCTGGGCCCGCTCGGCGTGGTCCGCGGCAACCGTCCGCTCGGGCTCACCTACGTGCGGATGCTGCTGACCGCCGTCGTCAGCTACTCGGTCCTCTACGGCTTCACCCAGTGGCTCGAGGAGGGCCGCGGGCTCGAGCCGTCGCAGGCCGGGCTGCTGCTCCTGCCCATGTTCGGCACGGCGATCATCGTGTCGACGCTGACCGGGCGTCACGCCGCCGTGCGCGGCAAGCTCATGGTCGGCGGCACGCTGCAGGTCGTCGCCGCGGTGCTCATGCTGCTGCTCGGCGGGCACAGCGCCGTGTGGCTGCTCGTCGTCGTCGTGCTGCTGCTCGGGGTGCCGCAGGGGCTGCTCAACCTCGCCAACCAGAACGCCGTGTACCACCAGGCCGACCCTCAGCGGCTCGGTGCCTCGGCCGGCCTGCTGCGCACCTTCATGTACGTCGGCGCCGTCCTCGCGTCCGCCGCCACCGGGCACTTCCTCGGCGCGTCCGCCGACAGCGACGGGCTGCACGAGATCGCCGTCTTCGCCGCGGTGGCCGCCGCCCTCATGCTCGCCGTCACCCTCGCCGACCGGTCGCTGACCGCGATCGGCCGCCCTCGACAAGAAGGAGAACCCGTGCCGCTCAGCACCCTCGACCCGACCCCCGCCCTCGTCGTCATCGACCTGCAGAAGGGCATCCTCGCCGTCCCGGCCGCCCACGACCTCGACGCCGTCGTGCGCCGCAGCGGCGACCTCGCCGCGGCCTTCCGCGCCCGCGGCCTGCCCGTCGTGCTCGTCAACGTGACCGGTGGCGCTCCGGGCCGCACCGACGCGCAGCAGGCCGGGGCGCCCCGCCCCGCTTTCGGCGCCGACTTCGCCGAGCTCGTGGCGGAGCTCGACGTGCAGCCCGAGGACGAGCTCGTCACGAAGCAGACGTGGGGAGCCTTCACCGGCACGTCGCTCGAGTCGTACCTGCGCGACCGCGGCGTCACCCAGGTCGTGCTCACCGGCGTCGCGACGAGCGCCGGGGTCGAGTCCACGGCGCGCTTCGCCCACGAGCTCGGCTTCAACGTCGTCCTCGTGTCCGACGCGATGAGCGACCGCAGCGCCGCGGCCCACGACCACTCCGTGTCACACGTCTTCCCCCGCATCGGGGAGGTCACGACGACCGAGGAGCTGCTCGCCGCGCTCCCCGAGCCGGCCCGTCCCTGAGTCGAGTCCGCCGCTAGCCGACGAGCCCGCGGCGCCGCGCGATGGCCGCGGCCTCGGTGCGGCCGCTCGCGCCGAGCTTGGCCAGCAGGTTGGACACGTGCACCGAGACCGTCTTGGTGCTGATGAACAGCTGCTTGCCGATCTGCCCGTTGGTGAGGCCCCGCGCGAGCAGCTCGAGCACCTCCTGCTCGCGGGCCGTCAGGGCCGCCGAGCCGGAGGGTCGTGACCCGGCCTCCGCCGGGAACGTTCGGTCGAGCTCGGCGAGCAGCGGTTGGGCACCGAGACGCGTCGCCACCTCCCGCGCGGCGGCCGCCTCCTGCCGGGCGGCGGCGTCGTCGCCGACGGCGTGGAGGGCGGCGGCGAGCCGGGCCCGTGACCGGGCGGTCTCGTACACGTGGCCGTAGCGCTCGAACGCCGAGACGCTCGTGCGCCAGGCCGCCACGAGGTCGTCCCCGGCGGGCGGGTCGTCGAGGTCGGTGGCGCGCCGCAGCCGCAGGGCCTCGGCCTCGGCGCGCGCCAGCCAGGCCCACGTCTCGCGGCTCGTGCGCTCGAGGTCGCTGGCTTCGGACCGCTCGAACTTCGGCCGGCTGGCGCGCTCGACGGCGGGCTTGAGGCCACCGATGCGCCGGGCCCGGGTGAGGAGCCGCTCGGTCAGGGCGACCATCCGGTCGCGGACGGCGGGGTCGGCGACCGGTGCCGCCGCTGCGGCCTGGCCGCCGACGAGGGCGGCGAGCCGAACCACCGCGTGGTACTCGCCCCACGCGGCGTCGAGCCGGCCGAGGGCGTCCTCGACGAGGTCGACGAGCTCGTCCGGTCGACCGGCGTCGCCGAGGAGGTCGATGCCGGGCATCACCGACAGCACGACGGCGAGGCCGTCGTAGGGCCACCAGCGCCGCAGCCGCGCGAAGAGGTCGGCGTCGACGGACTCGCCGCGGCCCGCGTCGACGTGCAGCCTCGCCCCGGTGAAGATCGTGCCGCCCGGCTCGGGCGCCGGCGCCTCGCCGAGGTCGAGACGCCGGAGCGCGCCGTCCCAGTCGCCGAGCTCGTAGGCCGTGAGCCCGCCGAGCATCCGGCACTCCTGGCCCCACGGTGCCCACTCGCGGTTCATCCGGCGGGCCAGCTCGGCCCCGGCGTCGTAGCGCTCGAGCGCGAGCGGGAGGTCGCCCCGCCGGTGCGCCAGGGAGGCGAGCTGGTGCTGGGCGCGCAGGCGCAGCGGGTCGTCGGCGTCGAGCCCGGCGATGACGCCGCGCAGGTGCTCCTCGACGGCGTCGAGGTCCTCCTGCACCTCGAGCACGCGGGCCTGGATGGTGCGCACGACGGCGAGCTGGCCGGTCAGGCCGAGCTTCTCGGCGAGCACCGAGACCTCGTCGCCGACGACCGACGCGTCGATCCACAGCCCGAGGTCGATGAGGGCCTGCAGCCGGGCCGACAGGACGCGGACGCGACGCTCGTCGGGCGTCGGCGGCTCGACGAGGGCCAGCGCCTCGTCGGTGAGCGCCACGAAGTCGAGCGGCACGTCGAGGTTGCGGCCGACGTGGACGAGGGCGGCGAGCAGGTCGGCGCGCAGCTCGGGACGCTGGGCCCGCCCGGGGTGGGCGAGCCGGTCGCGGAGCAGGTCGACGGCCCGGACGGAGTCGCCGGCCACGGCCGCGGCCTCCGAGGCACGGAGCGTGACCTCGTCGCGCTGCGGGTCGTCCTCGTCGAGCCACTCGAGCGCCCGCTCGAGGTGCAGGAGCGCGTCCTGGGGGCCGCCCATCCTCATGGCGGACTCCGCGGCGCGCCGGCTCGCGGCGACGGCGGTGGTGAGGTCGCCGACGGCGGCCGCGTGCCGGGCCAGCTCGGAGGCCGGGGCCAGCCCGGGGTGCTCGGCGAGCACCGACGCGTACGCCCGGTGCAGGCGCAGCCGCTCGCCGGGCAGGAGCGAGTCGGCGACCGTCTCGCCGAGGAGCGCGTGCCGGAACGTGTACGCCGGCGGCCAGCGGGTCTCGAGGACGTGGTGCTCGACCGCGGCCGCGAGCGCGGCCTCGAGCTCGGCGTCGGGGAGGTCGACGACGCGGGCGAGCAGCTCGTGGCCGAGGTAGACCCCGCCCTTGAGGGCGATGGCTCGCAGGACGCGCTGGGCGGTGTCGTCGAGCTGCTCGACGCGGGCGCGCAGCACCCGGCTCAGGCCACCGGTCAGCGCCTGGCCGGCGGCGGCGCTCGCGACGAGCTCCTCGGCGAAGAACGGGTTGCCCTGGGCGCGGTGGGCGATCTCGTCGGCGGTGCCGGTGTCGGTGGGCGCGCCCTCGAGGTGGGCGACGATCTCACGGACGGCGTCGTCGGGCAGCGGGGCGAGCTCGATGCGCTCGAGCCCCGCGATGCGGGCCCAGACGGCGAGCGTCTCGTGGAGCGGGTGGCGGCGGTGCAGGTCGTCGGAGCGGTAGGTGACGACGAGCGATACGTCGGTGGAGAACCCGCGCGTCAGCAGCACGGTCATCAGGTCTCGCGAGGAGTGGTCGGCCCAGTGGGCGTCCT
>NZ_MLJO01000058.1 GCF_001956915.1 Intrasporangium flavum | reverse complement strand
GCGGTCGGCGTCGCCGTCGAGGGCGATGCCGAGGTCGGCGCCCGCCTCGAGGACGGCCGCCCGGAGGGCCTCGGTGTGCGTCGAGCCGAAGCCGTCGTTGATGTTGATGCCGTCGGGCTCGCAGCCGATCGTCGTGACCGCGGCCCCAGCCTCGCGGAAGACGCGGGGGGCCACCTCGGACGCGGCGCCGTGGGCGGCGTCGATGACGACGTGGAGGCCGTCGAGGCGGTGCGGCAGCACGGACAGCAGGTGCGCGACGTAGCGGTCGGCGCCGTCGACCAGCGGGGTGATGCGGCCGACGGCGCCGCCGACGGGTCGCTGCCAGTCGGCGCGCAGCCGGGCCTCGATGCGGTCCTCGAGCTCGTCGGCGAGC
>NZ_MLJO01000057.1 GCF_001956915.1 Intrasporangium flavum | reverse complement strand
CTCGCCACGCACCTGCTCGGCGTCGAGCGCATCCTCGTCGTGCCGCACACCCGCTGCGCCATGGCCTCGAACACCGAGGCCGAGCTGCGCGAGAAGGTCGGCGAGAGCGCCGGCGAGGACGCGTCGTGGATGCACTTCCACGCCATCGCCGACCAGGAGCGTGCGCTGCGCGAGGACCTCGCCCGGGTGCGCTCGCACCCGCTCATCGCCAAGGGCACCCAGGTGGCCGGTTTCGTCTACGACGTCGACACCGGCCTGC
>NZ_MLJO01000056.1 GCF_001956915.1 Intrasporangium flavum | reverse complement strand
GTTGCCCGACGCGTCGGTGCCCTGGGTGCCCCACTGGCTGCCCCAGAAGACGAGGTAGACCTTCGGGGTTCCGCTCGTGACCCCGATGCCGTCCACGGCGCCGCCGTAGGACAGCGTCTTGCTCGCGGTGGCGCGCGAGCCCTTGGTCTGGGCCTCCCAGCGGTGCATCTGGGTGTTGAGCTCGCGGGTCGGGACGGAGCCGTGGCGGTAGGGGTGGCCGTAGGCGGGGGAGTAGGGGTCGGTGACGCCGCCCGAGACGGCGGGTGCCGCGTCGGGGCTGCTCGCGGTGGCGCTCGTGGCGCCGAAGGCCGTGCCGAGGGTGAGCGCGGCTGCCGAGACGGCGACGGCGACCGAGAGGCGGCGGGAACGTCGGGGGCTCATGCGGGTCCTTTCACAGGGGACTCCCGAGGGAAGGCGGGATGCCGGCCATCGTCGTGGCGCCCGTCTGTGAAAGTGGTGGGAGAAGCCTGCCAGTTGCCTGCCACTTCCGGCCGGGCCGTCCCGGGCGAAACGGTCGCAACCGGGAGGGACCGGGCCGCGTCCGGCTCATGCGGTGGCCGGCGCGTACTGGAGGTATCGTCGTGCGAGCACATGACCTGGGTCGGCCGGCGGGCCACCCGACCGGGAAGGCACAACACGTGGCTCGACTCTTCGGCACGGACGGCGTCCGTGGCATCGCCAACCAGGACATCACCGCCGAGCTGGCCCTCGACCTGTCGGTCGCGGCCGCGCACGTGCTCGGTGAGGTCGGGGAGTTCAACGGGCACCGTCCCGTGGCCGTCGTCGGGCGCGACCCGCGCGCGTCCGGCGAGTTCCTCGCCGCCGCGACGATCGCCGGGCTCGCCTCGGCGGG
>NZ_MLJO01000055.1 GCF_001956915.1 Intrasporangium flavum | reverse complement strand
GCGGACCGAACGGCATCGGGACCGGCCGCCCCGACCTCTGGGTCTACTCCGCCGGGGGCGAGCTGCTCGCCGCGCTCCGGGCCCCCGGCGAAAACGTCTTCCTCAACGACGTCGCCATCGGCCCCGACGGCGCCGCATACTTCACCAACTCCAACGCGCCGCAGCTGTACCGCGTCGCCCTCGACGGCGGCGACTGGACGGTGACCCGCTGGGCCGACGCCACCGGCACCATCACGACGTCGGCGGGCTTCAACCTCGGCGGCATCGTCGTCAGCGCCGACCGCTCCGCGCTCGTCGTCGCCCAGGGCAACGTCGGCATCCTGTGGCGCTTCGACCTCGCCACCGGGGCCGCCACGCGCGTCGACACCGGCGACGCAGCGCCGGCCGACCTGACCGACGCGGACGGCCTCGTGCTGCAGGGCTCCCGCCTCACGGTCGTGCGCAACTTCGCCCGCAAGGTCGCGACGCTGCACCTGTCGGCCGACGGGCGCACCGCCCGCCTCCTCGCGCAGCAGGCCACCGACCCCACGCGGGTGCTGACGACCGCCAAGACGCTGCATGGGCGGACCCTCTACGTGGACAGCAAGTTCGACGAGGCGGTCGCCTCCGGCCCGTACGAGGTCGTGACCGACCCGCTGGCACGATGAGGGTGCCGGCAGCGGCCCTCGGCCTCGCCGTCCTGGCGGCCCTCACCGCCTGCTCCGCCCCGACGGTGGCCCCACCCACCACC
>NZ_MLJO01000054.1 GCF_001956915.1 Intrasporangium flavum | reverse complement strand
AAGGCGAGGTAGCTGCCGCGCAGGGCGGCCGGCACCTTGGCATCGCTCATCGAGTAGTCGCGCACGTGCAGCTCGTAGATCGTCGAGTCGACGTCCTTGGCCAGGCGCGGCGACGGCGTCGTGCGCCACGCGGAGGGCATGAACGCCGGGTCCCTGAGGTCCACGGCCACCGAGCGGGTCGAGCCGGGGGTCAGCGCCACCGACGCGGGGTCGGTGACGACGTTCGTCTCGACCTTCTGCGTGCTCGGCGCCCACACCTTGAGCTCGTAGAGGTAGCGGGCGTTGCGGCCCGCGCTGCCCAGCGACGTCGACCACGAGCCGTCGGTCGAGCGCGTCATGGCGGTACGGCGCGCCGTCGACACGGGCTGGTCGGCCGAGCCGGCCGGCCAGGTCAGCAGGGTCACCTGCTGGGCCGTC
>NZ_MLJO01000053.1 GCF_001956915.1 Intrasporangium flavum | reverse complement strand
CGCGCCGCGCCTCGACGACGACGCAGTTGGCCGACGCCTCGGGCGCGACGTCGTAGGCCGCGCAGAAGGCCGCCGTGTCGGCGAGCTCCGCGTCGATCGGCGCGACACGGGCGTCGGGGACGAGCGTCAGGGCGGCGGCCACGGGCTCGGCCAGCAGGTCGGGTCGCTCCCCCGCCGGGACCCACTCGAGGTTTCCTTGCGCAGATGCCATGGCGACACCGTAGGCCTCCGGACGCTGCGACGGCGCCCCGCCCGGCGGGTGGCCGGGCGGGGCGTCGTCCCTATCCGCGTGGACGTCGGCGGGTCTGTCAGGGTCGCCAGGTGTCGCCCAGCTGGAGGGTGCCCGACGCCGGGACGGTCGCGGCGCGGTTGGCGCCGCTCTCCCACGTCACCGCACCCGACGCGTCCTTGCGCAGGTACTTGTACTGCACCGCCGTGCCCGCCGGAAGGCTCACCGTGCGGCGCCACACCGGGTAGGTGGCCGGGTCGAGCTTGATGGCCTGGGCCGGCTGCCACGCGCCGAGGGCGGCGACGTCGCCGACGACGTAC
>NZ_MLJO01000052.1 GCF_001956915.1 Intrasporangium flavum | reverse complement strand
TCGACCGCGACCGGCTCGCCACGTCGCTGATGTTCCTGACCCGCGGCCAGCCGGTCGTCTACTACGGCGACGAGCAGGGCTTCACCGGCCCGACCACCGACTTCGGTGACAAGCGCGCCCGCCAGGACATGTTCGCCACGCAGACGGCCGACTACGCCGACGACACCATCGTCGGCAGCCCCGACAAGGCCGGCACCGGCTCGCACTACGACACGAGCGCCCCGCTCTACCGGAGCATCGCCGCCCTCGCCGCGCTGCGCCAGGCCAACCCGGCGCTCGCCGACGGCGCGCAGGTGCACCGCTACGCCAGCGACAGCGCCGGCATCTACGCGATCAGCCGCATCGACAAGGCCGCCAAGCGCGAGTACCTTGTCGTGGCCAACAACGCGACGACGACGAAGCAGGCGACCTTCCAGACCTACTCGGCGCGCTCGAAGTTCAGCTCGCTGCTCGGTGGCCCCGGTGCGGTGCGCGCCGACGCGTCCGGTCGCGTGACGGTCAGCGTCCCGCCGCTGTCGGTGAAGGTCTTCCGCGCCGACTCGACGATGGAGGTCTCGCGCACGGCGCCGGCGGTGTACCCGCTCTCGCCGAGCGCCGGCGGCGTCGTCGGCGGCCGCGCCGAGGTCT
>NZ_MLJO01000051.1 GCF_001956915.1 Intrasporangium flavum | reverse complement strand
GTCGGCGAGGGCGGCGTCGGGCTCGTCGCCGCGTGGGGCGGTGGTCTCGGGCACGTCGGCCACCGGGTGGGCGCGCCGTGCGCCCGCGCGGGCGACGTCGACGGCCTTGCGGTGGGCGATCGTGACGAGCCACGCCCGGACGTTCGCGTCGTCGGGCAGGTCGGGCCAGGCCCGCAGGGCCGCGAGGAACGTCTCGGACCACGCGTCGTCGGCCTCGGTCGGGCCGAGGACGGCACGGCACACGCGCAGCACGACGGCCCCGTGCTCGGTGACGGCCTGCTCGAACGGTCGCTTCATGCCCTGTAGACGCTCCGGCCCCCGGAAGTGTGAGGTGCCCAGTGTGACCGATGGGACGAGCTGCTCACTCGATGGAGAGAGGGGAGCGGCCGGACGGGGAGCCCGGGGAGCGGTCAGAAGAGGCGGCCGGCGTCGTCGGCGCCGGGCTCCTCGAGGGCGAGGAGGAACCGCTTGCGCTCGAGGCCGCCCGCGTACCCGACGAGCGAGCCGTCGGCGCCGATGACGCGGTGGCACGGCACGACGACCGCGATCGGGTTGCGGCCGTTGGCGGTGCCGACGGCCTGGGCCAGGTTGCGGTCGCCGAGGGCGCGGGCGAGGTCGCCGTAGCTGCGGGTCTCGCCGTAGGGGATCTGGCGCAGCAGGGCCCACACCTTCTGGTGGAAGGCGTCGCCCCGGGGCGCGAGCGGCAGGTCGAACTCGGTGAGGGCGCCGGTGAAGTACGCGGCGAGCTGGACCGCGGCGGCGGCGAAGGGCTCGTCGGCGGGGTCGCCCGGCCCGCCGAGGACGTCGTCGCCCGGACGGTACTTCGCGGCGTCCATGAGCAGGTGCGTCACGGCGCCGTCCTCGGCGACGACCGTGAGGTCGCCGATGGGCGAGGGGACGACGACGTGCGTGGCGCTCACCGCGTCGAGCCTCCTGAGGAGGTGTCGGCGTCGTGCGCGGCGAGGATGTCCTCGTGCGTCGGCACGGGGAACTCGGCCGAGTAGTCGCCGTACGCGCGGGGGTCCTCGCGCGGCTCGAGGTGGCAGGTCAGGGCGATGTCGCCGAACTCGCGGTGCACCGCGGCCTCGACCTCCTCGACGAGGTCGTGGCCCTTGGTGACGGTCCACGCGCCGGGGACGAGCACGTGCACCTCGGCGAACCGGTGGTGGCCCGACTCGCGCGTGCGCAGGGCGTGGAAGTGCACCTCGGAGGTGACGAAGCGCGACAGGATGTCGGCGATCGCAGCGTTGTCCTCCTTGGACATCGAGATGTCCATCAGGCCCTCGGTGGACTCGCGGATGAGCTTCCAGCCGGTCCAGACGATGTTGAGCCCGACGAGGAAGGCCACGAGGGGGTCCAGGCGCTCGATGCCGGTGAGGGCGACGACGAGGACGCCGACGACGACGCCGGCGGAGGTCCAGACGTCGGTCATGAGGTGCTTGCCGTCGGCCGTGAGGGTGAGCGAGCGGTAGCGGCGACCGGCGCGCAGCAGGACGACGGCCACGCCGCCGTTGACCGCCGAGGCGACGACGGAGATGGCCAGGCCGATGCCGACGTTCTCGATCGGCTGGGGGTGCAGGAACCGGTCGACGGAGGACCACATGATGACGACCGCGGCCACGAAGATCATGACCCCCTCGATGGCCGCCGAGAAGTACTCGGCCTTGGTGTGGCCGAAGTGGTGGTTCTTGTCGGCCGGCATGGCCGCGACCTTGAGGGCGACGAGGACGGCGACGGCGGCGACGAGGTTGACGACCGACTCGGCGGCGTCGGAGAGCAGGCCGACCGAGCCGGTGAGCCGCCACGCGATGACCTTGAGGGTGATGGTGACGATCGCCGCCGCAATCGACAGGTAGGCGAACCGGCTGAGGTCGCGGGTCTGCAGGCCGCGTCGGGCGTCGGCCGACGCGGTGGCCGCGGTGGGCACGGTGTCGGGGCTGGTCTGGCTGCGGTCGGGGTCGGCGTCGC
>NZ_MLJO01000050.1 GCF_001956915.1 Intrasporangium flavum | reverse complement strand
AGGCCCTCGACCGCCCGGCCCCCGAGCTCAAGGGAGCCGTGGCCGCCGACGCCCCCGAGCTGAGCCCGGCCGGCTGAGCCCTCGCCCCGCTGCCGCCACGCCCGTCGCCGGGCGGCGGCAGCGGGCACCCCACCCGGGCTCACCGGTCTCCCGGCCGGCGTCCGGGTGGCGCTCGGGCGGCTCCCGGACGCCCCGTCTACCATGAGCGGCGTACGGCCGCGGCACGGGACGCGTCACCCGCTTTGTGGTGGTGTGTGCCCTCCGCCGTGGCTCGCGTCATGGCCGGAAGGGGACGACACATGGGCGCAGCGACGGAGACCGACCAGCAGCACCAGCAGGAACGGGAGCGCCGGCAGGAGCGGCAGCAGCCGACCGATGCCGCAGGGCCCTCGTTCTCGATCGTGTCGGCGGTGTACGACGTCGCGCGCTACCTGCCGGAGTTCTTCGCCTCGCTCGAGCAGCAGGACTACGACCTCTCCCTGCTGCAGGTCGTCGCGGTCGACGACGGTTCGACCGACGACAGCCTCGCCGTGCTGCGGGCGTGGGCGCAGCGGGCGCCCTTCGAGGTCGTCGTGCTGACCCAGGAGAACGCCGGCCAGGCCGCCGCCCGCAACGCCGGGCTCGAGCACGCCACCGGCGACTGGGTGACCTTCACCGACCCCGACGACACCGTCAACGCCGGCTACCTCTCCTCGGTCGCGGCCTTCGTGGCGCGCCACCCGGAGGTCTGCTTCGTCTCGACGAACATGGTGCTGCGGATGGAGGCGACCGGCGCCCTCGCCAAGCACCCGCGGGCCAAGATGTTCACCCAGGGCGACGCCCTCGTCGACCTCGACGTGGCCACCTCCTTCATCCCGAACAGCGCCACCACCTCGGTGATGCGCCGCGACCTCGTCGGCGACCTGCGCTTCAACCACCGGCTGCGCCCGAACTTCGAGGACGGCGACTTCGCGGCCCGCTACCTCATGGCCGCCCCGACGCGGCGCACCGGGTTCCTCGCTTCGGCCGAGTACTACTACCGCAAGCGGGCCGACCAGTCCTCGACGCTGCAGACCGGCATCTCGGCCACCGGTCGTTACGGCGTCGTGCCGCGCGAGGGCTACCTCGCCCTCCTCACCGACGCGAGGCGGCAGTGGGGCGCGGTCCCCCTGTGGCTGCAGAACACGGTGCTCTACGACCTGTCGTGGTACTTCTCCTCCGAGGACGCCATGGCCAGCTCGGCCTCGGCCATCGACGGCGACCTCGGGGCCTCGTTCCGGCGCACGCTGCGCGAGATCGCCGACGAGCTGACGCCCGACGTCGTCGACTCCTTCACGATCCGCAAGCTGCAGCCGCACTGGCGCGACATCCTGCTGCACGGGCTGGGCACCGGCGACTGGCACACCCCGTACGCCGTCACCGACCGCTACGACCGCGCCACCCACGTCGTGCGGCTGCGATACCGCTACATCGGCGAGCCGCCCACCGAGCAGTTCCGCTCGCGCGGCGTGCCCCTGGCGCCGCTGCACGCCAAGACGCGCCGGATGGACTTCTTCGGCGCCACGGTCATGTGGGAGCGCATCCTCTGGGTGCCGGCCACGGGCACCGTCGAGCTGCTCGTCGACGGCGTGCGGCTCGACCTGGCCGAGGACTGGGAGACCAACCACGTGCGGGCCCTGGGCGCCAAGGCCCTCGCGGCGCGGTTCCGCAAGGCCGAGCAGGGCGGGCGCCCGAGCAAGCGGGAGGCGGCCCGCCGGCTCACGGTGGATCCGGTGCGGGTGT
>NZ_MLJO01000005.1 GCF_001956915.1 Intrasporangium flavum | reverse complement strand
CGTCGGTGGGGGCGTCGGGGGCCCCGGCGGGCGGCTGCACCGGCGCGCTGCCGGCGCCCTGGCCGCCCGGGAACAGGGGGCCGGACTCCGGCGAGGAGGCCGGGCCGCCCGAGGCGGGTCCCGGCGCACCCGTCGGCGCGTCGCCGGACGAGCCGCCGCCGAGCACCCCGCCGAGGCCACCGAGCCCGCCCTGGCCGATGCGGTTCGCGAGCCACGACAGGACGATCGGGGCCAGGATCGGCAGCAGCTTGCCGACGAGCCCGCCGGAGGAGCCGGAGCCACCGAGCCGGCTGACGACCTGGTCGGTGTTGTCGCCGAAGATGTTGCCGACGATGCGCTGCCCGTCGCCCTCGTCGATGTCGTCGAGCCCGCCCACCTGCCCCTGGTGGTCGCCGAGGGCGCCGAGCAGCGAGCTGGCGCCGGCCGGGTCACCGGCGTTGGCGTGCAGGCCGCCGACGAGCGCCGGCAGGGCGCTCTGGGCCGCCTGCTCGATCTCGGCGGGCTCGACGCCGAACCGCGCGGCGAGCTGGTCGACCGGGACCTGGCTGAGGATCTCGTCGTAGGAGGACATGTGCCGGGCCTCTCTGTCCGTGACGTGGGTGACGTGCGACCTGCGGGACGTGCGTGGCGACGCGGCTGCCACCACCCGCCTCAGGCTAGCCGCGCCGAACGCTCAGGCGGCCCCGACGGCGCTCGCCGGTAGCGACACGAGCCGGTCGCCCCCGCCGTTGCTCGTCGTCAGCCACAGCCGGCCGTCGACGAAGCGCACGTCGCGCACGCGTCCGTAGGTCCCCTGGAGGTGGCGCGTCGGGGTCCCCGCCCGGCCGTCGGCGCCGATCGGCACCCGCCAGACGGACTGGCCCCGGAGGGCCGCCAGGTAGACGGCGCCGTCGGGCCCGACCGTGATGCCGCTCGGCGACATCTCGGAGGTCGGCCACTGGGCCACCGGGTCGACGAAGCCCTCCCGGTCGGCCCGCCCCTCGACCTCCGGCCAGCCGTAGTTCGCCCCCGCCTGGATCAGGTTGAGCTCGTCCCACGTGCTGGCCCCGAACTCGCTGGCCCACAGGCGACCTCGCGAGTCCCAGGCGAGACCCTGGACGTTGCGGTGGCCGTAGGACCAGATCGGCGACCCGCCGAACGGGTTGCCGGGCGCGGGGTCGCCCTCGCGCGTGACGCGCAGGATCTTGCCGCCGAGCGAGCCGAGGTTCTGCGAGAGCGAGGAGTCGCCGGCGTCACCCGTGCCGACGTAGAGGAAGCCGTCGGGGCCGAAGGCGATGCGGCCGCCGTTGTGGTTGGTGCCGCGCGGGATCCCGGTGAGCACGGGCTCCGGGTCGCCGAGCCGGCCGCCCTGCCACGGCACGGACGCCACCCGGTTGTCGCTCTCGGTCGAGTAGTAGGCGAAGACGACCGGGTCCGCCTCGAAGTCGGGAGCCACGGCGAGCCCGAGGAGGCCACCCTCACCGCCGCTGCGGACGATCGGCAGTCGGCCGACGACCTGCGGCGCACCGCCGCTGCCGGGCCGCGGCACCAGGTGGACCCGCCCGGTGTCGCGCTCGGAGACCAGGGCGCGGCCGTCGGGCAGCACCGCGACGGACCAGGCGATCTCGAGGCCGCCGAGCAGCGTGACGGGCCCGGCGGGCTGGGCGGGACGCGTCGCCGGAGGGCGCGTCGTGCTCGTCGGCGGGCTCGTCGGCGGGCTCGTCCTGTCGGTGGCGGCGGGGGAGGTGGCCGGTGGTCCGACGCTCGTCGGGATCGACGAGTCGGCAGGCGGGCCGGTCCCCGGGGTGGTGGCCTCGGGGGCCGTCGAGCACCCCGTGGTCAGCAGGGCCGCGGCGGCCAGGCCGGCGAGACCGGTCAGGGCGCGCCGGGCGCGAGCGGGCGGGCGGGTGATCGGCGACATGTGCCATTCTCACCCGCGACCACCGCGGTGGGGCGCCCAGCGAGCGAGCGCGTCAGCCCGCGCGTCGACGCAGCGTGTCGACGAGGTCGGCCTGCACCTCGGCGTCCACGACGTTCGCCTCGACGACCCGACGCGTGGCGTCGAGGTCTCCGGTGAAGGCGCGGAAGAGCGTCAGCAGGTCGATGTCGTGGTCGGGTCGCTCGACGTCGACGACGTCGCCGGTGGTGATGCGCCCGGGGACCGTGACGGACAGGTAGGCGCCGGTGCGCCCCGCCTCGGTGAAGCGCTTGACCCACCCCCGCTCGTCCATGTGCCCGGCGAAGGTGCGGCACGGGATCCGGGGGACCTCGACGCGCAGCACCGCGGTGCCGATGCGCCACACCTCGCCGACGAGCGCGTGGGTGGCGTCGATGCCCTCGATGGTGAGGTTCTCGCCGAACTCGCCTGCGGCGATGGGCCGCCCGATGCGCTCGGCCCACCACAGCTGGTCCTCGCGCGGGTAGGCGTAGACCGCCTGGAGGCGTCCGCCGTGGTGGCGCGGGTCGCCGATCTCGTCGCCGACGACGCCGCTGCCGAGGCCGCCGTGTTTCGGCCCGGGGTCGCGGACCTCGACCGACGCCGTGGCGTGCTTGTCGATGGCGGTGGCGTCGGCGCTCGTGTACGGCTGCGGCGTGCGCCGGCCGACGTTGACCGACACGACGCGTCCGGTGGCGTCGGCGGGGCGGGGGTCGGGCGAGTCGGGCGAGTCGGGGGAGACCACGGGATGGAGCCTAGTCCGACGCCACCGGGCGGCTGGGTAGCGTCTCGGGCATGAGCACCGAGCGCCTCGTCGTGTCCGTCCCCGAGCAGGACTACGCCGACCGGCTGGCCGACCTCACGGCCGACGGCCGGGTCGAGCTCGTCGTCTGGGACATGCGGGAACCTCACCCGCGCGGCGCCGAGATCCGGTTCGCCGTCGTGCCCTACATGACGCGGCTGAGCCTGGCCGAGGTCACGCCCGGTCTCGACGCGCTCGAGGCGCTGCAGCTGCAGAGCGCCGGGTACGAGCAGTTCGCGGGCGACGTGCCGCCCGGCGTCGCGCTGTGCAACGCGGCCGGCGTGCACGACGCGAGCACGGCCGAGCTGGCCCTCGCGCTGGCCCTCGCTTCGATCCGCGAGATCCCCGAGTTCGCCGCCGCGCAGGCGCAGGGGGAGTGGAAGCCGCTCGTGCTGCGTCGGTCCCTCGCCGACCGGCGGGTCCTGGTCCTCGGCTACGGCAACATCGGCCGGGCCGTGGTGCGCCGGCTCCTGCCCTTCGAGGTGTCGGTGACGGCCGTCGCCAGCCGGGCCCGTGCCGGGGACGACCTCCTCGACACGGTCCACGGCATCGAGGAGCTGCCCGACCTGCTGCCGCACCACGACGTCGTCGTCGTCATCGTCCCGCTCACCGACGCCACCCGCGGCCTCGTCGACGCCGAGGCCCTCGCGCTGCTGCCGGACGGCGCCGTGGTCGTCAACGTCGCCCGCGGACCCGTCGTCGACACCGACGCGCTCCTGGCCGAGTGCGCCTCGGGCCGGCTGCGCGCGGGGCTCGACGTCACCGACCCCGAGCCGCTGCCGGCCGACCACCCGCTCTGGACGACGCCCGGCGTCCTCGTGACGCCACACATCGGCGGGGCGACCGACGCGATGCGTCCGCGTGCCGTCGCGCTCGTGCGGCGGCAGGTCGAGGCGCTGCGCGATGGCAGGCCGCTCGACAACGTCGTCATCGAGGCGCGCCCCGGCGCGGGCTGAGGAGCCCGGCGCGCGGCGCGTCGGCGCGTCGGACCCTTGTCGCTGTCGGTGGGGTAGTGGACACTGTGAACATGACAGAGACCATCGTGGCCATCGGCACGCGCAAGGGGCTGTGGGTCGCCCGGAGCGCCGACCGCGCGGAGTGGACCCTCGAGGGTCCGCACTTCCTCATGAGCGAGGTCGCGTCGGTCGCGATCGACACCCGTGCCGGTCGCACGACCGTCCTCGCCGGCGTCAAGTCGTGGCACTGGGGCCCGACCGTCCAAGTGAGCACCGACGCCGGACGCACGTGGACCGAGAGCGCCGAGCGGGCCCTCGCGTTCCCCACCGACACCGACACCGCGCTCGAGCGGGTCTGGCAGCTGACCCCCGACCCCAACGACGACGACGTCGTCTGGGCCGGCGTCGAGCCGCACGCGCTCTTCCGCAGCACCGACCGCGGCGAGCACTACGAGCTGGTCCGGGGGCTCTGGAACCACCCGCACCGGCCGAAGTGGGAGCCGGGCTTCGGCGGGGGAGCGGTCCACACGATCATTCCCGAGGCCGGCCACCCCGAGAACCTCCTCGTCGCCATGAGCGCTGGTGGTGTCTACCGCTCCTCGGACTCGGGCGAGACGTGGGCGCCGTCCAACCCGGGCATCCGCGCGTACTTCATGCCCGACGACGAGTACCCGGAGTTCGGCCAGTGCGTCCACAAGGTCGCGCGCGGCCACGCCGACGGCGAGCTCTACGCCCAGAACCACAAGGGCGTCTACCGTTCCGACGACAACGGCGCGTCCTGGCAGTCCATCGCCGAGGGCCTGCCCACCGACTTCGGCTTCACGATCCTGGCCCACCCGCGCCGCCCCGGCGTCGTGTGGAACATCCCCGTGGCCGACGACGGCGAGCGCATCCCGCCGGGTGCCCAGCTGCAGGTGCAGCGCTCCGACGATGGCGGTTCGCACTGGCGCATGCAGGCGCAGGGCCTGCCCTCCGACAGCTTCACCTGCGTCCTGCGCGACGCCGCGTCCCTCGACGCCGCCGACCCGGTCGGGGTCTATCTCGGCACCCGCAACGGCGACGTCTTCGCCTCCTCCGACGAGGGGGAGTCCTTCCAGCGCATCGCGACCCAGCTGCCCGACGTCCTCGTCGTGCGCGCGGCCCAGATCGGCTGAGGGGCAACGGTGTCCGCATGAGTGCCCCGGTCCGCGTCATCCTGCCCGGCATGCTCCGCGACCTCGTCGGTGGCATGGCCGAGATCGAGGTGGAGTCGCCCGGCGACAGCCAGAGCGTCGCCGAGCTCCTCGACCGCGCCTTCGCCGAGCACCGCATCCTCGACGGCAAGGTCCGCGACGAGCGCGGCCTGATCCGCCGTCACGTCAAGGTGTTCGTCAACGGTGAGGACGCCACCCGCGGCGAGGGTGTCGCCACGCCCGTGCCGGCCGGGGCGCGGGTGCACATCATCAACGCGGTGTCCGGCGGCTGACCGCGGCCCTCACGGCTCCGGTGGCCGTGCGGCGCCCGCCCGCGTGCTGCCGCCCGACGATCCCATGACGACAGGGAACTCGGCGTGCAGCACGACCCCGCGACCGCCCGGGCGTGCTCGCGCGCTCAGCTCGCCGCCGAGCGTCCTGATGGTGTCGCGAAGGAGCCGAAGTCCCAGGTGTCGGGCGCGCGCGTCCGCCGGGTGTCCGTCAGCGGAGCGGGCCAACCCCACGCCGTCGTCGCGCACCTCGACCACCACCCGCTCACCCTGGCGGGCCGCCTCAACCTCGACCGACGAAGCGGCGGCGTGCCTCGCGACGTTGCGCAGCCCCTCACGCACGATGCGATAGACCATCTGCGCCACCGGGAGCGTCTCGTCCAGCCCGGGGTCGACCGAGACCCGGACGTCGAGGCCATGGCGCCGCTGCCGGTCGGCGAGGTCGTCGACCGCCGCGAGCAACCCACCGCTGTCCAAGTCGGCGGGGTAGAGGTCGCTCAGCAGCTCACGCGCCCCGGCGGCGCTGCGCGCCAGGTCGGCCGAGGCCCGGTCGAGCAGCTCCCGCTCGACAGCCGCCGAGCTGGGTAGGGCGGCCGAGACGGCGGGCAGGACGTAGGTGAGCCCCACGATGTCCTGCACGAGCCCGTCGTGCAGGTCCTGGGACAGGCGTCGGCGTTCGAGGTCGGACGCCGAGAGCGCCTGGGCCGTCATCTCCTCGCGCTCTGCGAGACCACGGTCAACGCGTCGCGCGAGGGAGACGGCGAGCGGCAGCAGGGCGACCGCGAGCAGGAGCAGGGCTCCCAGACCCAGCCCCGTGAACTGCCACCGGAGGTCGCCCACGTCCTGCTGGATGCGCTCGGTGGGCCAGTACGCCTCGAACACCAGCGGTCGACCGTCGGTCCCGCGGAAGCCGACGTAGACCTCGATGAGCTGTTCGTGGGACTGCTCCAGCGCGTTCTCCGGCTTGTCGAGGTCCGAGACCTCCGCGGTCGCCCCTGTTCCGGAGAAGAGCGCCGCCACGTCGGGCTCGAGCTCGTAGCTGTGCCCCGTCACGCCGGGCTCCTCGCTCCAGAGCACCCGGCCGTCCTCGTTCCAGATCTTCATGTGGGCGATCGAACCGTCGGCCATGCGGGCCTGCATGATGCGCACCAGGGGGGCCGAGGCCGGCACGTCGCCGTGCAGGACCTCGTCGTCGACGAGGGGTGCCACCACGGTGCGGGCGAAGGCGGTGCTCCGCTCCTTCGCCTCGCGCAGCGCCAGCGACTCGGCGAGCGGTCGCGACAGCAGCAGGGTGCTCGCGGCGACGACGACCAGGACAGCCACGCTCCACCCGGCGAAGCGCGTCACCGCGTCCCTCACGACGCTCGAGCGGGTGGGGCGGGGACCCGTGCGTCCGGCAGGAGGCCAGCGACGCCCCGGCACCCTGTCAGGCCGGGTCATCGAGCTGGATCAGCTTGCGGCGCAAGGCGATCATGACCGCCTCGAGCTGGCTGTGCGCATCGAGCTTGGTGAGGATGTTCTTGATGTGACCCCGACACGTGAGCACCGAGATGCCCAGCGCGCGGGCGATGCCGGTCGGGTCCTTGCCCTCGGCGAGCAGGACGAGGACCTCCTGCTCGCGGGCGGTCAGGAGCGTCGGCGCGCGGCGCGGTCCGCGGCCGATGATCGAGCGGATCAGGGCCGGATGGACCGCGAAGCCGCCCTGTGGTGCGCTGCGCAAGGTCTCGAAGAGCTCGTTCAGGGGTCCGCCCTTCGGCAGGAGCGCGCAGGCCCCGGCCTCGGCTGCCCGGGCCAGCAGGGTGTCGGTCACGTGCGCCGTGAGGACGATGACCCTGACCTGCGGGTGCTCTGCGGTGATCCGCCTGGTCAGCTCGACGCCGTCCCCGTCCTCGAGGTGCACGTCCATGACGACGGCATCCGGCGGAGTCGAGGAGATGAGCCTCGTGGCTTCCTCGGCTCCACGCGCCGGTCCGATGCTCACCATGCCGGCCTGGGCCGACACGGCCAGCGCCAGGGCGTCGGCGACAGTTCGGTGGTCGTCGACGACGAGGACACGCATCGGTACGGACGACATCGAGACCCCCTCGTCGCCGGGCGCGGCGCCCCCCCGGCGCGCTGCCTCCTCCTCGAGTATCACGACCTGGCGTCGCTCGCGGGGAAAAACAGCACCGAAAAGTTGGGGCACCGTCCACCGCCGTTGGTTGATCCGGGGGAGACCCGACCCGCCGCACGATGGCAGGAGTTCGCCGAGGGGGTGATCGCATGATCGGAACTGCTGTGCCTGCTGTGCGTCTGTGCGGGGGTCTCGTCGTGGGAGACGGGAGGCTCGTCCTGGGGCCGCGTGATCTCGGGGGAGCCAAGGCCCGTCAGGTGCTCCTGGCCCTGCTCTTCGAGGGAGGGGCCTCCGTGTCCAAGGACCGGCTCATCGAGTTCCTCTGGGGGCCGACGCCGCCCGCTGGTGCGCTGGGCACCCTCGAGGCCTACGTGAGCGTGCTGCGCAAACGTCTCGCGGCCGTGTTCCCGGACGCGCCCCCCGTGGTCACCGTGCCCGGCGGCTACCGTTGGGACGTCGAGCGGGCGCCCGTGGACGTGGTCGAGTTCGCCCGGCTCGCCACGGTGGCCCGTGGGGCCCGGTCCCTGGCTGCAGCGGTGGACGCCTACGCCGCGGCCCTCGCGCTCGTCGCGCGCCCGGTCACGACCGTCGACGCGGACCTGCCCTGGGTCGAGCAGCACGTCGCGGGGCTCCATGCCCAGGTGCTGCGGGTGCTCACCGACGCGGCTCGTCTCGCGCTCGACCTCGGGGAGCCCGGCCGCGCCGAGACGTGGGCCCGCGCGGCGGTCGACCGGGACGTCCTCGCCGAGGGGGCCTGGCAGGTGCTCCTCGAGTCGTTGGACCAGCAGGGGCGCCAGGCCGAGGCGCTGCGAGCGTACGAGCGGTGCAGGGCGGTCGTCCTCCACGAGCTCGGGTGCGAGCCCGGCGCCGGGTTGCGTGCGGTGTTCACGCGGCTGCTGGCTGCGACGGCGTCCGGCGACGACGAGCTGCGTGACCTCGTCGACGCCGTGGTGCGGCTGCACGTCGGCGTTCTCGCGACGGCGCCGGCTCGGCCGGCGAGCCCCGAGTCGGTCGAGGAGGACTGCCGGCGACTCCGGACGTTGCTGAGGGCGGCCACCGCCACCGCCCCCGCCACCGCCACCCGTGGAGCCGGGCGCGTCCCCGGACAACGTGGCGCGCGGGTCACGACCGCGGCCACGGCGTGACCACGCGCCCCTCGATCTCCTCGAGGAGCACGGGTCCGAGGTCGCGTGAGTCGACCGAACGCGAACGGTCGTCGCCCATGACGAACACCGCACCGGAAGGCACGGTGACCGGTCCGAAGTAGACGCCGTCCATGGATTCGGGATCGAACCACGGTTCGGCAACCGGCGAGCCGTCCACGACGAGCCGGCCGTCCTCGAGGGCCACGACGTCGTCGGCCACGCCGACGACACGCTTGACCCACGCGTCGGCGTCCGGCTGCCCGGACAGGCGTGGGTCGGTGGCGGCTCGGGCGGCCCACCCGGGGCCCACGACGACGACGTCACCCCGTGACACGGATCCTGCCCAGGGCTCGCGAAGCAGCAGGACGTGCTCGCCGGGCGAGAGCGTCGGGCTCATCGAGTCGGACGTGACGCGGACCGGCTCGAGGACCCAGTGCGACCCCACGAGGAGGGCGGTGGCGACGACGGCGAGGAGCCGGCGTGGTCGGCGCGGTGGGCGCGGCCGGCGCCGAGCGGGTCGTGGCGACCGGGTCGCCGGGGCGCTCACGCGAACCGGACCGCGGCCCAGGCGAGACAACCGCAGACCCCCGTCGCGAGCAGCAGGTTGCTGACGGACCGTCGTCGGGGTGGCGGCAGCAGCCCGACGAGCAGCGCGAGCGCCGCGAGCTCGGCCGACACGCAGACCAGGTCGAGGGCCCCCACCGCCTCGACGGCGGACCCCGCCTCGGATCCCGGGATGACCGGCATCCCGTTGCCCCGGCCCCCGGGGACGAACAGCTGCACGTGGTGCCCGCCGGCCGGGATGGACGCGTCCGACCCGTGCAGCGGCAGCCCGACGGTGCGGGAGACGACGTAGAGGCCGACGAGTCCGGCCGTCGAGAGGACCGCCGCCGGCAGGACGCGCCTTGCCGTACCGCGCCACAGGGCCTGGGCGAGCCACAGCTGGATGGTCGCGACGACCGCGAAGAAGACGCCCGCGGGGGCCCACTCGTCGAGGTGCTCCGGCGTCACGACCACGTGGACGAGCCCGGCCACCCCGAGGAGGGCGCCGGCCCCGCGCGCCTCGAGCGACGGCGTGCACCAGCGGTGCGCTCCGACCGGTGTGCGATCGGCGGCCGGGCCGGGGAGGCCCTGACGGGCCGTCGCGGTCACAGCTCGGCCTCTTCGGGCAGCGACGTGCACGGCCGGCTCATCGGGTCGGTGGACTCGCTCGCGACGACCTCGAACTGGCTCATCATGTCGTGGTCCTCGTGGACGAGGTTGTGGCAGTGGATCATGTACTTCCCCCGACCCTCGAAGCGCATGACGACGCGCACCGTCTCGTTCTCGCCGACGTAGACCACGTCCTTGGGGCCGAGCTCGTGGGCCATCGGCGGCTTGCCGTTGCGGTCGAGCACCCGGAAGTCGACGAGGTGGATGTGCACCGGGTGGAACCAGCCGCCCGAGGAGTTGCGGATCTCCCACACCTCGACGTCTCCCTCAGCGGGGTCGGCCTCGACGAGCCGGAAACCGCTGCGCACCACGTCGTCCCACGTGTGGCCGTTGATGGTCCAGAGGCTGTTCTTGCGGACCAGGTCGAGCCGCCTGGTGCGCACGGCGTCGGCGGCCGTCAGCGCCATGACGGGATTGGCAGGGTTGAGCAGGTCGGGCACGGCGTTGTCGGCCGGGTCGAAGTCGTCGCCGACGACGTCGAAGGCCATCACCTTGTTCGTGTTGTCGTAGTCGATGTTGTTCTTCGGGCTCGTGTTGCCGAGCACGATCCGGCGGCCCACCGGGTAGCGGCTGAAGTCGACGACGACCTCGTAGCGCTCGGCCATGCCCTGACGGAAGCTCCGGACGCGCTGCGGAGCCGGCATCAGGCCCGCGTCGGTGGCGATGACGACGAACGGGTCCCCGGTGTCGAGCGACCACTGGTAGGACCGCGAGATCGACGCGTTGAGCAGCCGGAAGCGGTAGCGGCGGCGCTTGACCTTCATGACCGGCCACGGGACTCCGTTGACGAGGACGACGTCGCCGAACATCCCGGACTCGTCGTGGTTGTCGAAGTAGAGCTGGCCGTCGGTCGCGAACATCGCGTCGCTCACGACGAGGGGGACGTCATAGTCCCCGTGCGGGATCGGCAGCGACTGCTCGAGCGGATCGGTCAGGTGGTACTGCGCGGCGAGGCCCATGAGGACGTTCTCGGCCGTGTGGTGCAGGCCGTGGTCGTGGTACCAGAGGGTCCGGGCCGTGGGCGTGTTGGGGTAGACGTAGTCCTTGTACTGCCCCGGGTTCGTGATGTCGCTGGCGTAGCCGTCGTACTCCGGCGCCGACGGCGAGCCGTGCAGGTGCACCGACGTCCACGGCGTGTACCTCAGCAGCGGGTGGGTGGCCGGCAGGTTGTTGACCTGACGCATCACGGTGCGTCGGCCCTGGGCGACCTTGACGGTCGGGCCGGGGACGCTGCCGTTGTAGCCCCAGAGCGGGGTCTTCAGGCCCGGGATGACGTCGGCCATGACCGGCTTCATGTAGACCTTGTAGTAGTCCGTCGAGCCGTCGACCCGGCTCGGCGCCAGCACGGGGGGCACCCGGAAGGGCAGGGTGAAGGGCCTCGGCAGCCTGCTGCTCGCCAGGCGGCTCTGTGGGCCCGAACCGGCCCTCACCGACCTCTCCAGGGGCAGCGCCAGGGCGGCACCGCCCACGACGCCCAGCTTGATCAGGTCACGGCGTGACAGCGACATGGTCCCTCCTCGGTCGGCTCCACTGCCGCAAGGACAGCGGGACGACCTTGGGAACACCTTGTGGGTCCGGGCGGACGCCCAAGGTTTCCGCAAGGCGGCGTGCAGAGCATGGCCGGAGCACCTCTTCGGTGCCTCTCACCTGTTCGACACTCGAGAAGGCAAGCCCATGAGACGTCCAACCGCAGCGGCACTCGCCGCACTGCTCGGCCTCCCCGTCCTCGTCGGCGCCACTGCTTCCGCCGCGATCATCGGCGGTACCCCCGGACCCGGCCTCGCCGCGGTGGGTCCGGTGAGCGCCACCAACGGCTACCCGGTCTGGTACAGGGACAAGAACGGGCTGCGCCTCGAGCTGTGCGTCGCCGCCGCCGACCCGCTCTGCCCCGCGCGCGGCGACCTCCCGGACGAGACGGCCCCCGTGTCGTTCCCGGACAACTACCCGGACGAGGCCTTCTACTCGCTCACGGGGGCGCAGGTCGACACGGCGAACGCGGGTCTGGCCCGCCTCGACATGGCGCTCGAGGGCGCGTTCTCCGCCGGGCCCGTCGTCGACGGCGAGCAGGTCGTCTTCGCGCGGATGCGCGTCAAGATGACCAACGTGCGCAACGACACGGCCTACACGTTCACGACCCCGGTGGGCACCAAGACGCTCAAGGCCAACCGCGACGGGCTGATCTTCGACACCGAGGACATCGGCATCGGCGCCCCTGGGGACTTCTCGGGCGCCCTCGGCGGACGCATCGGGCCGTTCCTCACGTGGGACACCTTCGGCACGAGGACCGACCCGGCGCTGCTCGGCGACACCTACGTCGGTGACGGTGTCACCGAGCACCGGATCAAGGGCAGCCCGTACGGCACGAACGTCTTCCGCGTCGAGGGGCCGAACGTCAACCCGTCTGCCACGACGGATGCCTGCCCGACGGTCGCCGGCCCCGTCACCGACTGCATCGAGACCGACCTGTTCACCGTGCAGGGGAAGGTCGCAACCACGGCCGGCGTCTCTGCCGACGCCGCGACCTACTCCCGCTCGTCGGAGGGACGGTCGACCATCGACGTGTACGCGTCCTCCGAGTCCGGTGAGCTACGGGCCATCGAGGTCCAGGACGCTTCGGGGACAGTGGGGTTCGCCGCCACCGGGTTGACCGGCGGCGACGGTCGCTACTTCGCTCGGGTCGCCGCGACGGGCCTGCCGTCCAAGGTCCAGGTGTCGAACGTCGGGGACGTGCCGGTCTCCCGCAAGACGATCGGCGTCGTGGACCGCGTCTCGGGCACGGCGACGTTCGACAACGACCGGCGGATCCTCTCGATCGGTGCGACCTCGAGCGACACCTTCGGCGACCCCGTGCTCACCGCCGTCGGGTTCGGCCCCCTCGAAGGCGGCACGCTCGTCGTCGAGGACCTCGGGGCGCCGCCCGTCTCGGTCGTGGTGACCTCGGCCGCCGGCGGATCGCTCACGATCCCCGTGACCGTCAGCGGTGCCGCCACGGACCCGATCCCGGTCCGAGCCCAGGCGGACCCCGACCAGACGGTCCAGCCGGGTCAGCTGGTCACGCTCGACGGGTCGTCCTCCCGCGGCACGATCCTGTCCTACGCCTGGGAGAGCCCCGGGGGAATCTCCCTCACCTCACCCGAGGCGAGCCTGACGACCTTCACGGCACCGAGCGCACCGGGCGACTACGAGCTGACCCTGACGGTGACGGGCCCCGGGGGCACCAGTGACCGGGCCACCGTGAAGGTCACCGTGACGGAGCCGGTCGTCGCCGTCGTCGCGAGCGCCGGACCCGACCAGACGGTCCGGCGGGGCAGCGTCGTGACCCTCGACGGGACCGCGTCCCAGGGTGCCGCCACCTTCGCCTGGACGCAGGTGGGCGGGCCGACCAGGCCTGCCGTCACCCTCACCGGTGCAGCCTCGGCGCGTCCGACGTTCACGTTCCCGCTCTACCACGCGTCGGACGGCAACAGCGGGCCGCTCACCTTCCGTCTGACGGTTCGCGACGCGAGCGGGGCGCTCACCGGGGTCGACGACGTCGTCGTGACCCCGACGGCGGACACGGTCGTCGTGACCTCGGCGCGGTACAAGGGACAGTGGCGCGTCGACGGGACGAGCTCGGTCGTGGCCGGGCAGCGGGTCACCGCGCACCTCAACGGGATCAACGGGCCGGTGGTCGGCTCCGCGGTCGTGGATGCGGCGGGGGCCTTCTCGATCAGGCCCGCGACGGGACCGGTGGCGACCCAGGGCGCCACGGTGGTGGTGGAGTCGGAGCTGGGCGGGATCTCGACGCCCTTCAGCGTCCGGCTGAACTGACTCCCCGACGGGTTGCGCCTCCCCTCCGGTGCACCCCCGAGGTGGCCTCCTCCAGTCGGAGGGGGCCACCTCATCGGTGTCCGGCGACCTGGCGGACGCGACCGGCGTCAGGCGCCCACGCCGAGCAGGATCGGCAGCACCGTGCGCTCGAGCTCGCCGACGGCGAGCGAGCGCGGCTCGACGAGTCGCTGGGTCAGCGACCCCTGGGTCAGCGCCATCGCCACCCTGACGAACACGTCGGTGGGCATCGGCAGGGTCAGCCCCTGACGGCTGACCACCTCGTCGACGACGGAGGCGAGCTCGTCACGCACGAGGCGCTGCTGGGCGGCCCAGGCGCGGCGCGCCCCGGCGTCGCGGATGGCGTGGAGGGTGAACTCGGTCGTGAGGACCACCCACCGCTCCTTGCTGCGGCTGTCGTCGGCGAGGGCGGTGAGGACGTCGCGCAGGACCTCCTCGGCGCTGGCGTGCTCGCGCTTGCTCGCCGCGCGGATGCGCTCGACCAGGCCCTCGGCGTGACGGCGCGTCAGCTCCAGGACGAGGTCGTCCTTGGAGGAGAAGTTGGAGTAGAACGCGCCGCGCGTGAAGCCGGCGCGCTCGCAGATGTCCTCGACGCTGGCGCCGTGGAACCCGCGCTCGGCGAACACCTCGCCGGCGGCCTCGAGCACACGCTCGCGGGTGGCCTGCCTTCGGGCGCTGATCCGGGGCTCGGTCGTCGTGGTCATGGTCACAGGATACGACCTCGAATTGAATACGACAACGTATCGGATGCATACTCGTATCGTGATGACCTCCGAGAAGGACAGCAACCGCGGGCCGGACGTGCGCACCGTCGTCGTCGACGACGTCAGCGTCGCCGGCACCCACGAGCCGTTCGTCGAGCACGTCTCCTTCACGGCCCCGGCCGGCGAGTTCACCGTCGTGGCCACCGACCCCGGCATCCCGCAGGTGGCCCTCGCGCTCGCCATCGGCGGACGCGTCGAGCTGCTCCGGGGCCGGGTCAGCATCGGCGGGGGTGCCGGCCTGGCCGACCTCCAGCTGCGCACGCGTCTCGTCGACGTGGCCGACGTGACCGCCCCGGAGGACGCCATCGCGGTGCGCGCCGTCGTGCAGGAGGAGCTCGCGCTCGCCGAGCGTCCGGCCTCTCGCGCGGCCGTCGCCGCCTTCCTCGCCGAGCACGACCTGACCGACCACGCCGGGCGCCCGTGGGAGCAGCTGCCGCCCGACGTGCGCACCAGCCTGCTGCTCGAGCTCGGCGCGCTCCACCCGCAGGTGCGCGTCCTCGTCCTCGCCGGCCCCGAGCGGCACGGCGGCGACCACGCCGCGTGGTTCGACACCTGCCAGCGGCTCGCCGGCACCGGCCTGGCCGTCGTCGTCCTGACGACCGCCGCAACGGCCGCCGCGCTCGCCACCGAGGCCGCCACCGACGCCGACGCCCACGCCGCCATCGACGCCGCCACCGACGCCGCCACCACCGACGCCACCACCTCCACTGACACCACCCTCGCCAAGGAGCCCTCGGCATGAACCCCGTCCGCCTCGCGGTCGCCGAGCTGCGCCGCCTCACCTCCTCGCGCCTGGCGCGTCTCGCCCTCGTCGCCCTCGTCCTCGTGCCGACCCTCTACGGCGGCCTCTACCTCTACGCCAACCACGACCCCTACGGCGCGTTCCCGCAGGTGCCCGCCGCGGTCGTCAGCGACGACGCCGGCACGACGCTCAGCACGGGGGAGAAGCTGCAGGTGGGCGACGGCGTCGCCGACCACCTCGTGGAGTCGAAGTCCTTCGACTGGCACCGGGTCTCGCACGCCGAGGCGATGCGTGGGGTCGACGACGGCACGTACGCCTTCGCCGTCATCATGCCCCGCACCTTCTCGGCCGACCTCGCCTCGACGGCCGAGTTCAAGCCCCGGCAGGCCACGATCGAGCTCGAGACGAACGACGCGAACAACTACATGACCTCGACGATCGGCAACCAGGTCGTCAAGCAGGTCACGGCCTCGGTGGCCAGCGAGGTCAGCCAGACCGCGGCGAGCAAGCTGCTCCTCGGCTTCAGCCAGGTGCACGACCAGCTGGTCAAGGCGGCCGACGGCTCGGAGCAGCTGCGGGCCGGCACCGCCAAGGCCGACTCCGGGACGCACCGGCTGTCGAGCGGCGCCTCGAGCCTGGCCGGGGGACTGCACGACCTCGCCTCCGGTGCGGCTCGCCTCCACACCGGCATCGGCCAGGCGGCCTCCGGCGCCGACGCCCTCGAGGCAGGGGCCGGGCAGCTGGCCTCCGGCCTGGGCACGCTCGAGTCGCGCACCGCGTCGCTGCCGTCGCAGACCGACCGGCTGGCCGACGGTGCCGAGCAGGTGGCCGAGGGCAACCGCACCATCGCCGGCTACGGCACGAAGGCGGCCACGGCCTCGGCGGACCTCCGCCAGAAGGTGGCCGCCGACCGCACCGCGCTCGTGGCCGCGCTCAGGGCGCAGGGGCTCACCGACGCCCAGCTGTCGCTGCTCGAGTCGCGCCTCGACACCATCGACGGCTACGTCAACCGCGCCGACGCCACGATCCAGTCCGCCTCCGGCGACCTGACGCGGCTGTCGAAGGGCGCCGACCAGGTGGCCACCGGCGCCCGCGCCCTCGCCGACGCGACGCCGGCCCTCGCCGACGGCATCGCCCAGGCGCACTCGGGCGCCGTGCGCCTGCGCGACGGCGCGGCCACGCTCTCCGGCGGCCTCGGCACGCTGGAGTCCGGCTCGGCCCAGCTCGAGAGCGGCGCGACGAAGGCGGCGTCCGGTGGCGACTCCCTGGCGACCGGGGCGAGCTCCCTCGCGTCGGGCCTCGACACGCTGGCCGAGGGAATCGGCGACCTGCACGCCGGGCTCGTCAAGGGCCGTGACTCCGTGCCCGACCCGTCCGACGCCCAGCGCAAGGCCATGGCCCAGACCATCGGCAACCCCGTCGGCGTCTCCAGCGACTCGCTGGCCTCCGCGGGCTCCTACGGGGCCGGCCTCGCCCCGTTCTTCATGAGCCTCGCGCTGTGGATCGGTGCCTACGTCCTGTTCCTGCTCGTGCGACCGCTGTCGAGCCGGGCCCTCGCGACGAGCCAGCGCTCGCTGCGCACCGCCCTCGGCGGCTGGCTCGCGCCGGCGCTCGTCGGGATCGTGCAGGCGGCCGCCCTCGTGCTCGTCGTCGGCCGCGGCGTCGACATCCCGATCGCCCACCCGGTGCTCGCGTTCCTCTACCTCGTCTTCGTCTCGATGACGTTCGTCGCGATCCTGCACGCGCTGGCCTCGCGGTTCGGTGCCGTCGGCAAGTTCCTCGGGCTCGTCTTCATGGTCGTGCAGCTGGTCAGTGCGGGTGGCACGTTCCCGTGGCAGACCCTGCCCGGGCCGCTGCAGGCGATCCACCACGTCGTGCCGATGACGTACGCCATCGACGGCCTGCGCCGGCTCATGTACGGCGCCGACCTCGGGCCGGTGGCCGGCGACCTCGGCATCCTCGCGGCCTACCTCGTCGGGGCCCTGGCGCTGTCGACCGTGGCGGCGCGCCGCTCGCGGATGTGGACCCCGAAGCGGATCAAGCCCGCCCTCGAGCTGTGACCCGAGGGTGGGTCCCGGGCTGACAAGCCACCCGGATCGGAGCATGCTCGGTGCCATGAGCACCGCCGCCCGAGAGAAGACCCTCGTCCTGATGCGCCACTCCAAGGCCGAGCAGGTGCTCGGGAAGCCCGACCACGACCGCGAGCTCACCGACCGGGGCCGCCGCGACGCCAAGGCCGCCGGTGCCTGGCTGCGCACCGAGGGGCTCGTCCCCGACCTCGTCATCTGCTCGACGTCGGTGCGCACCCGGCAGACGTGGGACGAGGCCTGCCGGGGCGGTGCCCACACCGAGTTCGTCGAGTACCGGCGCACCATCTACGTCGGTGGCCCCGAACAGACGCTCGAGACGGTCCGCGAGGACGCGGGTGACACGGCCACGGTCCTCGTCGTCGGGCACAACCCCACCACCGCGCACCTGACGAGCATCCTCACCGAGGGCGACGGTTCGCGCGAGGCGCACGACGCGCTCGCCGCGGGGTTCGCCACGAGCGGGCTGGCCGTGCTCCGCTACCAGGGGGAGTGGGCCGACCTCGAGGCCGGCTCGTGCTCGCTCGCGCGGTTCCACGTGAGCCGCGCCTGACGCCCGCCCGGCCCTGGGCCGGCCGCAAAGTGAGATGCCATGTCCACGGAGCGGACAGCGTCCTATGCTGCAGAGCATGACGCAGACGCCTGACATCAAGCCCCGCAGCCGCGACGTCACCGACGGTCTCGAGAAGACCGCCGCGCGGGGGATGCTCCGGGCGGTAGGCCTCGGCGACGACGACTTCGCCAAGCCGCAGATCGGCGTCGCGAGCTCGTGGAACGAGATCACGCCGTGCAACCTCTCGCTCGACCGGCTCGCCAAGGCGGTCAAGGACGGCGTCCACGCCGGCGGCGGCTACCCCCTCGAGTTCGGCACGATCTCCGTCTCCGACGGCATCTCGATGGGCCACGAGGGCATGCACTTCAGCCTCGTCTCCCGCGAGATCATCGCCGACTCCGTCGAGACCGTCATGAACGCCGAGCGCCTCGACGGCTCGGTGCTCCTCGCCGGCTGCGACAAGTCGCTGCCGGGCATGCTCATGGCCGCCGCCCGCCTCGACCTCTCGTCGGTGTTCCTCTACGCCGGCACGATCCTGCCCGGTGTCGCCAAGCTCTCCGACGGCACCGAGAAGGAGGTCACGATCATCGACGCGTTCGAGGCCGTCGGCGCGTGCAACGCCGGCCTCATGTCGCGCGAGGACGTCGACGCCATCGAGCGGGCCATCTGCCCCGGCGAGGGCGCCTGCGGCGGCTTCTACACCGCCAACACCATGGCTGCCGTCGCCGAGGCCATCGGCATGTCGATCCCGGGCTCGGCCGCGCCGCCCGCCACCGACCGTCGCCGCGACATGTACGCCCGCAAGTCGGGCGAGGCGGTCGTCGAGCTGCTCCGGCGCGGCATCACGGCGCGCGACATCATGACCAAGGCCGCGTTCGAGAACGCCATCGCCGTCGTCATGGCCTTCGGCGGCTCGACGAACGCCGTGCTGCACCTGCTCGCCATCGCCCACGAGGCCGACGTCGACCTCACCATCGACGACTTCCGCCGCGTCGGCGCCAAGGTGCCGCACCTGGCCGACGTCAAGCCGTTCGGCAGCTTCGTCATGAAGGACATCGACCACATCGGCGGCATCCCGGTCGTCATGAAGACCCTGCTCGAGGCGGGCCTGCTCGACGGCGACTGTCTCACGGTGACCGGCAAGACCATGGCCGAGAACCTCGAGGAGATCAACCCGCCGCACATCGACGGCCGGGTCATCCGCGAGATGTCGACCCCGATCCACAAGACCGGCGGCCTGACGATCCTCAAGGGCTCGCTGGCCCCCGAAGGTGCGGTCGTGAAGTCGGCCGGCTTCGACGAGTCGGTCTTCGAGGGCACGGCGCGAGTCTTCGACGGCGAGCGCGCCGCGATGGACGCCGTCGAGGACGGCTCGCTGAAGAAGAACGACGTCGTCGTCATCCGCTACGAGGGCCCCAAGGGCGGCCCCGGCATGCGCGAGATGCTCGCCGTGACGGGCGCGATCAAGGGCGCGGGCCTCGGCAAGGACGTCCTGCTCCTCACCGACGGGCGCTTCTCCGGCGGCACCACGGGCCTCTGCGTCGGGCACGTCGCCCCGGAGGCCGTCGACGAGGGGCCGATCGCCTTCGTCCGCGACGGCGACCCGATCCGCCTCGACGTCGCGAACGGCTCGCTCGACCTGCTCGTCGACGAGGAGGAGATGGCCCGACGACGCGCCGAGGGTGTCACGCACCCGGAGCCGAAGTACACGCGCGGCGTCCTCGCCAAGTACCGCAAGCTCGTCGGCAGCGCGAGCGGCGGCGCCGTCTGCGGCTGAGGCCGGTTCCCGCCGGCGCGGCCCAGCCTTGCGTCAGCGGGACGCGTCGCGGAAGGCGCGCGGCGTCAGGCCCGTCGCGGCGCGGAAGCGCCGGATGAGGTGGCGCTCGTCGGTGAAGCCGGTCGCGGCGGCGACGTCACGCACGCCGAGGCCGGTGTGCACGAGCAGCTCGGTCGCCGCGGCCAGCCGTCGCGCGGCGCGGTGCGCGTAGGGGCTCGTGCCGGTCTCGACGCGGAACCGACGCCGCCAGGTCTCGTACGGCATGCCGACGGCCGCGGCGACCTCGTGCAGGTCCAGGGACTCGCCGAGGTCGTGCCCGAGCAGCTCGGTCGACCGCGCGAGCCAGGCGTCGGTGGCGGCCGGGCCGCGTCGCCGGCGCTGCTCGTCGAGCGCCACGGCCTCGAGCAGGGCCGCGAGCAGGTCGGCCGCCTCGGCGTCGCGCCCCTCGACCGTGGCGGGCCGGGCCCGCTCGAACGCGGCGAAGCGAGCCGCCCAGCGCCGCACCGGCAGGCCGTGCACGAGCGGGCGCCCGGGGGAGAGCGCACCTCGACGGGCGGCGAGGTCGAAGGAGAGGCCGTCGAACACGACGAAGTGCTCGTCCCAGCCCGACGCGTCCGCGCCGTACCAGTGGGGGTGCCCCGGGTGCACGAGGACGAGCGTGCCTGCTGCGACGGGCTCGTCGTGCGCGGCATCGCGGTACCGGCCCCGGCCGGCCGTGACGAAGGTGAGGCCCCACGTCGGGTGCCGGCGGGTGGTGCCGGTGGGCAGGCCGCTGCCGCCGACGATGCGGCCGGCCACGAGCACCTCGCCGAGCCGGCCGGCCGGTGTGCGTCCGCGGGGGCCGGGTCTCGACGCCGGGGCGGCAGGGCGGGTCGTCATGGCCACATCGAACCAGAACGTACCCCTGCGACCACCCCGTCCCGGGAGGCCGGGCCCCGGCTCTGCTGGGCTGGATCCCCCGCGACCACTCCGGTCGCTCACGATCCGTGAAGGACGGCCCCGCGATGCCCACCGACACGCTGCCGGCGCTCACCACCGCATACCCCGTCACGGACGAGGAGGTCACGGCGTACCGGGCCGACGGCTTCGTCCGCCTGGCCCAGGTGGCGACGCGCGAGGAGGCGGCCGCCTACCGCACGCCGGTGGCCGCGGCCGTCGAGCGCTTCTCCACCGAGACCCGACCGCTCGCCGAGCGGGACAGCTACGGGATGGCGTTCCTGCAGGTGATGAACCTCTGGCGGCACGACCCGGACGTCGCCCGCTTCGTCCTCGCCGCGCGCTTCGCGGGCGTCGCCGCGCGCCTGCTCGGGGTGCCGCGGGTCCGGCTCTACCACGACCAGGCGCTCTTCAAGGAGCCCGGCGGCGGGTACACGCCGTGGCACCAGGACGCCATGTACTGGCCGCTCGACGGGTCGCGCTGCCTGACGATGTGGATGCCGCTCGTCGACATCACGCCGACCCACGGCGGCCTCGCCTTCGCGGCCGGCAGCCACGTCGACGGCCCGCTCAGCGACATCGGCATCTCCGACGCGTCCGAGGAGCACTTCGACCGGCTGCTCGCCGAGCGCGGCACACCGGTCGACGAGCCCGTGGCGATGCAGGCGGGTGACGCGTCGTTCCACTCCGGCTGGACCGTGCACCGGGCTCTCGGCAACAGCTCCGAGGCCATGCGCGAGGTCATGACGGTCATCTGGTTCGCCGACGGCCAGGCGGTGCTCGAGCCGGCCAACGGCGCCCAGGCCAACGACCTCGCGACGTGGCTGCCGGGCCTCGCCCCGGGCGATCTCGCCGCGTCCGAGTGCAACCCGCTGCTCGGTGACGTCGACGGCGACTGACCGCCGCGTCGACGCTACGAGGTCGACGCGTCCTCGGAACGCGCCTTGAGGCCGGCAGCCTCCATCGAGAGGTAGCGCTCGGTGAGCCCGCGGTACACGCGGCCGACGAGGGAGCCGAGCCACCCTTCCTGGCTGATCGAGAGGGTGGCCCGGCTGCGTCCGGCATCGAGCGGCTCAACACCGTGCCGAGCGACAGTGTGCACGCCGGGTCCCGTTGCCTCCCAGACGAACTCGCGGCCCTCGTCGATCGAGGTCACGGTCCACTGGGTGCGCGGGAGGCGCGGCTGCTCGATCAGCGCGCGCGAGCCGACCCGCAGCGGGGCGGGGTCGAGCAGGTGCAGTGACGTGACGGAGTCGGTCCACTCCGGCCACCGCTCCACGTCCGTGATGACCGCCCACACGTGCGCAGCGTCGGTGTCGACGTCGATCGAGGTCGCCTGGTGCATGTCCCCATCCTGCTCACTCCGCCGTGGCGGTGTCGACGTCTCGGGCGGCGTCGGACGCGCTGGCGTCGCCGGTGTCGCTCGTGTCGATGGCCCAGTGCCGCCACGTCGAGGTGACCTCCATGCCGACCCTCTCGTAGAGGCCCAGCGCGCCGGTGCGCGAGTCGGTCGACAGCTCCGAGCGGGTCGCGCCGTGGTCGCGGGCCGCACCGAACGCGTCGACGAGCAGGGCGCGGGCCAGGCCCTTGCCGCGCTGGTCGCGGCGCACCGCGAGCTTGTCGATGTAGCCGAAGTCGTCGTTGACCATGAGGAGGGCGACGCCGACGACGACGCCCGACGGGTCGGTCATCAGCCGCAGGTGCCAGGGCTCGAAGCCCGGGCGCAGCACGGTGCCGGCGGCCCAGTCCTCGAACGGCTCGCGGTCGCGCTGCGACCACTCGAGGAAGGCGTCCTCGACGACCTCGTGGGCGAGCCGGTGGTCGGTCTCGTCCTCGGCAGCCCGCACCGAGTAGCCCTCGGGGACCGGCTGCGGCTCGATCTGCTTGCCCTCCGGCAGCTCGAGGACCCACGAGGTCCACAGCGTGGAGTACCCGAGCGACTCGAGCAGCCGCTCACCGCTCGAGCCGGCGGGGACCGGCTGGCCGACGAGGCCGGCGCCGTCGCGCCGGGAGAGGCGCTGGCACCACAGCGCGAGCGCCGTGCCGATGCCGCGACCGCGGGCGTCGGGGTGGACGTGCGCGTGGCCCCACCGTCCGCGGTCGACCTCGCCGTAGGCCACGAGGCTGTCGCCGTCGAAGACACCGACGGTCTGCCGGGCGATGTCGAAGCTCGGCCGCTGCCAGTCGCCGACGATGTCGGCCTCCTCGATGACGACGGTGCCGACGTCGGCCAGCTCGGCGTCGCGCATCAGCTCGAAGACGGCGCGCGCCTCGTCGAGGCGCAGCGGGCGCCAGGTGACGCCGTCGAGGTGCTCGAGGCCGAGGTCGTTGATGTCGGTGGTCATGGCGTCTCCGGTGCGGTCGTCCCGGCGGTGCCGGGGGAGGCTGGGGTGTCGAGGCCGATCGAGCGGCGGAACGGCGCGAGCCCCTCGACGACGACGGGGTGCTCGCCGCGCACGAGGTGCTCGCGCGTCAGGACGAGCGACTGGTTGACGGCGACCTCGCCCTCGCGACGGCGCAGGCGGCGCGTGCCGTTGGGGCGGTAGCCCACCTTGCGGCTCACCGCGAGCGAGGCCGGGTTGTCGGTGAAGGCGCCCGAGGTGACCTCCTCGGCGTCGAGGTGGTCGAGGACGAAGGCACAGATCGCCTGGCGCATCGCCGTGCCGATGCCGCGGCCCTGGTGGGGCAGGCCCAGCCACGAGCCCGTCTCGCCGGTGCGCGTCACGAGGTAGTCGCGCGTCGAGAACCCCTGCGTCCCGACGAGCACCCCCTCGTGCCAGACCCCGAGCTCGAGGCGCCACGCCTCCGGGGAGAACTCGGCGCGGCACCGCCAGTGGTACTGCACGAGGCCCCGGCGCAGCTCGTCCGGCGGTGCCTGGGTCCACGGCACGTAGAACGGCATCCTCGCCGGGTCGTGCACGCCGCGCGCGGCGAGGTCGGCCAGGGCCGCGAGGTCGTCGTCGCCGAGGCCCCGCAGCTCGAGCGGTCCGGCGGTGATGCGCAGGCCGAGAGCGGGCAGCAGGTCGGCGACGGTGTCCATGGGTCGTCAGTGTCCTGACGCGTCGGGCCGTCCTCAACCGACTTTCCAGCTGGCGCCCGCACGCGGCGGCCGACGTCAAGCCCTCGTGACAATGGGTGAGATCACAGTGCCACATGCTGAGACAGCCAGTACGGCCGATTGACACCGCTGGGGCCGCGTAGGACGGTTGACGCGTGGCCCGACTCCTCGTACTTCCCTAGCGCGCCGACCAGCAGCACCGGTCAGCGCGCTCCCTTCCGTCCCACCACGGGACCGAAGGGTTTTTTTGTGGGCCGGGACAGGCCCACGACGGGATGGACGAGGCGCCGGCAGGGCCACGAGCAGCACCAGAGACCGCACCACCACGCAGTGCTCGAGACAAGGAAGAGATCGTGAGCGACACGACGAAGCAGGCGCCCTCGCCCGCCGACGTGGCCTCGATGGCCCGTCACCGTCCGACGCCGTCCTCCCCGGCGCGGCCCAGCGACCACGGCGCGTCCGCGCCCGTCGCCCCGGCCGCACCGGTGCGCGAGGTCACCGGCGCCCAGGCGCTCGTACTCTCCCTCGAGGCCATCGGCGCCGACACGGTCTTCGGCATCCCCGGCGGGGCGATCCTGCCGGCCTACGACCCGATGCTCGACTCGGACAAGGTGCGGCACATCCTCGTGCGCCACGAGCAGGGCGCCGGCCACGCAGCCGAGGGCTACGCGGCCGCCACCGGCAAGGTCGGCGTCTGCATGGCGACGTCCGGCCCGGGTGCCACCAACCTCGTGACGCCGATCGCCGACGCGCACATGGACTCCGTGCCGATCGTCGCCATCACCGGCCAGGTCGCGAGCGGGGCCATCGGCACCGACGCCTTCCAGGAGGCCGACATCCGCGGCATCACGATGCCGATCACCAAGCACAACTACCTCGTCACCGACCCGGCGAAGATCCCGCAGGCGATCGCCGAGGCCTTCCACGTCGCCTCGACCGGCCGTCCCGGCCCGGTGCTCGTCGACATCAGCAAGGACGCGCTCCAGGCGACGACGACGTTCACGTGGCCGCCGCCGATCGACCTGCCGGGCTACCGCCCCGTCCTGCGGCCGCACGGCAAGCAGATCCGCGAGGCCGCCCGCCTCATCGCCCAGGCGAAGCGGCCGATCTTCTACGTCGGCGGTGGCGTCGTGCGGGCCAAGGCAAGCGAGCAGCTGCGCCGCCTCGTCGAGCTGACGCAGATCCCGGTCACCACGACCCTCATGGCCCGGGGCACCGTGCCCGACAGCGAGGCGCTCAACCTCGGCATGCCCGGCATGCACGGCACGGTGGCCGCCGTGACCGGCCTGCAGAAGTCCGACCTCATCATCGCCCTCGGTGCCCGCTTCGACGACCGCGTCACCGGCCAGCTGTCGACCTTCGCCCCCGACGCCAAGGTCGTCCACGCCGACATCGACCCGGCCGAGATCAGCAAGAACCGCATCGCCGACGTGCCGATCGTCGGTGACGTCGGCGAGGTCATCGACGACCTCATCGAGCAGATCACCCTCGACCGCGCCACGGCCGAGCCGGGTTCCGGCGCCTGGGACTACACCGACTGGCGCGAGCGCGTCGCCGGGTGGAAGCAGACCTTCCCGCTGGGCTGGACCGACAGCGAGGACGGCACGCTCTCGCCGCAGTACGTCATCGAGCGCATCGGCGCCCTGACCGGCCCCGAGGCCACGTACGTCGCCGGCGTCGGCCAGCACCAGATGTGGGCCGCGCAGTTCGTCCAGTACGAGCGCCCGAACGCCTGGATCAACTCCGGCGGCCTCGGCACCATGGGCTTCTCGGTGCCGGCGGCCATGGGCGCCAAGGTCGCCGAGCCCGAGCGCACCGTGTGGGCCATCGACGGCGACGGCTGCTTCCAGATGACCAACCAGGAGCTCGCGACCTGCGTCATCAACAACATCCCGATCAAGGTCGCCGTCATCAACAACAGCAGCCTCGGCATGGTGCGCCAGTGGCAGACGCTCTTCTACGACGAGCGCTACTCCAACACCAACCTCCAGCCGCTCGAGCAGCGCGTGCCCGACTTCGTCAAGCTCGCCGACGCCTACGGCTGCCTCGGCCTGCGGGCCGAGACGCCCGAGGAGGTCGACGCGGTCATCAAGCAGGCGCTCGAGACCAACGACCGCCCCGTCGTCATCGACTTCATCGTCCACCGCGACGCCATGGTGTGGCCGATGGTCCCGGCGGGCGTCAGCAACGACATGATCCAGGCCGCGCGGCACGAGGCGCCGGTCTGGGAGCGGGAGGACTGAGCATGAGCAAGCACACCCTGTCCGTGCTCGTCGAGAACAAGCCCGGCGTCCTGACGCGCGTCGCGGCGCTGTTCTCCCGGCGCGGCTTCAACATCGACTCGCTCGCCGTCGGCCCGACCGAGATCCCCGAGATCTCGCGCATGACCGTCGTCGTCGAGGTCGAGGGCGCGGCCCTCGAGCAGGTGACCAAGCAGCTGAACAAGCTCATCGAGGTGCTCAAGGTCGTCGAGCTCGACCCGACCGCCTCGGTCCAGCGCGAGATCATCCTCGTCAAGGTCCGCGCCGACGCCGCCACCCGAAGCCAGATCGTCGACACGATCCACCTGTTCAAGGCCAAGGTCGTCGACGTCACGACCGACGCCGTCGTCGTCGAGGCGACCGGCAACTCCGACAAGCTGCGCGCCCTGCTCGACGTCCTCGAGCCGTTCGGCATCAAGGAGCTCGTCCAGTCCGGGATGGTCGCCGTCGGGCGCGGCGGCCGCTCCATCACCGACCGCAGCCTGCGCAGCGCCTGAGACCCGCCCGACCAGCAGCACCTGCACCGCACACCGCACCGCACACCCAGCAGAAGGAGAAGGCCACCATGGCCGAGATGTTCTACGACGACGACGCCGACCTGTCCGTGATCCAGGGCAAGAAGGTCGCCGTCATCGGCTACGGCAGCCAGGGCCACGCCCACGCGCTCAACCTGCGCGACTCCGGCGTCGACGTCCGCGTCGGCCTCGCCGAGGGCAGCAAGAGCCGGGCCAAGGCCGAGGCCGAGGGCCTGCCGGTCAGCTCGGTGGCCGACGCCGTCAAGGAGGCCGACCTCGTCGTCATCCTGACGCCCGACCAGGTGCAGCGGACCGTCTACGCCAACGACATCAAGCCCAACCTCAAGGACGGCGCCGCGCTGCTCTTCGGCCACGGCTTCAACATCCGCTTCGGCTACATCAAGCCCGAGGCCGACGCCGACGTCCTCATGGTCGCCCCGAAGGGCCCCGGCCACATCGTGCGGCGCGAGTTCGTCGACGGCCGTGGGGTGCCCGTGCTCCTCGCCGTCGAGCAGGACGCGTCGGGCACCGCGTGGGACCTGGCCAAGGCCTACGGCAAGGCGATCGGCGGCCTGCGCGCCGGCGGGATCAAGACGACCTTCACCGAGGAGACCGAGACCGACCTGTTCGGCGAGCAGGCCGTGCTCTGCGGTGGCGCGAGCCAGCTCGTCATGTACGGCTTCGAGACGCTCGTCGAGGCCGGCTACCAGCCCGAGGTGGCCTACTTCG
Source organism: Intrasporangium flavum (assembly GCF_001956915.1). Classification (GTDB taxonomy): domain Bacteria; phylum Actinomycetota; class Actinomycetes; order Actinomycetales; family Dermatophilaceae; genus Monashia; species Monashia flava. The sequence goes on along the minus strand of NZ_MLJO01000005.1, from coordinate 113,009 downwards.
AGTGCCTCCACGAGCTCAAGCTCATCGTCGACCTCATGATCGAGGGCGGTATCGCCAAGCAGCGCTGGTCGGTGTCCGACACCGCCGAGTACGGCGACTACGTGTCGGGCCCGCGCGTCATCGACCCGCACGTCAAGGAGAACATGAAGGCCGTCCTCGGCGACATCCAGAACGGCGCGTTCGCCAAGCGGTTCATCGACGACCAGGACGCCGGCGCGCCGGCGTTCAAGTCCCTGCGCGAGAAGGGCGCCCAGCACCCGATCGAGGCCACCGGCCGCGAGCTGCGCAAGCTCATGGCGTGGGTCAAGCAGACCGACGCCGACTACACCGAGGGCAGCGCCGCCCGCTGAGGCGCGTCCCCGGACCGGACCTGACGGCCGGCCACCCGTTCGTGGGGTGGCCGGCCGTCGTCGTCCGCGCGCTCCCGACGACCGGTCAGCGGCCGGTGAGCACCGCGGGCTGCTCGGCGAGCCACTCGACGAAGGGGCGGCCCGCGAGGTCGGCGGTGCCGGGCGGCGGCACGGTGCGCCCCCGCGCGAAGGCGTGCATCGTCGCCCCGACGGCCGGCAGGTGCACGACGCGGGGTGCCGACGCGCCACGGTGCGCGCGCACGAGCGTCGCCAGCTCGGGCAGGGACAGCACGTCCGGACCGGCGAGGTCGCGGGCCCGGGTCGGTGCGTCCGGGCGCCGGCCGAGCGCCAGCTCGACGAGCCGGGCGGCGACGGCGTCGGTGTCGACCGGCTGGAAGGCCATGTCGCCGATGGTGAACGTGAGAGGTCCCTTGGTGAGGGCGCGCGCGAAGTACGCTGCGAGAGAATGGAACTGGGTGGCTCGCAGGATGGTTGACGCCCCGCCCGCAGCCAGGATGCCCTGCTCGGCGCGCAGCTTGCGGCGGTAGTACGGGAGCGGGTGGTCGTCGATCCCGACGATCGACACGTGCACGAGGTGGATGCCGCGGGTCGCTGCGGCATCGGCGACCCGGCGGGTGCCGTAGACGGTGACGGCGTCGCCCGCGCCCGTGTCGTCGGCGCAGTGGACGACGGCGTCGGTGCCCTCGAGGACGGCATCGAGGCCCCGGCCGGTCGCGAGGTCGACGCCGGTGCGCCGGCTCGCCGACACGACCTCGTGGCCCCGTCCGGCGAGCCCGCGCACGACGCGGGAGCCGAGGTCGCCGGCACCTCCGGTCACGACGAGTCTCATGCGTCCACGCTAGCCCTCGGTCCCGGCCGGGGGAGCCCGACGGCGACGTGACCTGTCCGCGATCCGGGAACGGGCATCCAGTCCGTGGGACGGCGCCGCTCGCGACCTGCCCGGTTCACATTGTGGTTACAACTCGTGCCAACGGACGACGCAGTCCCTAGACTCGCTCGCGGCACACCGGGGTGCCCCGTCGGCCCGCGTCCCGTCCACGGACGCGCCGCCCCGCCACGTCCGAGAGGGTCCCTCGTGAGCAAGCCCGTCGTCCTCATCGCCGAAGACCTGTCGCCCGCCACGATCGAGGCGCTGGGCCCGGACTTCGAGGTGCGCTCGGTCGACGGGGCCGACCGCGACGCGCTGCTGCCCGCGCTCGCCGAGGTCGACGCCGTCCTCATCAGGTCGGCGACGAAGATGGACGCCGAGGCCATCGCGGCGGGGCGGCGCCTCAAGGTCATCGCCCGGGCCGGCGTCGGCCTCGACAACGTCGACGTGCAGACTGCCACGCGCGCCGGCGTCATGGTCGTCAACGCCCCCACCTCGAACATCACGTCCGCCGCCGAGCTCGCCGTCGGGCTGCTGCTCGCGACGGCCCGCAACATCGCGCCGGCCAATGCGGCCCTCAAGGCCGGCGCCTGGAAGCGCAGCGCCTACACCGGCGTCGAGCTGTACGACAAGACCGTCGGCGTCGTCGGGCTCGGTCGCATCGGGGCGCTCGTCGCCGAGCGCCTCAAGGGCTTCGGCATGCGGATCCTCGCCTACGACCCCTACGCCTCACCCGCCAAGGCCGGCCAGCTCGGTGCCCAGCTCGTCGGGCTCGACGAGCTGCTCGAGCACTCCGACTTCATCACGATCCACCTGCCCAAGACGCCCGAGACGCTCGGGCTCATCGGGGAGGAGGCGCTCTCGAAGGTCAAGCCGACGGTGCGCATCGTCAACGCGGCGCGGGGCGGCATCGTCGACGAGGCAGCCCTCGCGCGCGCCCTCGACGAGGGCCGGGTCGCCGGTGCCGGCCTCGACGTCTTCGCCAAGGAGCCGACCACCGAGTCGCCGCTGTTCGCCCACGAGTCGGTCGTCGTCACCCCGCACCTCGGCGCCTCGACCGACGAGGCCCAGGAGAAGGCCGGCATCGCGGTAGCCCGCTCCGTGCGCTTGGCCCTGGGCGGCGAGCTCGTCCCCGACGCCGTCAACGTCAGCAGCGGCTTCATCGCGGAGGAAGTGCGCCCGGGGATCCCGTTGGTGGAGAAGCTCGGTCGCATCTACACGGCGATCGCTGGCAGCGTCCCGGCGCAGCTGGACGTCGAGGTGCGTGGCGAGATCACGGCGCACGACGTCAACGTGTGGAAGCTCGTCGCGCTCAAGGGCCTGTTCACCGACGTCGTCGAGGACCCGGTCACCTACGTCAACGCCCCCGTGTTCGCCGAGCAGCGCGGCTGCGTCGTGCGACTGGTCACCGACCCCGACTCCGGAGACTTCCGGAACGTCACGACGCTGCGCGGCACCCTCGCCGACGGCACGGTCGTGTCGGTGTCGGGGACCCTGACAGGGCCCAAGAAGGTCGAGAAGCTCGTCGGCGTCAACGGCCACGACCTCGAGGTGCCGCTCTCGGACCACATGCTCGTCTTCGAGTACACCGACCGGCCGGGCGTCATCGGCAACGTCGGCCGCATCCTCGGCGACGCGGCGATCAACATCGGCGGCATGCAGGTCTCGCGCCAGGAGGACCGTGCCATCGGCATCCTCAACGTCGACTCCGCCGTGCCGCCGGCGCTCGCCGCCGAGCTGTCGGACGTCGTCGACGCCAAGACGTTCACCGCGATCGACCTGCAGGGCTGAGCCCTTCGGGCCGGGTCAGTCGGCGTCGGCGGACGCGGCCCGCTCGTTGCGCTGGGCCGGCTCGTCGCCCTCGTCGCCGAGGTCGGCGAGCTCGGGCAGCAGCTCGTGGCGCTTGCTGAACGTGTCGAGGATGGCGAGGGCCACGGCGGCGATGGGGATGCCGATGAGCGCCCCGATCGGGCCCCAGATCGCCGCGCCGGCGATGACGGCGCCGAGGGCCACGGCCGGGTGGACGTCCATGGTGCGCTGGCTGATCCGCGGGGTGAAGACGTAGTTCTCGATCTGCTGGTAGACGGTCGCGAAGATGACGATCCACAGCGCGCTGAGGGGGTTGGCGAGGAGCGTGAAGAGCGCCGGCAGGGCCACCCCGATGTAGGTGCCGATCGTCGGGATGAACTGGCCGACGATGCCGGCGAAGATGCCGAGGGGCAGCCAGAACGGCACGTCGACGAACCAGAAGAAGGCGGCGTGGAAGACCGACGAGAGCGTCGCGAGGAGCAGCTTGGACACGACGTAGCCGCCGGTCTTCTCGACGGAGATCGTCCACACCGTGACGAAGACGCGCTGGTAGCGCTGGGGCAGCCAGGACCCGATGGTCTGGCGCAGCCGGGGGCTGTCGGCCGACAGGTAGTAGGCGAACACGAGGATCGTCAGGGCGTCGAAGGCGAAGGTGAGCACCGAGCCGAACACGCCGAGGATGCCGCCGCCGTACTTTCCGGCGAGCTCGCCGAGCTTGTCGGGCGTCAGCGACAGCGCCTGCTGCAGCTGCGAGAGGTCGAAGGTCGTGTGGAACGTCGCGTTGACCCAGTCGAGCGCGGCGGCCGCGGCCTCGGGCAGCCGGGTGCCCAGCTGCGAGAGCTGCGAGGCGAAGACGGCGCCGAAGAGCTCGGCGAGGCCGGCGAACACGAGCACCATCGCCAGCATCGTCAGGCCGGTGGCCAGGCCCCGCTTGACGCCACGGCGGCTGAGCCACAGCACGATCGGCTCCATCGCGATCGACAGCAGCCAGGCCAGCAGGAGCAGGAAGAGGAACGAGCTCATCGACTGGAAGACCGTGACGCCGACCCACAGCAGCACGAGCGCGGCGAGCGCCGTGGCGACGATGCGCCGGGCGTTGGACGGCGTCACGGCGACCCAGCGGGCGCGTTCCTCGAAGCGCTGCTCCGGGTGCACCGCGTGGGCGGCGTGGACGGCGTGCCCCGCGGGCAGCGACTCGTGGTCCGGCTCGTGCGAGGACGGCGCGGCGTGGGCGCGTCGGTCTCCCGACTCGTGCCCCGGCTGGTGGTCAGCGCTCACCCGCCGAGCGTACGGCGGCGGCCGCGTCGAACGGGGGAGGCCGGAGTGCCGGCCGTCCTCGCGTCGCGTGCGTCACACGCCGGAGGATCTCCTGCACACATGCCGGACGCCGTGTCTCATTTGCTGGAAACCCCCTTTACCCCTCGGTAGCCGCGCGTACCGTCGAACCCATGACGCGGCAGCTCGTACTCCTCATTGCCAGCCGCGGCGAGTCCCAGTAGTCAGCGACCTCGCCGCGGAGATCCCGCGCACCCATCGCTGACGGCTCGCCCACCCGGGCTCGAGCACCTGAGACCACACACGAACTGGCACGAAGGAAGTGATCCCCATGAGCGATGACGCCATGGCCGCCCGACAGGCGCTGCAGGAGTCGATGGACCTGCGCGACCAGGGCCACACGGAGGACTGAGGTCCCGCCGAACCACGACGACGAAGGCCCCCGCCCAGTCTTGGGCGGGGGCCTTCGTCATGTTCATTTGATGAGACGCGCGTTCCACATCACAAGACGGGACCTAGGCTGACGACATGGGAGAGACGCAGGTCAAGGACGCCTACTCGATCGCCGTGATCGGCGGTGACGGCATCGGTCCGGAGGTCGTCGGCGAGGCGCTCAAGGTCCTCGACGCCGCCACGGGCTCCAGCGGCCCGAAGTTCGCCACGACCGACTACGACCTCGGTGCCCGCCGCTGGCACGCGACCGGCGAGACGCTGCCCGACTCGGTCCTCGAGGAGCTGCGTGGCCACGACGCCATCCTCCTCGGCGCCATCGGCGACCCCTCCGTCCCGAGCGGCGTCCTCGAGCGCGGCGTCCTGCTGCCGCTGCGCTTCGCCCTCGACCACTACGTCAACCTGCGCCCCGCCAAGCTCTACCCGGGCGTGGCCAGCCCGCTCGACGTCGCCCGCGTCGCACCCGACGGCATCGACTTCGTCGTCGTGCGCGAGGGCACCGAGGGGCCCTACACCGGCAACGGCGGTGCGCTGCGCGTCGGCACGCCGGCCGAGATCGCCACCGAGGTCAGCGTCAACACCCGCTACGGCGTCGAGCGCGTCGTCCGCGACGCCTTCGCCCGCGCCCAGGCCCGCCCCCGCAAGCACCTGACCCTCGTCCACAAGCACAACGTGCTGACCCACGCCGGGCACCTGTGGCGGCGCACCGTCGAGGAGGTCGGCGCGGAGTTCCCCGACGTGCAGACCGCCTACCAGCACGTCGACGCCGCGACGATCTTCATGGCCACCGACCCCGGGCGCTTCGACGTCATCGTCACCGACAACCTCTTCGGCGACATCCTCACCGACATCGCTGCCGCCATCGCCGGCGGCATCGGCCTCGCGGCGTCCGGCAACATCAACCCGGCCCGCACCACCCCGAGCATGTTCGAGCCGGTCCACGGCTCGGCCCCCGACATCGCGGGCCAGGGCAAGGCCGACCCCACCGCCGCGATCCTGTCGGCGGGGATGCTCCTCGCGCACCTCGGCCTCGAGGCCGCCGCCGCCCGCATCGAGGCCGCGGTCGCCGAGGACCTCGCGCAGCGCGGCGACGCCGTACGGTCCACGACCGCCATCGGCGACGCCGTGGCCGCCCGCCTCTGACACCCCTGACGAGCCGGGCCGGTGCGCGAGCACGACCGGCCCGGCTTCGTCGTCTCACCATGTGGGCGATAGCCTGCAAGAGATCACCGCTGATTGGCTCCCCTGGAGGTTCGAGATGTCCCAGCTGTCCTTCGAGGTCACGCGTCGCGACGCCGTCACGTCGCCCGAGCGCGTCGCCGAGATCCTCCAGAACCCCGGGTTCGGCAAGGTCTTCACCGACCACATGGCCGTCATCGACTGGAGCGCGGACGCCGGCTGGGGCAACGCCCGCATCCAGCCCTACGGGCCCTTCCAGCTCGACCCGGCCGCCGCCGTCCTGCACTACGCGCAGGAGATCTTCGAGGGCATGAAGGCCTACCGGCACGCCGACGGCTCGGTCTGGACCTTCCGCCCCGAGGCCAACGCGGCCCGGTTCGCCCGCTCGGCCCGCCGCCTCGCGCTGCCGGTGCTGCCCGAGGCCGACTTCATCGAGTCGCTGCGCCAGCTCGTCTCCGTCGACCAGGAGTGGGTGCCCGCCGGCGACGCGGGGGAGAAGAGCCTCTACCTGCGCCCGTTCATGTTCGCCTCCGAGGCCTTCCTCGGCGTCCGGCCCGCGCAGCAGGTCACCTACGCGGTCATCGCCTCGCCCGCCGGTGCCTACTTCTCCGGCGGCCTCAAGCCGGTGACCCTCTGGATCTCCACCGACTACGCGCGCGCCGGGGAGGGGGGCACCGGCGCCGCCAAGTGCGGCGGCAACTACGCCAGCTCGCTCGCCGGCCAGCTCGAGGGCATCGAGCACGGCTGCGACCAGGCCGTGTTCCTCGACTCCTCGACGCACACCTACATCGAGGAGCTCGGCGGGATGAACCTGTTCCTCGTCACCAAGGACGGGCGCATCATCACCCCCGAGCTCACCGGCACGATCCTCGAGGGTGTCACCCGCAGCTCGATCCTCGAGATCGCCAAGGAGCTCGACCTGTCGCCCGAGGAGCGCCGCATCCCGATCGAGGAGTGGAAGGAGGGCGCTGCCAGCGGCGAGATCGTCGAGATCTTCGCGTGCGGCACGGCCGCCGTCGTCACCCCGGTCGGTGAGCTGCGCTGGGACGGCGGGTCGGTCGACCACCGCCGCGACGGCCATGAGGACCACTACGCCGAGGCCATCCGCAACAAGCTCCTCGACATCCAGTACGGCCGCGCCGAGGACACGCACGGCTGGCTGACGCGCCTCGTCTGAGGCCACGGCGCCGATGGCAGCCGCCGACGGTGAGGGCGACCCGCGCCCTCACCTGCCCGACTCGGGCCCACCGCGCCTCGTCGCGTCCGACCTCGACGGCACGCTGCTGCACACCGACGGGTCGCTGTCCGGGCGCACGGCCGCGGCCTGGTCGGCGGCCGCCGAAGCCGGCATCGAGACCGTCCTCGTCACGGCGCGGCCACCGCGCTGGCTGCACGACCTCGAGCGGGTCGTCGGTCCACGGGGCACGGCCATCTGCGGCAACGGCGCGTTCGTCTACGAGGTCGCGACGCGTCGGGTCCTCGAGACGCACTGCTTCGAGGGGAGCGTCGTCGACGACGTGGTGGCCGACCTGCGTCGCGCCGTGCCCTCGGTGTCGTTCGCGGCCGAGCGGGCCACCGGCCCGTTCGTCGCCGACGACTACCCGGACCCGCACCGCGACCGTGGCGCCGACCGCGCCGTGCACGGGTCCTGGCGCGAGGTCGCGGCCGAACCGGTCGGCAAGCTGCTGGCGCTGGCCCCGGACCTGCCGGTCGAGGAGTTCCTCGCCGTCGTCGAGGAGGTCGTCGGCGAGCGCGGGCACCTGCACTTCTCGGGGGCCCACGGCCTCGCCGAGATCAACGCACCCGGCGTCACGAAGGCCGCCGGGCTGGAGCGCTGGGCCACGCACCTGGGCATCGAGGCCGCCGACGTGTGGGCCTTCGGCGACATGCCCAACGACCTGCCGATGCTCGCGTGGGCGGGCGTCGGGTGGTCCGTGGCCAACGGGCACGAGCAGGTCCGGCGGGCCGCCGACCGGCAGTGCCCGGCCAACGACGACGACGGGGTGGCGCAGGTCCTCGAGGCAGTCCTCGCGCTAAAGGTTTGATCCAGAACCATTGACGGCGCACCCCGTGCGGGTATGTGATGCCACGCATCACATGACGCGGCGGTCAAAGGTCCGTCGCCTGATGTTTGCGAGGTAGTGCATGAGCGTTCCTCCGTCCCCTCCCGTCGACCCGCCGCTCGACCCGCCCGCCCCGTCCACGCTGGAGCACGACGACGAGGGCATGCTCGCCTCGCTCGGCTACAAGCAGGAGCTGCACCGTGGCATGTCGGGTTTCTCGAACTTCGCCGTGTCGTTCTCGATCATCTCGATCCTCGCCGGCTGCATCACGACCTACTACCTCGCGATGGACGCCGGCGGCCCCCTCGCCATCAACACCGGCTGGCTGATCTGCGGGGCCTTCGTGCTCTGCGTCGCCCTCGCGATGGCCGAGATCTGCTCGGTGTACCCGACCGCCGGCGGCCTCTACTGGTGGGCCGGGCGCCTCGCGCGCCGCAACAAGCGCGAGTGGGCCTGGTTCGTCGGCTGGTTCAACTTCCTCGGCGAGGTCGCGGTCACCGCCTCCATCGACTACGGCGCGGCCCTGACGTGGTCGGCCGTGTGGACGCTCGCCACGGGCGACGCGCTGGAGCTGCCGCAGGTGTTCGTCATCTTCGCGGTCATCCTGCTGCTGCACGCCCTGCTCAACACCTTCGGCGTCAACCTCGTCAATCTGCTGTCGTCGGTGAGCGCGTGGTGGCACGTCGTCGGCGTGGCCGTCATCGTCGTCGCCCTCTGGGTCGCCCCGATCCCGCACCAGTCGCTCGGGTGGACGTTCACGCACTACGTCAACAACACCGGGTTCGCCGGCACCGGAGGGCTCTTCGGCCTGCCGATCTACGCGTTCCTCGTCGGCCTGCTCATGGCGCAGTACACGCTCACCGGCTACGACGCGTCGGCGCACGTCGCCGAGGAGACGAGGAACGCGTCCGTCGAGGCGCCCAAGGGCATCGTGCGCAGCGTCTGGGTGTCGATCATCGCCGGCTCGGTGCTGCTCGTGTCGGTGACCGCTGCGATCCAGGACTACGACACCGCCCGCAAGGCCGCCGACGCCAACGGCCTGCCGCCCGCCCAGATCTTCCTCGACGCCCTCGGCGAGCGCGGCGGTCTGGCGCTCGTCGTCATCTGCGGGGTGGCCCAGTTCTTCTGCGGCATGGCCTCGGTCACCGCGAACTCCCGCATGTCGTACGCGTTCTCCCGCGACAACGCCCTTCCGGGCTCGCCGCTGTGGGCCCGGATCAACCCGCGCACCGGCACGCCGACGAACTCGATCTGGCTCTGCGCCGCGCTCTCGTTCGTCCTGACGATCCCGGCGCTGTGGAACCAGGTCGCCTTCTTCGCTGTGACCTCGGTGGCGGTCATCGGCCTCTACATCGCCTACGCGACGCCGATCCTGCTACGCCGCCTCGACCCCGAGTTCCGCCAGGGACGGTGGAACCTCGGGCGCTGGAGCGCGCCGATCGGGTGGGTCGCGGTCGTCTGGGTCGCGTTCATCGTGGTCCTGTTCCTGCTGCCCCAGTACGCCCCGGGCACGTTCGGCGACCCGACGTTCAACTTCGCGCCGATCACCGTGGCCGTCGTGGGGCTCTTCGCCATCGGGTCGTGGTTCCTCGGCGGACGCCGGCACTTCATGCGCGACGTCCCGGAGGGGCACGACACGAAGCCCGCCGACGAGCTGCTGCTCGACTGAACGGTCGGCATGAGCGAGCACAGGGGATCCCACGAGACGGCGGCGACGAGCCTGCCGGACGCGGTGCTGCGCCCCGCGTCCGGCAACGCCTTCGAGCACGCCGTCGAGCAGCTGGCCCGGGCGATCCGCCTCGGCGTGTTCCCGGACGGCGAGCAGCTGCCGCCCGAGCGCGAGCTGGCCGAGCGCCTCGGCATCGGGCGCAACACCCTGCGCGAGGCCATCGCGGCGCTGCGCGAGTCGGGGCTCGTCACGACGCGTCGCGGCCGCGGCGGTGGCACCTGGGTCACCTACGACGGCTCGGTGCGTGCGGCCACGTGGGAGCCCAAGGACTCTCCGGTCCGCAGCGGCGCGGCCATGCTCGACGCGCTGACCTTCCGTCGCGTCGTCGAGCCCGGCGCCGCCTGGCTCGCGGCGTCGCAGGCCCTCGCCGGCGACCAGCGCGCCTGGCTGGTCGACAGCCTCCGCGACGTCGACGAGGCACCCGACGCCGCGGCCCACCGCGTCGCCGACTCGCGGCTGCACCTGGCGATCGCGACCCTGTCGGGCTCGCCGATGCTCGTCGACGCCGTGACGCGCGCCCAGGCGGCCCTGCACGACATGCTGACGGCCATCCCCGTCCTGACCCGCAACATCGAGCACTCGAACAGCCAGCACCACGACGTCGTCGCGGCGATCCTGCGAGGCGACCCGGACCGCGCCCGGGCCGTCATGGAGGAGCACTGCGACGCCACCTCCGCCCTCCTGCGCGGCCTCATCGGATAGGACAGCCCACCATGGCACCAGCACCGAGGTTCACCCTCGACGAGCTCCGGTCGGAGATCGAGGACGGCACGATCGACACGGTCGTCGTGGCCTTCACCGACATGCAGGGCCGGTTGCAGGGCAAGCGCCTGCACGGGCACTACTTCCTCGACCACGTGCTCGAGGACGGCACGGAGGGCTGCAACTACCTGCTCGCCGTCGACGTCGACATGAACACCGTCGAGGGTTACGCGATCTCCTCGTGGGAGCGCGGCTACGGCGACATGTTCTTCGACCTCGACCTCGACACCCTGCGCCGCACCCCGGGCACTCCGCACTCCGCGACCGTGCAGTGCGACCTCACCTGGCTCGACGGCAGCGGTCCCGTGGTGCAGTCGCCCCGGTCGGTGCTCAAGGCCCAGGTCGACCGGGCCGCGGCCATGGGGATGGCGGCGCACTGCGGCACCGAGCTCGAGTTCATCGTGTTCCAGGAGTCCTACGAGCAGGCCTGGGACGCCGGCTACACCGGCCTGACGCCCGCCAACCGGTACAACGTCGACTACTCCATCCTCGGTGGCGACCGCGTCGAGCCGCTGCTGCGCGAGATCCGCAACGAGATGTACGCCGCCGGGGCCGTCGTCGAGAGCGCGAAGGGCGAGTGCAACCTCGGCCAGCACGAGATCGGGTTCCTCTTCGACACGGCCGTGCGCACCTGCGACAACCACGTCGTCTACCGCAACGCCGCCAAGGAGATCGCCGCCCACCACGGGCAGTCGATCACGTTCATGGCCAAGTTCGACCAGCGTGAGGGCAGCTCGTGCCACATCCACCTGTCGCTGCGCGGGCTCGACGGCGAGACGGTCTTCGCCGACGACCAGCGAGAGCACGGGCACAGCGCGATGTTCGAGCACTTCCTCGCCGGCATCCTCGCCACGCAGCGCGAGCTGACCTACTTCTACGCGCCGAACATCAACTCCTACAAGAGGTTCGCGTCGGCGAGCTTCGCCCCGACCGCCGTCGCGTGGGGCCGTGACAACCGCACGTGCGCCCTGCGCGTCGTCGGCCACGGTGCGGCCCTGCGCGTCGAGAACCGCGTCGGGGGCGGTGACCTCAACCCCTACCTCGCCGTGGCGGCCATGCTCGCCGGAGGCCTGCACGGGATCGAGCAGCAGCTCGAGCTCGAGCCCGCCCTCGAGGGCAACGCCTACACCTCCGACAAGCCCCACGTGCCCTCGACGCTGCAGGAGGCGCGCGACCTGCTCGCGGGCTCGGCGGTCGCGCGGGCGGCCTTCGGCGACGAGGTCGTCGACCACTACGTCAACGCGGCCGACGTCGAGATCACGGCCTTCAACGCCGCCGTCACCGACTGGGAGCGCCGCCGCGGCTTCGAGCGCCTGTGACCCCGCCCACCGACACGAGGACGAAAAGCATGACCACGACGCACGACGTCATCAACCCGGCCACCGAGCAGGTGGTGCGCTCCGTCGAGCTGGCCTCCCTGGAGGACGCCGACGCCGCGATCGCCCGTGCGGCAGCGGCCTTCCCGGCCTGGCGCGACGTGGCACCCGGCGACCGGGCGCTGCTGCTGCGCCGGTTCTCCGACCTCGTCGGCGATCACCAGGAGGAGCTGGCGCGGCTCGAGGTGGAGAACGCCGGCCACACGATCGGCGACGCCCGCTGGGAGGCCGGCAACGTCCGCGACGTCCTCGCCTACTACGCCGGGGCCCCGGAGCGGAACCTCGGCCAGCAGATCCCGGTCTCTGGCGGCATCGACGTCACGTTCCGCGAGCCGCTCGGCGTCGTCGGCATCATCGTGCCCTGGAACTTCCCGATGCCGATCGCCGGCTGGGGGTTCGCGCCGGCGCTCGCGGCCGGCAACACCGTCGTGCTCAAGCCCGCGGAGCTGACCCCGCTCACGGCGATGCGCCTCGGCGAGCTCGCCCTCGAGGCAGGGCTGCCCGAGGGCGTCTTCACCGTCGTGCCGGGCAAGGGCTCGGTCGTGGGGGAGCGGTTCGTCACCCACCCGCAGGTGCGGAAGGTCTGCTTCACCGGGTCCACCGAGGTGGGCCAGCGGATCATGCGCGGCGCCGCGGACCAGCTCAAGCGCGTCACCCTCGAGCTCGGCGGCAAGAGCGCCAACGTCGTGTTCGACGACGCCGACCTCGAGCTCGCTGCGGCCCGGGCGCCCTACGGGGTGTTCGACAACGCCGGCCAGGACTGTTGCGCCCGCAGCCGGATCCTCGTGCAGCGCAACGTCTTCGACCGCTTCATGGAGCAGTTCGAGACGGCCGTGCGCGGCGTCGTCGTCACCGACCCGACCGACGAAGCCGCCGAGATGGGACCGCTCATCAGCGCCGACCAGCACGCCCGCGTGCGCTCGTACGTCGAGGACGCGTCGGAGGGCGTCGAGGTCGCCTTCCGCGGCGAGGCCCCCGAAGGGGCCGGGTACTGGTATGCGCCGACGGTGGTGCTGCCGCGGGCCACGAGCGACCGCGTCTGGCAGGAGGAGGTGTTCGGCCCGGTCGTCGCGGTCATGCCGTTCGACGACGAGGCCGACGCGGTGGCCAAGGCCAACGACACCGCCTACGGGCTCTCCGGCTCGATCTGGACCCGCGACGTCGGACGGGCCCTGCGGGTGGCGCGTGGCGTCGAGGCGGGCAACCTCTCGGTCAACTCCCACAGCAGCGTGCGTTACTGGACGCCGTTCGGCGGGTTCAAGCAGAGCGGCATCGGGCGCGAGCTCGGACCGGACGCGCTCGAGCCCTTCACCGAGGTCAAGAACGTCTTCATCTCGACCGACTGAGACCCACGACCCAACCCGCGACACCCCCGACCAATCACGACGACCACGACAGAACGGCAAGGAAAGAGGACTCATGGCAGGCAGGCTCGACGGCAAGGTCGCGGTCATCACGGGCGGGTGCTCCGGCATCGGCCTGGCCACGGTGCGGCGCTTCGCCGAGGAGGGCGCGAAGGTCGTCATCGGCGACCTCGACGAGGCCAACGGCCCCCGCATCGCGCAGGAGGTGGGTGGCACCTTCGTCCGGACCGACGTCGTGAGCAAGGAGGACGTCGACGCGCTCTTCCGCACCGCCAAGGACACCTACGGCTCGGTCGACATCGCCTTCAACAACGCCGGCATCTCCCCGCCCGAGGACGACTCGATCCTCGACACCGACCTCGACGCCTGGCGCAAGGTGCAGGAGGTCAACCTCACCTCGGTCTACCTGTGCTGCAAGGCCGCCCTGCCCTACATGCTCGAGCAGAAGAAGGGCTCGATCATCAACACGGCCTCGTTCGTCGCGGTCATGGGCGCGGCGACGAGCCAGATCTCCTACAGCGCGAGCAAGGGCGGCGTCCTGTCGATGAGCCGCGAGCTCGGCGTGCAGTTCGCCCGCGAGGGTGTGCGCGTCAACGCGCTCTGCCCCGGCCCGGTCAACACGCCGCTGCTGCAGGAGCTCTTCGCCAAGGACGAGGAGCGGGCGGCGCGGCGGCTCGTCCACGTGCCGATGGGCCGGTTCGGCGAGCCCGAGGAGATGGCCAACGCCGTGCTCTTCCTCGCCTCCGACGAGTCGAGCTTCATCACGGCCTCGACGTTCCTCGTCGACGGCGGCATCTCCGGCGCGTACGTCACGCCGCTCTGACCTTCACCGGGAAGGAGGAGGAGCCTTGTCCGACAGACCGGTCCGCCCGATCATCGGCATCACCGCGTACGTCGAGCCGGCGACCCGCGGGGACTGGGTCGACGTGCCCTCGACGCTCGTGCCGCACAGCTACGTGCGCAAGGTCGAGGAGGCCGGCGGCATCGCCCTCGTCGTGCCGCCGCGCCTCGACGGCTCCGAGGGCCTCGCGCGCGAGGTGCTCGAGCGGCTCGACGGCGTCGTCATCGCGGGCGGGGCCGACGTGGCTCCCGAGCTCTACGACGCCGAGCGGCACCCGACGGTCCAGGCCTCGCGTCCGGACCGCGACGCCACCGAGGTCGCCCTCGCCCGGGCCACGGCGGAGCTCGACGTGCCGGTCCTCGGCATCTGCCGGGGCATGCAGGTCATGGCGGTGGCGGCGGGCGGCTCGCTCGAGCAGCACACCCCCGAGCGCGTCGGGCACGACGAGCACTCGCCGGGCCCCGCGACCTACGGGAGCCACCCGGTGCGCACCGTGGCCGGCACCGTGCTCGCCGACGTGCTCGGCCCGGCCGTCGACGTGCCGAGCTACCACCACCAGTCGGTGCTGAGCCACCCCGGCTACGTCGCGTCGGCCTGGGCCGACGACGGCACCCTCGAGGCCATGGAGGACCCCTCCGGCTCCTTCCGCCTCGCGGTCCAGTGGCACCCCGAGGAGGGAGCGGACCCGCGGCTGTTCGAGGCGCTCGTCGCTGCGGCCCGGGTCCGCGCCGAGGGCAGGTCGGCGCGTGGCTGAGCTCCGACCCAAGGTCTCCGCGACGGCCGGGGGCGCTGCTCCCGCGCGCCCGGTCGTCGCGGTGTCGGCCCACGAGGAGCGCGTCGTGCGCCAGGGGGCGCGCGAGCCGTCCTCCGTGCGGCTCGCGGGCAGCCGCTACGTCGACGCGCTCGGACGCGTCGGCGCCGTGGCGCTGCTCGTGCCCGCCCGCGACGACCTCGACGACGCCACGGCCCGACAACTCGTCGCGTCGGTCGACGCGCTCGTGCTCACCGGGGGCGGCGACGTCGCCGGCCACTGGTTCGGCGAGCCGGACCACCCCGAGATCGGCCCGGTCGACGCGGCCCGCGACGTCACCGAGCTGGCCCTGGCCCGGGCGGCGCTCGAGGCGGGCCTGCCCGTCCTCGGCGTCTGCCGGGGCATGCAGGTCATGGCGGTGGCGGCGGGCGGCACGGTCGAGCAGCACCTGCCCGACCGGCTCGGCCACGACGACCACCGCGGTGGCGCGGGGCCCGACGGGCTCCACCGGCACGAGGTCGCGACGGTCGCGGGCAGCCGCGCCCGCGCGCTCCTCGGCCCCTCGTTCGCGGCGCGCTGCCACCACCACCAGGGCGTCGGCGCCCTCGGCCCGTTCGTGGCCTCGGCCTGGTCGGCCGACGGCGTCTGCGAGCTCATGGAGCTGCCGGCTGACAGGAGCGAGGGGAGCGCCTTCGCCGTCGGCGTGCAGTCGCACCCCGAGACGGTGCCGGACGACCGGCTCTTCGCCGCCCTCGTGGACGCCGCGCGCTCGCGAGACGCCGGTCCCAGCATCCGGACCGGGTGTTTCGAGGACGTTTCGACCGCCCTACATTGACGAGCGTGACGACGCACCTCGTGCCCACCAGCACGCTCATTATCGACTAGCGCGACGAGACAACCCTCGTCGCGCAGACCTCCCGCACCTCGGGGGGTCTTTTTGTTTCCCGAACCACCGTGACGGAGACCGCGGCCCACGCCACACCCCGGCGCAGGCGGCACCCGGCCCACCGGCCCGATGACGAGCACCCGAGAGCGACGCACACGGAGCCATCCCCGAGATCGAGGACAATGAAGGTCATGGAAGCGCTGCACGTCTACGACACCACCCTGCGCGACGGCGCCCAGCAGGAGGGTCTCAACCTGTCGGTGTCGGACAAGCTGGCCATCGCCGCGCTGCTCGACGACCTCGGGGTCGACTTCATCGAGGGTGGCTGGCCGGGCGCCAACCCGAAGGACACCGAGTTCTTCGAGCGCGCCCCGGGCGAGCTGCGCCTGCGCCACGCGACGCTCGCCGCCTTCGGGGCCACCCGTCGGGCGGGGGGCGCCGCGGCGCAGGACCCCCTCGTGCAGGCCCTCGTCGACTCCGGCGCGTCGGTCGTGTGCCTCGTCGCCAAGTCGCACACCGGCCACGTCGAGCGCGCCCTCAGGACGACGCTCGAGGAGAACCTCGCCATGGTCCGCGACACCGTGTCGCACCTCGTGGCCGAGGGCCGACGCGTGTTCGTCGACTGCGAGCACTTCTTCGACGGCTGGCACCTCGACCACGACTACGCGCTCTCCGTCGTGCGCACGGCCCAAGAGGCCGGCGCCGAGGTCGTCGTGCTCTGCGACACCAACGGCGGCATGCTGCCCCACCAGGTCGAGCAGGTCGTCGCCGACGTCATCGCCTCCACCGGCGCGCGCATCGGGGCCCACTGCCACAACGACACCGGCTGCGCGGCCGCCAACTCCGTCGCCGCGGTGCGCGCCGGAGCGACCCACGTGCAGGGCACCGTCAACGGCTACGGCGAGCGCACCGGCAACGCCGACCTCGTCACCGTCGCGGCCAACCTCCAGTTCAAGCTGGGCCTGCCCGCCATGGCGCCGGAGTCCTTCCGGCGCGCCATGCACATCGCCCACGCGATCAGCGAGGTGACGAACGTGCCGGCCTACAGCCGCCAGCCCTACGTCGGCGCGAGCGCCTTCGCGCACAAGGCGGGCCTGCACGCGAGCGCCCTCAAGGTCGACCCCGACCTCTACCAGCACATGGAGCCCGAGCTCGTCGGCAACGGGATGCGGACGCTCGTGTCCGACATGGCCGGCCGGGCCAGCATCGAGCTCAAGGCCCGCGAGGCCGGCCTCGACCTGTCCGAGCGCCCCGACGTCGTCGCGAGCGTCCTCGCCGAGGTCAAGGACCTCGAGCTGCGCGGCTGGACCTTCGACGCCGCCGACGCCACCGTCGAGCTGATGATCCGCGAGGCCCTCGAGCCCGGCTGCACGCACTACTTCGAGGTCGAGTCGTGGCGCGTCATCACCGACTCCTCGGGCACCGGCGACGCGACGTCCGAGGCCACGGTCAAGCTGCGCGCCGACGGCTCGCGCCTCATCGCCACCGGTGAGGGCAACGGTCCGGTCAACGCCCTGGACCACGCGCTGCGCGACGCCCTCTCGCGGGCCTACCCCGAGATCGAGAAGCTCGAGCTCATCGACTTCAAGGTGCGCATCCTCGACGCCTCGCACGGCACCGACGCCGTCACCCGCGTGCTCATCGAGACCTCCGACGGCGAGACCTCGTGGGACACCATCGGCGTGGCGGGCTCGATCCTCGCGGCGTCGTGGCGCGCCCTGACCGACGGCATCGTCCGCGGCCTGATCCGCCAGGGCATCCCGCGCCGTTGACCGCCGCTGCGCCGGTCCGGGCCGGCCGGTGAAGCACCGGCGCGGACGGGCGTCAGGCGTTCTCGCGCAGTCGTGCCGCGAGGCCGGGGAGCCAGTCGGACGCCGACGCGCGGAAGGCCTCGGGGCCCAGGGAGGGCGCGCCGCTCGGGACGACGCCGAGCAGGCCCTCCGGGAGGCCTGAGAAGACCTCGAGGTTCGTCGTCTCGACGGGTCCCGGGTCGTCGGGCCAGGCGCCGACGACGACCCCGAGCTGACGGATCGCCCGGTGCGCGAGTGCCTCCCGAGTCAGCATCGTGTGGTTGAGGGTGCCGAGCGCGGCGCGTACGACGAGCACCACCCCGGCGTCGGGCAGGGCGCAAGTGAGGTCGGCGAGGGTCTCTCCGGCCTCGGTCAGCTCGACGAGCAGCCCCCCGGCGCCCTCGACGAGCACGTGGTCGTGCTCGTCGGCGAGGCGGCGCACGGCGTCGAGGTGGTCCCGGCGGGTCGGCAGCGTCGCACCCTCCGACGCGGCGGCCGGCCGTGGCGCCATCGGGGCCAGCAGCCGGACCCCCTCGCTGCCGGGCACGCCGGAGAGCCGGGTCACCTCCGCGACGTCGCCCGGCTCGCCGGGGCGGACGCCCGTCTGCGTCGGCTTGTGGACCGCGACGCGCCGGCCCGCGCCGGCGAGCACGGCGGCGAGGGCCGCGGTGGCGACCGTCTTGCCGACGTCGGTGTCGGTGCCGGTGACGACGACGACCCGGGGCAGCGTCACGGCGCCTCACCCGCTCCGGCGAGGGTGGGACGCGCATCGTCCGGTGCGCCCACGGCCGGCGCGGCGGGGGAGCCAGCCGAGCCGCTCGGGGTGCTCGGGCTGCTCGGGCTGCTGGGTGCCGCGTGCGCGGCCGCGACGACGGCGACGAGCTCGGCCGCCTCGGCGACGGTCTCGGGCGGCACGTCGGCGCGTGCGGTGATCCGCAGCCGGGAGACCCCGTCGGGCACGCTGGGCGGGCGGAAGCAGCCGACGAGGATGCCCTGGGTGCGCAGGTCGAGCGCCGCCCCGACCGCGGCGTCGGGGGAGGGCATCGGCA
Source organism: Intrasporangium flavum (assembly GCF_001956915.1). Taxonomy (GTDB): domain Bacteria; phylum Actinomycetota; class Actinomycetes; order Actinomycetales; family Dermatophilaceae; genus Monashia; species Monashia flava. The sequence continues at coordinate 94,446 of NZ_MLJO01000005.1, read as the reverse complement.
GCGACTGGACGGCTCCGGCGGCCGGCTCGATGCCGCACCGGGCGGCGATGACGCGGGCGTTCTCCCGCACTCGTGCGGGCAGGCCGGGGTCTGCCTCGACGATGCCGACGGCGGCGAGCGCCGCACCGGCGGCGGCAGGGGCGAGCCCGGTGTCGAAGATGAACGGCCGGGCGGTGTTGACGAGGTGCTCGCGCAGCGCCACGGGGCCGAGCACGGCGCCGCCCTGGGAGCCGAGCGCCTTGGACAGGGTGAGCGTGACGACGAGGTGCTCGGCGCCTGCCAGGTCCAGGGCGGCGACGAGTCCGCGGCCACCACCCACGACACCGACGCCGTGCGCCTCGTCGACGACGAGGAGCGCGTCGTGGCGTCGGCAGACGGCGTGCAGCTCGCGGAGCGGGGCGGCGTCGCCGAGCACGGAGTACACCGACTCCACGGCCACGACGACCCGATGCCCGGCGCGCTCGGCCAGCCGGGCGTCGAGCTCGGCGGCGTCATTGTGCGCGAACGTCGCGTAGGGCACCCGCGACATGCGGGCGGCGTCGTGCAACGACGCGTGGGCGTGGGCGTCGAGGAGGATCTGTGCCCCGCGCCCGGACAGCGCCGTCAGGACGCCGAGGTTCGCGGCGTAGCCGGTCGAGAAGGCGAGGGCGCCGCGCTGGCCCGTGAGCCGGCACAGGGCGGCCTCGAGCTCGCGGTGCACGGGCAGGGTGCCGGTGACGAGGCGGCTGGCCGTGGCCGACGTGCCGTACCGGTCGAGGGCCTCGTGGGCGGCGGCCACCACGCGGTCGTCCTGAGACAGCCCGAGGTAGTCGTTGGAGGCGAGGTCGAGCAGTTCGTGGGTCCCCGGCCCGCGGCCGCCGAGGCGCAGCACCGGGTCGAACCGCACGGTGCCGCGCTCCTGGCGCAGGTCGGCCCGCTCGCGCAGCCACGCGTCCCAGGCGCTCATCCGTGCACCTGGGCGACGGCGCCGACGACGGCGCGGGTGACGGTGTCGACGTCGGCGTCGGTGCTGACGTAGGGCGGCATCGTGTAGACGAGGTCGCGGAAGGGCCGCACCCACACGCCGCGCTCGAGGGCCGCGCGCGTGACGGCCGGCACGTCGACCGGCCGGTCGAGCTGGACGACGCCGACCGCGCCGAGGGTGCGCACGTCGTGGACCGCGGCGAGGTCGCGGGCCGGCGCCAGGCCGTCGGCGAGGCGCCGCTCGATGCGCGGCACGTCGTGGTGCCAACCCGCCTCGACGAGGTCGAGCGACGCGGCGGCCACGGCGCAGGCGAGCGGGTTGGCCATGAAGGTCGGGCCGTGCAGCAGGGCCCGGAACTGCGAGCGCGTGACCGTGGCGCCGACCGTCTCGGTCATGAGCACCGCTGCGAGAGTGAGGTACCCACCGGTCAGGGCCTTGCCCACGCAGATGACGTCCGGGGACACGCCGGCCCACTCGGAAGCGAAGAGGTGGCCGGTGCGGCCGAACCCCGTGGCGATCTCGTCGGCGACGAGCAGCAGGCCGTGCTCGTCGGCGACCTCCCGCATCACCCGCAGGCAGCGCGGGTCGTACACGTGCATGCCACCGGCCCCCTGCAGGACCGGCTCGACGACGACGGCCGCGAGCTCGTCGGCATGCTCCCGGGCCAGCGCACGGAAGTGCGTCTCCCACGCGTCCAGCTCCGCGGCGTCCGAGGCCCACACGCCGGTGACGGCGTCGCGGCGGGCCGCCGGCGGCCGGGGCGCGAAGACGTGCCGGGCCAGGACGCCCGGGAAGGCCGAGTGCATGCCGTCGACGGGGTCGCATACGCTCATGGCCGCGAAGGTGTCGCCGTGGTACCCGCCGCGGACGGTGAGGAACCGCTGGCGTGCCGGCCGGCCCGAGGCCGCCTGGTACTGCAGCGAGAGCTTGAGGGCCACCTCGACCGACACCGAGCCGGAGTCGGCGAAGAAGACGTGCGCCATGGGGCCGGGCGCGATCGCGGTGAGGCGCTCCGCCAGCGTCACGGCCGGCTCGTGGGTCAGCCCGCCGAACATGACGTGGCTGAACCGGTCCACCTGGGCGTGCGCCGCGGCGTCGAGGTGCGGGTGGCGGTAGCCGTGCACGGCGCACCACCACGACGCCATGGCGTCGACGGCCTCGAACCGCGTGCCGTCGGGTGCCGTCAGCTCGAGGCGCACGCCGTGGGCGGCGGTCACCGCGTACGGGGGTGTGCCGTCGAGGGGTGCGTACGGGTGCCACACGAGCCCGCGGTCGCGCTCGACGGCGCCGACACCGTCGCCGGTACCGACGCCGGTACCGACATCCGTGCCGACGCCCGTGGCGCCGTGGGTCAGCACGTCGGCCGGTTCACGCATTGGGGAGGGCGGCGGTGCCGGCGCCGCGACGTCGCTTGGCCGGGTCGTGGGAGGCGCTCGCGGCTTCATTGCTCGAGTCGCCCGCTGCCGCAACGGGTTCGGCGCCGAGCACGACGAAGCCGTTGTCGCGGATCAGCTCGAGGTCGGCCTCGGCGGCCTGGCCCTCGGACGTGAGGTAGTCGCCGAGGAAGATGGAGTTGGCCACGTGGAGCGCGAGGCCCTGCAGCGACCGCAGGTGCATCTCGCGACCGCCGGCGACGCGCACCTCCCGGTCGGGGCACACGAAGCGCGCGGCGGCGAGGATGCGCACGCACCGCGACGGTGTCAGCTCCCACGTGCCCTCCAACGGGGTGCCGTCGAAGGGCATGAGGAAGTTGACGGGGATCGAGTCGGACCCGAGGTCGCGCAGCGCGAACAGGGCCTCGACGAGCTGCTCGTCGGACTCGCCGAGCCCGGCGATGAGCCCCGAGCACGCCGACAGGCCCGCGGCCTGCGCCCGGCCGACGGTCTCGACGCGGTCGGCGTAGGTGTGGCTCGTGACGATGGAGTCGTGGTGCGACTCGGCCGTGTTGATGTTGTGGTTGTAGGCGTCGACGCCGGCGGCACGCAGGCGTTCGGCCTGGCCGTCCTTGAGCAGCCCGAGGCAGGCGCACACCTCGACGTCGGGGTGCTCGGCCTTGAGCGCCCCGACCATGCCGGCGACGCGGTCGACGTCGCGGTCCGTCGGGCCGCGCCCGCTGCTCACCATGCAGACGCGGCTCGCGCCGCCGCGGAGGCCGGCCCGGGCCTGCTCGATCGCCTCGTCGTTCTTGAGCCACGTGTAGCGCAGGATGTCGGCCGTCGAGCCGAGGCGCTGCGAGCAGTAGTGGCAGTCCTCCGGGCACAGGCCCGACTTGAGGTTGACGAGGTAGTTGACCTTGACGGTGTCGCCGAAGTGCTTGCGGCGCAGGCGAGCCGCCGCGGCGACGACGTCGAGCAGCTCGTCGTCGGTCGACCGCAGCACGTCGAGGGCGTCCTCGGTGGTGGCCGGCGTGCCGGACAGGACGGCGTCGGCGAGGTCGTCGAAACGGCGGGTCATGCGGGCTCCTTGCGCTCGGCACTGAACGGTGTTCAACTTGAACGGCGTTCAGTATGCCGAGTGGCTAGGCTCCGGTGTCAACGTGGTCCGCACCGGTCGGGGTGCGAGACCGGTCACGCGCCGCCGGACGGTGTCATCGGGCGGCGGCATCGGGCGGACAGGGGAGGCGGGCATGGCCCTGAGCAGGGAGCAGGTCGTGACGACGGCCGTCGACATCCTGCGCCGCTACGGCCTGGCCGACCTCACGATGCGCCGCCTCGCCCGCGAGCTCGACGTGCAGCCGGGGGCGCTCTACTGGCACGTCGCCAACAAGCAGGAGCTGCTCGTCGAGGTCGCCGGGCGGCTGCTCGCCGCGATCCCCGAGCCCGACCCGGAGCGTCCGGCCGAGGAGGCGCTCGCCGCGCACGCCCACGCCCTGCGCGAGGCCGTGCGACACGTCCCCGACGGCGCCGACGTCGTGGCCCTCGCGCACGCTGTCGAGCCGGGCTCGCTGCGTCCGGTCGAGGACCTCGTGGGGCTCGTCGGGCGTGCCGGCGTGCCACTGCGCGAGCGCGAGGCCGTCGCCGAGGTCGTGCTGCACCACGTGCTCGGCTCGGTGACCACGGAGCACAACCAGCGGATCGCCCTCGACCTCGACCCCGACTTCCGGGCACGCGACGCCGCGGCGGTGGCCAAGGCGTTCGAGGTGGGGCTTGAGGTCGTCCTCGCCGGCCTGCGCCGGGCCTGACGCCGGTCGGCGGGTCGGCGCAGGCGGCCGAGTCGCCGGGCACCCCACGTGCTGGACGGTCCAGGCCCCGTCCAGCACCAGCCCCCCTGCCGGGAGCATGTCGTCGACGCGCGCGCCTGGACCTTCGCCGACACCCCTCAGTGGCGGACGGGCGGGTCCTGATACGCCCATCCGCACCGGATCCGGTACAGACTCGGTGGATGCCGCTGCGTACCCGCACCCACTGGTTCGGCGTCGTGCTCGATGCCCCCGACGCGTCCGAGCTGGCGCACTTCTACCAGCGCCTGCTCGGGTGGACGCTCTTCAAGGACACCCCGGGCTGGTCGACGCTCGCGCCGTCGGCCGACCACGGCTACAACCTGGCCTTCCAGCAGGAGCCGAACTACGTGCGACCGGTCTGGCCGAGCGAGCCGGGCCGGCCGCTCATGATGCTGCACCTCGACCTCGAGGTCGACGACCTCGAGGAGGCCGTCGCCTTCGCCGTCGGGGTCGGCGCGGAGGTCGCGGCGTTCCAGCCGCAGGACGACGTCCGGGTGCTGCTCGACCCGGCCGGCCACCCGTTCTGCCTCTACGTCGACGGCGGGGACGACGGTGAGGTGGACGGCGCAGAGGCCGAGGCTGCCGGGGCCCCGGCGGGCTCGACCGCCTGACCCAGCGCGCGGTCCAGCGCTGCGACGAGCCGGACTCGCAGCGCCTGACCGCGTTCGGCGAACCCCCGCTGCTCGGCGACGTAGGTGGCCTTGCCCTCGGCCGTCTCGATCGGTACCGGCTCGTAGCCGAGCTCGCGCAGGTCGTAGGGCGCGGCGCGCATGTCGAGCGAGCGGATGTCGCGGGCCAGCTCGAAGCAGTCGGCCACGAGGTCGGACGGCACGACGGGCACGAGCTTGTGAGCCCACTTGTAGAGGTCCATCCCGGCGTGGAGGCAGCCCGGCTGTTCGAGCTCGACCTGGCTCGCCCGCGTCGGGCTCAGGGCGTTGCGGGGTGCGGCGTCCGGTGTGAAGAAGCGGTAGGCGTCGAAGTGCGAGCACGCCACCTGGTGCGACTCGACCACCGCGTCGGTGCCCTCGGGCCCGAGGCGCAGCGGCCACGCGGAGTGCCGCACGTCGGAGGGGTCGAGCCGGTAGACCATGGCCCACTCGTGCAGCCCGAAGCAGCCGAACCGGCCGGGCCGTCCGGCGGTGCGCGTCAGCAGCTCGCGGACGAACCGGACCGTGTCGCCCCGGCGCTGGAGGAACGCGTCGACGTCGACGGTGACGCCGCCCGACGCGTCGTCGTGGATGCGGTAGAAGCGCCAGTCCCGTTGTGGCGCAGGGCCGTCCAGCACGACGCCGGGGCCCGGGTGCCAGCGCCGCAGCTGGGAGGGCGTGAACGAGTAGTACGTGAAGAGGAAGTCCTCGACCGGGTGCCGGCGCCCGTCGTGGCGCCGCGACCGGTGCCCGGCGGTCGCGGCGTCGACCCGGGCCTCGTGGGCGCGGGTCCGCTCGCGCCACTCGGGCTCGGTCAGGACGTGCACCCGTCGAGGGTAGGTGATCGACGCGTCGGGCCCCTCACGCCGGATCGCCCACGCCCCGCCGCGGTCCGGCGACGGCCGCGCGCCGGGCGCGGTGCGGGAGCAGGATGGGCCCATGGCACCCGCCGACGAGCTGCCCACCCACCTGCTGCACCGCCTCACCTCCTACTCGCCCGACCGCGAGTGGACCGAGGTGCCGCCCGACGACCGCCTCGTGCAGGACCTCGTCCCGAACGACCTCGCGCACCGGCCCCGCTGGTACAAGGACTACGTCGACGACCTGCCGCGCACCCTGCTGCCCCCCGAGCTGCCGGCGAGCAGCGTGCCGGCCACGGCCGTCCTCGCAGGCACCGCCGACGTCGCGACCGCCCGACTCGACCTGCCGGCCCTGGCCCGCCTGCTCTACCTGTCGGCCGGGGTGACCCGCCGCACGACGCGCCCGGGCGCCGGCACGCTGCTCTTCCGGGCCGCGGGCTCGGCCGGCGCGCGGTTCCCGCTCGAGCTCTACGTCGCGGTGCCGCGCACCGCGGGCACCGGCACGGGCACAGACGCAGGCGAGGTCGCCGCCGACGTCCCGCCCGGCCTGCACTGGTACGACCCCGAGGCCCACGCGCTCGTCACCGTCGGCCCGCCCCCGTCCGGGGAGTCGGTGACCCTCGTCGTCACGGGCGTCCCGTGGCGCACCGGCTGGCGCTACCGCGAGCGCGGGTTCCGCCACGTGTACTGGGACGCCGGCACGATGCTGGCCCAGACGCTCGCCCTCGCCGACTCCGCAGGACTGCCGGCCCACCTCGTCACGACCTTCCCCGACGCCGAGGTCGCCGCCCTCGTGGGCGCCGACCGCGTCCGCGAGTGGCCGGTCGCGCTCGTCGTCCTCGGTGACGGGCGCCCCGCCGTCCACCCGACCGGTGACGCGTTCCCGGGTCGCCACGACGCCGACGGGCGCGACTTCCCGCTCGTCACCGCCGCGCAGCGGGCGGGGGAGCGCGACGCGCTCGGGCCGGCCCACGCGCGGGGGCCCGCCGTGCCGGTGCTGTCGACCGAGCCCGGGCCGAGCACCGACGAGGTGGTCGCGAGCAAGGGCTCGATCCGTCGCCTGCACCGCGACCGGTCGGTGCCGCGGGTCCTGCTCGTCGACGCGATGGCGGCCGCGACGCGTGGCGTCGGGGTGCCGCACTGGGTCGGGGTCAGCGCCGTCGACGGCGTGCCCACCGGCATCCACCGCTGGCCCGACGTCGCCGAGGCGGTGCGGCCGCTCGAGGAGGCCACGGTCCGCGACGAGCTGTACTCGGTCGCCCTCGAGCAGGGCCTGGCCGGCGACGCGTCGTTCGTGGCGATGAGCGGCGTCGACCTCGCGACGCTCGACGACCACGGCTACCGCGACGCCCAGCTGCTCGCCGGCCTCGTGGAGGGCCGGCTGCACCTCATGGCGTACGCGCTCGGGGCGGCGGCGTCCGGGATGACCTTCCGCGACAGCGACCTCGCCCACCTGCTCGGCACCGACGTCGCCGGGCTGTTGTGGACGTGCGTCGGCGTGCCCGAGTACCGGACGCGTCCGAGCGGGCTGCCCGGCTCGCCCGCGGACGTCACCATCGTCTGGCCGCGCTGATCGCGCCCCGCTGCGATCCGGGTCGGCCTACGCTCGGTCCCGTGGGCGCCGCCGAGTGGTACCTCACCGCCGACGAGCGGGGCAACCCGGCGACGCGCCTCGACCGCCGCCATCCCGGCGGGCGTGCCTGGACCGAGGGCAACCTCGTCACGCCGCTCGTGCACGGCGCGACGTACTTCGCCGCGCTCACCGACCACGTCGCAGCGATGTTGGCCGGCGACCTGCTGCTCTTCGTCGACTGGCGCGGCGACCCGGACGAGCGGCTGAGCGGCGAGCCCGGCAGCGAGGTGGGTGCCCTCTTCGCCGACGCCGCCCGCCGCGGCGTCGACGTGCGCGGCCTCGTCTGGCGCTCGCACTGGGACCGGCTGGCGTTCTCGGCCGCGGAGAACCGCCACCTCGGCGAGGACATCGACGCGGCGGGCGGCGAGTGCTACCTCGACATGCGGGTGCGGCTCGGCGGGTCGCACCACCAGAAGTTCGTCGTACTGCGCCACCCGGGCCGGCCCGAGCGGGACATCGCCTTCCTCGGCGGCATCGACCTGTGCCACAGCCGGCGCGACGACGCCGGCCACGCGGGTGACCCGCAGCCCCAGCCGATGGCCGAGGTCTACGGGCCGCGTCCGCCCTGGCACGACGTGCAGCTGGCCGTCACCGGTCCGGCCGTCGGCGACGTCGAGACGGTGTTCCGGGAGCGGTGGGAGGACCCGCAGGCGCTGAGCCGCTCACCGCTGCGGTGGGCCGTCGACACGGTGCGCGGGGACCGTCCTGCCCGTCGCCCGCTGCCGCCCCAGCTGCCCGACCCGGTGCCCACCGGACCGCACCCGGTGCAGCTGCTGCGCACCTACGGCCACCGTCTCGGCGGCTACCCGTTCGCACCACGGGGCGAGCGGAGCGTCGCGCGGGCCTACGCCAAGGCGTTCGCGCGGGCCCGGCGCCTCATCTACCTCGAGGACCAGTACCTGTGGTCGCCGCAGGTGTGCGCGGTGCTCGAGGCGGCGCTGCTCCGGGCGCCCGACCTGCGCGTCGTCGCCGTCCTGCCGCACCAGCCCGACCAGGACGGCGCGGTGAGCCGCGCCCCCAACCTCGTGAGCCGGGCCCGTCTGCTCCGGCAGCTCGAGGCGGCCGCGCCGGGACGCGTCGCGGCCTACGGCATCGAGAACCCGCAGGGCACGCCGGTCTACGTCCACGCGAAGGTCTGCGTCGTCGACGACACGTGGGCCACCGTCGGCTCGGACAACTTCAACCGGCGCTCGTGGACGCACGACTCCGAGCTGTCGGCCGCCGTCGTGCACGAGTCGTTCGCCCGCGACCTGCGGCAGCGGCTCGCCCGCGAGCACCTCGACGCCGAGCAGGCACCGGCGCTCGAGGACCACTTCGAGGCCTACGCCGACAGCGCGCGGGCGCTCGCGGCCTGGGACCGCGCCCCGGCGTCGGCACCGCGACCCCCGCGGCCCTGCGGACGGCTGCGCCCCCTCGACAGCCCCGACCAGACGCGTCTGACCCGGCTCTGGGCCGACCCGCTGTACCGGCTCGTCTACGACCCCGACGGACGCCCGCTGGGCCTGCGGCTGCGGCGCACCGTCTGAGCTGCGCCGAGGGACGGACCGCCCGGGCGCCCAGCGGCCGGGTGGCTAGGGTGGTGCCCGTGCGCATCGCGAGGTACACGACCGGGGAGGACCCGGCATACGGCATCGTCCAGGGCGACCCGGGGCAGGAGGTCATCACGCCGCTCGCCGGCGACCCCCTCTACGTCGGCCTCCAGCCGAGCGGCCAGGGCCCCGTCATGCTCGACGACGTGCGTCTGCTCGCGCCGGTCATCCCGCGCTCGAAGGTCGTGGCCATCGGCAAGAACTACGCCGACCACGCCAAGGAGATGGGCGGCGAGGCACCGGCCGAGCCGATGATGTTCTTCAAGCCCAACACCGCGGTCGTCGGCCCGTTCGACCCGGTCGTCCTGCCGGCCGGCAGCAACGAGATCTCCTACGAGGGCGAGCTCGCCGTCGTCATCAAGACGATCACCCGGGGCGTCAAGGCCGAGAACGCCGCCGAGTGCATCTACGGCTACACCATCGCCAACGACGTCACGGCCCGCGACTGGCAACGCACCGACGGCCAGTGGGCCCGCGCCAAGGGCTTCGACACCAGCTGCCCGCTCGGCCCGTGGGTCGAGACCGAGCTCGACCCGGCCGACCTGTCGATCGTCACGACGCTCGACGGCGAGGTCAAGCAGGACGGCACGACCGCCGACATGATCCACGGCATCGCCGCGATCATCGAGTACGCCTCGGCCGCCTTCACCCTGCTGCCCGGCGACGTCATCCTCACCGGCACCCCCGCCGGCGTCGGCCTCGTCGAGGCCGGCCAGCAGACGACCATCGAGATCGAGGGCATCGGCTCGCTGACGAACACCTTCGTGCGACGCTGAGCCGCCGACCGCCTAGGGTGGCGGCCCATGAGCAACCACGACCAGACCGCCGCCGACGTCGCCGAGAACCCGGACGACGCCTACATCGGCCGCCACGCCAAGCCGGGCAAGCCCGACCAGGGCCCCGATGAGGACGCCACGTACGACGCGCGCCACGACGACGTCGACGGCCCTCCCGGAGCCGTCCAGCGCTGAGACGTCCGGCGCGCCGAGCCGGAGCCTGCGACGCCGCCCGGAACCGCACGGTCCGGGCGGCGTCGCCGCGTGCGGGCCCCGGTGCCCTGCCCACTAGGCTGGGCCGCACCATGAGCGAGAACAGCAGCAGCACCGGCACGTCGTCGTCCACCGTCCCGACCACCGCGGGGTCCCCGCAGGTGGAGGTCCGTTCCGAGCCGGCGGCCCGGGTGTCCACCTCCGACGGCTCGGGGCCGGTTCGCACGCGCGTCGCGCCCTCGCCCACCGGCGACCCGCACGTCGGCACCGCGTACATGTCGCTGTTCAACCTCGCCTTCACCCGCCAGCAGGGCGGCCAGTTCGTGCTCCGCGTCGAGGACACCGACCGCGCCCGCTTCCGCGAGGACTCCGAGGCCCAGCTCTACGACACCCTCGCGTGGCTCGGGCTGCACTGGGACGAGGGCCCCGACATCGGCGGCCCCTTCCGGCCCTACCGCCAGAGCGAGCGCCTCGACACCTACCGGCCCTACGTCGAGCGGCTCCTCGCCGACGGCCACGCCTACTACTGCTGGTGCTCCAAGGAGCGCCTCGACGAGATGCGCGAGATCCAGCAGAAGACGAAGCAGCCCACCGGCTACGACCGGCTCTGCGTCGGCAAGACCCGTGAGGAGCGTGCCGCGCTGCCCGGGTTCACCGAGACCCCCGTCGTGCGCATGCTCATCCCCGACGACGTGCCGCTCGTCTTCGACGACGTCATCCGCGGCAAGGTGTCGGCGCCCCGCCCCGACGACCAGGTCATCCTCAAGGCCGACGGTTTCCCGACCTACCACCTGGCCGTCGTCGTCGACGACCACGAGATGGGCATCACCCACGTCGTGCGCGGCGAGGAGTGGATCTCCTCGACGCCCAAGCACGTCCTGCTCTACCGGTGGCTCGGGCTCGAGGCGCCGCGGTTCGCGCACATGCCGCTGCTGCGCAACACCGACAAGTCGAAGATCTCCAAGCGCAAGAACCCCGCTGCGCGCCTCACCTGGTTCCGCGAGCAGGGCTACCTGCCCGAGGCGCTCGTGAACTTCCTTGCGCTGCTGGCCTACCCGCCGCAGCAGGACACCGAGGGCAACGACGTCGAGGTCTTCACCTTCGCGGACTTCAGCCGCACCTTCGACTGGGCCAAGGTCAACCCGATCGGTCCGATCTTCGACCTCAAGAAGCTCGAGTGGCTCAACGGCGTCTACATCCGCCAGCTCGAGGTCGGCGAGTTCGCGAGCCGGCTGCTGCCCTACCTCGTCGACGCCGGCATCCTCGGCGAGACCCAGTCGCTCGGCGAGCTCGCGCGCCTCAAGGCCGTCGCCGAGCTGATCCAGACCCGCATGGCGCTGCTCACCGAGGCCCCGGCGCTCGTGGGCCCGTTCTTCGTCGCCGACGACCAGCTCGAGATCCACGACGACGCCCGGGCCCAGCTCAAGGACGACGCCGGCGACGTGCTCGACGCCGCCCTGCGCGTCCTCGGCGACATCGACGACCACGGTCCGGGCGTCCTCGGCACCGGCAGCGCGTGGAACGCCGCGACCATCGAGGAGGCGCTGCGCACCGCGATCGTCGAGGGCCTCGGCATCAAGCCGCGGTTCGCCTTCGGTCCGCTGCGCACCGCCGTGTCGGGCCAGCGCATCTCGCCGCCGCTCTTCGAGTCGATGGAGATCCTCGGCAAGACCTCGACCCTGGGCCGCCTCCGGGCCCTGCGCGACTCGCTCTGAGCGACGGGGTGCTGGAGGTGCTCGACCGCGTCTGGCCGCTGCACGGGATCCGGCTGGCCACGGCCGACCTCGACCTGCGGGTCATGACCGAGGCCGACCTGCCGGAGGTGTGCGACGTCCTGCCGCCCGACCTCGAGCTCAACCCGCACGCCACGACCTACGCCGGCCTCGACGTGCCCGCCAACCGGCGGGCCGTCGTCGGCCAGGGCTACTGGCGCGCCCTCGGCATGTGGTCGCCCGACGACTGGGCGCTGCCCTTCACGGTACGGCGGGCCGGGCGGATCATCGGCGGCCAGTGGCTCGAAGGCCCCGACTACCGGGCCGACCGCACCGTCGACTCGTCGTCGTGGCTCGTCCGGGAGGCCCGTGGACAGGGGTACGGCCGGCAGATGCGTGCTGCCGTCCTCGAGCTGGCCTTCGGCCACCTCGGCGCCCGCGCGGCGATCTCCTCGGCGGTGCTCGACAACGCGGCCTCGCTCGGGGTCTCCTACCGGCTCGGCTACAGCGACACCCACACCTCGGTGCTCGAGCACTCGGGGGAGCGCCTCCAGCACGTCCGCCTCGAGCGTGCCGCCTGGCGCCGCGCGGGCCACGGTCGCGACGTGAGCGTCGAGGGCGTCGAGGCCGCCCTGCCGCTCTTCGGCCCGCTCGCCGGGGAGGAGGGCCCGTGAGCCCCGCCGACGCGTCAGGTCGCGACGCCCCCGGCACCGGCGCCGGGCCCGACGCCGGGCCCGACACCGGGCCCGACGCCGGGCCCGACACCGGGCCCGACGCCGGGCCCGACGCCGGGCCCGACGCCGTCGCGCTCGTGCTCGACGGGGCCCGGGCCCTGCTGCTCGACGTCGACGACACGATCGTCGACACCCGTGAGGCGATGGTCGTGGCCGGCACGGAGGCGCTCGGCGCGCTGTGGCCCGGGCGCGAGGGGGACCACCGCGCCATGGCCGAGCGCTACTACGCCGACCCGGAACGCTGGTTCCCGCGGTACGCCTCGGGGGCGATCGGGTTCGAGGCGATGCGTTCCGGCCGCCTCGCGGAGGTGGCCCGGGCGTTCGCCGCCGATCTGCCGGGGGAGGCGTACGACGCCTTCGAGGACGCGTACGCGCCCGCCTTCCGGGCCGCCCAGCGGCTCTTCCCCGACGTCCCGCACCTGCTCGCGTCGGCCGAGGACGCCGGGCTGCCGGTGGCCCTGCTCACGAACTCCGCCTCGGCCCCGACCCGGGTCAAGCTCGAGGCGCTCGAGCTCGCCGCGCGGTTCGACGTCGTCGTGACGACCGACACCCTCGGCTTCGGCAAGCCCGACCGGCGCGTCTACCTCGAGGCGTGCCGGCTCGTCGGCGTCGAGCCGGGCGAGGTCGTGTGCATCGGCGACAACATCCCCTGGGACGTCCTCGGCGCCCGCGACGCCGGTCTGCGGGCGCTGTGGCTCGACCGCGCCGGCCTGGGCACCGACGAGGACGTCGTGGCCGTCGGCGGGCTCGACGTCGTGGCCGAGGCGCTGGCCGCGACCCGATTTGGGGGTTCGGTGGTCGACCGGTAACATTTCCACTCGGTTCACCACCGCAGAAGGCCGCAAGGCGCGCTCGGGAGTGAAACCCCTTGGGGTATGGTGTAATTGGCAACACTACGGTTTCTGGTTCCGTCATTCTAGGTTCGAGTCCTGGTACCCCAGCTCTGGTTCTCCCTCGGGAGAGCCGATTCGGAGAAATCCTCACCAGCCGGTAAGGTTCTCTCCTGTGCCGAGTGATCGGCACCGCTCACGGCCCCGTTGTGTAGCGGCCTAGCACGCCGCCCTCTCAAGGCGGTAGCGCGGGTTCGAATCCCGTCGGGGCTACGTGATGCTCGCAGGAGCAGCTGAAGACCCCGGTCCACCAGGACCGGGGTCTTCGTGCATCTCAGGGGCCTGCCGAGTCGCGGCGGGCCCGCATCCCGGCGAGGGCGAGCTCACGCATCGAGGCACCCGGCAGGTAGGCCGAGGTCAGGGCCAGGCCGATGCGGGGGAGCGCCGCCTCGTCGCGGAAGACGAGGTGCAGCGGCACGCCGCGCGGGGAGAACTTCTGCTTGAAGCTCTCCAGCGACCGGAACCCGTAGAGCGGCTCCAGGGCCTCGCCGAGGCCGCCGAGGAGGCGGTCGAGCGGCTCGACCCCGACACCCGCGTCGGTCCGCGCGTCGGCGCCCGCGTCGGCGCCCCCGGCGTGCGCCAGCGGCGCCCCGGACAGCGAGACCACCTCGGCACCGGCGTCGCGGAAGGACAGGCAGGCGCTCGCGATGAGGAACTCGGTGACCGGGCGGAAGCCGTCGGGCAGGCGGCGCATGACATCGAGGGTCCAGCCGCGCACGACGCCGCCGCCGGCGTGCACCGGCAACCACGACGTGACGCCGTGGACCGTGTGCTGGGTGTCGACGGCGAGCCCGACGAGCGTGTGCGGGTCGAGCGCCTCGTCGACGCCGCCGAGCGTGAAGCCCATCTCGGGCAGGCCCTTGTCGCCCACCCACAGCTCGGAGATGGCGCGGACCTGGCTCAGGACGCCGCGCGGCATGGCGGCGAGGTGGCCCTGGCGGTAGGTGATGCCCTCCTTGGCGGCGCGGTTGAGGGCGGTGCGGACGTCCTGCCAGCGCTTGCCGGTGAACTGGAGCGCCGGCAGGTCGATGAGGGCCTCCTCGGCGACCGTGACGGACCGGTAGCCCCGGTCGGCGCCCCAGGCGCGCACCTCCTCGCTCACCGAGAAGAAGCAGACCTGGTGGCCACGCGACTCCTGGTCGTCGACGAAGGCCGCGAGGACGCGTGCCCGGGTGTCGGCGTCGGCGGCCACGGGGTCACCGAGCGCCACGGCGACGCCGCGGTGCACCTGGTGGGCGAGGTAGCCGAGCGGCCACCCCGACGCGTCGCCCCCGTCAGGCGTCGTGGCGGCGTGGGGTGCGTCGGCGGGCAGGAGGAACCAGTCGTTGTCCTCCCACGTGCCCATCCACGAGGTCGTCGTGCCGCCGTGCTGCTCGAGCAGCGCGATCGCCGTGTCACGGTCGTCGGCGCCGGCGTGCCCGCCCTGCCCGCCCTGCCCGCTACGGCCGGCCGCCTGGGCGGCGAGCTCGGCCCGCTGGCGTCGGTGCGTCCGGGCCCGGAAGGCGGAGCGTCCTGCCACGAGGACCCACAGCTGCACCGACCACAGCAGCACGTCGACGACGAGCTGCGGCACCGCCGAGACCACCTCGTCGCCCGGGCCGAGCCGGTCGGGTGCGACCGCCTCGATGACGAGCACCGCGAGGCCCGCGAGCAGGCCGAGGGTCGTCAGGGCGCCGGCGAGGGTCCACACGCGCCGCGAGCCCTGCCGCAGGCCGTTGGCGAGCAGCACCGAGACGCCTGCCCCGGCGAGGACGCTGACGACGTCGGCATCGGTCGTCGTCGCACCGAGCGGCCCGTCGGACGGCACGACGTAGAGGACGACCCGCACCGCGGCCGCCACGAGGAAGAGCGTGAACGCGAGCACCCGCCACTCGTGCCGCGTGAACCGCACGTGCGGGCGCATCGGCGTCCGGCCGACGAGGTAGGGGCCGAGCAGGAGGCCGGCGCCGATGGCGAGGAGGTGCTCGAGGTCCCAGAGCAGGCCGATGTAGAGGAACGAGAGCACGGCGTAGAGCGACAGGACCGCGCGCAGGCGTCCGCGCCACGGCGGCCGCAGGGTCGCCGACGCGGCCGCCACGGCGCCGAGGGCTCCCGCGCTGAACCCGACGTCGAGGACCGCGGCGGTCGTGTGCGCCCAGGACCACGTCGTGCGGGCCAGGGGCCAGAGCAGGACCGAGGCGCCGAGGACCCCGGCCAGGTGGCAGGTCGTGGCCGCGAGGGCCGCCCCGCGCGTGCCGAGCCGCAGCTCGGACCAGCCGAGCAGCACGAGCGCACCGCCGGCGACCGGCAGGTACTGGGCCGGCACCAGGGCGAAGAAGGCGCCGGTGACCGGCGTCCACCACCGGCCGGCCTCGAGGGCTGGGAGGCCGTAGGCCACGACGTCGAGCAGCGGGCGCTCGCGCAGCGGCGACCACAGGGTCTGCGTCGCCACTCCGAGCACGAGCATGAGCGCCACGACGCCGAGCGTGAAGGGCACCCGGCGTCCGAGCGCGACGAGCGCTTCGAGCGCCGCGGGGGGCCCGCGTCGATCGGCACCGTCGGCGGTGTCGGCGTCTGGGGTCACTGGCTCCGGCACGCGTCCTCCCCGGGTGCGCAGGGTCCGGCTCCTCCGGACCCTAGCCCCGGCCCCGCCCCGTCGGGGCCGTTCCGTCGGGGCGGTTCCGCGCGGACGCCGCCGCGTCAGCCGAGCTCGCGCAGCCCCGGCAGGACGTCGGCGGCGAACTGGTCGAGGAACCGGGCCTGGTCGTGGCCGGGCGCGTGGAAGACGACGTGGTCGAAACCCCAGTCGACGTACTGGCGCACCGCGTCGACCGCCTCCTGCGGGTCGCTCGTGACGATCCACCGCTTGGCGATCTGCTCGTCGCTCAGCTCGTCGGCGAGGCGCTCCATCTCGACGGGGTCGTCGACGCCGTGCTTCTGCTCCGCGGTCAGCGACAGCGGCGCCCAGAACCGCACGTTGTGCAGCGCCTGGTCGGGGTCGCGGTCGTAGGACAGCTTGATCTCGATCATCCGGTCGATGTCCTCGCGGGTGCGTCCCGACTTCTCCAGGCCCTCGTCGACGGCCGGGACCAGCTGGTCCTCGTAGAGCTCGCGGCCCTTGCCGGACGTGCAGATGAAGCCGTCGCCGGAGCGTCCGGCGTAGCGCGCCACGAGCGGGCCCCCGGCCGCGACGTACACCGGGATCGGCTGGTCGGGGCGGTCGTAGACGGTCGCGGCGTGGGTGCGGTAGTACTCGCCCTCGAAGTCGACGCGCTCCTCGGTCCAGAGGCGGCGCATGAGCCGCACCGCCTCGCGCAGCCGGGCGAAGCGCTCCTTGAACTCCGGCCACGGCGAGCCGGCGGCGCCGACCGCGACCTCGTTGAGGGCCTCGCCCGTGCCGATGCCGAGGACGATGCGCCCGGGGTTGAGGGCGCCGAGCGTGCCGAAGGCCTGCGCGACGACGGCCGGGTTGTAGCGGAAGGTCGGCGTCATGACCGACGTGCCGAGGGTGATGCGCTCGGTGCGCTCGCCGGCCGCGGCGAGCCAGCTCATCGCGAAGGGCGCGTGCCCGTCGTGGTGGCGCCACGGCTGGAAGTGGTCGGAGATGAACGCCGAGTCGAGCCCGACCTGTTCGGCTCGGGCGGCGAGCGTGACGAGCTCACGCGGACCGAACTGCTCCGCGGACGCCTTCCAACCAACCTTGAGCACGATGCCTCCTGCGACTCGGGAACCGGTCCGGCCAGCCTACGACCGAGCAGACCGGCTCCCGCAGGGGCCGCTCACCAGTGGATGACGACCTTGTCGCCGATGCGCGACTCCCCGTAGAGCCGGACGATCCCGTCCCAGTCGCGGACGTTGACGCAGCCGTGCGACGAACCGGCGTAGCCGAGGCGCGCGAAGTTCGAGGAGTAGTGCACCGCCTGGCCGCCCGAGAAGAACATCGAGTACGGCATCGGCGTGTGGTACAGGTTCGAGATGACGTCCTTCTTCTTCTTGTAGACCGTGAAGACGCCCTCGCGCGTGGGCAGCTCGTCGCTGCCGAACCGGACGTCGAAGCCGTACTGGGGGACGCCGTCGATGACCCACGTGAGGTGGCGGGTCGTCTTGCTGACGCACATGACGCGCCCGGTCATGCAGCGCGGGTCGAGGTCGGCCGCGGCGGTGTCCGAGGTCGGTGTCGGCTTCGGCTTGACGTTGTTCAGCTCGTCGGCCGTGGGGCGCCGGGTCATCGACACGAGCTTGTCCCACGTCGGCTCGTCGAGGCTGCCGGTGGCGGTGTAGCCGCGCTTGGCCTGGAAGCCGCGGACGGCGGTCTCGGTGCGGCTGCCGTAGAGGTCGGAGACGTCGCCGCTGAACCAGCCGATCTGGCGCAGCCGGGCCTGCAGCGAGCGGACCTTGGGACCGGAGTCGCCGCGGCGCAGCAGGACGACCGGAGCGGGGGTGGGCGTGGCGCTCGGGGTCACGGTCGGTGTCACGGTCGGTGTCACGGTCGGCGTCGGCACCGCAGGTGCGCTCGTCGGGGGAGCGGTGGTGGGCTCGGGCGACGTCGGCTCGGGCGTCGACGCGTCGGTGGCCGTGGACGTCGTCGACGACGGGCTCGGGGTCGACCCGGCGACATGGGTCGCCGCCGCCGGGCCGCCGGCGTCGGAGGAGCAGGCCGCGATCGAGGCGACGAGCGCGCACGCGAGGGCGGCGAGCGCGGCCCGGGACCGCACGGGGCGGCGGACGTGACGCGTCGGGCGGACGGGCGAGGTGTGAGCCGGCATGGGGACCCCTGACCAGGACGATGGGTGCGGACTCCTGCTCGCACCGCGGTAGCACGAGGGTGACGCGCCGGGTGTCCCTGAGGTTGTCCGAGCGGACGCCCCGCGCCGGATCGTGACCGATCCGTTGCGAAACGTCCGCTCGGGGCGCTCGGGGCGCTCGGGTTCGTCGGGCCCATCGAGCCACACGAGGTGGCCCGATGCGTCAGGCGTTGTGCTGCTGCTGTTGCTGCTGCTGCATCGCGTGGTGGCGGCGCAGCACCTCGGTCAGCTTGTTCGCGCCGGCGACGACGGTCGCCGCGTGCAGCCGCCCGGGCTGGCGGGAGAGCCGCTCGATGGGCCCGGAGATCGACACGGCCGCGACGACGCGCCCGGACGGGCCGCGCACGGGCGCCGAGACCGACGCGACGCCGGCCTCGCGCTCGGCGACGCTCTGGGCCCAGCCGCGCCGGCGCACCGCCGAGAGCGTCGTGGCCGTGAACGACGCGCCCTGCAGGCCGCGGTGCAGCCGGTCGGGCTCCTCCCAGGCGAGCAGCACCTGGGCGGCCGAGCCGGCGAGCATCGACAGCGTCGCGCCCACGGGGATCGAGTCGCGCAGGCCGACGGGCCGCTCGGCGGCCGCGACGCAGATGCGCTGGTCGCCCTGGCGCCGGAACAGCTGGGCGCTCTCGTTCGTGTGGTCGCGCAGGGCGCCGAGGACGGGCCCGGCGGCCGCGAGGAGCCGGTCCTCGCCCGCCGCCGACGCGAGCTCGCCGAGCCGCGGGCCGAGGACGAAACGGCCCTGCATGTCGCGCGAGACGAGCCGGTGGTGCTCGAGGGCGACGGCCAGGCGGTGCGCCGTGGGGCGCGCCAGACCGGTGGCGCCGACGAGCTGTGCGAGCGTGGCCGGACCGGCCTCGAGGGCGCCCAGCACCGTGGCCGCCTTGTCGAGGACGCCGACCCCAGAAGAGTTGTCCATGCACTGATATTGACGTCTCAGGCACTGAGACGTCAATCCATGACGCGCACAAAAGGGCGAGGCTTTCAGGACAGCGACGTTGCGAGCCGGTCCTCGGTGGCGCACGCGCTGGAGCAAGCGAACGCCGCCCGGAGGGATGAGATGGCAGGGACACTGGCCGAGAAGGTCTGGGACGCACACGTCGTCAGGCGCGCCGAGGGCGAGCCCGACCTCCTCTACATCGATCTGCACCTGCTCCACGAGGTGACGAGCCCGCAGGCCTTCGACGGCCTTCGGCTCGCGGGCCGCCCGGTGCGTCGCCCCGACCTCACCCTCGCGACCGAGGACCACAACGTCCCGACGACGCCGGGCCCCATCACCGACCCGGTCTCGAAGGTCCAGGTCGAGACGCTGCGTCGCAACTGCGAGGAGTTCGGGGTCCGCCTCTACCCGATGGGCGACGCCGACCAGGGCATCGTCCACGTCGTCGGCCCGCAGCTGGGCCTGACGCAGCCGGGCATGACGGTCGTCTGCGGCGACAGCCACACCTCCACACACGGCGCGTTCGGCGCCCTGGCCTTCGGCATCGGCACCTCCGAGGTCGAGCACGTGCTCGCCACGCAGACCCTGCCGCTCAAGCCGTTCCGCACCCTTGCGGTCAACGTCGGGGGCACGCTGCCCGACGGCGTCACGGCCAAGGACATCGTCCTGGCGGTCATCGCCAGGATCGGCACCGGCGGCGGCCAGGGCTACGTCATCGAGTACCGCGGCGAGGCCATCGAGGCCCTGTCGATGGAGGCCCGGATGACGGTGTGCAACATGTCGATCGAGGCCGGTGCCCGCGCCGGCATGATCGCGCCCGACCAGACCACCTTCGACTACCTGCAGGGCCGCCCCCACGCGCCGACCGGCGCCGACTGGGACGCCGCCGTCGCCGAGTGGACCGCGCTGCGCACCGACCCCGACGCCGTCTTCGACGCCGAGGTCGACATCGACGCCGCGAGCCTGACGCCCTTCGTCACGTGGGGCACCAACCCCGGCCAGGGCCTCCCGCTCGGCGACTCCGTGCCCGACCCGGAGTCCTTCGCCGACGAGAGCGACCGCCTCGCCGCGGCGAACGCGCTGGCGTACATGGGTCTCGAGGCCGGTACGCCGCTGCGCGACATCAGGGTCGACACCGTCTTCGTCGGCTCCTGCACCAACGGCCGCATCGAGGACCTCCGGGCCGCCGCCGACGTCATCAAGGGCCGTCGCGTGGCCGACGGCGTGCGGATGCTCGTCGTGCCCGGCTCGGCCAAGGTGCGCCTGCAGGCCGAGTCCGAGGGCCTCGACGCCGTCTTCACCGATGCCGGTGCCGAGTGGCGCCTGCCCGGCTGCTCGATGTGCCTCGGCATGAACCCGGACACCCTGGCGCCGGGGGAGCGCAGCGCCTCGACGTCGAACCGCAACTTCGAGGGACGTCAGGGCAAGGGCGGGCGCACCCACCTCGTCAGCCCGCTCGTCGCCGCCGCCACCGCCGTGCGCGGCACCCTGTCGAGCCCGTCCGACCTCCGCGCGCCCGCGGGGGCGGGCGCGTCCGCGTCGTCCGTATCGTCCAGCACGTCCGGCCCGACCGGGGAGGCCTGAGCCATGGAGAAGTTCGAGACCCACACCGGGGTCGGCGTGCCGCTGCGGCGCAGCAACGTCGACACCGACCAGATCATCCCGGCCGAGTACCTCAAGCGCGTCACGCGCACCGGGTTCGAGGACGGTCTCTTCGCGGCCTGGCGCAAGGACGAGGCGTTCGTGCTCAACAGCCCGGTCTACGCGAACGGCTCGGTGCTCGTGGCCGGCCCGGACTTCGGCACCGGCTCGAGCCGTGAGCACGCCGTCTGGGCGCTGATGAACTACGGCTTCCGCGTCGTCATCTCCTCGCGCTTCGCCGACATCTTCCGCGGGAACAGCGGCAAGCAGGGGCTGCTCACCGCCGTCGTCGCCCAGGACGACGTCGAGCTCATCTGGAAGCACCTGGAGAACAACCCGGGCGCCGAGGTCGAGGTCGACCTCGTGGCGCGCACGGTCCGCGCCGGCGAGATCGTGGCGGCCTTCGACATCGACGACTACACCCGCTGGCGGCTGCTCGAAGGTCTCGACGACATCGGCCTGACCCTCCGACACGAGGACGAGGTGTCCGAATTCGAGAAGCGTCGGCCGAGCCACAAGCCGGTGACCACCCCGGCCTGACGGCACAGCCCGAAAGGGCCCGACAACCTGCTCAGACAGACGGATCCCACTGTGACACAGTGGGATCCGTCTTCTGTTACCCCTTTCGCGCGTCGCCCCCGGGCGCCAGGGCAGAGATCTTCGCGCCGGCCCGGGAGGCGTCAAAGTCCTTGCGACACAACGAAAAGCCCACCCCGGGGTGATGGACGAACCTGCCGGACGGGCCTAACGTCATGTCGTAGCCGGACGTGTTCCGGATGCCCACGTCGGGTCGCCTGACACCGACAGTCCTCTGGAGGGGAAGACGTGAACAAGGCAGAACTGGTCGACGCGCTGGAGAAGAAGCTCGGCAGCAAGAAGATGGCCTCCGACGCCCTCGAGGCCTTCCTCGACGTCGTCATCCGCGAGGTCGCCAAGGGCAACAAGGTCGGGATCACCGGCTTCGGCACCTTCGAGCGCGCCGACCGCGCGGCCCGTACCGGGCGCAACCCCAAGACGGGTCAGACCGTGCGCATCAAGAAGACGCGCGTCCCCAAGTTCCGCTCGGGCACGAACTTCAAGGAGATCGTCTCCGGCGCCAAGAAGGTCTCGCGCACCGAGTCCGCTGCGGCGCGCGCCACCGCCGGCACCGCCGCTGCCGCTCCGGCGACGAAGACGGCCGCGAAGAAGACGACCGCCAAGAAGGCGGCCACCACCACGAAGGCGGCGGCCACGAAGACGGCCGCGAAGAAGACCGCGACCAAGGCCGCCCCGGCCAAGACCGCGGCGAAGAAGGCCACGACCACCCCCCGGAAGACGACGGCCACCAAGGCCGCCCCGGCCCGCGCTGCCACGAAGACCACGGCGAAGAAGACCGCGACCAAGGCCGCCCCGGCCAAGACCGCGGCGAAGAAGGCCACGACCACCACGGCCCGGAAGACGACGGCCACCAAGGCCGCCCCGGCGCGCGCCGCCACGAAGACCACGGCCACGAAGACCACGGCGAAGAAGACCGCGACCAAGGCCGCCCCGGCCAAGGCCGCCGCCAAGAAGACGACCACCAAGGCCGCGGCGAAGAAGACGACGGCGCGCAAGAGCGCCCGCTGACCCGTCGGTCCCACCGGTCGGACCGGTCGGGACCGCGGACGGCGACGAGGGCCCGGCCAGGCGGCCGGGCCCTCGTGCGTGCCGGGGGTGCGGCGTGGGCCGCGTGGACGGGCCGGGCTCAGCGGATGCGCTGTCCCGGACCGATGCCGACGATCCGCAGGGCCACGACGACGTCGTCGACGACGTCGACCGTCAGGCGCTGCCCGACGCGCAGCAGCCGCAGGCCGCTCGCCTCGAAGGCCGGCGCCCCGAACGTCAGCTCGAGGCCGTCGTCGCGCAGGAGGCTGCCGGTGCGCGTCTCGGGGTCGTAGCGGTGGACCGTGGCCTGCATGCTCCTGATCCAAGCAGATCCGCGGTGCTCGAGCACCGCGCGGGTGGCGGCTCCCGGGCCGAGGCGCCGCGCGGCGGCCAGGCCCGCGGCGTCGTCGACGTCGGTGCGCAGCCGGGGCAGGTCGAGCTCGAGCCGCACGGCGCCGTCGGACTCGTGGCGTGCGGCGCTGCCCTCGCCGAACCGCGGCGTGAAGCGTCGCCCGGTGCGCAGCACCGTCCCGGTGCCCTCGGCGTCGGGGACGAAGGCGTCGTCGTGCCGCGCGGCCTCGACGAGCGCCGCCCGCAACGACGCCGCGTCGAGCGCGGGCAGGTCACCGAGCAGGACCCCGACCCGGGGCGCGCCGTCGGCCCCGTGCGCCGCGTCGATACCTGCGGCGACGGCGTCGTTGAGCCCGGAGCCCGGGTCTGCGACGACACGGACGCCGCGGGCGCCCCACGCGGCGCCCAGGGTCGGGTCGGTGGTGACGAGGACGACCGAGGTGCCCCCGACGGCGTCGACGACGGCCTCCAGGGTGTCGGCCGCGATGGCGCGGCTCAGCGTCTCACGATCGGCCCCGACCGCGCGGGCGAGGCGCGACTTGCCGTGCCGGGGGTCCTTGACCGGGACGACGACCCGCCAGGCCGACGCGTCTGGCCGGGCGGCCGCGTCGGGCCGGGCGGCCGCGTCGGGGGCGGGGGCGCCGCCCGGTGCCGCTGTCGGTCCCGCTGGCTGGGCGGCTGTCTGGGCGGCTGTCTGGGCATCCGGGGGAGTCGTCATGCTGGGGCCATCGTCCCACTCGCCGCGGGCCCGCTCGACACCGCGCCACGGACCGCCGCGCGAAATGACAAGATGAAGCCCAGCCTCGCCGAAGGGCGGGCACGACGAGGAGGACGTGACCACGTGACGGGTGCCCGACCCCAGCGGCTTCCGTGGGCCTACCGGTTCGCGGCGCTGCTGCTGCGCCGGCCGCTGCTGCTGCTCACCAAGCGTGACTGGCGCGGCATCGAGAACCTGCCCCGGGAGGGCGGCTTCGTCGTCTCGCCGAACCACATCTCCTACGCCGACCCGCTGCCGTTCGCGCACTTCCTCTTCGACAACGGCCGCGCCACCTACTTCCTGGCCAAGGACAGCCTCTTCACCATCCCGTTCGTCGGGATGATCCTGCGCCGGTCGGGCCAGATCCCGGTGTACCGCAACTCGGCAGCGGCCACCGACGCCTACCGTGCCGCCGTCGAGGGCGTGCGCGCCGGCAAGGCCCTCGGGATCTTCCCCGAGGGGACCATCACCCGCGACCCCGACCTGTGGCCGATGCGCGGCAAGACCGGCGCCGCCCGCGTCGCGCTCGAGACGCGCTGCCCGCTGATCCCGGTGGCGCAGTGGGGCGCCCACGAGATCCTCTCGCCTTACGGCCACCGGCCCTCGCTCTTCCCGCGCAAGACGATGCACGTCATCGCCGGGCCGCCCGTCGACCTCTCCGACCTCTACGACCGGCCCATCGACACCAAGACCCTGCGCGAGGCCACCGACCGGCTCATGGACCGCATCACCGAGCTGCTCGAGGAGATCCGCGGCGAGAAGTCGCCGCACGAGCGCTTCGACCCGCGCCAGCACGGGGTCCCCGAGATCGGCCACCCGATCAAGCACGACGACATCGGCCGCACGACGCGGTCGCGGATCCACCGGGAGGATGGCTCGTGACCCGCGTCGCCGTCATGGGCAGCGGCAACTGGGGCACGGCGTTCGCCGTGATCCTGGCCGACGCCGGCTCCGAGGTGCGGATGTGGGCCCGGCGGCCCGAGCTCGTCGAGAGCATCAACGCCGGCCGCAACGCCGAGTACCTCCCCGAGCTCGCGCTGCCGCCGACCGTCCGTGCCACCGCGGACCCCCTGGAGGCGCTCGCGGGCGCCGAGGTCGTCGTGCTCGCCGTGCCGTCGCAGACGTTGCGGGGCAACCTCGACCAGTGGGGCGCCGCGCTGCCGTCGGGCGTGCCCGTCGTGTCCCTCATGAAGGGCGTCGAGCTCGGCACGACGCTGCGGATGAGCCAGGTGATCGCCGATGCCGGCGTCCGCGAGGACCGCATCGTCGTCGTCTCGGGGCCGAACCTCGCGCCCGAGATCGCCCTCAGGCAGCCGGCCGCCGGCGTCGTCGCCTGCACCGACATGGACACCGCCGAGCTCGTCGCGTCGGCGTGCGCCACCCCGTACTTCCGCCCCTACACCGACACCGACGTCATCGGCGCCGAGGTGTGCGGGGCCACCAAGAACGTCGTCGCCCTCGCGTCGGGCATGGCCGAGGGCCTCGGCTTCGGCGACAACACCAAGGCGACGATCATCACCCGCGGGCTGGCCGAGACCACCCGCCTCGGACTCGCGCTCGGCGCCCACCCGCAGACGTTCATGGGACTGGCCGGCGTCGGCGACCTCATCGCCACGTGCATGTCCCCGCTGTCGCGCAACCACTCCTTCGGCGTGCGGCTCGGCCGCGGCATGAGCGTGGCCGAGGCCACCGCCGAGATGCGCACGACCACCGAGGGCGTCAAGTCGTGCGAGTCGATCCTGACGCTCGCGCGCGAGCACGACGTCGACATGCCGATCTGCGAGCAGGTCGTCGCCGTCATCCGCGACGGCCACCCTGCCAAGGAGGTCGGGCCCCGCCTCATGTCGCGCGACCTCAAGGCCGAGAAGCACTGACCCGCGGTCCGATCCGGAGCGCGCGGCCAGACGCCTGACGCGTCCGGTCGGTCAGACGGTGTGCAGCGCCCGGTCGAGGTCGGCCCAGAGGTCCTCGACGTGCTCGATGCCGACCGACAGGCGCAGCAGGTTGACCGGCACCTCACGTGACTCCGAGGGATGGCGGCGGCGGCGCTCGACCTGCGACTCGACACCACCGAGGCTCGTCGAGTGCAGCCACACCCGCGTCGAGGCACAGACGCGCTCGGCGGCGGCGGCGTCGCCGGCGACGTCGATCGCCAGGATGGCGCCGGCCCCGGCGTAGCGCACGCGTTCGACGCACGGGTGGTCCGCGAGGCGTACGGCCAGCTCGGCCGCGCTCGCGCACGCGCGCTCGAACCGCACCGAGAGGGTCCGCAGCCCGCGGAGCGCGAGGTAGACCTCCATCGGGCCGGCGATGGCGCCGTGCAGGGTCCGGTGACGGCGCAGCCGCTCGCCCAGGCCGCGGCCGCGGTCGGTGTCGGCCGTGACCGTCGCGCCCAGCACGACGTCACTGTGACCGGACAGGTACTTCGTCACCGAGTGGACGACGACATCGGCACCGAGCCCGAGCGGGCGGCACAGCAGCGGCGTCTGCAGGGTGTTGTCGACGACGCTCGTGACACCGAGCTCGCGCGAGCGCGCGAGGACGACGTCGAGCTCCGTGACGTCCATGAGCGGGTTGGTCGGCGACTCGAGCCACAGCAGGTCGGCCGAGCCCAAGGAGTCGAGGAAGCCCGCGGTGTCGGTGGCGTGGACGCGCACGACCGTGCCGCCGGCCTCCTCGTGGGCCGCCAGCAGGTCTCCGGTGCCGTTGTAGGTCGTGTCGGGCGCGACCACCGTGCCGCCGGGAGGCAGCAGCGACAGGGCGGCCGAGATGGCCCCCATGCCCGACGCGTGGACGAGGGCCCGGCCGCCCTCCAGGCCGCCGAGCGCCTCCTCGAACGCGTTCCACGTCGGGTTGCCGACGCGGGCGTAGTTGACCTCGCCCTCCGCGGCATAGGTGGAGGTGAGCTCGACGGGCACGTTCACCGACGCGCCGGGCGAGCGGCCCGGTCGACCGGACGCCACGAGGAACGTCTCGACGTGCAGCTGGCGCGCATCCTCTTCCCTGACCACGGCGTCAGCGTACGAGGGGCGCCCGGGGCCTTCGATAGAGTCTCGTCTGATGACCACGGACCAGCCCCAGCCCGCCCAGGACAGCCGCCGCCCGCGCGTCGCCATCGTCTTCGGAGGCCGTTCCTCCGAGCACGCCGTGTCGTGCTCGACGGCCGCGAGCGTCCTGCGCTCCATCGACCGCGACAAGTACGACGTCGTGCCGGTCGGCATCGCCCGCGACGGGCACTGGGTGCTCGTCGCCGACGACCCCGAGCCGCTGCGGCTCCTGCCGGGCCAGACTCCCGAGGTCGACGGCGCCGGCGCGTCGGTCGTCGTGCCGCTCAGCACGGGGGACCGCTCGCTGACCGTCCTCGAGCCCGGCCGGCCGCCGCGCGCGCTCGGCGACGTCGACGTCGTCTTCCCGCTCCTGCACGGCCCGTTCGGCGAGGACGGCACCCTCCAGGGCCTGCTCGACCTCGCCGACGTGCGCTACGTCGGCTCGGGCGTCACGGCCTCGGCGGTCATGATGGACAAGGCGATGATGAAGGTCGTCTTCGAGGCCGCCGGGCTCAAGGTCGGCCCGTACGTCGTCGTCACCGACCGCGAGTGGAACCGCGACCCCGAGGCCGCGCTCGCGCGCGTCGAGCCGCTCGGCTGGCCGGTCTTCGTCAAGCCCGCCCGCGCCGGCTCGAGCATGGGCATCTCCAAGGTCGACGACGCGTCGGGCCTGCGTGCCGCCGTCGAGGCCGCCCGCGAGCACGACCCGAAGGTCGTCATCGAGGCCGCCGTCGTCGGCCGCGAGATCGAGTGCGGCGTTCTCGACGGGCACGGCACCGACGCGCCGCGCACGAGCGAGCTCGGCGAGGCCGTCGTCGTGTCGGGTCACGCGTTCTACGACTTCGAGGCCAAGTACCTCGCCGAGGGCGACGTGCGCCTCGACTGCCCGGCCGACGTGCCGGTCGAGGTGGCCGCCCGGATCCGCGAGATGTCGCTGCTCGCCTTCGAGGCGGCCGGCTGCGAGGGTCTGGCCCGCGTCGACTTCTTCTACACGCCCTCGGGCGACGTCGTCATCAACGAGATCAACACGATGCCCGGGTTCACGCCGCACTCGATGTACCCGCGGATGTGGGCGGCCTCGGGCCTGGCCTACCCGGACCTCATCGACGAGCTCATCTCGCTCGCGCTCGAGCGCCGCACCGGCCTGCGCTGACGCCTCAGCTGCAGTGCCGCCCGGTGGCGGGCAGCGAGCGGGCGAGCTCGCCGAAGGCGGGCAGCAGCAGTGGCACCGGGCCGTAGGCGGCCGGGGCGAGCACCTCCACCGCGGGGTCGCGGCCGTACGTCGTGGCCATCGTGCCGTCGCTGAGGCGGCGCACCACCCAGTCGACGCCGTCGACCGTGACGCACTCGTCGGTCGTCGGCGCGAGGGGCTCGAGCCCGCAGCGGGCGATGAGCGCCGGGTCGCCCCAGGCTGCCACCGACGGGTCGGCGGGGCTCGTGTCGACGCGGGCGTGGCCGCTGAGGTTCGCCGGCCACTCGGCGGCGCGGCACACCGGGGCCGACGCCTGCGGGGCGAGGGCCACCTCGGTGGCCCGGCTGCATGCGCCGAGCGCCAGCGCCGCGAGCCCGGCCAGGCAGGCCCGGGACAGCACGACGGCGGCGCCCTGGGGCGCCGCCGTCGGAAGCCTGCTGCTCAGGGTCGGCCGGTCCTCAGACGTGGACGACGGTGCAGGTGAGCGTCCGGGTGATGCCCGGGACGTCCTGCAGCTTGGCGATGACGAGCCGGCCGAGGTCGTCGACGTTCGGGGCCTCGACGCGCGCGATGACGTCGTAGGGACCTGTGACGTCCTCGGCGAGCGTCACCCCCGAGATGCCGGCGATCTGCTCCGCGACGCTGGCCGCCTTGCCGACCTCGGTCTGGATCAGGATGTAGGCCTGGACCACGTGTCACCTCACTGTGTTGGGAGCATCTGTGCGGGGTGCCGCGGCGCGCGGCGTGGAGGACACCTCGGTGTGACGGTGCCGCTGCCCTGACGCTACCTTGCCATGGGACCTCACGTCCCGGGGAAGCCGGCCCCCTGCCCGGCATGCAGACGCCACAGGGACGCCGGAGGCGTGCCGGAGACGAGGAGGGGCTACGGTGACCGATCCGCACGCGAGCACGCCGGCCGAGGCGGCGCCCCGGGGGCCCGTCGACGACCACGCCGTCGCGCCCGCTCCGGACCGGTCGGCCCGCGGCCCGATGCTCACCGGTGGCACGCCGCTGCGCTCGCTCGACGAGGACGCGCTGCTCGCGCGGATCCTGCCGCTCTTCCCGGCCGGCACCGACCTCGACGTCGCGCCCGGCGACGACGCCGCGGTCCTGCGCACGGGAGCCCGCACCATCGCCACCACCGACACGGTCGTGCTCGGCCGCGACTGGCTCGACGCGTGGTCCTCCGGCGCCGACGTCGGGCACAAGGTCGTCCTGCAGAACCTCGCCGACGTCGCGGCCATGGGCGGGCGTCCGACCGGCGTCCTCGTGACGCTCGTCGCCGACCCCGCCGTCGCCCTGGAGTGGGTCCTCGACCACGCGCAGGGGGTCGCCGACGCGTGCCGCGCGGCCGGCGTCGACGTGCTCGGTGGCGACCTGTCCTCGGCGCCGGCCGGCGTCGTCATGGCGTCGGTGACCGCCCTCGGCGCGCTCGAGGGCGGCCCCGTGCTGCGCTCCGGGGCGCGACCCGGCGACGTGCTCGCGGTCCGGGGCTCGCTCGGCCTGGCCGACGCGGGGCTGCGCCTGCTCACGGCCGGGACGGGGGAGCGGCTGCCGCAGGCCGTGGACCGGCAGCGTCGACCGCAGCCTCCGCTCGCCGACGGACCGATCGCGGCCCGCGCCGGCGCGACCGCGATGCTCGACCTGTCCGACGGGCTGCTGCGCGACGGAGGCCGCATCGCGCGCGCCAGCGGCGTCGTCGTCGACCTCGACCCGGCCGCCCTCGAGCCGTTCGTCGCGGCGCTCGAGCAGGCCCTGGGCCGCGAGGCCGCCCTCGACTGCGTGCTCGCGGGCGGGGAGGAGCACTCGCTCCTCGCGACGTTCGCGGCGGAGCTGCCCGAGGGCTGGACGCGCCTCGGGACGGTGCGGGCGCCCGCGGCGGGGGAGCGTCCCGGCATCGTCGTCGGCGGACGCGTCGTGACGCACACCGGCTGGGACCACTTCCACGGCGACCCCGCCTGATCGACCCCACGGCGCAGCCGCGCCCGGGTGGTCACCGGAACGGCCCCTCGCCCCCACCCGAAGCAACACACCGAGTAGTTGCCAACCCGTTCGGGTATTCCAACCGCGGTTGGCAACGACTCGGTGTGTTGCGGGGTCAGGCCGGGACGCGTCGGGGCCCGGGTACACGAAAGGCCGGCTCCCGAGGGGGCCGGCCTTCAGCGTTGGGGGTGTCGTTCGCTCAGCGCGCGACCTTGCCCGCCTTGAGGCAGGACGTGCACACGTTGAGTCGCTTCGGCGTCACACCGTTGACCAGCGTACGAACGCGCTGGATGTTCGGGTTCCAGCGGCGCTTCGTGCGGCGGTGCGAGTGCGAGATGTTGTGACCGAAGCCCGGCCCCTTGCCGCAGACGTCGCAGTTGGCAGCCACGGGTATCTCCTGAAAGCTCGATGATGAGAAAGTGCGTCTCCAGCCCGTCCCCGGTGGACGCACGTGAGCGTGCGTCACCCCGGTCGATGGACGGGGGAACCGGTCAAGAGTAGCCGACGAGCCGCGTGGACGACAAAACGGCGTCGGTGGCGCCCCCGACGCGCGGGCGAGGGGATCACGAGAACGCCCGCGCGGTGTCGACGAGCTGCGCCGCGTAGGCGGGCCCGTGCGAGGACGCGTGGGTGGCGAGCGGGTGCAGCTGGTGCAGGTCGAGGCGCTCGCGCCAGCCGCGCTCGAGGCCGGCCGCCTCTGCGTAGGCCGCCGTGACGCGGTCGAGGCCGGGGCAGCCGAAGAGCGCGAGCATCGCGACGTCGGTGAGGCCGTGGCCGCCGTGCGCGGCCGGGTCGATGACGACGGGTCCCTCCACCGTGAAGACGACGTTGCCCGACCACAGGTCGCCGTGGATCCGGGCCGGTGGCCGGTCGTCGTCGAACTCGCCGCCGGCGATGCGGTCGCACAGCCGCTCCACGACCTGCGCCCCGGCCGGGTCGAGGTGGCCGACGCGGACCGCGTTGCGCACGAACGGGCGCACCCGCTGCTCGGCGTAGAAGAGGCCCCACGACGCGGTCGGCTCGTTGGACTGCACCTGCCGCCCGATCCACGCCTCGCCCGTCCAGCCGGGAGGGGGCGCGCCGAAGGCCGGTGCGCCGGCGCCGTGGGTGGCCGCCAGGTTGCGGCCGAGCGACTCGGCCGCTGCCGCGGACGGCGCGGCCGGGTGGAGGCGGGCGAGGTCGATGTGGTCGGGCCCGACGTCGCGCACCTCGACCACGCGGACGCCGCCCGGGGCGTCGGCGAGCCAGCGCAGGCCGGCGGCCTCGACCTCGTAGAAGCCGTCGGGGGCTCCGGGCCACGACTTGCGGTGGACGGCGGTGGAGGCGCTCGACACAGGGCCAACGTAGCCGCAGGGCCGGGCCGGGTGCATGCGACCGTCGGGTCGAACCGCTAGCCTGCCGAGCACCCGCACGAGCACGAGACGAGCAGGAGGACCGTGTGCCCGGCGCCGAGCCGCAGCCCGACGGGGCCCTGACGCTCCTCGACCTCGTCGCGGTGCGCCGGTGGGCCGTGCTGACCCGCTCGCTCTACGCCGCACGGCGCGCCGAGATCGACGCGCTCAACGTGTTCCCCGTGCCCGACGGCGACACCGGCACGAACCTCTACCTCACCTTCGACGGCGCGGTCGAGCGCACGCTCGCGGCCGAGGAGCCCGCGTCCGCCGGCGCCCTCCTGACGACGTTCGCCCGGCACCTGCTGTGGACCGCCCGGGGCAACTCCGGGGTCATCCTCAGCCAGCTCGCGCGCGGGCTCGCCGAGGGCTGCGAGGCCGCCGAGCAGATCGACGGCGCCGTCCTCGCCGCCGGGCTGCGCCGGGCGGCCGAGCGGGCCCAGCAGGCCGTGACCGACCCCAAGGAGGGCACGATCCTCACGGTCGCCCGGGCCATGGCCGACGCCGCCGAGCAGGCGGCAGAGCAGGCAACGGAGCAGGCCGCGTCCCCGGTGCCGGTCCACGTCGTGGCGACCGGTGCGCTCGACGCGGCTCGCGTCGCGCTCGCAGCCACGCCCGACCAGCTCGAGGTGCTGGCGCGCGCCGGGGTCGTCGACGCCGGTGGCGCGGGGCTCGTCGTGCTGCTCGAGGCCCTCGAGCGCGTCTGCGCCGGCCAGCGCGGGCGGCCCTCGCCCGACGCGTCCGACCGGCGCTCGCGGCTGCGGCCCGGACGGTCCCACCCGCTGCTCGGTCCCGGGCCCGACGACGCCCGTGGCGCCGACGAGCTGCCCGACTACGAGGTCATGTACCTGCTCGCCGACTCCGACGACGACGCGGTCGACGCCCTGCGCGAGCGCCTCCTCGGCCTCGGCGACTCCGTCCTCGTCGTCGGCGGCGACGGCGAGTGGAATGTCCACGCCCACGTCCACGACGCCGGTGCCGCCGTCGAGGCCGGCATCGAGGCCGGGCGCCCGCACCGGCTGCGCATCACGCGCCTCGTCGACGCGCACCCCGGCCACGAGCCCGCGCCGGCCCGCCACCCGGGCCAGGCCAGTGCGGGTGCGGCGGGCGAGGCCCGCACCGGCTCGGCGTCGGGGATCGTCGCGTGCGCGGCCGGCGCCGGCCTCGAGTCGCTCTTCGAGGACGCCGGTGCCGTCGTCGTGCGCTCCGGCCCCGGGCGCCGCGCCTCGACCGGTGGCCTCATCGACGCCATCCGGGCCCAGCACGCGCGCGGAGCCGGCGGCGTCGTCCTGCTGCCCAACGACGGCGACACCCTGCTCGCGGCCGCGGCGGCCGCCCGTGCCGTCGCCGACGACGGCATCGAGGCCCACGTCGTCCACGTCCGCACCGCCGTCCAGGGCATCGCCGCGCTCGCCGTCTTCGAGCCCGACGCCGCGGCGTCCGACAACGTCCTCGCGATGCAGGCGGCGGCCTCGGCCACGCGGCACGGGGCCGTCACCGTCGCCAACCGCGCGGCGCTGACGAGCGGCGGCCCATGCAGCCCCGGCGACGTGCTCGGCGTCGTCGACGGCGACGTCGTCATCGTCGGCTCCGACGAGCTCGACGTCGCCCGGGAGGTCGCGCGGCGCCTGCTCGGCAGCGGCGGCGAGCTCGTCACCGTCGTCGCCGGCGAGGACGCCCCGGGCGGGCTGCTCGAGGCGGTCACGAGCGAGGCGCGCGGCGCCCACCACGGCATCGAGGTCACCCTCATCGACGGTGGCCAGTCGGTCTACAGCGTCCTGCTCGGGGTGGAGTGACCGTGCCCGCCCTGACGCTCACCGAGGACTCGCCCCTGACCAAGCTGCTCAAGAAGCCGGAGGCCGAGCAGCTGGCCCGCACCAAGGGCCTGCTCAGCGTCGCCGACCTCTTCGAGTTCGCCCCGCGCCGGTACGTGCGGCCCGGACAGCTCACCGACCTCTCCTCGCTGCACGTCGGCGAGGACGTCCTCGTCGTCGCCGAGGTCGTCGCGGCGACCACGCGGAGCATGCGCAACCGCCGCGGCAAGATGCTCACCGTCGTGATCGGCGACGACCGCGGCAACCAGCTCGACGTCACCTTCTTCAGCGCCTACGGCCACGAGGGCAAGCTCAAGCCCGGCGTCCGCGGGTTCTTCGTCGGCACGATCGGGGCCTACGGCCGCCGCCTCCAGCTGACCCACCCCGAGTACGAGCTGTTCGACGACGAGGAGCAGGGCGAGGCCGCCGTCGAGTGGTACCGCACGCACCGCGTCCCGGTGTACTCGACGACCGGCAAGCTCAACTCGCTGCGGCTGCGCAAGCTCGTGCACCTGGCCCTCGACTCCGTCGACCGGGTCCGCGAGCCGGTGCCCGACGACGTGCGCGAGCGGCGCGGCCTGCCGCCGCGCAAGGTCGCCCTCGAGCTCGTCCACCGCCCGAGCGTCGAGGACCGGCCCGCCCGTGGCCTCGACCGGCTCAAGTACGACGAGGCGTTCGTCCTGCAGACGATCCTCGCGCAGCGGCGCAAGGCGGCCGAGGCCGAGCTCGCCACGCCGCGCCCGCCCCGCCCGGGCGGCCTGCTCGCGGCCTTCGACGAACGACTGCCGTTCGAGCTGACCCAGGGGCAGCGCGACGTCGGTGAGGTGCTGGCCTCCGAGCTGGCCTCCGAGCGGCCGATGAACCGGCTGCTCCAGGGCGAGGTCGGCTCGGGCAAGACGATCGTCGCGCTGCGCGCCATGCTCGCCGCCATCGACGCGGGCGGCCAGGCCGCGCTGCTCGCCCCCACCGAGGTGCTCGCGGCGCAGCACCACCGCTCGATCACCGCCATGCTCGGCGACCTCGCCCAGGGCGGGATGCTCGGCGGTGCCGAGCACGGCACGACCGTCACGCTGCTCACCGGCAGCCAGAACGCCGCCACGCGCCGCAAGGCGCTCCTCGACGCCGCGTCGGGGGAGGCCGGCATCGTCGTCGGCACGCACGCCCTCATCCAGAAGCACGTCCAGTTCGCCGACCTCGCGCTCGTCGTCGTCGACGAGCAGCACCGCTTCGGCGTCGAGCAGCGCGACGCCCTCCGCGAGAAGGGCGTGCGGCCGCCGCACGTGCTCGTCATGACGGCCACGCCGATCCCGCGCACCGTCGCCATGACCGTCTTCGGCGACATGGAGACCTCGACGCTGCGCGAGCTGCCCCGCGGCCGCTCGCCGATCGCGACGCACGTCGTCGACGCCCAGCGCGCGGGCTGGGTCGAGCGCACGTGGCAGCGGGTCGCCGAGGAGGTCGCCAAGGGCCACCAGGCCTACGTCGTGTGCCCGCGCATCGGGGGAGACGACGCCCGTACCGACACCGGCTCCGGGGCCGACTCCGAGGACGCCGGCGACTGGGACGGCCAGTGGGATGGCGAGGACGCCGACGCGCCCCGCCGCGAGCTCACGGGCGTCCACGAGATGCTCGAGGAGCTCGGCTCGACGCCGGCGCTCGCCGGCCTGCGGCTCGGCCTGCTCCACGGCCGGCTCGACGCCGACACCAAGGACACGACGATGCGCGCCTTCGCCGCCGGCGAGATCGACGTGCTCGTGGCCACCACGGTCATCGAGGTCGGCGTCGACGTGCCGAACGCCTCGGTCATGGTCGTCGTCGACGCCGACCGCTTCGGCATCTCCCAGCTGCACCAGCTGCGGGGCCGCGTCGGCCGCGGCTCTGTCCCCGGGCTGTGCCTGCTCATGACGAACGACCCGGGCGAGCGGGCGATCGAGCGCCTCGACCAGGTGGCCGCCACCACCGACGGCTTCGAGCTGGCCCGCGTCGACCTCCAGCTGCGCCGCGAGGGCGACGTCCTCGGCGCGCGGCAGAGCGGCCGCGGCAGCTCGATCCGGCACCTGCGCCTCGGCCGGGCCGAGGACGAGCAGATCATCGCCGACGCCCGCGAGGACGCCTTCGCGATCGTCGACGCCGACCCGCAGCTGCGCGAGCACCCGGCCCTCGCGGCCGCGGTCGCCATGCGCCTCGACGACGAGCAGGCCGCCTGGCTGGAGAGAGGCTGACATGACGCGCGTCATCAGCGGGACGGCCGGCGGCCGGCGCCTGCGCACCCCGCCCGGGTCGGGCACCCGCCCGACGTCCGACCGGGTCCGCGAGGCCCTCTTCAGCCGCCTCGAGCACCGCGGGCTGCTCGAGGGGCGGCACGTCCTCGACCTCTACGCCGGCTCGGGCGCCCTCGGCCTCGAGGCCGCGAGCCGCGGCGCGAGCATCGTGCTGCTCGTCGAGTCGAACGCCGCGGCCGGCAAGGTCATCCGGGCCAACATCGGCGTCGTCGGCGTGCCCGGGGTGCGGCTGCTGCCGACGTCCGTCGAGAGGGCGCTTGCCGCAGGGCCGCCCGCGGACGTCCGCATGGACCTCGTGCTGCTCGACCCGCCCTACGACGTCGACGAGCCGACGCTCGCGGCCGTGCTGCGCTCGCTCGTCGAGCACGAGTGGCTCGCCGAGGACGCCTTCGTCGTCGTCGAGCGCTCGAGCCGCACGCCGCAGCCCACGTGGCCGGAGGGGCTCGAACTGTCGGGGGAGAAGCGCTACGGCGAGACCACGATGTGGTTCGCCGAGCCGCCCACGGGCGGGGCCGCCTGAGCGCCACCTCGAACGCCACCCCCGGGCGCGAGACCGTGTCGCCCGGCCCGCGCCCTGCCTGAGCCACTGCCGGCCGGTAGGTTGGGCGCGTGAGCACCGAGACGCGTCGCTGCGTGTGCCCCGGTTCCTACGACCCCGTGACGAACGGGCACGTCGACGTCGTCACGCGCGCGAGCCGCCTCTTCGACGAGGTCGTCGTCGCGATCCTGCACAACCCGGCCAAGGAGGGCACCTTCTCCGTGGCCGAGCGCACGACCCTGCTCGAGGCGTCGGTCGGGCACTTGCCCAACGTCCGCATCGGCGACTGGGCCGGCACGCTCGTCGTCGACGTGTGCCGCGAGGTCGGCGCCGAGGCCATGGTCAAGGGGCTGCGCGGCGGCACCGACTTCGCCTACGAGCTGCCCATGGCGCACATGAACCACCACCTCACCGGCGTCGAGACGCTCTTCCTCGCCTCCGACCCGACCCTCCAGCACGTGAGCAGCTCGCTCATCAAGGAGGTCGTGCGCTACGGCGGCGACGTCAGCGGGCTCGTCCCCGACGCCGTCCTCGCGGCGCTGCGCGACCGGCTGGGCGGCGAGACCGCCTGATTTGGGTGCCGGGGACCGCTCCGGTAGCCTTGGAGGTCGGTCCACGTCCGTCTGGCGCGGACCGAACCTACGACCGTGCGCAGGAGACATGAGCCGCCCCCATCCCCGTTCTTCGCTGGTGATCGACACCAGGGACCTGAACCGGCGACCGGGGACGATGCATGAGCTCTCGCGCACGGTGACGTTCCCCGACGACCTCGGCACCGACGTCATCGCGATCAAGGCCGGTTCACCGGTCGAGATCGAGGTGCGGCTCGAGTCGGTCGTCGAGGGCGTCCTCGTCACGGGTTCGGTCAGCGGCACGGCGACCGGCGCCTGCGTGCGGTGCCTGGACCCCGTCGACCTCGAGGTCGACGGGACCTTCCAGGAGCTGTTCGCCTACGCCGACCGGGCGGCGCACCACCACGAGGTGGGAGCCGACTCGGACGAGGACGAGGTGCACGAGCTGGTCGATGACCTCATCGACCTCGAGCCCGTGCTCCGGGACGCGGTCGTTCCGACGCTGCCGTTCCAGCCGGTGTGCCGGGAGGACTGCCCGGGACTGTGCTCCGAGTGCGGAGCGCGGTTCGCGGACGACCCGGACCACCACCATGAAGTGATCGACCCGAGGTGGTCGGCTCTCGGCGGACTGCTGGGAGACGACCCGCAAGAGAAGAGGAACTGACGTGGCTGTCCCGAAGCGGAAGATGTCGCGCTCCAACACCCGTTCGCGTCGTGCGAACTGGAAGGCTACGCCGACCACCCTGACCACGTGCCCGTCGTGCGGCGCCGCGGCCCAGCCGCACATCGCCTGCCCGTCGTGCGGCACCTACAAGGGTCGTCACTACGCCGCCGCCGAGCGCACCGAGCACCAGGCCTGACCCGCCCGTGAGCGGCCCCGTGAGCGACATCGACGCCGGGGGTGTTCCGGCGGTGACGCAGGAGCCGCAGCGGCCCGTCGACGCCCTGCTCGACCACCTCGACGAGGTGGTCGGCCAGGGAGTGGACGAGCCGCTGCTCCTGCGTGCCCTGACCCACCGCTCGTACGCGTACGAGAACGGCGGCCTGCCCAACAACGAGCGCCTCGAGTTCCTCGGCGACTCCGTGCTCGGGCTCGTCGTCACCGAGAGCCTCTACCGCGAGCACCCCGACCTCGCCGAGGGGCAGCTGGCCAAGCTGCGCGCGGCCGTGGTCAACATGCGAGCCCTCGCCGACGTCGCGCGCACCTTCGACCTCGGCGGCTACGTCATGCTCGGCAAGGGCGAGGAGGCGACGGGAGGCCGCGACAAGGCCTCGATCCTCGCCGACACCCTCGAGGCCGTCATCGGCACCGTCTTCCTCAGCGTCGGCATCGAGCGGGCGGGCACCTTCGTGCACCACCACTTCGACGCCCTCATCGAGGAGGCCGCCACCCTCGGGGCCGGCCTCGACTGGAAGACCAGCCTGCAGGAGATGGCCGCCGGGGCCACGCTCGGCACGCCCGAGTACCGCGTCGGCGAGCAGGGTCCGGACCACGAGAAGGAGTTCCACGCCCAGGTCTTCGTCGGCGACGAGGTCCTCGGCGAGGGGCACGGCCGGTCCAAGAAGGAGGCCGAGCAGAAGGCCGCCAAGCAGGCCTGGCACACGCTCGACGGCCGCCGCTCCGCCGCCGCCTCCGAGGTCGCCGGCGCGTCCGGCTCGTCCGACGCGTCTGAGGCCACGCGCGCGACGCGAGCCCTCGGCTGACGCGTCGGGACCACCCACCGCACCTGCCATGCCCGAGCTGCCCGAGGTCGAGGTCGTCCGCCGCGGCCTCGAGGGCCACGTCGTCGGCCGCCACGTCACCCGCGCCCGGATCACCGGGGTCCGGGTGGCGCGGCGGCACGACGCCGGCCCCGAGGACCTCGCGGCCCGGCTGCACGACGTCACCGTCACGGCCGCGTCGCGCCGCGGCAAGTACCTCTGGCTCGCCCTCGACGGCGAGGACGCGCTCATCGTCCACCTCGGGATGAGCGGGCAGATGCTCGTCGAGCCGGCCGACGCGCCCCTGGAGAAGCACTGCCACGCGCAGTTCGACTTCGCCGACGGCGACCCGCAGCTGCGGTTCGTCGACCAGCGCACCTTCGGCGGGCTGCAGCTCTCGCCGCTCGGGCCCGACGGCGTCCCGGAGGTCGTCGCCCACATCGCGCCCGACCCGTTCGAGGCCGCCTACGACCAGGCCGCCGTCGTGCGCCGGATGAAGCAGCGCGACAGCGCCGTCAAGCGGGCGCTGCTGGACCAGACCCTCGTCTCGGGCGTCGGCAACATCTACGCCGACGAGGCGTTGTGGCGCGCGAAGGTGCACGGGGAGCGGCTGTGCTCGGCCCTGACCAAGCCGACGCTCTCCCGCATCCTCGACCACGCCCGCGAGGTCATGGCCGAGGCCCTCGGCCAGGGCGGCACGAGCTTCGACGCGCTCTACGTCAACGTCAACGGCGCGAGCGGCTACTTCGACCGGTCCCTGCACGCCTACGGCCGCGAGGGCACGCCGTGCGACCGGTGCGGCGCCCTCATGCGCCGCGAGCAGTTCATGAACCGCTCGTCCTTCTCCTGCCCCGTGTGCCAGCCGCGCCCGCGCCGCCGCGCGTCGACCTGACCGACGCGCCGGCGTCCGCGCACGCGAACGGCCCGGTCCCCGTGGGGGACCGGGCCGTTGCGCGTCGGGTCAGTGCCCGCCCGTGCGACGCTTCGGTGCCGGACGCGTCGGGTCGTCGTCGTAGGCGTCGACGTGGTCGGGCACGACGATCGGCCGCAGCCGCGCCCACACCATGAACGCCGCCGCGCCGACGAGCATGATGAGGCCCGCCCACAGGTTGGCGTTGACGCCTCCGGTCTTGTCGAGGGACTGCTCGCCGAACAGGCCCATGAGCACGAGGATGATCCCGTAGATGCCGATGAGGCCGCCGATGAAGTTGCGGATGTCGAAGGCGCCCGCCGTGTGACGCCGGGTGCGGCCGTCGGCCTGCCCGCTGCCGTCGGGACGGCCGGTGTTGTCGGTCATGTCGGTCACTGGAGGACTCCTCTCAGAAGGCCACGTTGAGGATGGTGACGAGGACGAGCGCGGCGATCGCGAGCGGGATCGTGCGCCGGTACCACGGGTAGCGGTGCTCCTCCGGGTCGATGAGGTCCTCGCGCGGGGTCTCGGAGTAGACGAGGCCGCGCAGCTCGTCGGCCGGCTTGGGCTCGGTGCCGAGGCTGACGACGACGCTGACGAGGATGTCGACGACGAAGGCCGCTGAGGCGGCGACGAACGCGGCGCCCTGGCCCGACAGGGGGAGCACCCCGAGGCTCACCGACCCGAAGGCGTCCTCGGACAGGAACGCGATGGCCACCGCCGAGAGCGTGCCGCTGACGAGGCCCGCCCAGCCGGCCGTCGCCGTCATGCGCTTCCAGAACATGCCGAGGATGAACGTCGCGAACAGCGGCGCGTTGAAGAAGCCGAAGAGGGTCTGGAGGTAGTCCATGACGTTGCTGAAGGAGCTGGCCACGACGGCGGTGCCGATGGCGATGATCGTCGCGCCGACGGTGGCGAGCCGGCCGATGCGCAGGTAGTAGTCGTCGGCGTGGTCCTTGCGGATGTAGCGCTGCCACAGGTCGTAGCTGAAGACGGTGTTGAACGCCGAGATGTTGGCGGCCATGCCGGCCATGAACGCCGCGAGCAGGCCGGCGATGGCGATGCCGAGCAGGCCGTTGGGCAGCACGTCGCGCATGAGCAGCAGCAGCGAGTCGTTGTACTTCACGCCCTCGCCCGACGCGCCTCCGGGCGGTGCCCCGCCGTTCTTCAGCTGGCCGATCTCGGGCACGAGGACCGCCGCGATCATGCCGGGGATGATGACGATGAACGGCACGAACATCTTCGGGAAGGCACCGATGATCGGCGCCTTGCGCGCGGAGGAGAGCGAGTCGGAGGCCATGGCGCGCTGCACCTCGACGAAGTTCGTCGTCCAGTAGCCGAAGGACAGCACGAAGCCGAGGCCGAAGACGATGCCGACGACGGACCAGAACGGCGAGCTGAAGCCGGAGAGTGCCTCTCCGGGCCAGGAGTGCAGCTGCTGGTCGGCCGGAGGCACGCCGGCCTTGGCCGGAGCGGCGGCCGCGAACTGAGTGATCTTGTCCTGCAGGCCCTGCCAGCCACCGACGCGGTGCAGGCCGATGAGGGTCAGGGGCAGCAGGGCCGCCAGGATGACGAAGAACTGGAGCACCTCGTTGTAGATCGCCGCCGACAGCCCACCGAGGGTGATGTAGGACAGGACGATCGCGGCGGCCACCAGCAGCGCGACCCAGAGGGGCCAGCCGAGCAGGGCGTGGACGATCGAGCCCAGCAGGTAGAGGTTGACCCCGGCGATGAGCAGCTGGGCCACCGCGAAGCTCAGCGCGTTGACGAGGTGCGCGCCGGTGCCGAAGCGCCGGAACATGAACTCCGGGACCGAGCGCACCTTGGAGCCGTAGTAGAAGGGCATCATGACGACGCCGAGGAACACCATCGCGGGGATGGCGCCCACCCAGAAGTAGTGGACGGTCGAGATCCCCAGCTCCGCGCCGTTGGCCGACATGCCCATGATCTCGACCGCGCCGAGGTTGGCCGAGATGAAGGCCAGGCCCGTGACCCAGGCCGGCAGCGAGCGTCCGGACAGGAAGAAGTCGATGGAGTCGGACACCGCCCGTCGCGCCATGAGGCCGATGCCGAGGACGAAGACGAAGTACAGCGCGATGATGACGTAGTCGACGGGATTGGCGCTGATGAGCGTGTCGGCGCTCGGCAGGCCCGCGAGTGAGTGCATGCGTTCGGTCCCTTCGTTGGGCGACGGTTCACGACGCTAGTGCAGGTGGGCTCGCAGCGCGTGTCAGGACGCCTCGTGGTTGGCAGGGCCGGGAACGGGGCGCAAGGCACGCTTGAGGGGAGCAGTGGCGTCGGCCGCCGCCTCGACCGGAATCGTCATACCCTTTTCGAGCGCCCGCTTCACGGCGAGGTAGTCGCCGCTCGCGTTGACCGCCTCGATCGCCACGAGCAGGCCGTCGCGGTAGCTGAGCAGCGAGAACGACTCTGTCGCAACGTCGCCGCGCACCACGGTGGTGTCGGCGCCCTGCGGCAGGCCCGCGATCTGCAGGCGCAGGTCGGCCTGGTCGCTCCAGAACCACGGCACGGCGTCGTACGGGACCGGGTGGCCGGCGAGCGTCGCCGCCGCGGCCCGGGCCTGGTCGGTGGCGTGCGGCACGCTCTCGAGGCGCGTGGGGGCGGCGATCCCGCGGGAGAAGGGGTTCGGGCCCACGGTGCAGTCGCCGGCGGCGACGGTGAGCCCGTCGGACGCGCGGGCGTACCGGTCGACGACGATGCCGCGGGGCTCGACCTCGAGGCCGAGGCCCCGGGCGAGGTCGGTGCGGGGCTCGACACCGGTGCCGACGACGACGAGGTCGGCCTCGAGCTCGGTGCCGTCGTCGAGGACGACCGCCTCGGCGCGGCCCGACGTCCCGTGGATCCGGGTGGCGCGGGCGCCGAGGTGGATCCGCGTGCCGCGACGACGGTGGGCCTCGAGGTAGAAGGCGGACAGCTCGGGGGTGGCGGCGCGGGACAGCAGCCGGTCGGCGACCTCGACGACGGTGACCTCGGCGCCCAGCGCCCGCGCGCTCGCGGCCACCTCGAGGCCGATGAAGCCGCCGCCCACGACGACCACCGAGCGGGCGGCCCGGACCGCCGGGGCCAGCACGTCGGCGTCGGCGAGCGTGCGCAGCGACAGGACGCGATCGAGGTCGGCGCCCTCGACGGGCAGGGTGCGGTTGGTGGCCCCGGTGGTGAGGGCGAGGCGGTGCCACGCGATCTCACGGCCGTCGTCGGTCGTGGCCGTGCCCCCGGGCTCGCCCGGCCGGTGGCGCGAGAGGTCGACGACCCGGCGTCCGGTCAGCAGTTCGACGCCCTGCTCGGCGAACCACCAGGGCGGGCGGAAGACGAGCGTGTCGCGGTCGTGCTCGCCGCGGAGGTAGGTCTTCGACAGCGGCGGCCGCTCGTAGGGCGGTTCGGGCTCCTCGCCGACGAGGACGACGGGCGAGTCGTCGCCGAGCTCGCGCAGCGCCGTGACGAGCGAGATGCCCGCCTGCCCGGCGCCGACGACGAGGATGGTGCGGTCGGCGGCCATGCCTCCCACCCTAGGGTGGCGCCATGACGTGGACGCCGAGCACCCCGGAGACGGTCTTCACCTACGGCGCCCCTGCGCTCAAGTTCGGACCCGGCGCCGCCGACGAGGTCGGGCACGACGTCGCCTCGCTCGGGGCCCGCAGGGTGCTCGTCGTCACCGATCCCGGCGTCCTCGCCACCAGCGCGCCCGAGCGCGTCGCCGAGGGGATCCGTGCGGCGGGCCTCGAGGCCGTCGTCCACGACTCCGCCCGTGTCGAGCCCACCGACGCCGCGCTCGTGGCCGCCGCCGAGCGCGCCCGCGCCGACGGCCCCTTCGACGCCTACGTCGCGGTGGGCGGTGGCTCGGCCATCGACACCGCCAAGGCGGTCGACCTGCTGCTGACGGACGGCGGCGACCTCATGGACTACGTCAACGCGCCGATCGGGGCCGGTCGGGCGCCGTCGCGCCCGCTCGCCCCTCTCGTGGCCGTCCCGACGACGACCGGGACCGGCGCCGAGAGCACGACCATCTGCGTCCTCGACGTGCTCTCGCTGCGCGTCAAGACCGGCATCAGCCACGTGCGGCTCCGGCCGGTGCTCGCCGTCGTCGACCCGCGGCTCACGACGACCCAGCCCGCCGGCGTCACCGCGAGCGCCGGCATGGACATCCTCTGCCACGCCCTCGAGAGCTGGACCGCCCGGCCCTACACCTCCTTCGAGCGAAAGACTCCGGGGGAGCGGGTGCCCTACTGCGGCGCCAACCCGATCTCCGACCTCTGGGCCCAGCGCGCGATGTCGCTGCTGGCCACCTCCTTCCGGGCCGCCGTGCACGACGGCGAC
This sequence comes from Intrasporangium flavum, assembly GCF_001956915.1. Classification (GTDB taxonomy): domain Bacteria; phylum Actinomycetota; class Actinomycetes; order Actinomycetales; family Dermatophilaceae; genus Monashia; species Monashia flava. Next base: position 51,350 of record NZ_MLJO01000005.1, on the reverse strand, counting down.
GACGAGGCGGCGCGCGGTGAGATGGCACTGGCCGCCACGTTCGCCGGCCTGGGCTTCGGCAACGCCGGCGTGCACGTGCCGCACGCCAACGCCTACCCCGTCGCCGGACGCGTCCGCGACCACCACCCGGCCGGCTACCCGTCGGGCGAGCCCCTGGTCCCGCACGGCACCGCCGTGGCGCTGACCGCCCCCGAGTCGTTCCGCTGGACGTTCGAGGCCGACCCGGCCCGGCACCTGGAGGCGGCCCGGCTGCTCGAACCCGGCGTCGACACCGCCTCCGGCGACCCCGCGGACGTGCTCCCGGGCGTGCTGCGGCGGCTCATGCACGACATCGGGCTGCCCGACGGGCTCGCCGGCGTCGGCTACGGCGAGGCCGACGTCGACGCCCTCGTCGAGGGGGCGATGAAGCAGCAGCGGCTGCTCGCCACGAGCCCGCGGCCGGTGTCCGAGGACGACCTCGCCGGGATCATCGGCCGCTCGCTCCACACCTACGACGCCCTCTGAGGGGACGCCTCCACCAAGGAGTCGACGCGGCGTCGGGGGACCGGCATAGGGTGCCGTACGTGACGACAGCGACCCCGGCGCCCGAGGCGCAGCAGCCCAGCACCCCCACGCCCCTGCCGATGCCTGGCGACGGCGACTGGCTCGAGTGGGTGGCCACCCGCGGCGAGCAGCAGCTGGCGCTCGTGCGCGAGCTCGTCGACGGCCTCAAGGCCGACCCGCCCACCGAGGCGCTCGAGGTGCTGCGCGTCTGGAACGAGGCCCAGGTGGCCCTGTCCAACGCGGCCTCGGTCGGTTCGCTGTTCGCGGAGGTGCACCCCGACGCGTCGGTCCGCGAGCGTGCCGAGGGCGTGGCGCAGGAGGTGCAGAAGCTCGACACCGACCTCGGCCTCGACACCGATCTCTACGCCGTCCTCGCCGGCATCGACGGCTCGGGCCTCGACCGCGACGCCGCGCGCGTCCTCGAGCGCACCCTGCGCGACTTCCGCCGTTCCGGCGTCGACCGCGACGAGGCGACGCGTGAGCGGCTGCGGGCCCTGAGCGAGAAGGCGATCCTGCTGAGCCAGGAGTTCAGCAAGAACATCCGCGAGGACGTCCGCAGCATCACCGTGACGCCCGACCGGCTCGAGGGCATGCCTCAGGACTGGGTCGACGCCCACCCGGTCGGTGCCGACGGCCTCGTCACCGTCACGACCGACTACCCCGACGTCGTCCCGTTCCGCACCTTCGCCCGCGACGCCGAGGCGCGGCGCGCCATCACCTCGGAGTTCCTCACGATCGGCTGGCCGGCCAACGACCGCGTGCTGCAGGACCTCTTCGCCGTGCGCCGTGAGCACGCGTCGCTGCTCGGCTACGACACGTGGGCCGACTACGACGCCGAGATCAAGATGATCGGGAAGGGCTCGGCCATCGGCGAGTTCGTCGACCGCATCACCGAGCTGTCCACCGACAGCGCGGAGCGCGACAAGGGCGTGCTGCTCGAGCGGATGCGCCAGGACGTCCCCGACGCCACCGACATCGACGGTGCCGACGTCTTCTACTACGCCGAGCTCGTCCGCAAGGAGCAGCTGGCGGTCGACGCCCAGCTGGTGCGCACGTACTTCCCCTTCGAGCAGGTGCGACAGGGCCTGCTCGACGTGACGGGCCGCCTCTTCGGCCTCGAGTGGACGCCGGTGACCGCGGGCGAGGCCGGCACGTGGCACGCCGACGTGGCCACCTACGACGTGTCCTCCGGCGGCCAGCGCATCGGGCGCATCCACCTCGACCTGCACCCGCGCGAGGGCAAGTACAAGCACGCGGCGCAGTTCGACCTCGTCCGCGGTGTCACCGACACCCAGCTGGCCGAGGGCGTGCTCGTCTGCAACTTCAACCGCGGGCTCATGGAGCACGACGAGGTCGTCACGCTCTTCCACGAGTTCGGCCACCTCGTGCACCACGTCGTCGCCGGCCGGCAGCGGTGGGTGCGCTTCTCCGGCGTCGCCACCGAGTGGGACTTCGTCGAGGCGCCGAGCCAGATGCTCGAGGAGTGGGCCTGGGACGCCTCGGTGCTGGCCACCTTCGCCCGCAACGCCGAGGGCGACACGATCCCCGCCGACCTCGTCGACGCGATGCGCCGCGCCGACGACTTCGGCAAGGGCTACCAGGCGCGCACCCAGATGTTCTACGCCGCGCTGTCCTACGACTTCCACACCCGCGAGACCGACGACCTCACCGCGAGGCTGCGCGAGCTCATGGGCCGGTACTCGGTGTTCCCCTACCTCGAGGGCACCCACATGCACTGCGCCTTCGGCCACCTCGACGGCTACAGCTCGGCGTACTACACGTACATGTGGTCCCTCGTCATCGCCAAGGACATGTTCTCGGCCTTCGACAAGGACGACCTCTTCGACCCGGAGGTGGCCGGCGCCTACCGCGACAAGGTGCTGGCCCAGGGCGGCCGGCGCGACGCCGCCGACCTCGTCGAGGACTTCCTCGGCCGGCCGTACACGTTTGACGCGTACGCCGCCTGGCTCGCCGAGTGACGGCGCCGACGGCGCAGCGGGGCCTGCGCGTCGTCTCGCTGCACGTCCACCCGGTCAAGTCGCTCGCGGGGGTCGCGCCGGCCGAGGCGGACCTCGACGAGCGGGGCATCGGTGGCGACCGTCGCTGGGCCGTCGTCGACCCCGACGGGGCCAAGGTCACGGCCCGCGAGGAGCACGCGCTGCTCGGCCTGCGTGCCGAGCCCCTGCCGAACGGGGACGTCCGCCTCCTCGACGCGTCCGGCGCCGCCCTCGACGTGCTGCGGCCGGTGCACGCCGAGCCGGTGCCGGTCGGCTTCTCCGGCCAGTCGCTGGCGCGGCCTGCCGGCGACGCTGCCGACGCGTGGCTCACCGAGCGCGTCGGGCGCCCGCTGCGCCTCGTGTGGCAGGACGACGCCACGGTGCGCCCGATCCGGCCCGACCTCGGCGGGGAGGCCGTCGACCGCAACTCGCTGTCCGACGCCGCGCCCCTGCACGTCACGACCGACGCGTCGCTCGCACGGCTCAACGACTGGCTTGTCGAGACGGCCCTCGAACGGGGCGAGGAGCCCCGGGAACCCTTGGGGCACGACCGGTTCCGGCCCAACGTCGTCGTCGACGGCGACGAGCCGTTCGCCGAGGACGCGTGGCGCCACGTGACGATCGGCGGCGTGCCGTTCCGGGCGACGATGGTGTGCGACCGCTGCGTCATGACGACCATCGACCGCGCCGCGCTCACGACGGCCAAGGAGCCGATCCGGACCCTCGCGCGGCACCGCCGGTGGGAGGGCGCCACGTGGTTCGGCATCCGGCTGACGCCGGTGCTGCCCGTGGCCGCGGGCGCGGTGCTGCGTGTCGGCGACGCCGTCGTCGCGTCCTGAGGCGCGGTCCGCCGCGGCCGGTCCTCAGGGGATCGGCAGCTCCTTGAGCACGACCTTCCTGCCGGTGCTGCGCTCGGAGAGGTCGGCGAGGGCCTGGCGCACGGTCTTGGAGAACAGGTGGGCGCCGGTGAGGGTCGGGTGCACCCGGTCGGACTGCACCTGGTCGGGGTGGGCGCGCACGGCGTCGGCCCAGTCGGCGACGACGACGTTCGGGTGCCGGCTCGCGACGAGCGCGAGCGCCGCGTTGTCGCCGTCGATGCGCGAGAACGGGCCCATGACGTTGACGAGGACGACCATCCGGCCGGGCCCGAGCACCGTCAGGACGTCCTCGACGCGGTCGGCGTCGACACCGGCGTTGGTGCCGAAGGCGAGGACGACCGCCCGGCGGTTGCCCGCGCCGCGGGCCTTGACCTCGGCGAGGCCGTCGGACCAGCGCCGGTTGGACTTGGCGTCGATGCGGATGCCGGGGAAGTAGTAGCGCAGGGCCTGCAGGCTGCCGACCATGATCGAGTCGCCGTACGCGTCGATCTCGGGACCGCTCGGCATCGTGAACGCCGCGGTCCTCGCGGTCGAGGAGCCGGACCCCGAAGGCCGCGCCGTGGCCGACGCCGCGGGACGGGTCGATGCCGCGGTGGCGGAGGCGCCCGGGCTCGGGGTGGTCGCCGTGGCCGGGCCCGACGCCTTCGGAGTCGGGGCGGACGCGTCGGCCGCGGCCTCGTTGGCGGCGAGCATCCGCGCGGTCTCGGTCATGTCGGGTGCCGTGACGACGACGACCGTCGTGCCGACGACGAGCACGGCCGCGACGCCCGCGACGATGCGCCGCCCGCGGGTGGTCAGGCCGGTCAGGAGGCCACCGACGCGTCGGGCCACGCCGCGGAAGCCGAGGGTGCGGAACGGGGTCTCGACGAAACGGAAGGTGAGGTCGGCGAGGGCGAGGGTCACCAGGACGCACCAGAGGCGCGTCAGGCCGTGCCAGGTCGTGCCGGGCGCCGACGGGTTGTCGAGGCCGACGAGGAGGATGACCGGCCAGTGCCAGAGGTAGATCGAGTAGGACCGGGCCCCGACCCACGTGGCGAGCGGGTGGCGCACGACGCGCTGGAAGGCGTCGGGCCCGGTGGAGCGACGGTCGAGGACGCCCATGACGAGGACCGTCGTGGCGAGCGAGGCGAGGACGATGCCCCCGCGGAACGTCCACGGCGACTGCTCGTCGAGCAGGAGCATGGCGGCCACGAGCACGGCACCGGCCGCCGGCACGGCCCAGCCGCCGTACCGTCCCCAGCGCGAGGGGGCGACGCGGAGCGCGAGCGAGGGGCTCGACCACGCGAAGGCGAGGGCTGCGCCGGCCATGAGGCCCACGAGGTGCGTGTCGGTGCCGTAGTAGACGCGCGTCGGGTCGGCGTCGGGGGAGAAGGGCGCGGCCATGAGCAGGGCCGAGGTGCCGCCGACGGCCACGGCCGTGCCGACGCGGACGCGTGCCGAACCGAGCGCGAGCAGGCCGAGGGTCAGCGCCGGCCACAGCAGGTAGAACTGCTCCTCGACGGCGAGCGACCAGAAGTTCATGAACAGCTGCGGCGCGGTCTGGTCGAAGTAGCTCGACCCGGCGGTGATCTCGACCCAGTTCGTCGAGAAGGTCAGGGCGCCGGCGATCTGGCGGCCGACGTGCACGAGGAGGTCCTGGCTGACGAGCCGGGCGATGAGCACGCTCGTGACGACGCAGAGCACGAGGGCCGGCAGCAGGCGCCGGGCCCGTCGGAGCCAGAACTGCCCGAAGGCGATGCGCCCCGTGCGGCCGTGCTCGCGCACGAGGAGCGTCGTGATGAGGAAGCCGGAGACGACGAAGAACACGTCGACGCCGAGGAAGCCGCCCGGCAGCCAGGCCGCGTCGAGGTGGTAGACGAGGACACCGACGATGGCGAGGGCGCGCAGGCCGTCGAGGCCCTCGATGCGGCCCGAGCGCGAGGAGCCACGGCTGGGGCGGGACGCCTGGTGCGGCGCCCGTGCGGAGGCGTCGTCGACCCCAGGCCGGTCGACCGACCGGTCCCTCGCCCTGTCCATCGTCGACGTCGCCACGTCGCCTCCTCGTGGGGCCGCGGTGAGTGGAGTCATCGCTCGTGCCTGGAGTGAGCATAGGGACGCCTGGTGGCTGCGTTGCGGCGCCACGCGGGCAACCCGCCGTCATACCCCGTCGCGGGGAGGTCCGGACACGGGTCGTCGTCCCGGTCGTCGTACCGTGTCGCCATGGCGGGAACGGTGCGCGCGAGGATGTTCGTCCGGGGCCGGGTGCAGGGCGTCGGCTTCCGGTGGTGGACCCGCGCCCGGGCCCTCGAGCTCGGCCTCGTCGGGCACGCCCGCAACACCGCCGACGGACGCGTCGAGGTCGTGGCCCAGGGAACGGACGACGCCGTGGACCGGCTCGAGGAGCTGCTCCGCGAGGAGCCCACGACGACGCGCCGTCCCGGTCACGTCGAGTCCGTCGTCCGGCAGGAGGCCGTCCCGAAGGACGGGACCGACGGCTTCGTCGAGCGGTGACCGACCTAGGCTGACGGGGTGAGCGAGCAGCCGTCCCCGACCGCCGACGACGCGACCCCCGCCGAGCTGGTGCGCCTGCGCAGCAGCATCGACAACATCGACGCGGCGCTCATCCACCTGCTCGCCGAGCGCTTCAAGTGCACCCAGCAGGTCGGCGTCCTCAAGGCCGAGCGTCACCTGCCGCCGGCCGACCCGGCCCGCGAGGAGCGCCAGATCGCCCGCTTGCGGGTGCTCGCCGACGAGGCCGGCCTCGACCCGGTCTTCGCCGAGAAGTTCCTCGGCTTCATCATCGCCGAGGTCATCCACCACCACGAGCGCATCGCGGGCGGCGTCGAGTGACCGACGCGTCCGGCCGGACCGTCCCGCCGGCAGCCCGCCGCTGAGGCAGGCCCGGGCGCGTCAGTAGAGCGTTGCGTCCTGGCGCGCGTCGAGCGCCGCGTCGTAGGCCGCCGCCTCGGCGTCGGAGCCGAACCCGCCGGCCTCGCGCGTCATGCGCCCCGCCGTGGGCACGGCGCTCCGCTCCGCGTGCGCGGCCGGGTCCCAGAGCCGGCTGCGCTTGATGGCGCGGGCGCACTGGAAGTAGACGCGCTCGACGGTGACGACGAGCACCGACGCCGGGAGCACGCCGCGCACGGCGTGCAGCGCCAGCTCGTCGGGGTCGGTGGACACGGCGGCGGTGCCGCGCACCCGCAGCTCCTCGCCGATGCCGGGCACGAGGAAGATCAGCCCCACCCGCGGGTCGGCGACGACGTTGCGCAGGGTGTCGAGCCGGTGGTTGCCGCGCCGGTCGGGGAGGACGAGCGTGTGCTCGTCGCGGACCCGCACGAAGCCCGGGGCGTCGCCGCGGGGCGACTGGTCGAGGCCGCCCTGCCCGACGGTCGCCACGACGACGAACGGCGAGGCGGCGACGACCTCCCGGTGGCTCGGGAGCAGCACCCGCGACTCCTTGGCGACCGAGTTCGGGGCCGGCTCCGTCGGGTAGATCTCGAGGAGGCGCTCGAGGGAGGTCACGGCGTGCTCGTCGTCGGGGGCGTGCGTCACGGGCCCACGCTACGCCGCGCGCCGGGATGTCCAGCGGCTCGCCTCCCGGGGGTCGGGCCGCGCGGCTAGTACGCTGACCGGGATCGCCGCCCGGTTGGACCACAAAGGACCGTCTCTTCGTGTACGTCAAGAGCCTCACCCTGAAGGGCTTCAAGTCCTTCGCCTCGGCGACCCACATGCGGCTCGAGCCCGGGATCACCTGCATCGTCGGCCCCAACGGGTCGGGCAAGAGCAACGTCGTCGACGCCCTCGCCTGGGTCATGGGCGAGCAGGGCGCCAAGTCGCTGCGCGGCGGCAAGATGGAGGACGTCATCTTCGCCGGCACCGCCGGCCGCGCGCCGCTCGGCCGCGCCGAGGTGGCCCTGACGATCGACAACTCCGACGGCGCGCTGCCCATCGACTACACCGAGGTCACCATCGCGCGGACGATGTTCCGCAACGGCGGCTCGGACTACTCCATCAACGGCACCCCCTGCCGCCTCCTCGACGTGCAGGAGCTGCTCTCCGACAGCGGCATCGGCCGCGAGATGCACGTCATCGTCGGCCAGGGCCAGCTCGACACCGTCCTGCGGGCCACCCCCGAGGAGCGCCGCGGCTTCATCGAGGAGGCCGCCGGCGTCCTGAAGCACCGCAAGCGCAAGGAGCGCGCCCTCCGCAAGCTCGAGACGATGGAGGCCAACCTCACCCGCGTCCAGGACCTCACGAGCGAGATCCGCCGCCAGCTCGGCCCGCTCGGCCGCCAGGCCGAGACCGCGCGCCGCGCCGCGGTCATCCAGACCGACGCCCGTGACGCACGGCTGCGCCTGCTCGCCGACGACCTCGTGCAGCTGCGGTCGACGCTCGAGCAGGAGGTCGCCGACGAGTCGGCGCTCATCGCCCGCCGCACCGAGGTCGAGGAGGCCATGGCCGACCTCGCCACCCGCCTGTCGGCCCTCGAGGCCGAGGCCGAGGCGGCCCGCCCGCGGCTGAGCCGGGCCCAGGACGAGTACGTCTCGCTCGGCCGGCTCGTCGAGCGGATGGCCTCGACGCGCTCGCTCGCCGCCGAGCGCGTGCGCCTGCTCTCCGAGGACGACGCCGGCGACGACACGGGCCCCACCCGCGACCCCGACGAGCTGCGCGCCCAGGCCGCGACCGTCCGCGAGCAGGAGGAGATCCTCCTCGCCGAGATCGAGGAGGCCGGCAACGCCCTCGAGGAGGCCGTCCTCACCCGCAACGACGCCGAGCGCCGCCACGCCGAGGAGACCTCCCGGCTGGCACGCGCCTCCCGCGCCGCGGCCGACCGCCGCGAGGGTCTGGCCAAGCTCGGCGGCCAGGTCGGCGCCAAGGCCTCGCGCATCGAGGCCCGCGAGGCCGAGCTCGGCCGGCTGCGCCAGACCATCGAGCAGGCTGCCGCGCGCGCCGCCGAGGCCGAGCGCGAGTTCAACCGCCTCGAGGCCGGCGTCGCCCAGGAGGAGGAGGGCGAGCAGGGCCTCGACACCGCCTACGAGGAGGCCGCCGAGCGGCTCGAGGGCGTCGAGTCCGAGGTCGCTCGCTGGAAGGAGGTCGAGACCGAGGCCGACCGCGCGCGCACTGCCGCGTCGGCCCGCGTCGAGGCCCTCGAGATGAGCCTGAGCCGCAAGGACGGCGCGGCGGCGCTCCTCGCCGCCGCCGAGGACGCCCACGACATCGTCGGGTCGGTCGCCTCGCTGCTCACCGTCGAGCCCGGCCTCGAGAACGCCGTGGCCGCCGCCCTCGGGTCGGCCGCCGAGGCGCTCGCCGTCGGGTCGCTCGACGGCGCCCGCGCCGCGCTGCGCTCGCTGCGCGACGACGACGGCGGGCGTGCGAGCCTGCTCGTCGCCGAGTCCGCGGCGCCCGTCGACCCGGCCGGCTGGCCGGCGCTGACCGACGGGGCCCGCTGGGCCCGCGACGTCGTCACGTGCCCCGACACGCTGCGTCCGGCGCTCGAGCAGGTGCTCGACCGCGTCGCCCTCGTGGCCGACGCCGACGCCGCGTCGACGCTCGTGCGTCGCCACCCCGGCGTCACCGCCGTCACGGGCGAGGGCGACGTCTACGGCCCCGGCTGGGTGCGCGGCGGCAGCCACGCCGCCCCGAGCCTCATCGAGCTGCAGGCCACCCTCGACGAGGCCCGCGCCAAGGTCTCCAGCGCCACCCGTGAGGCCGAGGAGTCCCGCTTCCGCCTCGCCGGGCTCGAGGCCACGCGCGTCGAGCTGACCGAGGCCGTCGACGAGGCGCTCGAGCGTCTCAACGAGAGCGACGCCCGGATGGCCGCCGTGGGCGAGAAGCTCGGCTCGCTCGGCCAGTCGGTCCGCACGGCACGGGCCGAGGTCGAGCGCACCGAGCGCGCCATCGCCGACGCCACGGCGGCCCTCGAGGCCGACCAGGCCGAGCACGCAGAGCTGCTCGAGCGCCTCGAGACCGCGAGCGGCGAGGGCGAGTTCGCCGACGAGCCCTCCACCGAGGAGCGTGACCAGTTCGAGGAGCTCGCCCGGGAGGCGCGCGCCACCGAGACCGAGCTGCGCCTGGCGCTGCGCACCCGCGAGGAGCGCGCCCGCGCGCTCAAGGACCGCGCCGACGCCCTCGAGCGCAGCGCCCGCCACGAGGAGGAGGCGCGCGAGCGCCTCGCCGCCCGGCAGGAGCGCCGCCGCCGCGAGGCCGCCGTCGCCGACGCCGTCCGCATCGCCGCGCAGTGGGCCCACGGCCTGCTCGTCGAGTCGGCCGAGGAGGCGGGCCGGGCCCGCGCCGCCGGCGAGGCCGAGCGCACCGAGCGCGACGCCGAGCTCGCCGTGGTCCGCAAGGACATCGCGACCCTGCAGGCCGAGCTGCGTGAGCTCACCGACTCCGTGCACCGCGACGAGGTCGCCCGCACCCAGCAGCGGCTGCGCATCGAGCAGCTCGAGACGAAGGCCGTCGAGGAGCTCGGCATCGCCCCTGACTCCCTCGTCGAGGAGTACGGGCCGCACCAGCCGGTGCCGTTCGTGCCCGACCCCGACGCCGACCCCGACGCCCCGCAGCCCGAGCCGGTGCCGTTCGTGCGCGAGGCGCAGGAGAAGCGCCTGCGCCAGGCCGAGCGCAAGCTCAATGCCCTCGGGCGCATCAACCCGCTGGCCCTCGAAGAATTCTCGGCGCTGGAGGAGCGGCACAAGTTCCTCACCGAGCAGCTCGAGGACCTCAAGAGCAGCAAGCGCGACCTGCTCGACATCGTCAAGGAGGTCGACGAGCGGGTCGAGCGCGTCTTCGCCGAGGCCTTCGAGGACACCGCGGTGCAGTTCGAGCGCGTCTTCCAGCGACTCTTCCCCGGTGGTGAGGGACGCCTGGTCCTCACCGACCCCTCGAACATGCTGACGACCGGCCTCGAGGTCGAGGCCCGCCCGCCGGGCAAGAAGATCAAGCGGCTCTCGCTGCTCTCCGGTGGCGAGCGCTCGCTCGTCGCGGTGGCGCTGCTCGTGTCGATCTTCAAGGCCCGCCCCTCGCCCTTCTACATCATGGACGAGGTCGAGGCCGCCCTCGACGACGCCAACCTCGGGCGCCTCATCACGCTCTTCGAGGAGCTGCGCGACAGCTCTCAGCTCATCGTCATCACCCACCAGAAGAAGACGATGGAGATCGCCGACGCCCTCTACGGCGTCAGCATGCGCGGCGACGGCGTCACGACGGTCGTGAGCCAGCGCCTGCGCGACGTCGCCGACCAGCAGTCCGCCTGACGCGTCGGCAACCGCAGGGGCCGGGCGCTGCGGCACCGAGGTCCGGCGCGTGCTGCCGACGCATGCCCCACGACACGTCCTGACGCGTCATTTGCGTGTATTTGCTTCACAGCAGTCACATGCGTCACTCTTGTCACATGGTCTTCCTCGTCATCTCGATGCTCGTCGTCACCGTCCTCGGTGTCGCGGTCGTCGGCGTCGTGGCGGTGCCCGCGCACCGCGGCGGCCGGGACCTGCTCACCGCCAAGGGTGAGGGGGTGGCTCGCGAGGCACGTCGTCGGGCCACGTCCATCGCCGCCTCCCGGGGCCCACGGGGGACCCGCGCCCGCACGCACTGACACCGCCCTTGGCCCTCCGGGGTCCATCCGGCCCCGTGGTTGGATGGCTGTCGTGGACACAGTCTGGATCTACGTCATCATCGGCGCGCTCGTGCTCGTCGGTGGCATCGTCTACGGCGTCACGCTGACGCGCGGCCGCGGCCGCGACACGACGCTCGAGCGCGAGGCCCCGCCGGCACCCGGGCTGCCCACCGAGGACCTCGACCGCCGCCCTCCGGTCACGGAGGACACCACGGCACCGCCCGTCGAGACGTCGCCGGCTCCGGCCGAGGTCGAGGTCGTCGAGCCCGAGGTCGCCCCGGCGCCCGCCGTCGAACGCCCCGAGTCGGCCCGCGGCCGCCTCCAGCGCCTGCGCGCCCGCCTCGCCCGCTCCAACTCTGCCCTCGGCCAGGGCCTGCTCGCGCTGCTCTCGCGCGGCACTCTCGACGAGGAGGCGTGGGAGGAGGTCGAGGACACCCTCATCGCCTCCGACCTCGGCGTCGAGGCGTCCACCGAGCTCGTCGACTCCCTGCGTACCAAGGTCAAGGTCGAGGGCAAGGCCGACGAGGCCACCGTGCGCGGCTGGCTCCGCGAGGACCTCCTCGCCCTCGTCCAGCCCGACATGGACCGGCGCATCGCCAGCAGCCGCGTCGGTGACCGGCCCGCCGTCGTCCTCGTCGTCGGCGTCAACGGCGCCGGCAAGACGACCACCGTCGGCAAGCTCGCCCGCGTCCTCGTGGCCGAGGACCGCGAGGTGCTCCTCGGCGCCGCCGACACCTTCCGCGCCGCCGCCGCCGACCAGCTCGAGACGTGGGGAGCCCGCGTCGGCGTGCCGACCGTGCGCTCCGACCGCGACGGCGCCGACCCCGCCGCCGTCGCCTTCGACGCGGTCAAGGCCGGTATCGAGGAGGAGGCCGACGTCGTCATCATCGACACCGCCGGTCGCCTCCACAACAAGGTTGACCTCATGAACGAGCTCGGCAAGGTCAAGCGGGTCATCGAGAAGCAGAGCGAGATCGACGAGGTGCTCCTCGTCCTCGACGCGACGACCGGCCAGAACGGCCTGCAGCAGGCCAAGGTCTTCTCCGAGGCCGTCGCCGTCACCGGCATCGTGCTGACCAAGCTCGACGGCACCGCCAAGGGCGGCATCGTCGTGGCGGTCCAGCGCCAGCTCGGCGTGCCGGTCAAGCTCGTCGGGCTGGGGGAGGGGCCCGACGACCTCGCCCCCTTCGACCCCGAGGCGTTCGTCGACGCGATCCTGGCCTGAGGCGCGCCCCCGGCGCCGTCCGTCCCGTGAACGGGCCCGTCCACATCGTGGACGGGCCCGTTCAGCGCAACCACGGGTTCACACAGCGTCGACGTTGTTGACATGCCCGTAACACGACGCGCGTCCGGGTGAAACGGCCCGTCCCCAGACTCTCCGCATGACACCAGCACTGATGCCCCTCGCGGCAGAAGCTCCACAGATCAACGAGGCCGCGACCGCGTTCATGCTCGTCGCCTCCTCGATGGTCCTGCTCATGACGCCGGCTCTCGCCTTCTTCTACGGTGGCATGAACCGGTCGAAGTCCGTCCTCAACATGATGATGATGAGCTTCGGGGCCCTGGCCGCCGTCGGCATCGTCTACGTGCTCTGGGGCTACTCGATGTCGTTCGGCAACCTGCAGGACGCCACGAGCGACGTCGGAGGCATCTTCGCCAACCCGTTCCACCTCTTCGGCCTGTCGGCACTGACCGACGCCAGTGGTGCCGCCCGCCTCATCGACCCGTTCGGGGTCGGCGTCTGGATCCCGGAGTACGTGTACGTCGGGTTCCAGCTGACCTTCGCCGTCATCACCGTGGCCCTCATCAGCGGTGCCATCGCCGACCGCGTCAAGTTCGGCACGTGGATGGTCTTCTCCGTGGTGTGGGTGACGATCGTCTACTTCCCGCTCGCCCACATGGTCTGGGGCGGCGGCTTCCTCTCCAGCTCCGCGAACGGCCTGTCGGCCAAGCTCTTCGGCGTCACCGACGGCCTCGCCTCGGTCATCCCGATCGACTTCGCCGGCGGCACGGTCGTGCACATCAACGCCGGCGCGGCGGGCCTGGCCCTCGCGATCCTCGCCGGCAAGCGGCTCGGCTTCGGCAAGGTCGCGATGCGCCCGCACAACCTGCCGCTCGTCATGATCGGCGCCGGCCTGCTGTGGTTCGGCTGGTTCGGCTTCAACGCCGGCTCCGAGCTCGCCGCCGACGGCGTCGCCTCGAAGGTCTGGCTCAACACCACCGTCGCCACGTGCGCCGCCGCGGCCGGCTGGCTCATCGTGGAGAAGCTGCGCGACGGCCACGCCACCTCGCTCGGTGCGGCGTCCGGTGTCGTCGCCGGCCTCGTGGCCATCACCCCGGCCTGCGGTGCTCTGACGCCGGTCACCTCGATCATCCTCGGCGTCGTCGCCGGTGGCCTGTCCGCCGTCGCCGTCGGCCTCAAGTACAAGCTCGGCTACGACGACTCGCTCGACGTCGTCGGCGTCCACCTCGTCGCCGGCCTCTGGGGCACGATCGGCGCGGGCCTGCTCGCCACCGGAACGGGCCTGTTCCTCGGCGGCGGCTGGCAGCAGACCGCCCTGCAGGTCATCATCGCCCTGATCTCGGTCGTGTGGTCCCTCGTCCTCACCTTCGCCATCGGTCTGGCCCTCAAGGTCACGCTCGGTTGGCGGATCAGCGAGGATGCGGAGTCCGAGGGCATCGACCAGGTCGTCCACGCCGAGACCGGCTACGAGCTCGGCGGGTTCCCGGCCTCGGCCGGCCGCTCCGCCGCCGCCCGTCCCGTCGCCACCGCTTCGCAGGTCGAAGGAGCCAACGCATGAAGCTCATCACCGCCATCATCAAGCCCCACCAGCTCGACGAGGTGAAGGAGGCCCTCGAGGCCTTCGGGGTCGCCGGCATGACGATCAGCGAGGCGAGCGGCTACGGCCGCCAGCGCGGCCACAGCGAGGTCTACCGCGGCGCCGAGTACACCGTCGACTTCGTGCCGAAGGTCCGCCTCGAGGTGCTCGTCGACGACGTGGACGCCTCCGACGTCGTCGACGTCATCCTCAAGGCGGCCCAGACCGGTCGCATCGGTGACGGCAAGATCTGGGCCGTCCCCGTCGACGAGGTCGTCCGGGTCCGCACCGGGGAGCGTGGCGTCGACGCTCTCTGAGCGCCGGCCGACCCTCCTGCACGACCACGCACCACCGCACGCAACGCACGCACACAAGGGGACGGCGAGAACCTGACATGACGGATGTGACCACCCGACGTCTGGACCTCGCCGGCACCCGGACCTTCGCGACGCCCGGCGCCGGCCCCACCCGGCGCCGGGCGCTCGCGGAGTTCGGCTTCGGCTGGCTCCAAGAGCTCTGGCGCGAGGCCTGCGCGGGACGACGCCACGCCGGCGTCGCGCTCGCCGCGGTCGGGTCGCTCGCCCGGGGCGACGGCGGGCCGCTCAGCGACTACGACCTCGTCCTCGTCCACCACCCGCGGGGCCTGTCGGGCAAGGAGGTCGGCGCCTTCGCCGACAAGCTCTGGTACCCGATCTGGGACGCCGGGGTGAAGCTCGACCACAGCGTCCGCACCGTGGCCGACTGCCGGGCCGTGGCGTCCGAGGACCTCTCGGCGGCCGTCGGCCTGCTCGACCTGACGCACGTCGCGGGCGACGCCGACGTCGTCAACGCAGCCCGCTCCACGGTCGCCCACGACTGGCGGGCCAACGCCCGCACCCGCCTCGGCGAGATGCAGGACTCGGTGCTCCAGCGGCACGCCCGCCAGGGCGACCTCGCCCACCTCATCGAGCCGGACCTCAAGGAGGCCCACGGCGGCCTTCGCGACATGTCGGTGCTCCGCGCGCTGACCGCGGCGTGGCTGACCGACCGCCCGCACGGCGAGGTCGACGAGGCCTACGAGCGCATCCTCGACGTGCGCGACGCCATCCACGTCGCCACCGGCCGCGGCCGCGACCGGCTGACCCGCGACGACCAGGACGCGTGCGCCGCCCTGCTCGGCTACACCGACGCCGACGACCTGCTCACCGACCTGTCGACCTCGGCCCGCACCATCGCCTACGCCGTCGACGGCACCGTGCGCCGGGCCATGCAGTCGCAGCGGGCCCGCACCTTGCGCGTCGGGCCGCGCCGTCCGCAGCTCGCGCCGCTCGGCTACGGCCTCTACCGCCACGACGGCGAGGCCGTCCTCGGGCCCTCGGCCGACCTCGCGTCCGACCCGATCATCCCGCTGCGCGCGGCCGTCGTCGCGGCCCGTGGCGGCATCCCGCTCTCGCCGACCACGCTGAAGAACCTTGCGGCACAGGCCCCTCCGATGCCGGAGCCGTGGCCGGAGGTCGCCCGCAACCTCTTCGCGGACCTCCTCGCGGCCGGGCCCGGGCTCGTCACCGTGTGGGAGGGTCTCGACCTGTCCGGCGTCATCGAGCGGTGGATCCCCGAGTGGGGCGTCGTGCGCAGCCGGCCGCAGCGAAACGCCGTGCACCGGCACACGGTCGACCGGCACCTCATCGAGACCGTCGTGGCCGCGAGCGGCATGGTCCGCGACGTCGCGCGCCCCGACCTGCTCATGCTCGCCGCGGTGCTCCACGACATCGGCAAGGTGCCCGGCGCGCAGGACCACGCGGTCACCGGCGCGGAGATCGCCGACGGCGTCCTGCGCCGCATGGGGGTCACCGACGCCGACCGCGCGACGGTCGTGCGGCTCGTCCGCGAGCACCTGACCCTCGTCGACCTCGCGACCCGGCGCGACCCGGAGGACCCGGCCACCATTACGGCCCTGTCCGACGCCGTCGACGGGTCGGTCACCACGCTCGACCTGCTGCGCGCCCTCACCGAGGCGGACGCGTCGGCGGCCGGCCCGAAGGCCTGGAGCGACTGGCGGGCCGGGCTCGTCACGCGCCTGCACGAGGCCTGCCGGTCGGCCCTCAGCGCCCGCACGGATGGAGAGGGGCCCATCGTCGTGGAACCGATGGAGAGCGTGCCGCTCTCGGCGGAGGCGCAGGGACGCGTCGCCTCGGGGGAGCCGTACGTCACCGTGTCGTCCCTGGGCGGCGCCCACCGCATCGACATCGTCGACCGCGACCGCGCCGGGCTCTTCGCCGACACCGCCGGCCTGCTGGCCGCGCACGGGTTCGTCGTCCGCTCGGCCATCGTGCGCACGCTCGAGGGTCTGGCCGTCAACGAGTGGTGGGTCGACTCGCCGGGCAGCGAGTCGCCCCTGCCCGAGGTCATCGCCCGCGACCTGACCCGCGTCGCGGCGGGGGACCGGGCACCGCTCGGCAAGCTGCAGCGTCGGCGGTCGGCCGGGGTGCGCAGCCCCGGCTCGGGCTCGGTCGACTCGACGCGGGCCATGGTCATCAGCAGCGCGTCCGAGACGGCGACCGTCATCGAGGTGCGCGCCACCGACCGGCCCGGCCTGCTCCAGGACATCGGGATCACGCTGGCGCGGGCGTCGCTGTCGGTGCGCTCGGCCCACATCGCGACGTACGCGGGGCAGACGCTCGACACCTTCTACGTCACCGAGTTCGGCGGCGGCCAGCTCGCGCCGGCTCGGGCGGCCCAGGCCGTCGCGATGATCATCGACACCTGCGACGCCGACTGATCGCTTCCCGCTGTCCGCTGGTTCGAGGTATCAGGCGACTCGATACGGTCGTCGATGACCTCGAACCGGGCGGGGAGGGGGCGCGTCAGTCGAGGAGGTCGACCACCGCGGCCACGGTGGCGGCGGTCTGAGCACGACGCCGCGGCGGCTAGAGTTGCCGGGTGTTCGCATCCCTGTCTGACCGGCTGACCGCCACCTTCAAGAACCTGCGCGGCAAGGGCAGGCTCTCGGAGTCCGACGTCAACGCGACGATCCGTGACATCCGGCTCGCCCTGCTCGACGCCGACGTGGCCCTGCCCGTCGTCAAGCGCTTCACCTCGCGCGTGCGCGAGCGGGCGCTCGGCTCCGAGGTCAGCCAGGCGCTCAACCCGGCCCAGCAGGTCGTCAAGATCGTCAACGAGGAGCTCGTCGGGATCCTCGGCGGGCAGACCCGCCAGCTGCAGCTGGCCAAGCAGCCGCCGACCGTCATCCTCCTCGCCGGCCTGCAGGGCTCGGGCAAGACGACCTTCGCCGGCAAGCTCGGCCACCGCCTCAAGGAGCAGGGCCACACGCCCGTCCTCGTCGCGGCCGACCTCCAGCGCCCCAACGCCGTCACCCAGCTCGAGGTCGTCGGCGAGCGCGCCGGCCTGCCCGTGTTCGCGCCCGAGCGCGGCAACATGGGCGGCCACGACGCCGTCCTCGACTCCGGTGAGGGCACCCGCTCCTTCGGCGACCCGGTGGCGGTCTCGCGGATGGGCATCGAGCACGCGCGGGCCAAGCAGTACGACGTCGTCATCGTCGACACCGCCGGCCGCCTCGCCGTCGACGCCGACCTCATGCAGCAGGCCGCCGACATCCGCGACGCCGTGCAGCCCGACGAGGTCCTCTTCGTCATCGACGCCATGATCGGCCAGGCCGCGGTCGAGACCGCCCAGGCCTTCCACGACGGCGTCGCCTTCACCGGCGTCGTGCTGTCCAAGCTCGACGGCGACGCCCGCGGTGGCGCCGCGCTGTCGGTCGCCGAGATCACCGGCGAGCCGATCATGTTCGCCTCGGTCGGTGAGAAGGTCACCGACATCGAGGTGTTCCACCCCGACCGCATGGCCAGCCGCATCCTCGACATGGGCGACGTCCTGACGCTCATCGAGCAGGCCGAGAAGGCGTTCGACAAGCGCCAGGCCGAAGAGATGGCCCGCAAGTTCCTCGCCGAGGAGGACTTCACCTTCGAGGACTTCCTCGAGCAGATGAACGCCATCAAGCGCATGGGCTCGCTCAAGTCGATGCTCAAGATGATGCCGGGCATGCAGGGCATGCGTGACCAGCTCGACGCCTTCGACGACCGCGAGTTCGACCGCGTCGAGGCCATGGTCCGCTCGATGACCCCCTTCGAGCGCACCCACCCCAAGCAGATCAACGGCTCGCGCCGCGCCCGCATCGCCAAGGGCTCGGGCGTGACCGTCACCGACGTCAACCAGCTGCTCGAGCGCTTCGGCCAGGCCCAGAAGATGATGAAGTCGATGGCGCGGGGTGGCGGCGGCGGCCTGCCCGGCATGCCGGGCATCCCCGGCAAGGGCAAGCGCGGCCGGCCGCAGCAGCCGCAGCGCAAGAAGAGCAAGAGCGGCAACCCGGCCAAGCGGGCCGCGGAGGAGCGCGCGGCCCTCGAGCGCGCGAGCGCGCCGCGCCAGCCGTCCGGCAGCTCGTTCGGCGGCAGCGACGGCTCGGCCAACCCGCTCGCCGACCTCGACCCGTCGAACCTGCCCAAGGGCTTCGAGAAGTTCCTCGGCAAGGGCTGACTTCTCGAGGGCCCGCCGCGACGTCACGGCCGCATCCGCGGCACGTCGACGCCGCACCGGGAGTGACCTCGGGATCATCCTCCGGAGTGGATCCGCGCGCCCGTCCCCGGGGGGACGATGGGTTGGGACAGAGGAGCAACCCGAGCCCGAAGAAGGTGGCCCTCGATGACCACAACCACTCCGCCGAACCCGGTTCACCCGCCGGCGGTCGGCGACGCACCGTCGACGAAGCGGCCGGTCCCGCAGAAGAGCCACGGCTGGGTCCTCCCCGTGGCCGTCGGCGCCGTCGCCTTCGGCGCCGGTGTCGGCGTCGGATCCAGGCTGACCTGGAGGTTCTCGGGCTGGTGGAAACCGGGCTGACGGCAGGACCCGGTCTGCGGGTCGCTCAGCCGACCGGCCGGGCGTGCTGCCGTGCCTGACCGGCGTTCGCCCACGGTGAACCGGGCTACCCGGCCGGAATGCCGGTCGGCTCCCGTTCGCTGCACCGGGTGAGACGGCCCGGTGCCGATCGGCGAGGAGGAGCGATGGGGATCTTCGAGATGCCGGCGGCCCCCGAGCCCGCCGAGGACGACCTGCTCGACGCGTACTCGCGCACCGTCAGCTCCGTCGCCCGCCGCCTGGCCCCGGTCGTCGCGAGCCTGCGCGTCAGCAGGCGGGTGCGCGGTGGAACGGTCGAGGGCGGCGGCTCGGCCGTCGTGCTCACCGAGGAGGGCCTGCTGCTGACCAACGCCCACGTCGTCGACGGCGTCGACCACGGCACGGCGCACTTCACCGACGGCACCTCGGTGCCGGTCCACCTCGTCGGCACCGACCCGCTGTCCGACCTCGCCGTCGTGCGCGCCGAGTCGACGCTGCCGAGCCCGCCCGCGTTCGGCGACGCCGACCGGCTCGAGGTGGGCCACGTCGTGGTCGCGATCGGCAACCCGCTCGGCCTGGAGGGGAGCGTCACGGTCGGCGTCGTGAGCGCGCTGGGCCGGTCGCTGCCGACGAGGTCCGGCTCCGCCTCCCGGTTCGTCGAGGACGTCATCCAGACCGACGCCGCCCTCAACCCGGGCAACTCCGGCGGGGCGCTCGCCGACTCGCGGGCCCGGGTCGTCGGCATCAACACCGCCGTGGCCGGCGTGGGGCTCGGCCTCGCGGTGCCCGTCAACGCGACGACGCGCCGGATCGTCGAGGCGCTCGTCGACGACGGCCACGTCCGGCGCGGCTACCTCGGGCTCGTCACCGCCCCCGTGCCGGTGTCCGACGCCGTCGCCGCACGGCTCGGGCGTCGCACGGCCCTGCGGATCGCCGAGGTGGTGCCCGGGAGCCCGGCGGAGCAGGCGGGCCTCATGCGTGGCGACGTCGTCGTGGCAGCCGACGGGCGACCGCTCGTCGACGCGCAGTCGCTCCAGCGGATCCTGCTCGACGAGGCCATCGACCGGTCGATGGAGATCACCGTCCTGCGCGGCTCCGCCCTCGTCGACGTCTTCGCGGTACCTCGGCTGCTCCGCGGCTGACCGGCCCCTCGCCCGGCCGTCAGGCCTGTCCCGCTCCCGGGCCCGCGCCTACGCTCGTCCCGTGGTCACGACGAACGGGCTGCGCCGCCTCGCGCTCGCCGACGGCCGCCGCGTCGACACGTGGGAGGGCGGCGACCCGCACGGCCGGGCCGTCGTCTACTGCCACGGCACGCCCGCCGGCCGGCTGCAGGCCGCGCTCGGCGACGGCGCCGCCCGGCGGGTCGGCGTCCGGCTCGTCGCCGCGTCGCGGCCCGGCTACGGCGGCACGAGCGACACCGCCACGACGCTGACCTCGGTGGCGCGCGACACCGTCGAGGTGGCCGACCGCCTGGGACTCACGGACAACTTCGCCGTGCTCGGGGTGTCCGGCGGCGGGCCCTACGCCCTCGCGCTCGCGGCGGTCGCCCCGGACCGCGTCGAGGCCGTCGGGGTCGTGGCCGGCGTCGGCCCCCTCGCCGAGCTGGAGCCGCGGTCCGTCGACGCGGAGGCCGCCGGGTACCTGCGCGCCGGACGCGTCGAGGCCGCCGTCGCACGCCAGGACCACGTGCACCGCGACGGCGGTGGGCACCGTGTCGGCACCTTCGTCGCACCGGAGCTGCTCGAGCCGTGGACCCCGACCGGCCGACCGGGCCTCCCGCCCTACCGCGGGGTCTCCCGCGACGCGCTCGCCGTCGGCCCCGGCTGGGACCTCGACCTCACGGGCGTCCGCGCGCCGGTCCACCTCTGCTACGGCGACCGGGACCGCGCCGTGCCGCTCGTGCACGGCCTCTGGCTGCACGAGCACCTGCCGTCCTCCACCCTCGTCGTGCGAGAGGGGGCCGGTCACCTCGGCACCCTCGTGCCGTACTGGGCCGAGGTGCTCGCGACGCTCCGAGGGCCCGAGCGCTGAGCCCCGCCGGTCGGGTGCGCGGCTAGGGTCGGAGCCATGACAGCGCCGGTGCTCCACGTCCGCGGTCGCGTGCTCGTCGGGCCGGAGGAGACGGTCGACGAGGTCTGGGTCGTCGACGGCCGCCTCACCTTCACCGCCCCCGCGTCGACCGCCGACGTGCAGACGCTCGAGGGCTGGGTCGTGCCCGGCATCGTCGACGCCCACTGCCACGTCGGGCTCGGACCGCACGGCGAGGTGCCCCGCGACGTGGCCGAGCAGCAGGCGATCACCGACCGCGACGCCGGCACCCTCCTCATCCGCGATGCCGGCCAGCCCGGCGACACCCGCTGGGTCGACGAGCGCGAGGACCTGCCGAAGATCATCCGGGCCGGGAGGCACATCGCCCGCACGCGTCGCTACATCCGCAACTTCGCCCACGAGGTCGAGGAGGAGGAGCTGACCCGCTACGTGCGGCTCGAGGCGCACCGCGGCGACGGCTGGGTCAAGCTCGTCGGCGACTGGATCGACCGCGACCTCGGCGACCTCGCCCCCAGCTGGTCCCGGGAGGCCGCGGCGGCCGCGGTCGCCGCGGCTCACGAGGAGGGCGTACGCGTCACCGCCCACTGCTTCGGCGAGCAGTCGCTGCGCGACCTCGCCGACGCGGGCATCGACTGCGTCGAGCACGCCACCGGGCTGCAGGAGGACACCATCGAGGCGTTCGCCGCGCAGGGGATCGCCATCGTCCCGACGCTCGTCAACATCGCGACCTTCCCGGCCATCGCCGAGCCTGCCAAGGCGAAGTTCCCCGGCTACCACCGGCACATGCTCGACCTGCACGCGCGCCGGCACGCCACCGTCGGCGCGGCGCACGAGGCCGGTATCCCGATCTACGTCGGCACCGACGCCGGCGGCAGCCTCCCGCACGGACTGGCCGTGCAGGAGATGGTCGAGCTGACCCTCGCCGGCCTGACCCGGCTCGAGGCGCTCGCCGCCGGCACGTGGTCGGCGCGGGCGTGGCTGGGGCAGCCGGGGCTCGAGGAGGGCGCCGACGCCGACCTGCTCGTCGTGCCCGGCGACCCGCGCGAGGACCTCGCCGTCCTCGCCGACCCCACCGGCATCGTCCTGAGGGGGCGCGTTGTCCGCTGAGCAGCCCCACGAGCCAGCACCGGCCGACCCGCCGCTGTCGGCCGTCGGCGACCGCGTCGAGGTGCGCCCCCCGCGCGAGTCCGACACCCCGGCCTACGCCGAGGCCGTGACGCGCTCGATGCGGCGCCTGTCGGACTTCGCGATGCCCGACCCGACGAACTTCCCGATCGTCCTGCACAACCAGTCGCCGACCTACCGCACCTTCCTCGTGCTCGCGCGCGACCCCGAGGGCGACCACGGCCTCGTCGGACGCGTCAACGTCGCCAACGTCGTCGGCGGTGCGTTCCGCAGCGCCACCGTCGGCTACGACGCCTACGACCCGTACGTCGGTCGGGGCCTGTTCGCCGAAGGCCTCGAGCTCGCCGTCGACCTCGCCTTCGCCGACGAGCCGCACGGCATGGGCCTGCACCGTCTCGAGGCCAACATCCAGCCGGCCAACACCCGCTCGGCCGGCCTGGTGCGCTCCCTCGGGTTCGTCCACGAGGGCTTCTCGCGCGACTTCCTGCACCTGCCGGGCATCGACGGGCGCCGCGCCTGGCGCGACCACGACCGCTACACAGCGCTGTCCTCGGACTGGCCGGCGGCTCCCTACCGGGCCCTCGGGCTCCGACGCCTCGCCTGCGTGGTCCTCGGCGGCGCCGGCTACGGAGCCTCGGGGCCAGGCCTGGCCCCGGCGCTCGCCGCCGAGCTCGGGGTGCCGCTGCTGTCCGCGGCGGCGTTCGTCGAGCCGGGGGCCCCGGGCGCGCGGGACGACCACGTGACCGCCGTGCTCTTCGAGATGCTGCGCACCTCGCCGGTCGGCGGTGTCGTCGAGTGCCGGGCCAGCGCCCCCGAGGTGCGGATGGGCTTGGCGCGCAGCGGTTTCGACCCGTCGGTGGTGCCGGTCCTCGACGCTGCGGTTGACGTGCCCCGTCGCGAGGTGGTGCGCCTGGCGCTCGAGGTGCGGGCGGCGTTCGCCTGACCGGCGTCGGCGTCCGGACGCGGGGGCGCCCCCGGCGCGGTTCGGAGCACGGTGCGGGGTCTGGCAGAATGGACGGCTGTACCCGTCCGGCCGCAGCCCGGCTGGACCGGACGCCTACACCCGAGCCATGGCTCCCCGCCCGATCCTGCGGCGGTCTCGCCGTGCTCACGACCTGATTGAGGAGACCGCCACCGTGGCTGTCAAGATCCGTCTGAAGCGCATGGGCAAGATCCGTGCGCCGTTCTACCGCGTCGTCGTCATGGACTCGCGCACCAAGCGCGACGGCCGTGCGATCGAGGAGATCGGCAAGTACCACCCCACCGAGGAGCCGTCGGTCATCGAGATCGACATGGACCGCGCCAAGTACTGGCTCGGCCAGGGCGCCCAGCCGACCGAGGCCGTCGCCGCCCTCATCAAGGTCGTCGACGAGGGCAAGGTCCGCACCGCCGAGGCCAAGCCGTCGAAGAAGGACCTCTACGAGGCCGCGATCGCCGCCGCGGGCAAGGGCTCCGACGCGGGCACCTCCGGCGCCACGACGCCGAAGAAGAAGGCCGCCAAGAAGGCCGACGCCCCGGCCGCCGAGGCCGAGGCCGCTCCCGAGGCCGCCGAGGCCGAGAAGAGCGAGTGACCGTGCTCGAGGAGGCGCTCGAGCACCTCGTCAAGGGCATCGTCGACCACGACGAGGACGTCGTCGTGCGTCGCAAGGAGCTGCGCCGCGGTGAGCTGCTCGAGGTGCGGGTCCACCCCGACGACCTCGGCCGCGTCATCGGCCGCTCCGGCCGCACGGCCAGCGCCCTGCGCACCGTGGTCAGCGCCCTCGCGGGCGGCGCGAACGTCCGGGTCGACATCGTCGACACCGACCGCGTCCGCTGAGCGGGCCGCACCGGCCTCAGGCTCAGCTGCAGCACCTGCACCATCCGACGCCGAGGGGCGTCCCGGGTCCGCCCGGGGCGCCCCTCGGTGCGTTCCGGCCCACCCGCACGACCTGAGAGGATCTGCGCATGAACGTCGTCCTCGCGCGCATCGGCAAACCCCACGGCCTGCGGGGAGAGGTCACGGTGCAGCTGCACACCGACGACCCCGAGACCCGCTTCGCCGTCGGCGCCGTCGTCGACACCCAGGCCGAGCCGGGCTCCGGCGTCCCGCGGCAGCTGACGGTCGCGAGCACCCGGGTGCACCGCGGCATCTGGCTGATCCGCTTCGAGGAGGTCCCGGACCGCACCGGCGCCGAGGGCCTGCGCGGCACGCGTCTCGTCCTGCCCGAGGCCGCGCCGCAGGCCGAGGAGGACGCCTACTACGAGGAGGACCTCGTCGGCCTCGAGGTGCGCGACACCACCGGTGCCCGCCTCGGCACGGTCAGCGGCCTGGAGATCGGGTCCGCCCAGGACCGGCTCGTCCTCGCCCTCGACGAGGGGTTCACCGCGTGGGTGCCGTTCGTGCGCCGCATCGTGCCGACCGTCGCGGCCGACCACGTCGTCGTCGACCCGCCGCCCGGGCTCTTCGACCTCTACCGCGAGGCGGGCGAGTGAGCGACGCCCCCCACGTGCCCGACGCGTCCGGCACCGTGCCCGCCCTGCGCGTCGACGTCGTCTCGATCTTCCCCGAGTACCTCGCCGCGCTCGACCTCTCGCTCATCGGCAAGGCCCGCGCCGACGGCCTGCTCGACGTGCGCGTCCACGACCTGCGCGAGCACACCCACGACCGGCACCGCACCGTCGACGACACCCCGTACGGCGGCGGGGCGGGCATGGTCATGAAGCCGCAGCCGTGGTCCGAGGCCCTCGACGCCGTCGTCGCGTCCGGGCCTGCCGGCAACGGCGGAGCCACGCGCCCACGCCTCGTCGTGCCCGGCCCCGGTGGCACCCCGTTCACCCAGGCGCTGGCGCGCGAGCTGGCCCAGGAGCCGTGGCTCGCCTTCGCCTGCGGCCGCTACGAGGGCATCGACGAGCGCGTCTACGAGTACGCCCGCGAGGACCTCGGCCTCGAGGTGTCGGTCGTCAGCCTCGGCGACTACGTCCTCAACGGCGGCGAGGTCGCCGTGCTCGCCATGGTCGAGGCGGTCGGTCGCCTGGTGCCGGGCGTCATCGGCAACGCCGAGTCGCTCGTCGAGGAGTCGCACGAGGACGGCTTGCTCGAGTACCCGATCTACACCAAGCCCCGGGAGTGGAAGGGCCGGGTCGTGCCCGACGTGCTCCTCTCGGGCAACCACGCCGCCATCGCCGACTGGCGACACGCGCAGCGCCTCGAGCGCACGGCGGCCCGGCGCCCCGACCTGCTCCACGCCTCGCACGGCGCGGGGGAGGCCGACATCCGGCTCGCGACGCCGGCCGACGTGCCCGAGCTGCACGTGCTGACCCGCGCCTGCTGGGTGGAGGAGGCGCTGGCCAACGACACCCTCGCCATCCCCGCGCTCACCGAGACCCTCGAGGACGCCCGGGCCGCGCTCGACGCCCACGCCACGTGGGTCGCCGTCAAGGGCGGTCGGGTCGTCGGCTCGGTGCGCACGTCACGCCACGGCGACGAGTGGTACGTCAGGCGGCTCTGCGTCGTGCCGGACCTCCGGGGCCAGGGCCTGGGCCGGCGCCTGCTCGAGCACGCGGAGTCGACGGCCCCCGACGACGTCCGTTCGTTCGCCCTCGACACCGGCGAGCACAGCGCCGACAACCTGCGCCTCTACAAGCGGGCGGGCTACCGCGTCGACGCCTCGGCGCGGCCCGACGTGCCGGGCGCCGTCCGGCTGCGCAAGCGCCGCCGGCGCTGACGCGTCGGGGCGGGCTGACGCGCCGGGGCGGGCTGACGCGCCGGGCATGCCCGACGCACGAGGGCGTGGCTGACGCGTCGGGTCAGGACACGAGCGCGGTGCGGAGGTCGTCGGGCAGGATCCGGCGCTCGCGGATGAACCGGGCCTGAACGCCGGCCGTGATGGCCTGCGTGGCCATGATGGCGAAGAGGACCACGACCTGCGCCGTGGCCGCCTGCACGGCGCTGCCGCCGCCGAGCATGACGCCGATGAAGGCGCCCGGCAGCGTCACCAGGCCGGAGGTGCGCACCTGGTCGAGGCTCGGCACGATCCCCTCCGGCACGCGTCGGGCGATGATCTCGTCGATGGCCTGGTCCGAGGTCAGGCCGAGCGACAGGGCCGCCTCGTACTGGCCGTGCTCCTCGCGCAGCGCCGCGAAGGTGCGCCGGCCCACGAGCGTGTGCACGGTCATGGTGTTGCCGATGACGATGCCCGCCACGGGGATGAGCGCGATGCCGGTGAACGGCACGGTGCCCGACGCCACGACGATCGTCACGACCGGGACGACGCCGCTGGCCATCGCGACCGCCGCCCACGGCCACGACCCCGGTGCACCGACCCGCCGGGCCGTCGTCACGACCGCCGTCGCGAACATGACGCCGACGGCGAGCAGCGACAGCCAGATCGAGCCCACGACGGCCGTGATGACGAGCGCCACGAGCGAGAGCTGGACGATCGCGCGCACCCCGGCCACGACGGCCTGCCGGTCGAGCGGGATGCGGCCGAGGCGCTGGGCCACGACCGTGACGGCGAGGAGCACGACCAGTGCGAGGGCCACGGGCCAGCCGGGGGAGACGTCCACGCCGCCACCGTAGACTCGTCCTCGATTTCAGGTCTGCGCCGCGCTCTGGCAGACTTGCTCCTTGCGTCCGGCACACGACGGCCCCTGCCACAGGGGGAGTCGGGTCACCACCACGCGGGTCCGTCCCGCCGGTGACCCGTCGCGGCCCGGTCGGCGCGCACCATGACCTTGCGAGGGGTGGCCTGTGGCACCCAGGAAAGCGAACCAACCATGCACACGTTCGACGAGCTCAACGCCGCCTCGATGCGCACCGACGTCCCGGAGTTCCGCGCCGGCGACACCGTGAAGGTCCACGTCAAGGTCGTCGAGGGCACGCGCTCCCGCATCCAGGTCTTCCAGGGCATCGTCATCCGTCGCCACGGCGGCGGTGTCGGCGAGACCTTCACGGTCCGCAAGATCTCCTTCGGTGTCGGGGTCGAGCGCACCTTCCCGCTGCACACGCCGATCATCGAGAAGATCGAGCTCGTGACCCGCGGTGACGTCCGTCGCGCCAAGCTCTACTACCTGCGCGGCCTGCGCGGCAAGGCCGCCAAGATCCGCGAGAAGCGCGACAGCGTCCCGGCCAAGGCCGACGCCAAGAACTGACGCGCGGCGTCAGGTTGACCACCCGAGGCGCGGTGGGTCCCCACCCGGGGGTGCCGGCATGACCGCCGACACCCCGCACGACGAGGGATCCGCCGCGCCTTCGGCGTCCCAGTCTCACCAAGGGGTCTCCCGGTCGCGCACCGCGCTGCGCCGGCACCGCTGGATGATCGGCCCGGCCGTCCTGCTGCTCGCCGTCGTCGTCGTGCGGGCCTTCCTCGTGACGCCGTTCGGCATCCCGAGCGAGTCGATGGAGGACACCCTCCTCGTCGGCGACCGCATCCTCGTCTCGCGCACCACGGCGCCCGAACAGGTCCAGCGGGGCGACATCATCGTCTTCGACGCCTCGCAGGCCTTCGGGCTGCGGGTGCCCGAGCGCGGCTTCCTGCAGACGCTCGTCGAGGCCGCCGAGAGCATCATCGGCAAGGGCCAGCCCACCGACTACGTCAAGCGCGTCATCGGGCTGCCGGGCGACCACGTCCGCTGCTGCGCGGCCGACGGGCGCCTCGAGGTCAACGGCGTCGCGATCGACGAGCCCTACCTCGCACCCGGCCAGAAGCCGAGCCTCGTGCCCTTCGACGTCCGGGTCCCGGCCGACCGGTTCTGGGTCATGGGCGACAACCGTGGCTCCTCCTCGGACTCGCGGGCGCACCTCGGCGACCCCGGGGGCGGCATGGTCCCGGGGGAGGACGTCATCGGCAAGGTCTGGGTGCGATACTGGCCGCTCGGTCGGCTCGGCCCGGTCGACCAGGGCCAGATCTCCTCCGTCCCACGAAATGGTGAGTGATGTCGCAGTACACCGGACGCTCCGAGGACCCGACGCGCGGGCGCTCGGCTGACGACGTCGACGAGGGCTACCTCGACGACGACTACGACGACGAGCCGCGTCGTGGGTTCGGGGCCACCCTGCTCGCGGGCCTCAAGGAGATCGTCATCGTCGTCGTCCTGGCGATGGCCCTGTCGTTCGTCGTCAAGACCTGGCTGTTCCAGGCCTTCTACATCCCGTCCGGGTCGATGGAGAACACCCTCGTCAAGGACGACCGCGTCATCGTCAGCAAGCTGACCCCGGGGCCGTTCGACCTCAAGCGCGGCGACGTCGTCGTCTTCGAGGACCCCAACGACTGGCTGTCCGGCGACCTCAACGCCCACAGCACCGTCGGCGGACCGTTCCACGACGCCCTCGTCTTCGTCGGCCTGCTGCCCGAGGACGCCGAGAACCACCTCATCAAGCGCGTCATCGGCCTGCCGGGCGACCACGTCCAGGCCGACGGCAGCACCGGCAAGATCAAGGTCAACGGCGTCGAGATCACCGAGCCGTACGTCAAGCCGGGCGACTTCCCGAGCCAGGGCAAGCCCTTCGACATCGTCGTCCCGGCCGGCAAGGTCTGGGTCATGGGCGACCACCGCTCCGACTCCTCCGACAGCCGCTGGCACGACGACGGCAGCGGCGCCACCGGCTCGGTGCCGATGGACAAGATCGTCGGGCGCGCCCTCTTCGTCGTGTGGCCCATCGACCACGTCACCTGGCTCGGCGTCCCCGAGCGCACCTTCGGCTCGGTGCCGGCCCCGTCGGGCACCCCGACGCCGAAGTCGACGACCAACCCGGCGCCCACGAAGACGACCGCCAAGCCGAAGGTCTCGACGCCGGCCGGCTGACGCGCCGAGCCTCCGCCGCCGCAGCCCCGCGTCCCGACCGACCTCCCGAGAACCGCCCGAGACCCCAGCCCAAGATGCCTCGTCCCGCACCGTCGAAGAAGCCCTCGCTCCGCGTCGAGCGCGCGCTGCAGCGCTCGGGCCACCGGCTGCTCGCCGGGATGGACGAGGTCGGCCGCGGGGCGCTCGCCGGGCCGGTCAGCGTCGGCGTCGTCGTCATCGACGAGACGGTCCGGTCGGCGCCGATGGGGGTCAAGGACTCCAAGCTGCTCACCGAGAAGGCGCGGCACGGGCTCGTCCCGCGGATCCAGCGGTGGGCGGTCGCGCACGCCGTCGGGCACGCGTCGGCCGACGAGATCGACGCCATCGGCATCATGGCCGCGCTCCGGCTCGCGGGCCTGCGGGCGCTCGGGGCGATCGAGGTCGTGCCCGACCTCGTCATCCTCGACGGCAACCACGACTGGTTGACGGCACCGGGCGAGGTGGGGCTGCTCGCGTTCGCCGGTGACGCCGGTGGGCCCTCGACACCGCCGGTCACGACCATGATCAAGGCCGACATGAAGTGCTCGTCGGTCGCGGCCGCGAGCGTCCTGGCCAAGGTCGAGCGCGACACGATGATGGTCGGCTTCGCGCAGGCCCACCCGGAGTACGGCTGGAGCCTCAACAAGGGCTACGCCGCACCGGAGCACATGGACGCCCTGACGCGCCTGGGGCCCTGCGAGCTGCACCGACGCTCGTGGCGTCTGCCCGGCGTGGGCCCCGAGGCGGGGCCCGGGGTGTTGAATGAGGTGACGGACGCGTCGCTGCCGCCGCCGGCGGCCGACGAGGAGCAGGTGCGGCTGGCCCTGCACGAGCAGACAGGAACGGCATTCACGTGAGCTCGGAAGACCTCGAGAAGTACGAGACCGAGATGGAGCTGCAGCTCTACAAGGAGTACCGCGACGTCGTCGGCCTGTTCACGCACGTCGTCGAGACCGAGCGCCGCTTCTACCTGGCCAACTCCGTCGACGTGAAGGTGCGCACCGACGGCGGCGAGGTGTTCTTCGACGTGACGATGTCGGACGCGTGGGTCTGGGACATCTACCGGCCCGCACGCTTCGTCAAGAACGTGCGCGTCGTGACGTTCAAGGACGTCAACATCGAGGAGCTGCCCAAGCCCGACATCAAGCTCCCGGAGTCGGGCGACTTCTCCTGAGGCGCCCGCCGTCCACACCCCCCTGACGCGGTCGCGGGTCGTCCACAGGCCGGCGGCCGGCCGTGGTCGGCGGACGCCGCGCCGACGACGCTGGTCGGCATGGACCTCCCGACCCGCGTCCTCGGCGACTACGGCGAGCGGCTCGCCGCGCGCTACCTCGCCGAGCACGGCCTGACCATCCTCGACCGCAACTGGCGCTGCGTCCGCGGCGAGATCGACATCGTCGCCGCCGACGCCGGCTGCCTCGTCGTGTGCGAGGTCAAGACGCGCACCAGCGAGGCCTACGGTGCCCCGTTCGAGGCCGTCACGTGGCGCAAGCAGCGTCGGCTGCGCCGCCTGGCCGGCCTGTGGCGCGACGCGCACCCGGAGCACCCGGTGGGCGGACCGCTGCGCATCGACGTCGTGTCGATCCTGTGGGCCGCCGGCGGGCGGCCACGGCTGCAGCACCTGAAGGGGGTCTGCTGATGGGCCTCGGGCGCACCCGTGCGGTCGGCCTGCGCGGGGTCCGTGGCTACCTCGTGCGGGTCGAGGCGCACGTGTCCTCCGGGCTGCCGGGCTTCTCCATCAGCGGCCTCGGCGACTCCGCCATCGGGCAGTCGGCCAACCGCATCAAGGCGGCCGCCTCGCTCGTCGAGGAGATGCCGGTCAGCCAGCGGCGCGTCATCATCAACCTGTCGCCGGCGGGGGAGCGCAAGGTCGGCACGGCCTTCGACCTCGCGATCTTCGTCGCGGTCGCCGCGGCCATGGGCAAGATCCCCGCCGAGGTCGTGCGCTCGGTCGTGCACATCGGCGAGGTGGGGCTCGACGGCACGGTGCGCCCGGTCCCGGGGGTCCTGCCGCTCGTGCACGCGGCGGCCCAGTCCGGGGCCCGGCACGTCGTCGTCCCGGTGGCCAACGCGGCCGAGGCGCGGCTCGTGGCCGGTATCCACGTGCACCCGGCCGCCGAGGTCACCGAGCTGGTCCGGCGCTACGAGGCGCTGAAGAAGGGGCGCCCCACCGAGGAGGTCGTGGTGCCCGAGTCCCCGGCCGTCCTCGAGGAGGAGGTCAGGGACCTCTGCGACGTCGTCGGGCAGGCCGAGGCCAAGCTCGCGCTCGAGATCGCCGCGGCCGGCGGCCACCACCTGCTGCTCGCAGGTCCGCCCGGGGCCGGCAAGACGATGCTGGCCGAGCGACTCCCGGGCATCCTGCCGCCGCTCGATGCCACCGAGTCGATGGAGGTCACCGCGATCCACTCCGTCGTCGGCGGCTTCCACGACGGCGACTCCGGTGCCGCACGGCTCATCACGCGTCCGCCGTTCGTGGCGCCGCACCACGGTGCCTCGCAGGCCGCGGTCATCGGGGGCGGCAGCGGGCGCATCCAGCCCGGTGCGATCACCCGTGCCCACCACGGCGTCCTCTTCCTCGACGAGACCCCGGAGTTCGACAAGCACGTCCTCCAGGCGCTGCGCACGCCGCTCGAGCGAGGGATCGTCGCCATCGCCCGGGCCCACGACCACGTCGTCTTCCCCTCCCGCTTCCAGCTGGTCCTCGCCGCCAACCCCTGCCCGTGCGGCCACGGCTGGGGCAAGGGCCTCGACTGCACGTGCACGCCGATGGCCCGACGCGCCTACTTCGGCAAGATCAGCGGTCCGCTGCTCGACCGCGTCGACCTCCAGGTGCACGTGCAGCCCCCTGGGCTCTCGATGGTCGGGCAGCCGCCGGGGGAGCGCAGTGCCGCCGTCGCCGCCCGGGTCGCGGAGTCGCGAGCGGTGCAGCAGGCGCGGTGGGCCCCGCACCTGCCCGGGCGGGCCCTCAACGCCGACGTGCCCGGCTCGATGATGCGGGAGGGCCGCTGGCGGCTGCCGGCGTCGGTCACGGCCCGGCTCGACCGGGCCCTCGAGTCCGGCACCATCAGCCTCCGCGGTTACGACCGCACCCTCCGCTGCGCGTGGACCGTCGGCGACCTCGCCGGTCTGCAGCGCCCCGGTGGCGACCAGGTTGAGCTGGCGCTGTCGCTGAGACGGCAGGCGGTGGCCGCCGCATGAGCGCCACCACAGGCCCGGAGTCCGGCCGCGCCGGGCTCCGCCTCCTACCGCGCGCATCCGTCGCAGGGTCGCCCCCGGCCGATGACCGGGCCACCGACGACGTCCGCCGAGCCAGGGCAGCACTCTCGCGCGTGGTCGAGCCACGCGACGTCGAGGTGGCCGCACTGCTGCAGGAGGTGGGTCCGCTCGAGGCGATGGCCCGCATCCGCAGCGGGCACGGCACGCTGGCCCGGTTCGCGGCGCGCGTCCGAGCCCTGCACGTCGAGCGCGACCTCGAGGTCGCCGCCAAGGTGGGGGCCCGCGTCGTCGTGCCCGGCGACGCGGAGTGGGCGGAGGCGCTCGACAGCCTCCCGATCCCGCCCTGGTGCCTGTGGGTCGTGGGCCGGCTCGACCTCGTCGACACGACGCGCAGGTCGGTCGCGGTCGTCGGTGCGCGGGCCGCCACGTCCTACGGCGAGCACGTGACCACCGACCTCGCTGCGGGCCTGGCACGGCGGCAGTGGACCGTCGTGTCGGGGGCCGCCCTCGGCATCGACGCCGCGGCGCACCACGGCGCCCTCGCCGTCGACGGCACGACCGTGGCCGTGGTCGCGGGCGGCGTCGACCGGCCCTACCCGGCGGCGAACGCGACCCTGCTGCGCCGGATCGCCGAGGTGGGGCTGGTCGTGTCCGAGGCGGCGCCGGGAGCCGCACCGATGAAGTCGCGCTTCCTCTCGCGCAACCGGCTCATCGCAGCGCTGACGCGGGGCACGGTCGTCGTCGAGGCCGACCTCCGGTCCGGCTCGCGCAACACGGTCACCCACGCCACTGGCCTGTCCCGGCCGGTCGGTGCGGTTCCCGGGCCGGTCACCTCGATGATGTCGGCCGGCTGTCACCAGGAGATCCGCGACCAGAAGGCCGTCCTCGTCACGTCCGTCGACGAGATCATCGACCTCGTCGGCGACATCGGCGACGACGCGTGCGACGAACCGCGGGCGCCCGACACCGTCGTGGACCGGCTCAGCACCGAGGACCGGGCCGTGCTCGAGGCGGTCCCGTTCCGGCGGCCGGTCGCCCTCGACGTCATCGCCCGCGACGCGGCGCGCCCGCCCCTCGTGGTCCGTGCGGCTCTGGCGCGGCTCGAGCAGGCCCGGCTCGTCATCGGCGAGTCCGGTACCTGGCGCAAGGCCCCGGCCCCGCGCCGCAAGACCGCCTCGACGGGCTCGGCGGGCTCGGCGGGCTCGGCGGGCTCGTCGGGCTCGTCGGTGCGAGCACCGTCGAGGCCGCGACCTGCGCTGGACGCCGGCCCCACGCTGCCCCTCGGCTGAGCGCACCGCTCTCCGTCGCGTCGCGCCAGGAGAAGCTGCGCGAGGCGGCCCGCTGAGCGGAGGGGCGGGTCGCTTGCGGTGGCGCCGTAGATGCGTCATGGTGCGGGAGTGACGGGTGTGGCGATCGAGAACGCGTCGGACGGCGCGGGTGCCGTGGTGCCCTCCGCGTCGGCCGAGCCGGTGACCCCCGCACCCGGCCCGCCGGTCCAGGAGCTGCACGGCGAGGTCCTCCACGCCTTCTCGCGGCACCTCGGCGCCGAGCGCGGACGCTCGGTCCACACGCGCCGTGCCTACCTCGGCGACGTCCGGCACCTGCTGACCTTCGCGGCGGCGCGGGGCGTCACCGACGTCGCCGACCTGCGCATCGGCGACCTGCGCGGTTGGCTCGGGGAGCAGGCCGACGCCGGTGCTGCGCGGGCGACGATCGCCCGCCGGGCCGCAGCCGCGCGGACCTTCCTGCGCTGGGCCGAGCACACCGGGCGCATCCCCACGGACCCGTCCGTGCGGCTCGTGGCGCCGAAGCGGTCGTCATCGCTGCCGGGGGTCCTCAAGCAGGGCGAGGCCAGCGAGCTGCTCACCCTCGCCGCCACCCGGGCCGACGACGACGACCCGATCCACGTCCGCGACCGCGCCGTCCTCGAGCTGCTCTACGCCACGGGCATCCGGGTCGGTGAGCTCGCGGCCCTCGACATCGACGACCTCGACCTCGGCCAGGGCACGGTCCGGGTCATGGGCAAGGGCGCCAAGGAGCGCATCGTCCCGTTCGGGGCGCCGGCCGGCCGTGCCGTGGAGTCGTGGCTCGCGGTCCGGTCGCGGCTCGTCGGGGAGCACTCCGGTCCGGCCCTGTTCCTCGGGCGCCGCGGTCGACGCGTCGACGCGCGCCAGGTGCGCAGCGTCGTGCACGAGCTGCTCTCGCACCTGCCCGACGCACCCGACCTCGGTCCGCACGGGCTGAGGCACAGTGCGGCGACGCACCTGCTCGAGGGCGGCGCCGACCTACGCATGGTGCAGGAGATCCTCGGCCACGCGAGCCTGGCCACGACCCAGATCTACACGCACGTGTCGGTCGACCGCCTCCGCCGCAGCTACGAACAGGCCCATCCCAGAGCCTGATCCGGGCGAGCGGTGCCGGGTCAGTCGAGGGGGAGCAGCACGATCGGCGCCCGCCCGACGAACGAGAGCGGGTCGAGGTACTGCCGGCCGCGCTGCACTCCCCAGTGCAGGCAGGTGCCCGGTGCGCAGTGCCCGGGCGCGGCGGTCACGGCGCCCACCGGACCACCACGGGCGACGGTGGTGCCGACCCGAACGGTGGCGGTGACGGGTTCGAACGTGCTGCGCAGCCCGCCTGGATGGGTGACGACGACGACGCCGCGTCCGGCCACCACGCCGGCCCACGTGACGGTCCCGGCCTCGGGGGAGCGGACCGGCTGCCCGACGGTTGCTGCGAGGTCGACGCCGCGGTGTCCGGCGCCCCATGGCCGGTCCGGCGGGTCGAAGGCGCGCTCGACGCGTGGCTCCGGGTCGAGCGGCCAGGCCCAGGTGGCGTGAGAGGCCGATACTGATGAACCGGCCTGCGGCGCAGGCGTTCTCGAGGTCGTCGGCGGGTGGCCGGCGACGGCGCTGACGCCGAGGACGGCACTCGTGACGAGCGCGGTCAGTCCGGATCCGAGGGCCATGAACCCATGGTCGCGACGCCGGCCAGTGTCTTGAGGCCCCTCCCGGTGACGCTGTGGACGAGCGGCCGCCGCGACGTCGGGATGTGGACAGTCGCACCAGGGTGCGGCGTCAGCCGTGGGGCTGGTGGGGTTCGGTGCTCACTCGACGGGACGGTCAGGCAGGGGAGGGTGGGGTCAGGCGGGGGAGTGGTGGCCGGCCGCTGCGAGGCGACGGCTGGCCTCGTGCAGCACCTCGTCCTTCTTGCAGAACGCGAACCGGATCAGCGTCCGGGCGGCCTCGGTGTCGTCGTGGAAGACCGACACCGGTACGCCGACGACGCCCGCGAGGTCGGGCAGCCGGCGCGCGAACTCGAGCCCGTCGACGGCACCGAGCGGCGCCGCGTCGGCGATGACGAAGTATGTTCCGCTCGGACGCGCCACCTGCAGGCCCGACTCGACGAGGGCCGCGCAGAGCAGGTCGCGCTTGGCCTGCAGCGAGGACCGGAGCGCGGCGTAGACGTCGTCGCCGAGTCCGAGGGCCACGGCGACGGCCGGCTGGAACGGCCCCGAGGCGACGAAGGTGAGGAACTGCTTGACGGTCCGCGCGGCGGCCACGGCCTCGGCCGGACCGGTGAGCCAGCCGACCTTCCAGCCGGTCGCCGAGAAGGTCTTGCCCGCCGAGCTGATGGTGATCGTCCGCCCGGCCATGCCGGGCAACGTGGCCATGGGCACGTGCACGGCGTCGTCGAACACCAGGTGCTCGTACACCTCGTCGGTGACGACCCACGCGTCGTGCTCGCGCGCGAGCGAGGCGATGAGCTCGAGCTCGGCCCGGGTGAAGACCTTGCCGGTGGGGTTGTGCGGCGTGTTGAGCAGCACGAGCCGGGTGCGGGCCGAGAACGCGGCGCGCAGCGAGGCCTCGTCGACGGCGAAGTCGGGGAAGCGCAGCACCGAGGTCCGACGCGTCGCGCCGGCCAGGGCGATCGTCGCCGCGTAGGAGTCGTAGTACGGCTCGAAGGTGACGACCTCGTCGCCGGGCTCGCAGAGCGCGAGCACGACGGCCGCGATCGCCTCGGTGGCTCCCGCGGTGACGAGCACCTCCGATGCGGGGTCGACGTGCAGCCCGTAGAACCGCTCCTGGTGGGCGGCGACCGCCTCGAGCAGCTCGGGCACGCCGGGCCCGGGCGGGTACTGGTTGCGGCCGGCGTCGATCGCGGCCTTGGCGGCCTCGAGCATCTCGCGCGGGCCGTCGGTGTCGGGGAAGCCCTGGCCGAGGTTGATGGCCCCGGTGCGCGTGGCGAGGGCCGACATCTCCGCGAAGATCGTCGTGCCGAACGGGGTCATGCGGGAGATCAGCGGCGAGCCCATACGGCCGACACTACCCAGCGGGGAGCGCGCGCCCCGGCCCGGCGCGGCCGCGCGCCGCCACCCGGTCGGTGCGGCGTCAGGACCCGAGGCCGCACCCGGTGATGCGGTAGAGCGTGTAGTCGCCGACGGTGCGCACCGGCTGGACGCTCCGGTTGGCGGCGAGGTCCTCCAGGCCCGAGCTGCGCTCGGGACGGTCGAGCCAGTAGACGTGGGGCGAGCCGATCGCCCAGCGGACGTCGTGCCGGGCCAGCGCGGTGCAGACGTCGGGCCGGTGCTCGAGGTCGTTGAAGCCGGTGCCGATGACGATCTCGTCGCCGGTGGTCGGGATCGGCAGCGATCGGTAGAGCGTGTTCGTGCCGAAGAGCGCGTACATGAGCGGCGTGCCGTTCTCGGGCCGGCCGACGACGCCCTGGCCGGCCGGGATGTTGGCAGCGAGCTGGCGCAGGGCGTCCTGGGCCTCGAAGGAGAGGATGACGCGTCGGGCCTCGCCGGGGCGGAAGAAGCCGGACAGCATGGCGTTGCGGGTCGACCCGTTCCACACGACCGTGAGGAGCGGCAGCAGCGCCAGGGCGGTCACTGACGCGACGAGCGGCCGGGCGCGGACCGCGGGGACGCGGAGCAGGAGGGCGCGCGCCGCCGGGGCGGCCGCCGCGACGAGCACGACGCCGGGCACCGCTGCGAGGGAGGCGAGCCGGACCTTGTCGTTGTACCAGTAGCCGGTGATGAGCGCGGTCCATGACGCCGTCGACGACGCCGCCATGACGTAGAGCGCCACGGCCGCCAGCCACATGGCCACGACGGGGATCGCGGCGCGGGCCCGCAGCACGATCCACCCGATGCCGAGCGCGATGAGCAGCAGCAGCCCCCAGAGCACGACCGTGATCTGGAGCCGGCCGCCGACGACCTCGACGAGCGCGGTCCACACCGACACCTGGCCGGTCCACTCGTAGGACTGCGTCGACGCGAGACGCGCGGACACCGTGGGCGCCGCGACGAGCCCGGCCACCCCGACGACCGCCACGACGGCGAGGTCACGGCCCACCTTCCACCACGGCGTGTGGCCCAGCCAGCCGGCCCGCAGCCGCGCGGTGACGAACCAGACGAGCGCGAAGACGACGAGCGCCACGAGCGCGTTGGGCTGCACGAGCGCGAGCCCGGGCAAAGCCGCGGCGAAGCCGAGCCACTGCCCGACGCGTCGGGACCGCGCCGCCTGGAGCATGAGCGCGAGGGCCCCGGGCGTCAGGGCGTTGGCCATGAGGTTGGGCCACAGCACGCCCCAGCCGAGCAGGATCGTCGGGAAGGAGATGAAGGCGGCCGAGGCGAACCCGGACGCGTACGTAACCAGCCGCGAGGTGCCGAGCGCGTGCCTCACGAGGGCGACGCAGCCGAGCGGCCACACGAAAGCGGCCAGCACGACCGTGGCGACGTTGGTGCCGGGCAGCACCTGCTCGCCACCCCACGGCAGCAGCCCGGTGGCGATCCAGGAGTGGAAGCCGTTGGGGTAGAACGTCGGGTTGGCGATCGAGAAGTTGCCGGTCTCGAGGAAGAGCCGGATGCGGTCGAGGTGGTAGACGGCGTCGGGGCTGTCGACGAGCTCGTCGGGCCGCCCGATCGCGGGCAGGATCGTCGCCAGCGACACGGCGACGCCGATGAGGACGGCCACGACGGCGTCGGGGTTGGGCCGGCCGAGCACGCGGCGGGCCACGCCGACCTCGGGCTCCGGGCGCCGCACCCGCTGCAGGACGCGTCGGGCGACGAGGGCGACGAGCCAGGCGAGGCCGGCCGCCGCCGCGGTGACGGCGACGAGCAGTCCCAGCCCCCACCGCAGGCCGATGCGCTGGGCCACCGTGGCCGCCGTCGCGATGATGCCGACCGAGACCGCGGGGGCGACGGCGAGGGCCTCCATGCCGCGCGTGCCGAGGGCCCGCAGGACGAGCCAGCCGGGCACGACGAGGACGGCGGTGAGGACGACGAAGACCGGGATCGTCTGGAACCAGCTGTCCCAGCCCGTCGAGTGAGGCATGGCCGCCATTCTCGCCCGTCCGCGCGATTTCCCCGCAACCCGGGTCAGGACGTACGATGGACGGCGGTCACGCGTGCCCCCACGCGCGACCGAATTCGCGCGTCTTCGACCGGGCCTCGAGCCCGGGGCACGTCACGGCAGTCCCGACCTCGTCGGGCGGGACGGGTCAAGGCGCCAGGAGAGCGGCCAGCCAGGGCCGGGGAGACCCGACCGGACGCGACGCCGCCGGACAACTGTCGACAACCACACAAGGGAGAACACGGCATGGCCGTCGTCACCATGCGCCAGCTCCTCGAGAGCGGCGTCCACTTCGGGCACCAGACCCGTCGCTGGAACCCGAAGATGAAGCGCTTCATCATGACCGAGCGCAACGGCATCTACATCATCGACCTCCAGCAGTCGCTGACGTACATCAACAACGCGTACGACTTCGTCAAGGAGACCGTCGCCCACGGCGGCACGATCCTCTTCGTCGGTACGAAGAAGCAGGCCCAGGAGCCCATCGCCGAGCAGGCGACGCGCGTCGGCATGCCGTACGTCAACCACCGTTGGCTCGGTGGCATGCTCACCAACTTCCAGACGGTCTCCAAGCGCCTCACGCGCCTCAAGGAGCTCGAGGAGATCAACTTCGACGACGTGGCCGGCTCGGGCCGCACGAAGAAGGAGCTCCTCGTCCTCAAGCGTGAGAAGGACAAGCTCGAGAAGACCCTCGGCGGCATCCGCTCCATGGCCAAGGTCCCCTCGGCCGTGTGGATCGTCGACACGAAGAAGGAGCACCTCGCCGTCGACGAGGCCCGCAAGCTCGGCCTGCCGGTCATCGCGATCCTCGACACGAACTGCGACCCCGACGAGGTCGACTACAAGATCCCGGGCAACGACGACGCGATCCGCTCCGTCACGCTGCTGACGCGCGTCGTCGCCGACGCCGTCGCCGACGGTCTCGTCCAGCGCTCCTCCGGCAAGTCCGGTGGCGACGCGCAGGCCGAGGAGCCCCTGGCCGAGTGGGAGCGCGAGCTCTACGCCGACGCCGCTGCCACCGAGGCCACCGAGGCCGCCGGGGCCCCGGTCGAGACCCCGGCCCCCGAGGTCGCTGCCGAGATCGCGGTCGACGCGCCCGCCGAGGCGCCCGCCGCCGAGGCTGCTCCGGCCGAGCAGGCCTGAGCCTGCCCGGACCGCGTACCAGTCGAATCCCACTGACGAAAAGAGCGATACAGAGCATGGCGAACTACACCGCCGCTGACATCAAGGCCCTGCGCGAGCAGACCGGCGCCGGAATGATGGACGTCAAGAAGGCGCTCGACGAGGCCGAGGGCGACCGCGCCAAGGCCGTCGAGATCCTGCGTGTCAAGGGCCTCAAGGGCGTGACGAAGCGTGAGGGCCGCACGGCCTCCAACGGTCTCGTCACCGCGAAGGCGACCGACGGCGTCGGCACCCTCGTCGAGGTCCTCTGCGAGACCGACTTCGTCGCGAAGGGCGAGAAGTTCATCGCCCTCGCCGACCAGGTCCTCGAGCAGGCCATCGCCTCGAAGGCCGGCAGCGCCGAGGAGCTCCTCGCGAGCTCGACGCCCGACGGCCGTACCGTCCAGCAGCTGCTCGACGACGCGAACGCGACGATCGGCGAGAAGATCGAGATCAAGCGCGTCGCCCGCGTCGAGGGTGCGAACGTCGCCGCCTACCTCCACAAGACGAGCCCCGACCTGCCCGCGCAGATCGGTGTCCTCGTGGCGATCGAGGGTGGCGACGACCAGGTCGGTCGCGATGTCGCGATGCACGTCGCGGCCTTCAGCCCGTCCGTGCTGACCCGTGACGAGGTCGCGGCCGAGACGGTCGAGAACGAGCGTCGCGTCGCCGAGGCCACGGCCCGCGAGGAGGGCAAGCCCGAGGCTGCCCTGCCGAAGATCATCGAGGGTCGCGTCAACGGCTTCTTCAAGGAGAACGTCCTGCTCGAGCAGCCGTTCGCCAAGGACGCCAAGAAGTCCGTCGGCAAGGTCCTCGAGGAGGCCGGCGCCACGGCGACGTCCTTCGCCCGCTTCCGCGTGGGTCAGTGAGGTCCTGCTGACGCCTCTCGCGTAGCACCACGTGCCACGACCGATGCCGGTCGCCCCTCGGGGCGGCCGGCATCGTCGCGTTTCCCGCCCGCTCGGAAGAGGAGCCCCGATGACCAGCGCCGCCACCCCTGCCTCGCCCGTCGTCACCGCAGTCGCCGACGACGGTCCGCTGACCGTGTCGATCACCCGCCGGGTCGCGCCCGAGGACGAGCTGCTCATGCAGGCGTGGGTGCACGCCGGCACGTCGATGGCCGAGCGGTTCGAGGGCTTCCTCGGGGCCGGGTGGGTGCGCTCGGGGACCGAGGACTGGCACATGCTCTACCGGTTCGACTCGCGCGAGCACCTCGACGCGTGGGAGCGCTCGCCAGAGCGCCTGCGGTGGCTGCGCTCGGCGGCCGACCTCGTCGAGCACCGGCGCACCGAGTACCGCACGGGCATCGAGGGCTGGTTCGGCGAGCCGGCGACGTCGGCGGTGCACGAGGCGGGCCCGGGCGTCCCGGCGGCTCCGCCGCGGTGGAAGCAGGCGAGCGTCATCTGGATCGCGTTCTTCCCGACGAGCCTGGCGCTGACCTACCTGCTCTCGCCCTTCAGCGGCGGCTGGCCGGCCGCCGTCCGCGTCCTCGTGACCACCCTCGTCGCGACCCCGTGGATGACCTACGTCCTGCTGCCGTTCGTGACCCGGCTCTTCGGGCGGTGGCTCAAGGCCACCTGAGAGTCCCGGGTCCCTACCCCCGGGGCCGGATCTGCTTGTGAGGCAAGCCTTCTGTCTCCGAGGTCACAGCCGCGCTGTCTGCTGGCTCACAGCCGACGGCATACCCTCCGGGGTACCGTCGAGACATGACCACCACCATGAGGTCACTCGTGGTCCTGGGAGCGGGCACGGCCGGCACCATGGTCGTGAACAAGCTGAGGCACCGCCTCCCCACCAGCGAGTGGCGTATCACCGTCGTCGACAAGGACGACGTCCACGACTACCAGCCGGGCTACCTCTTCCTGCCGTTCGGGCTCATCGAGCCCGACCAGGTCAGGCGCAGCCGGCACGCCCTCATCACGGACGGCGTCGAGCTCGTCCTCGGTGACGTCGACCGCATCGACCCGCAGGCCCGCGAGGTCTCCCTCGTCGACGGACGCACGCTCGGCTACGACGAGCTCGTCATCGCCTCGGGCACGACGCCGCGTCCGGACCAGACGCCGGGGATGCTGGGCCCCGAGTGGCACCGCAGCGTCGGCGAGTTCTACACCTACGAGGGCGCCACGGCGCTGCGTGCGTCGCTCGCCTCCTTCGGGGGCGGACGCCTCGTCGTGCACGTGACGGAGATGCCGATCAAGTGCCCCGTGGCCCCGCTCGAGTTCACGTTCCTCGCCGACGACTTCCTGCGGCGCCGCGGTCTGCGTGACCGCACCGAGATCGTCTTCGTCACGCCGCTCGACGGTGCCTTCACCAAGCCGGTCGCGAGCCGCGAGCTCGGCCACCTGCTCGCCGACAAGGGGATCACGGTCGAGACGGACTTCATGGTCGAGCACGTCGACCAGGAGCGTCGCGTCCTCGTGTCCTACGACGAGAGGGAGGTCGCCTACGACCAGCTCGTGACGATCCCGCTCAACATGGGCGCCGACTTCATCGCGCGGTCGGGCCTCGGGGACGAGCTGAACTACGTGCCCGTCGACAAGCACACGAGCCAGTCCACCGAGCACCCGTCGATCTTCGTCCTCGGCGACGCGAGCAACATCCCGACGTCGAAGGCCGGCTCGGTCGCGCACTTCTCGGTCGAGGTGTTCGTGGAGAACTTCCTCGAGCACGTCGAGGGCAAGCCCATGACGCACTCGTTCGACGGGCACGCCAACTGCTTCGTCGAGTCCGGTGGCGGCAAGGCCATGCTCCTCGACTTCAACTACGACACCGAGCCCCTGACCGGCACGTTCCCGCTGCCGCGCCTCGGCCCGATGACCCTGCTCAAGGAGTCGCGCGCCAACCACATCGGCAAGCTCGCGTTCCGCCACGTCTACTGGAACCTCCTGCTCCCCGGACGACCGCTCGGCCTGCCCGCGCAGATGTCGATGGCGGGGAAGGTCCCCGCTCCCGCGAGCGCTTGAAAGGAGCGTCACCATGCCCACCACGACGATCGCCGGCCATGCCGTCGAGGTCAACGACGAGGGCTTCCTCACCCACCCGGACCAGTGGTCGGACGACCTCGGTGTCGAGCTCGGCCGCCTCATCGGGATCGAGCTCACCGACGAGCACTGGAAGCTCGTGCACTTCCTGCGGGACGACTTCGCCCGCCAGGGCGAGACGGCGACCCTGCGACGGGTCAGCACGCAGACCGGAACCCCCGTCAAGGCCCTCTTCGAGCTCTTCCCCGGCAAGCCCGCCAAGAAGATGGCCTACGTCGCGGGCCTGCCCAAGCCGAAGGGATGTGTGTGATGACCACCCAGACCACCCGGGCCACCGAGACCGAACCGCTGGTGCCGTCGTTCGACGCGCCGGAGTCGCAGGGCCGCAAGCTCGCGATCATCTGCAGCAAGGGCAACCTCGACATGGCCTACCCGGGCCTGATCCTCGCGAACGCCGCGCTCGGTGAAGGCGTCGAGACGCACCTGTTCTTCACCTTCTGGGGCTTCGACATGATCAACAAGAAGACGTCCGGCGACCTGAAGTTCACGATGCTCGGCAACACCGCCACGCACCTGCCCCAGGGCCTCGGCGGCATCCCGGGCATGACGCACCTGGCCACCTCGCAGATGAAGAAGGCCATCGCCGACCTCGACGTCCCCGAGGTCCCGGAGTTCCTCGACCAGATCGTCGCCTCGGGGGGCCACCTGTGGGCCTGCCGGATGTCGGCCGACATGCAGCACCTGGGCGAGGAGGACCTGCGTGACGACGTCGAGGGCATCATCTCGGCCTCGGACTTCATCGAGCTGACGGAGGGCGCGCAGCTGCTCTTCATCTGAGCCACCGTGGTGGGTGGGAGTGCCCGGCCGGGCCGGTGTGGGCCCGGCCGGGTTTCACAGGATCTCCACACGTCGCACCCTCGCCGCCCGCGCGCCCGCTCCTAGGCTCGGGGGCATGAACCAGGGGAGTGCGACACCGCCGCCCGGACAGGCGACGCTGCTCGTCGTCGAGGACGACGTCACGATCAACCAGGCCCTCACGGACCGCCTCGTGGCAGAGGGCTTCCGGGTCATCCAGTCCTACGACGGGCCCAGCGCCGTGGCCCAGCACGACGAGCACCGCCCCGACCTCGTGCTCCTCGACCTCATGCTGCCCGGCTTCGACGGGCTCGAGGTGTGCCGCCGCATCCAGGCCGAGCGGCCGGTCCCCGTCCTCATGCTCACGGCCCGCGCCGACGAGACCGACCTGCTCGTCGGTCTCGGTGTCGGGGCCGACGACTACGTCACCAAGCCCTTCCGGATGCGCGAGGTCGTCGCGCGCATCCGCACCCTCCTGCGACGCGTCGAGCGGGCCCGCGAGCTGGCCACGACGCAGCCGGAGCTGCTCGTGCTCGGCGCGCTCGCCGTCGACCGCGGGTCCCGACGCGTCACCGTCGACGGCGTCGACGTGCACCTGACGCCGCTCGAGTTCGACCTGCTCCTCGCGCTGTGGGCCGAGCCCGGTGTCGTGCGCACCCGCGACGAGCTGATGCGCGAGGTCTGGGGGTGGGCCGACGCCGGCCGCACCCGCACGCTCGACAGCCACGTCAAGGCGCTCCGGGCCAAGATCGGCGGGGACCGGGTCCGCACCGTCCACGGCGTCGGGTACGCCCTCGGCACGGACGCGTCGTGAGCGCGCCCGCGACCCCGCGTCCCGACGCGTCCGGCGACGCCCCGGGAACGC
This sequence comes from Intrasporangium flavum, assembly GCF_001956915.1. Lineage (GTDB taxonomy): Bacteria > Actinomycetota > Actinomycetes > Actinomycetales > Dermatophilaceae > Monashia > Monashia flava. The sequence continues at coordinate 7,229 of NZ_MLJO01000005.1, read as the reverse complement.
CCGACGCGCGCGCTGGCGCCCACCCGCGTCCGCACTTCGACACCGAGCGCCCGCTCGACGGGATCCGCTCCGTCAAGGCCAAGCTGGGCCTGCTCGTCGGTGCGAGCATCGTCGCTGCCATCGTCGTGGCCGAGATCGGCGACCGGGCCGGGGTGCCGGCCTGGCTCACCCTCCCGGTCACCGTGGCCGCCGCGCTCGGGGTCACGCAGTGGCTCGCCCGCGGCATGACCTCCCCGCTGCGCGAGATGACCGACGCCGCCGCCCGGATGGCCACCGGCGACTACTCCCGCCGCGTCACGGCCACGTCGTCGGACGAGGTGGGCACCCTCGCCCACGCGTTCAACACCATGGCGAGCGACCTCGCCTCGGCCGACCAGCAGCGGCGCCAGCTCGTCGCCACGGTGTCGCACGAGCTGCGCACGCCGCTCGCGGCGCAGCAGGCCCTGCTCGAGAACCTCGTCGACGGCGTCGTGCGGCCCGACGACGCGGTCCTGCGCACGGCCCTCGCCCAGGCCGAGCGGCTCGGTTCCCTCGTCGGCGACCTGCTCGACCTGAGCCGGCTCGACGGCGGCGCCGACCGTCTCGCCCTCGCGCCCGTGCGGGTGGCCGACCTCGTCGAGCGCGCCGTGGGGGAGGCCCGCGTCGGCGCCACGGGCGCCGTCCGCAGCACGCGCAGCGTCCGGCACGTCGTGTCGGTCGAGCCCGCCGACCTCGCCGTCACCGCCGACCCGGCCCGGCTCGCGCAGGTTCTGGCCAACCTCCTCGACAACGCCGCCCGGCACAGCCCGGTCGACGGCACCGTCACGGTCAGCGCGGGGCGAGAGGGGGAGGACCGCTGGTGGCTCGAGGTCGCCGACGAGGGGCCCGGCATCCCACCCGAGCGCGCCGAGCGGGTCTTCGACCGGTTCGGTTCGGGCGACGACGCCGGCGGCGGCACCGGCATCGGCCTGGCCATCGCGAGCTGGGTGTGTGAGCTGCACGGCGGCTCCATCCATGCCCTGCCCGCCGAGCCCGGCCGCCCGGGCGCCCGGGTGCGCGCCGTCCTGCCGTGCCGGCCCGACACGGGCCCGCACGACCCCGCCGACGCGTCGGCCGCGTCCCCCCGCGTCCCGGCATCGACCCCGGCGCCCGTACCAGTCACCTCACGAGTCACGTCACCAGTCACTGCAGCCGTCCCGACGAAGGAGAGCCCCATGCCGACCGCGCCCACCCCGAGCCCGGCAGGAGCCGCGGGAACGCCGGCGCTACCGCCCCCTCCCTCGTCGTCCCCTCCCGCGTCGCCGCACCCCGCGACCCGGCCCGTGACGCTCCCCGGACCCCTCGTCGACACGCTCTTCGGCGACCTCTGGCCCGAGTCCGGCCTGCGCCCCCAGCCGCGCCTGCTGCTCACCGCGCTCGGCGTCGGCGTCCTCTCGGCCGTGCTGCTGCCCTACCGCAACCTCGGGCTCGCCCTGTTCGCCGTGCTCCTCGTCGGCGGCGCGGTGCTGTGGCGCACGACGGAGCGGCGCCTGAGCCGGTGGACCACGGCGACGACCGTCATGTGCGTGGCCCTCGCCTCGCTCGCGGTGCTGCGCGCCGCACCCTGGCTCACGATCCTGGCCGTGCTCGTCGGTCTCGTGCTGACCGCCACGGCCCTCACCGGCGCCAAGCCGCTGACCTCGATGGTCGCCGCCGTCGCCTCGGGACCGCTCGCGGCCCTGCGCGGGCTGCCCCTGCTCGGACGCACCGTCGCCGCCACGAGCCGCGTGTCGATCGTGTGGCCGGTCCTGCGCACCGCCGCCATCTCGCTCGTGGCCCTCGTCGTGTTCGGCGGCCTCTTCGCCTCGGGCGACGCGATCTTCGGCACGTGGGCGAGCCACCTCGTGCCGCAGCTGGCCTGGGACAGCCTCATCTTCCGGTTCTTCGTCGGCTTCGTCATGGGCGGTGCCCTCCTGGCCGCCACCTACGTGGCCCTCAACCCGCCGCGGGTCGAGCGCGTCGTCCTGCCCCACGGGCGGCCCGTCGCGCGGACGTGGGAGTGGGCCGTGCCCGTCGGGATGGTCGTGGGCGTGTTCGTCGCCTTCGTCGTCGCCCAGGCAGCAGCGCTCTTCGGCGGGCACGACTACGTGCAGCGCACGACCGGTCTCACCTACGCCGACTACGTGCACCAGGGCTTCGGGCAGCTGACCGTGGCGACGCTGCTGACGCTCGCGACCGTCGCCCTCACCGTGCGCAAGGCTCCTCGTGAGGGTGCCCGCGACCGCCTCGTGCTGCGCGTCGTGCTCGGTGCCCTCTGCGCCCTGACGCTCGTCGTCGTCGGGTCGGCGCTGCACCGGATGGACCTCTACCAGCAGGCCTACGGCTTCACCGTGCTGCGGCTGCTCGTCGTCGCGTTCGAGCTGCTGCTCGGCCTGCTCGTCGTGCTGGTCATGGTCGCCGGCATCCGGCTCGACGGCTGGTGGCTGCCGCGGGCGGCCCTGGTGTCGGTGGCCGCGTTCGTCCTCGTCGGCGGGCTCGCCAACCCCGAGGCGTGGGTGGCCCAGCGCAACGTCGACCGCTACGCCGCCACCGGCAACCTCGACGTCGCCTACCTGTCGACGCTCGGCCCCGACGCCGCCCCGACGATCGTCGCCGGGCTGCCCCGTGACGTCGCGATCTGCGCGGTGACGCCCGACCCGGCTGCCGACGACGACGCGCTCGCGTGGAACCTCGGCCGGTCGCGGGCCTCCGCGCTCGGTGTCGCGCCGGCCACCGGGGCCGAGGCGGACCGGTGCGCAACCCTGCGCACGACGGGCCTGACCCGCTGAGGCAGGATGGGCCGGGTGCGTCGTGACATCGCCGAGCGCTTCGAGCTCGACCCGGCCCTGACCCACCTCAACCACGGCGCGTTCGGCGCGGTGCCGCGGTCCGTGCGCGAGGCGCAGGACCGCGCCCGCACCCGCATCGAGGGCGCGCCGATGCGCGCCTTCCGCGACGACCTGCCCGACGCGCTCGCCGCTGCCCGGCGCGACGCCGCGGCCTTCGTCGGGGTCGACGCCGACTCGACGGCGCTGGTGCGCAACGTCACCGAGGCGGTGGGCGTCGTGCTCCAGGGCCTCGGCATCGGCCCCGGCGACGACGTCGTCGTCAGCAACCACGGCTACCTCACGGCCGGCTGGTCGGCGCAGGCGCGGGGCGCGACCCTGCGCACGGCGTCGTTCCCCGTCGACGCCGACCCGGCCGAGGTCGTCGCGGCCTTCGCGGCGGCGGTCACCGAGCGCACCCGGCTCGTCGTCATCGACCAGATCACCTCCCCGACGGCGCTCGTGCTCCCGGTCGCCGAGGTCGCCGCGGCGGTGGCGCCGGTGCCCGTCCTCGTCGACGCCGCCCACGTGCCCGGCGCGCTGCCCGGCCTCGACGTCGAGGCGCTCGGCGTCGCCTTCTGGGCCGGCAACCTCCACAAGTGGGCCTACACCCCGAGGGCGGCCGCGACGCTCTGGGCGGCGCCCGAGCACCGCGAGCCGCTACGTCCGCTCGTGACGTCGTGGAGCCACGGCCTGCCCTACCCGGAGCGCTTCGACCTGCAGGGCACCGTCGACCACTCCGCGTGGGTCGCCGTGCCCGACGGCCTCGCCGCCTGGCGCGACCTCGGTGGCTGGGACCAGGTGGGCCGCAACGCCGAGCTGCTCGTGCGGGGCGCGGCCGTCGTCCGCGACGCCCTCGGCACCGCTGCGCCGCACGGCGGCCTCGCGGCGGCCCCCTGCCTGCACCTCGTCGCCCTGCCGGACGGCGTGGCCACGAGCACCGAGGACGCCGAGGCCCTGTGGCAGCGGTTGCACGCCGCCGGGTTCGTCGTGCCGCCCGTCGCGTTCGAGGGGCGCGGGTACCTGCGCCTCGCGGCCGCCCCCTACAACGACGAGGACGACTACCAGCGGCTCGCGCAGGCGCTGCCGGGCGTGCTCGGCGTGCTGGGTGCCTGAGCGAGCCGGCGGCCACACCTCGGCCGGACCCGCCGCCCAGGGGCGGCCCGGGCAACTCCGGGGCTCGATGCAGTCGATCCCGACGGGATGTGGAAAGATCGATCGACCCTGCGAACGGATCCCACGAGGAGGCCCCGCGCCCATGACCGACGCCCAGACCACCCCGTTCCACCGGGTTCTGCTCAAGCTCTCCGGCGAGGTGTTCGGCGGCGGAGCCATCGGGCTCGACCCCGCCGTCGTGGCCGGGATCGCCAAGCAGATCGCCGAGGCCGTCCGTGGCGGCGTGCAGGTGTCCGTCGTCATCGGCGGCGGCAACTTCTTCCGCGGCGCCGAGCTGCAGCAGCGCGGCATGGACCGCACGCGCGCCGACTACATGGGCATGCTCGGCACGGTCATGAACTGCCTGGCGCTGCAGGACTTCCTCGAGAAGGAAGGCATCGAGACGCGCGTCCAGTCGGCGATCGCGATGCAGCAGGTCGCCGAGCCCTACATCCCGCGCCGCGCGATCCGCCACCTCGAGAAGATGCGCGTCGTCATCTTCGGCGCCGGCGCCGGCATGCCGTACTTCTCCACCGACACCGTGAGCGCCCAGCGCGCCCTCGAGACCAAGTGCGACGCGCTGCTCATCGCCAAGAGCGGCGTCGACGGCGTCTACACCGCCGACCCCAAGACCGACCCGACGGCGACCAAGTACGACACGCTGACCTTCGAGGAGGGCCTCGCGAGCGGCCTGCGCATCGTCGACGCCGCCGCGTTCAGCCTGTGCATGGAGAACAAGCTGCCGATGATCGTCTTCGGCATGGAGGGCCCGGGAAACATCACGCGCGCCCTGCTCGGTGAGAGGATCGGCACGCTGGTCACCAACGCCTGACCAGCCCCGACACCCGCGCCACGCGCTCACGCGCCGCCACCGCAGCACCCCAGACACCGCCAGCCACCCGACACCAGGGACGAGGAAGCCACACCGCCATGATCGAAGAGACGATGTTCGAGGCCGAGGAGAAGATGGACAAGGCCGTCGAGGTCCTCAAGGAGGACTTCGCGGGCATCCGCACCGGCCGTGCCAACCCGGGCCTGTTCAACAAGCTGACGGTCGAGTACTACGGCGCCCCGACGCCCCTGCAGCAGCTCGCCTCGTTCCAGAACCCCGAGCCACGCACCATCCTCGTCATCCCGTTCGACAAGTCGGCGATGCACGAGATCGAGAAGGCCATCCGCGACTCCGACCTCGGCGTCAACCCGAGCAGCGACGGCCACCAGATCCGGTGCGTCATGCCCGAGCTCACCGAGGAGCGCCGCCGCGAGTACATCAAGCTCGCCCACGGCAAGGCCGAGGACGCCCGCGTCTCGGTGCGCAACATCCGCCGCAAGGCCAAGACCGACCTCGACAAGCTGGTCAAGGACGGCGAGGTCGGCGAGGACGACGGCTCGCGCGCGGAGAAGGAGCTCGACGGCCTGACCAAGAAGCACACCGACCTCGTCGACGGGCTCGTCAAGGCCAAGGAGGCCGAGCTGCTCGAGGTCTGACCTCGCGGCTCCACCCATGATGACGACCGACTCGCCGTCGGAGCCCGAGGACCACGTGTCCGCGGCGCACCCCGACGACGGCGACGGGCTGCTCGAACCCGTGCCCTACGACCCCGCCCTCGACGACGTCGCCGGCCTGCCCGCCGAGCAGGTCATCGAGAAGCGCCCCAGCCGCGCCGGCCGCGACCTGCCCGCCGCCATCGGCGTCGGGGTGGGGCTCGGCGTCGTCATCGTCGCGAGCCTGCTCCTGCTCAAGGAGTCCTTCCTCGTCGTCGTCGTGCTCGCCGTCGGCGTCGCGATCTGGGAGATGAGGGGCGCGCTGCGGCACGCCGGCGTGCACGCCCCGATCGTCCCGGCGCTCGCCGGGTCGGTCGGCATGGCGTGGGCCGCGTACGTGCACGGGCCCGGCGCGCTCACGGTGGCCTGGGCGCTGACCTGCCTGGCCGTCGTGCTGTGGCGCGGCACCGGGCGCCTCGACGGCGCCGGGCGCGACGTGCTCGGCGGCATGTTCGTCGCGACGTACCCGACGTTCCTCGTCGGGTTCGCCGTCATGCTGCTGTCGGCCGAGGACGGCGTCGGGCGGATGTTCGTCTTCCTCATCACGACGGTGTGCAGCGACGTCGGCGGCTACGCGGCCGGCGTCCTCTTCGGCAAGCACCCGATGGCCCCGACGATCAGCCCGAAGAAGTCGTGGGAGGGCTTCGCCGGCTCGGTCCTGCTGTGCATGGTGGGCGGCGCGCTCACGGTCCACTTCTTCCTCGGGCACGCGTGGGTCATCGGCGTCCTGCTCGGCGTCGGGGTGGCCGTGGCGGCCACGGTCGGCGACCTCATGGAGTCGCTCATCAAGCGCGACCTCGGGGTCAAGGACATGTCGAACATCCTCCCGGGCCACGGCGGCATCATGGACCGGCTCGACTCGCTCGTCGTCGTCGCGCCGATCGTCTGGGCCGTGCTGACGCTCCTGGCCGCGCAGCCGTCGTGACGCCGGTCGCTCCGGCCCGGCAGGTCATGGACCCGGACGCGCCCTTCGGGCAGCGCGGACGCGTCGCCGTCGTCACCGGGGCCGGCAGCCCCACCGGCATCGGCCTGGCCACCGCCCGCCTGCTCGGTCGGCTCGGCGCCGCCGTGGTCCTCACCGCGACGACCGACCGCGTCCACGAGCGGGTGGCCTCGCTCCGCGCCGAAGGGGTCGACGCGTCGGCCGTCGTCGGCGACCTGACGCGCCCGGAGGACGCCGACGCCCTCGTCGCCGCCTGTCTCGAGCGCCACGGGCGGCTCGACGTGCTCGTCAACAACGCCGGCATGGTCAGTGCCGCCGAGCTGGACGCCCTCGGTGGCGACCTCGAGGCCACCGACCCCGACCGGTGGCGCCGGTCGATGGCCCGCAACCTCGACACCGCCTACCTCGTCACGCGGGCGGCCCTGCCTGCCCTGCGGGCCTCCGGGGCCGCCCGCGTCGTGCTCGTCAGCAGCGTGACCGGACCGGTCATGGCGATGCGCTCGGAGGTGGCCTACGCCACGGCCAAGGCCGGGCTCGTCGGCCTCGCCCGCGCCCTCGCCGTCGACGAGGGCCGGCGCGGCGTCACCGTCAACACCGTCGCCCCGGGGTGGGTGGCGACCGGGTCACAGGCGCCCGACGAGGCCCGCGAGGCCGCCGCGACGCCGCTGGGCCGCTCGGGCACGCCGCAGGAGGTGGCCGCGGCCGTGGCCTTCCTCGCCAGCCCGGAGGCCGCCTACGTCACCGGCCAGGTGCTCGTCGTCGAC
>NZ_MLJO01000049.1 GCF_001956915.1 Intrasporangium flavum | reverse complement strand
CCGGCCCGGAGCCGTGCTGCCCGGTCAGGGCAGGTGGATCGTCAGCGTGCGGTCCTCTCCCGGCCGTAGCGGAACCAGCGTCGCCTTGGCGGCTGTGGAAGCGCCGTCGTACCAGGCCTCCTGGCCGGTGTAGGCGTTCTCGAGGTGGATCCGATACTCCCCTGCCGGCAGGACGACCGGGTTGAAGGTGTTGCCGCCGAACACGTCGAAGTCACCCATGTGGCGGCCTGTCGAGCTCTCGATGAACCCGATCCAGCCGTCACCGGCCGGAGAGCCGTCGGCGTCGACGAGCTCTCCGGAGATGGTGCTCGCCGGCGCGAGCTGGGCCGAGAAGCTTCCCGCCTTGCCCGGCTTGATCGTCAGCGGCGTCGCCCCCTCGAAGGACGTCGAGTCGCCGACCCATTCCGGCGCCCACGGGCCCACGCCATAGCCGGTGTAGACGACGGGGCGATAGGTGCCGGCCGCAATCGGGCCCACCGTGTACCGGCCGTCGGCGTCGGTGGTGGCGCAGTCGAAGCACTCGCCGCTGCGGTCCATCAGGTCCCCGCGCGGGTTCACGGTGGCACCGGCCACCGGGTTGCCGAACGGGTCGGTGATCCGGCCCGAGATCGTCACCGGCGGGTCGATCTTGACGTTGCGGATCGCCTTCGTGGCTCCTGCCCCGACGGTGACGAGGTCGGCCGTGGCCTGCGACGTCGCCTTGAACGCCCAGACGTCTCCGGACGGGTACGGTCCGTAGCCCATGCCCAGGTGGAGTGCGTACGAGCCCGCGGGCAACCCACGGATGCTCCATCGTCCCGACGCGTCACTGCACGTCGCGACCTGCCCCTCGACACGAGCTCCTGCATGACCGACGTACGCCTCGGGACACGCACCTTCCAACGGGGTCCCGAGCTTCGCGTCGACCGCGAGACCGGTGATCGTCGCTGCGGGTGCGAGTGAGGCGTCGATGGTGCTCGTGTCGCCGGCGTGCAGCTCGACCGGGGTCGCGTGGGCCGCATCGCTTGCCCCGTCGTGGACCTCCGCGACGTAGCGTCCGTCGGGATCGCTGAATCGGACGCCGAAGGAGCCCTCGTCGGGAACGGCGACCGAGTAGGCGCCGGTGTCGTCGGTGCAGGCGGACGCCACGGTGTCGACCCAGTCGGCGACGGGCAGTCGGAACACGTCGACGCAGGCGCCGGCGATCGGAGCCCCGGTGGCGTCGGAACGCACTCGCCCGGTGACCGTGGCGTCGGCGACGAACCGGTCGGATGCCTCGATCGTCTGGCCCGCCGTCACGTGGAAGACGTGGGCGTCGGTCTGGGACCGCGCTCCGAAGAGCCACTGGTAGGACGAGTCCGCGGAGACGTAGACGGTGTAGTCACCGGGGGCGACCACTGCTCGCCAGGACCCGTTCTCGTCGGCCCAGGCGAACTCGGCCTCTCCCCCGCCGACCGGCTCGACCATCACAGTGGCCCAAGCTGCAGGCGAGCCGTCGCTGCGGAGCATGGTGCCGGCGATCACGCCGCCGGGCGCCAGGGACACGTCGACACTGGACGGGGTCCTGAAGGAGGCGGCGTCCTCGGCCGAGTGCGCGTCCTGCGCCCACTCGCCGATGTGCACGCCGTCGTAGGAGGTCACCTCGAGCTTGTAGTCGACCCCTTCCTCGAGCCCGTAGATGGCGTACGCGCCGGAACGGGTCGGGTCCTCCGACGTGCACGCGCTGTTCATGTAGGCCCCGTTGCTGGCGCGGACAGCCGTGACGCAGGCGTCGACGCCTTCGTGGGTGTCGTCACCGACGATGCGCCCGGTGATCGAGGGCGTCGCCTCGATGCTGAGGGTCTCGTCGAGCGTGGTCGTGGTGCGAGCGGGGACCTCCACCAGGGCGGCGTCCGCGCGGGAGCGCGCGCCGTCCTCCCACTGGCTCCATGGCAGCGCGTTGTACCAGACCTGGTAGGTACCGCCGGGAACTCCGACGGACCAGTGGCCGTCGTCGAGGACCTGCGCGACCGCGGTGGGTCGGTCGGCCCCCGGGGCGTAGAGGTCGACCCAGCTGTAGGCCGCAGGGTCGCCGTCAGGACGCGTGACCGTCCCGGACGCCTGTGCTTCGGGCTGCCAGGACAGGTCGGCGACTCCGGGGGCCTCGTAGGCCGTGGCGTCCTCGGGGTTGACGACACCGGGCAGGTAGGTGCGGGTGAACCACTCCTGGGCGCCACGGGCGAGCACGTACACCGTGTACGACGAGCCCGCGTTGAGGTCGGTGGCCTCCCAGTGGCCGGCCGCGTCCGTGCAGGTGAAGCCGCCCGAGCCGTCGTCACTCGACAACGAGACGCAGGCGTTGATCGGTTCACCGGTGTCGGCGGCCGTGATGGTGCCGGACAGCGTGGCCGGCTCGGCGTGGGCCGGCGCGACGGCGACCGACGACGCGAGCAGCGCCCCGGCCAGTGCGACGCCCACGCGCTTCAGTGCTGAACGCAAGTGAGTGCTCCCTGTGAGTCCCCTGTGCCGCGGCTGCTACCGAGGCGAGGCGAAACGTAGCAGCGGGCAGCGACAGGATCGGGTGTCGGCGACCGGCGAACTTTCCCCGTTGCACGTTTCTGCAGCAGCACCGATGTGGCAGGATCCCCTGTCGGCGTGGGCGCACAGCGAGACGATCGCGGCCCTGACCACCATCGCGCACCAGGAGATCGCACGTGGACCAGCCGGAGCACCCATGGTGGCCGCAGGTTCTCGGACTCTGCGCGGCAGCCACGCTGGCCCTCGGGCTCTGGGCCGTCGGCTCGGGCGGGCTCTACAGCGGTGACACCTGGCCCGACTTCCTCGTCATCGGCGCGGCCGCACTCCAATGCATCGCCGCGTTCGCGGCGTGGGCTGGACGACTCCCGGACGGGTCGTGGTCCTGGCGGCTGCTGCGACCCCGTGCGTGGTGGTTCTTCCTCGCCGAGCTCGGCGCCCTCTTCGTGCTGTCGGCCGCGGTCCCGATCGAAACAGGCGTCTGGCCGGTGGGCGACTCAGCGCAGGGCTTCACGATGCTGCTCTTCCTGCCTGCGCTCGCCGTGGCGATCACCGCGTCGGCGCGAGCCGGCGCCGAACAACGCAGGGAGATGGCGCAGTGGCCACCTCCCCCGGCCGACGACGTCTGGGCACCTGCGATCGGCGTCGTTCGGGTTCAGCTGCTCCGGCCGTGGTGGCGACCGGTGCGGGCCCACCTCGAGATCAGCCGCGACGGGGTCGAGCTCGTGGCTTCCGGCCTCTTCGCGGGTGCGGCGGTGTGGTCCATCCCACGACACGTGATCGCCGTGGTGGATCCGGCCCGTTCGGAAGCGCGGGAGGCCACGGAGACGGCCGATCCCTTCGAGCCCCCGTTCGTGACGCTCGAGGCGTTCGTCGTGCCCGAGGTGCGGCTCGGTTCGTGGTTCGCCGAACCCAATGTGACGCTCCTGTTCACCGAACCCCAACCGATGCCGCTCCTGTCATGGCGAGGTCGGAGCGTGGTCGAGGGAGCGGGCGCCCTCAACCTGCGCGGGGACGGCCTCATGGTGGACGGCGTCGCGGTTCGCGTCGAGGACCCGGGCCGGACGGTGTACCTCATGAAGGCCCTGCAGCTCGCCGTCGTCGACGACCCCGACGCCTTCGTGAGGCGGCACCGCGACGTCACGCACGACCCGGACGTGGTTCGGCGGACGGCGCGGAACGTGTGGCTCCGGAGCGGCCTCGAGGTTCTCGGGGCCGTCGTCGGGCTGGGGCTCGTCGTCGCGGGGTCCCTCACGGACGACGGCCGGTACACGATCGCGCTGCTCGCGCTCATCGGCGTGGAGCTGGCCGTCCACTTCGCACCGCCCTGGTTCAGGCGCCGTCCCAAGTGACGTGCAGCCCGTCAGGTCCTTGGCGCGCACAGGTCGAGGGCGGCCGCACAC
>NZ_MLJO01000048.1 GCF_001956915.1 Intrasporangium flavum | reverse complement strand
CGAGCAGGTGCGTGGCGAGGACGAGCGCCTCGAGGGCGTCGGAGCCGACGCGACCGCCGGGGTTGCGGAAGATCTTGGCGTCGCCGGGCTTGAGACCGACGAGCTGAAGCGGCGCGATGCGCGAGTCCATGCAGGTGACGATGGCCACGCCCGCGCGGGCGATGCCGTCGAAGCCTGACATGTCGAAGTGGTCGGCGTAGTCGCGGTTGGCCGCGAGGAGATCCTCGAAACCGGTTGGGGCGGAAGCGTTCTCGGTCACTGCTGTTGTCTCCTGGTTCACTCGAGTCCGGGGCGCTTGGCGATGGTGAAGGCCACCGGCTTGCTCACCTCGGCGAAGAAGTCGTTGCCCTTGTCGTCGACGACGATGAAGGCGGGGAAGTCCTCGACCTCGATCTTCCACACCGCCTCCATGCCGAGCTCCTCGTACTCGAGGACCTCGACGTGCTTGATGCAGTCCTGGGCCAGGCGCGCCGCCGGGCCGCCGATCGAGCCGAGGTAGAAGCCGCCGTGCTCGTGGCACGCGTCGGTCACCTGTTTGCTCCGGTTGCCCTTGGCGAGCATGACCTTGCTGCCGCCGGCGGCCTGGAACTGGTCGACGTAGGAGTCCATCCGGCCGGCCGTGGTCGGGCCGAAGGAGCCCGACGGCATGCCCTCAGGGGTCTTGGCCGGGCCGGCGTAGTAGACGGGGTGGTCCTTGAGGTACTGCGGCATGTCCTCGCCGGCGTCGAGGCGTTCCTTGATCTTGGCGTGCGCGATGTCGCGGGCCACGACGAGCGGGCCGGTGAGCGACAGGCGCGTCTTGACCGGGTGCTTGCTCAGCTCGGCGAGGACGTCGTCCATCGGCTGGTTGAGGTCGACCTTGACGACGACGTTGCGGCTCGTCGAGCTGACGCCGACGGCGTCGTCCTCGTGCTCGCCG
>NZ_MLJO01000047.1 GCF_001956915.1 Intrasporangium flavum | reverse complement strand
CCCGCGACCTCGGCGTCGTCGAAGACGTTGCCCTGGGCGTCCTTGTAGGGCTTGTCGGACTTCGACACGTAGCCGTACTGGCCGCCCTGGTAGGAGATGACGTCGGCGGTGTGGTTGGTGATGATGTCGAAGTAGACCTTCATGCCCTTGGCGTGGGCCGCGGCGATGAGGTCCTTCATGTCGGCGTTGGTGCCGAGGTGGGGGTCGATCCGGGTGAAGTCGGTGACCCAGTAGCCGTGGTAGCCGGCGCTGGCGTCGGAGCCCGAGCCCTGCACCGCGCGGTTCTTGAAGGAGGGCGTCAGCCAGATCGCCGTGGTGCCGAGGCCCTTGATGTAGTCGAGCTTGCCGATGACGCCCTTGAGGTCGCCACCGTGGTAGAAGCCCATGTTCGTCGGGTCGTAGCCGGTGGCCAGGCGGTCGCCGGTCAGGCCCCCGCGGTCGTTGGCGGGGTCACCGTCGGCGAACCGGTCGGCCATGACGAAATAGAAGCGCTCACGCGTCGAGCCGGTGCGCAGCGACTGGCCCGCCAGCGCCGTGTCGGCACCGGTGGCGGCCCCAGGCAGGTCGGTGGGCGCGATGCCGACGGCGTGGGTCGTGTCGTCGTAGG
>NZ_MLJO01000046.1 GCF_001956915.1 Intrasporangium flavum | reverse complement strand
TCGGTGCTGGCCGTCGCCGGCTACGTCGTCATGCGCCTCGCCATGGTCGTGTTGTGGCTCCGAGCCGCGGCGAGCCACCCGGAGGGGCGCCGCACCGCCCTGACGTACGCTGCCGGCATCGCGCTCGTGCAGGTGTACTGGGTTCTGCGCCTGTTCGTGTCGGGGCAGCCGCTCATCACCGTCACCTTCTTCGTCGGCATCGCGCTCGAGTTCCTCGTGCCGCCGATCGCCGAGCGCCGGGGCATCACGCCGTTCCACCCGCACCACATCGCCGAGCGCTACAGCCTCTTCACCATCATCGTGCTGGGCGAGGTGATCCTGTCGACCGTGCAGGCCGTGCAGGGTGCGCTCCTCGGTGGCACTACCACCGAGCTCGTCGAGATCATCGCGGGCGGCCTGCTCATCGTGTTCTCGATGTGGTGGCTCTACTTCAAGCGCGAGCAGGTCGAGCTGTTCGCGGCCGACTTCTGGACGGTCTTCACCTGCTCCTACGGCCACGTGTTCGTCTTCGCGTCGGTGGCGGCGAGCGGTGCGGCCCTCGCGGCAGCCGTCGACGCCGTCCAGCACGAGTCGCACGCCGGCGTGCGCGCCGTC
>NZ_MLJO01000045.1 GCF_001956915.1 Intrasporangium flavum | reverse complement strand
CGACGTCGCCGACGACGTACACGTCCTGCCCCGTGACCGTCGTCGCGTTGACGGCGAAGGCGACGCCGGTGGTGACGGCCTGCGACGTGGTGGCACCGACGTGCAGCGCCACCTGCTCGCCCGCGCCGACCGTCGCCGTGAAGGTGCCGTTCGAGGCCACGGTGTACGTGGGGCCCGAGCACGTCCCCGCGCCCGGGTCGCCGTGGGTCACGTCGCAGTAGGTCCCGGCGGGCAACGAGGTCTGGAAGGTCTGGGTCACCGGGCCGGTCTCGCGGTTGATGACGACGAAGCCCTTGCTCCCCCGGCCGAAGGCGACGGCGTTGTTGCCGTTCGACCACCAGTTCGTCACGGCCGCGCCGGCCACCGTGTTGCGGAACGCGACCATGTTCGCGATCTGGCGCCACGCGTGCTGGCACTTCCAGCCGTCGGAGTAGCAGGCGTTGACCTGGCCCCCGAGCGGCGGACCGGCGTCGACGTCGGTCCACTCGTAGCCGGAGAAGACGTTCGGCGCGCCGTAGGGCCACGCGAGGAGGAAGACGGTGGCCAGCGTGTACGTCGAGCCGGCCTTGTAGTTCAGCGTGGAGCCGTTGCGCTCGGTGTCCCAGTTGTCGACGAACGAGCGGGCGTTGCCCGAGGGCAGGTAGCCCCACGAGGCTCCCCAGTTCGACAGGTACGCCAGCTTCTCCGAGGTGAAGACCCGCTTGAGGTCGTAGGCGGCCCGGAACTCGTCGACGTCGCCGGAGCCGGTGTACTCGGTCGGCTGCACGGCCTCTCCTGCGCCGTAGATGACCTCGTGCACCCAGAAGACGTTCGGGTTGGTCAGCTTGGCCTTGATCGCGG
>NZ_MLJO01000044.1 GCF_001956915.1 Intrasporangium flavum | reverse complement strand
CTCACTGGTGGACCGTGGGGTGTGACAAGGGCAGAGTTCTTGTCGCACTACCGGTGTCGTCGGGTCACTGCCGGGCTGAGCGAGCCGCGCTGCTTTCGGGGACGGCCTGACTGAGAGTTGCAGGGCCCGACGGCCCGGGACGTGCTGATCGGCCATAGGGCTTTGCGCCACGGGCTTCTCGGCCTCGGAGCGCCTCAGTGAGCGACCGACCGTCACATCCCGGACCGGAGTGCGTGTTTTCCGTGGGCTGACGGAAAGGAGCACTCTCATGGAGGCTACGCCCACCAGCACGTATGCCGGGATCGACTGGTCCTGGGGCCACCACGCGCTCTGCATCATCGACGAGCACGGACGACGAGTCGAGGAAGTGACCGTGTCACACACACGGCCGGGACTCGCCACGATCACGGCCCTGCTGCGCCGGCGGTCGGTCGCACGGGTCGGGATCGAGCGCGGCGACGGGCCGGTGGTCGAGCACTTGCTGCGCGACGGCTTCGAGGTCGTGGTGATCTCCGCCCGACAGGTCGCCTCGCTACGGGCCCGGCATGGCAGCGCGGGCAACAAGGACGACCGGTTCGATGCGTTCGTGCTGGCCGATGCCCTACGCACCGACGCCGGCCGGTGGGCGGTGGTCCGCCCCGACAGCGAAGAGACGCTCGCGTTGCGGATGCTTGTCCGTGCCCGGCAGGACCTCGTCGGTCACCGGATCGCCGTGCACAACCAGCTGCTCGCCACCCTCCAGCACAACTTCCCGGGCGCGGTCGGGTTGTTCAGCCAGCTCGACATCCCGATCAGCCTGGCGTTCCTGCGACGCTTCCCCAGCGAAGCACGAGCGGCTTGGCTGACCGCAGGCGGCGGCGAGCTGAGGATGGCGCACTGGCTCACCGCCAACAGCTACTGCGGTCGACACACCCCGCGGCGACTCGTCGACCACCTGACCACAGCCGCCCAAGGCCGAACCATCGGCGCAGCCGCGGAGGCCTCCGAGGTGATCGTGACGACGCTCGTCGACGTGCTCACCGAACTGCGCACCCAGCAGGACGCGCTCGAGCATCGAATCCGCGAAGCGCTCCTGGCCCACCCCGACGGACCGATCTTCCAGTCGCTGCCCCGAGCCGGTGTCATCCGCGCCGCAACCCTGCTTGCCGAGATCGGCGACTGCCGCGCCCGGTTTCCCGACGCGCCAGCACTCGCGGCCGCAGCCGGTGTCGCTCCCTCGACCCGGGCCTCTGGCAAGCACCGCACCGTGAGCTACCGCCGCGGCTGCAACAAGCAGCTCCGCGCAGCCCTGGTCGACTGGGCACAAGACACCCCACGCGCCAACGCCTGGGCCAGCGACACCTACCAGCGAGCCCGTCAACGTGGAGCCCGGCACCCACACGCCGCACGAATACTCGCCCAGAGCTGGACCAGGATCCTTTGGCGCTGCTGGCACGACCACGTGCCGTACGACCCCGACCTACACGGACGCTTGGCTGTCCTCCAACAACAGGCCGCTTGACATAGGGCTCTCAG
>NZ_MLJO01000043.1 GCF_001956915.1 Intrasporangium flavum | reverse complement strand
CCGGCACCTCGGCCGGCACCTCGGCCGGCACGCCGGTCGCGCTGCCGGAGCCGACGACGGCCCGACCCGAGCCGGGCCAGCTGACCTTCCGTGCGCCGCGTCGGGGCAAGCCGCCGAGGCACCTGGCCGACCTCTCGCCGGCCGAGCGCAAGGAGGCCGTCGAGTCGCTGGGCCACAAGGGGTTCCGCGCCAAGCAGCTCTCGACCCACTACTTCGAGCGGCTCGTCGACGACCCCGAGGAGATGACCGACCTGCCCAAGGCGGTGCGCTCCGACCTCGTCACCGACCTGCTCCCGACGCTGCTGACGCCCATCGTGCAGCGCGTCGCCGACGACGGCCAGACGATGAAGTACGCGTGGCGCCTGCACGACGGCGCCATCGTCGAGTCGGTGCTCATGCGGTATCCGAAGCGCGTCACCATCTGCATCTCGAGCCAGGCCGGCTGCGGCATGAACTGCCCGTTCTGCGCCACCGGCCAGGCGGGCCTGACCCGCAACATGTCGGCCGGCGAGATCGTCGAGCAGGTCGTGTGGGCGGCGCGGGCGCTGCGTCGCGGCGAGCTCGCCGGGGGTGACGACGAGGACCGCGAGCACCCGCTGCGGGTCAGCAACGTCGTCTTCATGGGCATGGGCGAGGCCCTGGCCAACTACAAGGCCTCCATCGGCGCCATCCGGCGCCTCACCGACCCCGCGCCCGACGGCCTCGGCATGTCGGCGCGCGGCATCACGATGTCGACCGTCGGCCTCGTCCCGGGCATCGACAAGCTGACGGCCGAGGGCATCCCGGTCACGCTCGCGCTCTCGCTGCACGCGCCCGACGACGAGCTGCGCGACGAGCTCGTGCCGATCAACACGCGGTGGAAGGTCGACGAGGCCCTCGACGCCGCGTACCGGTACTACGAGGCCACCGGCCGGCGCGTCTCCATCGAGTACGCCCTCATCCGCGACATCAACGACCACGGCTGGCGCGCCGACCTGCTCGGCGAGAAGCTCGCGGCGCGGGGCAAGGGCTGGGTGCACGTCAACCCGATCCCGCTCAACCCGACGCCGGGCTCGAAGTGGACGGCCTCGCGCCCCGGCGTCGAGCAGAACTTCGTCGAGCGGCTGCGTGCCCACGGCGTGCCGACGACGGTCCGCGACACCCGCGGCCAGGACATCGACGGCGCCTGCGGCCAGCTGGCCGCCGCCACCGCCTGAGGCCTGCGCCCGCCGGTCAGCCGCGCAGCCGCGCCAGCGCGGGCGCCGGGTCGACTCCCACGTCGGAGGCGATGAGCCGGACCAGCGACTCGGCCTCCTCGTTGCAGGCGGAGCAGGCGTGCAGGTGCACGAGCATCTCGGGCAGCTGCCCGGTGCCGGGGTCCTCGACGAGGGCCTCGGCGTACCGGTCGGCGAGGGCGAAGCAGTCCTCGCACGACAGCCAGGGTTCCGTCGGCAGGGTCAGCGCCCGGACCTCGTCGGGCGTCAGCGGTCGGGGTGTGGATGTCATGGTGTCTCCCCGCTGGTCGGCGCACCGGCTGGTGGACCGGCCGATGACAGGTGTCCGGTGGCCGTCAGGTGGTGGCGGATCCGGGTTCGCGCCACGCTGAGGGTCTTGTAGAGCGCCCCGCGCGTCGTGCCGAGGCGTTCGGCGAGCACGTCGATGGGCACCTGGTCGAGCAGGAGCGCCACGGCGATCCGGCGCTGGTAGGGCGTCAGCGCGTCCGAGAGGGCCGATGCCACGGCCGCGGCGAGGTCGGCGGCCTCGGCGTGGTGCTCCGGGCCGGCCGCCGTGTCGGTCCATGCGGCGTCGTCGGGCAGGCACACCTCGCGGGTGGCCCAGGCCCGGCGGCGCACCTCGTTGGCGGCGTGCAGGATGCCGAACTTGTAGGCCCACGTGGTGAACCGGCTACGGCCCTCGAAGGTGTCGAGCCTGGCCAGCACCGCGACGAGCGCCTCGTCGGCAGCGCCCTCGACAAGCTCCTCGAGCACCACCGCGCCGACCCCGGGCAGCTGGGCACGCAGGTGCCACACCTGGTGCCGGCACGCCCTGACCAGCAGTTCGCGCAACTCGCGCAACGCCTCCTCGTGCCGCGCGCCGGCGCCGGCGAGGTCGGTGACCCAGTCGCGATCTCGGTCCGGACGCGCGTGGCCGGCCGGCCGCTCGTCGGCCTCGAGGGCCGGGCGGGCGGCGCCGTCGGCGTCGGCGATGGTCACGGGGTCGATCCTTCCGGGGACAGGATGCGCGCGGCAAGCACCGGCGGGCAGCCTCGGTCGACGAGCTGCAGCAGGGCGTGCACGTCGACGCGTCGGTCCGCGGCGAGCCGGCCGGCGAGGTCGGCGTCGAAGCCGGCCTCGAGCAGCCGGCACCGGCGCCACGCCGTCACGTCGACGGGTGGTCCCGCGGCCCCGCACCCGGCGACGCGGGTCGAGTGGATGGTCATGCCTCATTGGTGTCGCCGGCGTGGGCGCCCTTACCGCCGCGGTAAGACCCGGCCGGTGGGGGACACCAAGCAGGTGTCGCAACCCGGAGGCGCCCTCGCGTGCAACGGGTCGCGAGCCGTTCGCCATCCCGTTGCCACACCACGAGGAGTCCCCATGTCCCGCACACATCCAGCCCCGTCTCGGCCCGGCGATCTCACCGACGCCACGAACGCCGCGGGGCGCCCCGATCCGGCCCGTCAGGCCTACCTCGTGCTCCGCACCGCCTTCACGGTGGCGCCGATCGTCTTCGGAGCCGACAAGTTCGCCCACCTGCTCGTCGACTGGGACCGGTACCTCGCGCCGCAGCTGGCCCACCTGTCGCCGCTCACCGTGCACCAGACCATGTACGTCGTGGGCGTCGTCGAGATCGTGGCGGGCGTGGTCGTCGCCGTGTGGCCGCGTCTCGGGGCGCCGGTCGTCGCGGTGTGGCTGGCGGGGATCATCGTGAACCTGCTGCTCGTGGGCGGGTACGGCGACATCGCCCTGCGCGACCTCGGCCTCCTGCTCGCCGCTGTGGCGTTGAGCCGTCTTGCCGTGGTGTACGACCGCCGCCCGGTGCCGTGGGGGCGTGCTCGGGCCTCGTGACGCGAAGCGCGTGCGAGCCGGGAGAGGCTGCGGCTCAAGCGGAGTCGGGCTCGCGGTAGGTGCGCCGGTAGGCGAGGGGAGAGACGCCGACCGCTGCTGAGAGGTGCTGGCGCAGCGAGGCCGTCGTGCCGAAACCTGCCTCGGCGGCGACGCGGTCGACCGGCAGGTCGGTCGTCTCGAGCAGGTGCCGGGCCCGGTCGACGCGAGCGCGGGTCAGCCACGTCACCGCGGTCTCGCCGGTCTCGTCGCGGAACCGACGCGTGAACGTGCGCACGCTCATGCCGGCGTGGCGGGCGAGGTCGGCCAGGCCCAGCGGTTCGCCGAGCCGCTCGAGCGCCCAGACGCGCGTGGGCCCGGTGCCGGCGTCGACCTCGTCGGGCACGGGGCGGTCGATGAACTGGGCCTGCCCGCCGGCCCGCCACGGGGCGACGACGGCGCTGCGGGCGACCCGGTTGGCGGCCTCGGTTCCGAGGTCGGAGCGCACGAGGTGCAGGAGCAGGTCGATGCCGGCCGCGTTGCCGGCGGAGGTCAGCACGTCGCCCTCGTCGACGTAGAGGACCTCGGGGTCGAGGCGGACCTGCGGGAAATGCCGGCGGAACGCGTCGACGTGGCACCAGTGCGTCGTCGCCGTGCGCCCGTCGAGCAGGCCGAGCGCGGCGAGGGCGAAGGCGCCGGTGCAGATGGAGATCCAGCGGGCGTCGGGGCGCACCGTGGCCGCGAGGTCGCGGAGTGCCTCGGGGACGGTGCCGGTGTCGACGACCCCGCCGTAGATGCCCGGCACGATGACCGTGTCGGCCTCTGCGAGAAGGGAGCTGGGGTGCGTCGGCAGCGCTTGGTAGCCGGCGGACGTCGTGACCGGGCCGTCGTCGAGCGTGCACATCGCCACCTCGTACGGCAGGGGGGCGCCAGTCGGGGTAGCCGGCCAGCCGGGGTCGAGGGCCGCGGCGCGCAGGAAGCGGTGGGGCAGGCCGAGCTCGAAGGCCACGACGTTCTCGAGCGCAAGGACGACGACGCGGTGCGGTGGCCGGCCGGGGCGAGCAGACATGGCCAGATCCTTTCACATGTTGTCCATCTGGTCACTCGTCCGGCGAGGACCGCACCGGCACAGTGGTCCGGTGACCCTCACCGACCGCTCCGCCGCCGCGGCCCGCCGCGACTCCGCCCGACGCGTCCACCCCGCCTGGTGGGTCGCCGTCGTCACCTTCCTGACGATCATCGGGGCCGCCGGCTTCCGCTCGACGCCCGGCGTGCTCATGACCCCGCTGCACGAGGAGTTCGGCTGGCCGATGGGTGTCATCGGCGCGGCGGTCTCGGTCAACCTCGTGCTCTTCGGCCTCGCCGCCCCCTTCTCCGCGGCCCTCATGGAGCGGCTCGGCATCCAGCGGATCGTCGCCGTCGCGCTCCTGCTCGTCAGCATCGGCTCGCTCCTGCCGATCTGGGTGACGCAGTCGTGGCAGCTCGTGCTCTGCTGGGGGATCGTCGTCGGGATGGGCACCGGGGCCATGTCGATGGGACTGGTCGCGACCGTCACCGGCCGCTGGTTCGTCGCGCGGCGCGGGCTCGTCACGGGCATCCTCACCGCCGCCGGGGCCACGGGCCAGCTCATCTTCCTGCCGGTGCTGGCCTGGCTCGCCGAGCACCACGGCTGGCGCACCGCCGCCGTCACGACGTCGGCCACAGCCCTGGCGGTCGTCCCGCTCGTGCTGTGGAAGCTGCACGACCACCCGAGCGTGCTCGGCGTCACCGCCTACGGCGCGCCGGCCGGAACCCCCATCGGCCGTCCGCCCCGGCCCACCGGTCACCCGGCCCGCCTGGCCCTCGGCACCCTGCGCGACGCAGCGCGTACCCGCGTCTTCTGGCTGCTCGCCGGCAGCTTCGCCGTGTGCGGCGCCTCGACGAACGGCCTCGTCGGCACGCACTTCATCCCGGCGGCCCACGACCACGGCATGCCGACGACCACGGCCGCGGGCCTGCTCGCCCTCGTCGGCGTCTTCGACATCGTCGGCACGGTCTTCTCCGGCTGGCTCACCGACCGCGTCGACCCACGCGTCCTCCTCGCCGCCTACTACACGCTGCGCGGCGGGTCGCTCTTCCTGCTCCCGTCGCTCTTCAGCGACCACATGCACCCGAACATGCTGGCGTTCGTCCTCTTCTACGGCCTCGACTGGGTCGCGACGGTCCCGCCGACGATCGCCCTGTGCCGCCTCGCCTACGGGGAGCGGGCCCCGATCGTCTTCGGCTGGGTCTTCGCCTCCCACCAGCTCGGTGCGGCGGTCGCCGCGGTCGGCGCGGGCCTCGTGCGCGACCAGTTCGGCACCTACGACCTGGCCTGGTACGTCGCCGGGGCGCTCTGCCTGGCCGCCGCGCTCATGTGCGGCGCGATCACGACCGCTCGTCTGTCAGATGGGTCACCTCGGCGCACGGACTCTGGCGCGGACGCGGTGCCGGCGGCACAGTGAGGCCATGACCAGCGACGGCACCGACGGCACCGCAGCCGCGTTCGCGGCCTACCGAGAGCTCCACGCCTCGAGCCTCCGGGACCCGGAAAGGTTCTGGGCGAAGGCGGCCGAGGCGGTCGACTGGGTCACCCCACCGACGCGCGTCCTCGACGACGGCGCGCCGCCGTTCTACCGCTGGTACCCCGACGCCGAGCTCAACGTCTGCTTCAACGCCCTCGACCGGCACGTGGCTGCGGGCCGCGGCGACCAGCCGGCCCTGCACTACGACTCGCCCGTCACCGGCACCAAGGCGACGCTGACCTACAGCGAGCTGCTCGACCGCGTCGCCCGGTTCGCCGGCGCGCTCGCCGGGCTCGGCGTCGAGAAGGGTGACCGCGTCGTCGTCTACATGCCGATGGTGCCCGAGGCCGTCGTCGTCATGCTGGCGTGCGCCCGTCTCGGTGCGGTGCACTCGGTCGTCTTCGGCGGCTTCGCGCCGCAGGAGCTCGCGGCCCGCATCGAGGACGCGGAGCCCAAGGTCGTCGTCAGCGCCAGCTGCGGCATCGAGCCGACGCGCATCGTCGAGTACAAGCCGATGCTCGACGCGGCGCTCGACCGCAGCAGCCACAAGCCCGAGTCGGTCATCGTGCTCCAGCGCGAGCAGTCGCCGGCGGCCGTGGGGGAGCGCGACACCGACTGGGAGGAGATGACCTGGGACGAGGTGTACGACGACGCCGAGCCGGCGGGGTGCACCAGCGTGGCCGCCACCGACCCGCTCTACGTGCTCTACACCTCCGGCACGACGGGCCGGCCCAAGGGCATCTACCGCGACAGCGGCGGCTACGCGGTGGCCCTGCGGTGGTCGATGGAGAACGTCTACGACGTCCGGCCCGGCGAGACGATGTTCACCGCCAGCGACGTCGGCTGGGTCGTCGGCCACTCCTACATCGTCTACGGCCCGCTGCTGACCGGTGCCACGACCGTGCTCTACGAGGGCAAGCCCGTCGGCACGCCCGACGCCGGGGCCTTCTGGCGCGTCATCGCCGAGTACGGCGCTGTGTGCCTCTTCACGGCCCCCACCGCCTTCCGCGCCATCAAGAAGGACGACTCGACCGCGTCGAAGGTCGCCGACCACGACCTGTCGCGGTTCCGGGCGCTCTTCCTCGCGGGGGAGCGGCTCGACCCCGACACCTACGAGTGGGCCTCCGCGGCGCTCGGCGTGCCGGTCGTCGACAACTGGTGGCAGACCGAGACAGGGTGGCCGATCGCCGCCAACCCCAAGGGGATCGGGCTGCTGCCGATCAAGCCCGGCTCGCCGACGGTGGCCGTGCCCGGCTACGACGTCCGCGTGCTCGACAGCGAGGGCAACGAGGTCCCGGCCGGCACCGAGGGCGCCATCTGCCTCCGGCTGCCGATGCCGCCCGGCACGCTGCCGACGCTCTGGCACGACGACGAGCGCTACGTCTCGTCCTACCTGTCGGCCTACCCCGGTCACTACCTCACCGGCGACGGCGGCTACCTCGACGACGACGGCTACCTCTTCGTCATGGGCCGTACCGACGACGTCCTCAACGTCGCCGGGCACCGCCTGTCCACCGGGTCGCTCGAGGCCGCGCTCGCGGGCCACGAGGCCGTCGCCGAGTGCGCCGTCATCGGCGTCCACGACGACCTCAAGGGCCAGGTGCCGCGCGCCCTCGTCGTGCTCAAGTCGGGGGTCGATGCCGAGGCCGACGGCGAGCGCATCCGCCGCGAGCTCGTGGCCCGGGTCCGGGGCGAGGTGGGACCCGTCGCGGCCCTGCACCGCGTCGACATCGTCGCCGCGCTGCCCAAGACCCGCTCGGGCAAGATCCTGCGCAAGACGATGCGCGAGATGGCCGACGGCAAGCAGACCGTGGTGCCGGCCACGATCGAGGACCCGTCCGTGCTCGACGCCCTGGCCCCCGTGCTCACCGCGCCGGAGTGAGCAGCTCCGGCACCTCGGCGATGTCGTCGACGAGGTGCACCGACCCGGACATCCGGCGGTCGGCGGCCAGGGCGCTCAGGGTCGGCCAGACCGGCACGTCGACCGTCCACTGGCGCCGGCCGACGAGCACGAGCGGCGGCAGCGGCGCGTCGTCGAGGGCGTAGTAGAGCGGCGTCACGGCCTGGAAGATCTCCTGGACCGTGCCCGCCGCACCGCCGAGGACGACGATGCCGGCGGTGCTGCGCGAGAGCAGCCCGTCCTCGCGGATCGCGTTCGAGAAGTACTTGGCGACCGCGTCGCAGAAGACGTTCGGCGGCTCGTGCCCGTAGAACCACGTCGGGATGCCGAGCGAGCGCGCCGTCGGGCCGAGCAGGTCGGTCGGCACGAGCGGCTCGTCGCCGACGACGTCGGCCCGCACGTCGAGGGCCAGGCGCGCCCAGTCGGTGACCGACGGGCGGACGGTCGGCACGGCGCCCAGGCGGACCAGGGCGTCCTCGAGCGTCGCTGCGTCGCGGCAGAGCGCGCCGAGGTTGACCGCCTCCATGGCGCCGGGCCCTCCGCCGGTGGCGACGAGGTGACCGTCGGCGGCGAGCCGGTGCCCGAGTCGGGCGGCGGCGGCGTAGGCGTCGGTGCCCCGCTCGACGCGGTGGCCGCCCATGACGCCGACGACCGACCGGCCGGCGACGAGCTCGTCGAGGTCGTCGGTGACGGTGTCGTCGTGGATGGCCCGCACGAGGGTGCAGTAGGCGTCGGTGCGCAGGTGGGCGTCGACGAACCACCGGTAGGCCCGGGCGTCGGGCGTGGCCTCGTAGCCGGCGTCGAGCCCGGCGTAGAGGTCCTGGGGTCGGTAGAGGCCCCGCCACGGGTCGACCGGAGCGTCGGCGATGCCGGGGAAGACGATGGCGCCACGGCGCAGCAGCACCTCGGCGACCTCGGCCGGCACCGTGCCACCGAGGACGACGAGACCCGTCAGGTCGGTGTGCTCGGCGAAGCGCTGCGCGAACCCCGTGAGGTCGAGGTCCTGCAGGCGCAGGCCACCCAGGGGCGTGCCGTCGTCGAGGTGGTCCTCCAGCGCGTCGAGGCTCTCGATCTCCATGGCGTCATCCTGCCGTCATGCAGCGCCGCCGGCCGTTCAGCGCGGCGGCGTGCCGGTGGGCGGACCGGTGTCACGGGACGGTGCCGGGTTTGCGAGGATCACGGCGTGCTCGGTGTCCTCGAGGGTTTCGCCACGATCGCCATCATCGTCGCGGTCGGCTGGCTGCTCGCCGACCGACGCGTCCTCGACGACAGCGCGCAGGTGACCCTCTCGCGACTGGCCTTCCACGTCGCCTCGCCCGCGCTGCTGCTCACCGTCATGCAGCGCACGCCCCTCGACGCCGTCCTGTCGGCCAACCTCGTCACCTCGCTCATCAGCTTCGCCGTGATCGTCGGCATCTACCTGGCGATCGCCCGGTTCCGTTGGGCCGGAGGGTCGCTCGGCTCTCGCCTCATCGGCAGCCTGTCCGCGGCGTACGTCAACGCGGGCAACCTCGGCATCCCGATCGCCCTCTACGTGCTCGGCGACGTCGCGTGGGTCGCCCCGACCCTGCTCATGCAGCTGCTCGTCATCACCCCGGTCTACATGGCCCTGTTCGACAGCGACGCCCGCGGCGAGCGACCGCGCCTGCTCCAGTCGTTCCGTCGGATGTTCAGCAACCCCATCACCCTCGGTGCCATCGCCGGCCTGCTCATCGCGGTCTTCGACGTGCAGCTGCCGCGGGTGATCGCCGACCCCATCGAGCTGCTGGGGCGCATGGCCGTGCCGTCGATGCTCGTCGCGTTCGGCATCTCGCTGCGGCGCGGCCCACGACCGGCCACGGGCCGCGCGGCCGAGCACGTGTGGTCCATCGTCGGCCTCAAGGTGCTGCTCATGCCGGCCGTCGCGCTCGGCGTCGGCCTGGCCCTCGGGCTGCGCGGCGAGGCGCTGTTCGCCGTCGTCGTCACGGCCGCGCTGCCGACGGCGCAGAACATCTTCACCTACGCGGTGCGCTACCGCCGCGAGGTGAACCTGGCCCGCGACGTCATCTTCGTCAGCACCTTCGCCTCGATCCCGGTCATCCTCGGCATCGCGGCGCTCTTCCACGCCTTCGCCGGCGTCTGACGGGGCCGCTCCGCGTTCGGATTCTGACCCCCCCCGAAGCACCCCCACCCCCGGAACACACCGAGTAGCTGCCAAGTCCGGGTGGAATAACCCGAACGGGTTGGCGACTACTCGGTGTGTTGCGGGGTCAGGCCTGGAGCCGGACTCGCGGCGGCCCGGCCGGCTTCGACGGGGGTCAGAAGTCGCCGAAGCCGCCGAAGTCGCCACCACCGAAGTCGCCGCCGAGGTCGCCACCGCCACCCCAGTCGCCGAGGTCGCCGCCGCCGAAGCCCTCGCCGGACGCGGCGACGTCGCCACCGGCGTCGCCGGCCCCGACGTCACCACCGGTGTCGCCCGCGCCACCGGCGTCGCCGCTGTCGGACGCGTCGGCCGAGCCGTCACCCTCGCCGGCCTGGGCGGCCTCGGGGGACTGGTCGAAGCCGTCGAAGAGGGCGTCGGCCACGACCGACCCGACGACGACGCCGGCGATGGTGCCGAGCATCGAGCCGGCGATCATGCCGCCCATCCCCATGCCGCCGCCCATGCCGCGCCCACCACCGGCGAAGGCACCCTGCAGGTAGCCGGGCCGGCGCAGCTCGGCGCGGGTGGCGCTTCGGGCCAGGTCGGCAGGCGCGTCGCTGCGCGGGCGCTCGGACTCGGGGAGGTCCTCGGTCAGCCGCTGGAGCACCATCTGGCGCTGCTCGGGGGACAGCTGCGCGAACGCGTCGGAGTGGACGCGCTCGAGGTCCTCCGGCGGCGCCGTGCGCAGCAGGTAGCGGTAGCGGGCGATGGCGCGCTCGTCCTCGGTGGAGGCACCACCGCGCGGCGCGGGCACCGCGTAGGGGTCGGCCCCGGGGGCGGCATACGGGGCACCGGTGGGGGCCGGGGCGCTCGCGGCCCCGCCCCACCCCGGTTGGCCCGCGGCCGGTCGGGACTGCGGCTCACGGCCCAGCAGTCGGTCGAGGAATCCCATGTCGTCTCCTTGCGTCGGCGTCACATGTGGCGACGGGGTGCCGGCGGCGGTCGCCGGTCACGTACCCGGGAAACGACCGGGGGCCGGTCACCGTTCCTCGGTGACCGGCCCCTCGGCCGCCGTCCCCTCCCGGGACGTCCTGACGCGTGAGCGCGACGGGCGCGACGCGTCAGAGGTGGTTCTCCGCCTCCGTCAGCACCGAGCGCAGCCGCGACTCGATGTCGTCGAACTGCTCCTGGCCCATGATGAGCGGCGGGGCGAGCTGGACCACGGGGTCACCGCGGTCGTCGGCGCGGCAGTAGATGCCGGCGTCGAAGAGCGCCTTGGACAGGAACCCACGCAGCAGCCGCTCGGACTCGGCGTCGTTGAACGTCTCGCGGGTCTTCTTGTCCTTGACGAGCTCGATGCCGTAGAAGTAGCCGGCGCCGCGGACGTCACCGACGAGCGGCAGGTCGAGCAGCTTCTCGAGCGTCGCCTTGAACGCCGGGGCGTTCTGCTTGACGTGGTCGTTGAGGCCCTCGCGCTCGAAGATGTCGAGGTTGGCCAGGGCCACGGCCGCCGACACCGGGTGCCCGCCGAAGGTGTAGCCGTGCGGGAAGTAGTCGGTGCCCTTCCTGAACGGCTCGAAGAGGCGGTCGCTGGCGATCATCGCGCCGATGGGGGAGTAGCCGCTCGTCATGCCCTTGGCGCACGTGATGATGTCGGGCACGTAGCCGAAGTCGTCGCAGGCGAACATCGAGCCGATGCGGCCGAAGGCGCAGATGACCTCGTCGGACACGAGCAGGACGTCGTACTCGTCGCAGATCTCGCGGACCCGCTCGAAGTAGCCGGCCGGCGGCGGGAAGCAGCCACCGGAGTTCTGCACCGGCTCGAGGAACACGGCCGCGACGGTGTCGGGACCCTCGAACTCGATGGCCTCCGCGATGCGGTCGGCGGCCCAGCGGCCGAAGGCCTTCTCGTCGTCGCGCAGGTGCTCGGGGGCGCGGTACTGGTTGGTGTTCGGCACCCGGAACGTGCCAGGCACGAGCGGCTCGAACATCTCCTTGGCCGCCGGGATGCCGGTGATCGACAGGGCGCCCTGGGGCGTGCCGTGGTAGGCGACCGCCCGCGAGATGACCTTGTGCTTGGTCGGCTTGCCGGTCAGCTTGTAGTACTGCTTTGCCAGCTTCCACGCGGTCTCGACGGCCTCGCCGCCACCGGTGGTGAAGAAGACGCGGTTGAGGTCGCCGGGTGCCTTCGCCGCCAGGCGCTCGGCCAGCTCGATGGCCTTGGGGTGCGCGTAGCTCCACAGCGGGAAGAACGCGAGCTCCTTGGCCTGCTTGGCCGCCGCCTCGGCGAGCTCCTCCCGGCCGTGGCCGACCTGGACGACGAAGAGACCAGCGAGGCCGTCGATGTACTCGTTGCCCCGGTCGTCCCAGATCTTCCAGCCCTGCCCGCGGGTGATGATCGGCACGGAGTGGCCCAGGCCACCGTCCCCGGGGTCCTCGAACACCGAGTGGCGCGTGAAGTGCATCCACAGGTGATCGCGCGCGGCATCCGACAACAGCGTGCCCGCGGGGGTGCGCTGGTCCGACGCCGGTTCCCAGACCTCGTTCGGGTTGATGCTCATCGTGTTCCCCAGTTGTAGAGCTGTTTGTTGAGTTTGAGGTAGACGAACGTCTCGGTGGCGAGCACGCCCTCGAGGGTGCGGATCCGCTTGGTCAGCAGCTCGAGGAGGTGGTCGTCGTCCTCGCAGACGACCTCGGCGAGCACGTCGAAGCTGCCCGCAGTGGTCACGACGTAGGACACCTCGTCCATGTCGGACAGCGCGTCGGCCACGGCGGTCATGTCGCCGGTGACGCGCAGGCCGATCATCGCCTGACGCTGGAAGCCGACCTGGAGCGGGTCGGTCACCGCGACGATCTGCATGACGTCGGCGTCGAGGAGGCGCTGCACGCGCTGGCGCACCGCCGCCTCGGACAGGCCGACCTCGGTGGCGATCGAGGCGTAGGACTTGCGGCCGTCCTGCTGGAGCAGCTCGATGATCGTCTTGGAGACGTCGTCGAGGTTGACGCCGCGGCGAGACCGCTTGGCACCGCCGTTTGCCCCATTGGCCCCGTTGGCCCCGTTGGCCACGCCTCGGATGGTCGTCATGGGCCCGATCTTGACCTGTGGAACGCAGCGTTGGCAAGCCCCCGCGCAACTGATTCCGAAGTTTTATCGACGCAACCCTTCACCATTGCGCAGAACTCTGTTTAGAGTTCCGACATGACTTCGCAGCCGCGCCAGCTCCGCAACTTCATCGGTGGCCAGTACCTCGACCCCGAGAACGACGCGACCACCGACATCGTCAACCCGGCCACCGCCGCCGTCGTCGCGAAGGCACCGGTCAGCACGCAGGGCGACGTCGACCGGGCCTACGACGCCGCGTCGAAGGCGTTCGAGACGTGGGGTGACACGACGCCGGGCGAGCGCCAGGCCGCGCTGCTGAAGTTCGCCGACGCCATCGAGGCCCGGGCCGACGACTTCGTCCGTCTCGAGGGCGAGAACACCGGCAAGCCGCACGCCCTCACGGCGAGCGAGGAGATCCCGCCGATGGTCGACCAGCTCCGGTTCTTCGCCGGCGCTGCGCGCGTCCTCGAGGGCAAGTCGGCCGGCGAGTACATGAAGGGCCACACCTCGTTCGTGCGCCGCGAGCCGATCGGCGTCGTCGGCCAGGTCACGCCGTGGAACTACCCGATGATGATGGCGATGTGGAAGATCGCCCCGGCGCTCGCCGCGGGCAACACCATCGTGCTCAAGCCCTCCGACACGACGCCGGAGACCACCCTGCTGCTCGCCGAGCTCGCCTCGGAGTTCCTGCCCGAGGGCACCTTCAACGTCGTCACCGGCGACCGCGAGACGGGCCGCATGGTCGTCGAGCACCAGACCCCGGCCCTCGTGGCGATCACCGGCTCGGTCCGCGCCGGCATGCAGGTCGCGCAGAGCGCGGCGAAGGACCTCAAGCGCGTCCACCTCGAGCTCGGTGGCAAGGCGCCCGTCGTCGTCTTCGACGACGCCGACATCGAGGCCGCGGTCGAGGGCATCGCCGTCGCCGGCTACTTCAACGCCGGCCAGGACTGCACCGCTGCCACGCGCGTGCTCGCCGGCCCGCGCATCCACGACGACTTCGTCGCCGCGCTCGCCGAGTACGCGAAGAACGAGGCCAAGGTCGGTCTGCCCGACGACCCCGACGCCCTCTTCGGCCCGGTCAACAACGCGAACCAGGTCGCCCACGTCGGCGGCATGATCGACCGCCTGCCCGACCACGCCCGCGTGGCCGCCGGCGGCCGCCGCGCCGAGGGCCTCGGTGACGGCTTCTTCTTCGAGCCCACCGTGCTCGCCGGCCTGCGCCAGGACGACGAGCAGATCCAGACCGAGATCTTCGGTCCGGTCATCACCGTCCAGCAGTTCACCGACGAGGCCGAGGCGCTCGCCTGGGCCAACGGCGTCCAGTACGGCCTGGCGTCGAGCGTGTGGACCAAGGACTTCGGACGCGCCATGCGGATGAGCAAGAAGCTCGACTTCGGGTGCGTCTGGATCAACACGCACATCCCGATCGTTGCCGAGATGCCCCACGGGGGTTTCAAGCATTCCGGCTACGGCAAGGACCTGTCCATGTACGGATTCGAGGACTACACGCGCATCAAGCACGTCATGGCCAACATCGAGTCCTGAACCGGCTCCGCCGGTCGCCCGGCGGCGTCACGATCCGCCGGGCCACCGGCACCGCACGACCGGGTCGACGTCGATCCTCCCCGTGACCCATCGAAACCCCTGGAGTAGTCACCCATGAACGAGAAGTCCTTGGACAACCCGGTCCTGCGCGCGGCCCTGATGCGGGGCCTGGTCTCGCGCCGGTCGGCCATGATGGGCGCCGCCGGTGTCGGTGCAGCCGCCTTCCTCGCCGCGTGCGGGTCGGCGGGCAAGAACCCGACGAGCGGCGGAGCGTCCGGAACGGCGTCGAAGACGGCCGCTGCCGCGCAGGACATGTCCGACACCGAGAAGCTCGTCAACTGGTCGAACTGGACCGAGTACATCGACGTCGACGACAAGACGAAGACCCGTCCGACGCTCGATGCGTTCACCAAGGCGACCGGCATCAAGGTCAACTACACCGAGGACTACCTCGACAACGACGAGTTCTACGCCAAGGTGCGCCCGCTCCTGCAGCAGGGCAAGGACACCGGCCGCGACGTCTGGTGCAGCACCGACTGGATGGTCGCGCGACTCATCCGCCAGGGCTACCTGCAGAAGCTCGACCTCGCCAACATCCCGAACGCCAAGAACCTCGAACCCTCCCTGAAGAACGTCGAGTTCGACCCGGGCCGGCTCTACTCCCTGCCTTGGCAGAGCGGGTTCGCCGGCATCGGCTACAACCTCAAGGCCACCGGCGGCAAGAAGATCACGACGATCACCCAGCTGCTCACCGACCCGGCGCTCAAGGGCAAGGTGACGCTGCTGACCGAGATGCGCGACACCGTCGGCCTCGTGATGATGGAGCAGGGCAAGGACATCTCGAAGTTCACCGACGCCGACTTCCAGGCTGCGATCGACATGATCCAGCAGGCCAAGGACGCCGGGCAGATCAAGGGCTTCACCGGCAACGAGTACACCGACGGCCTCGCCAAGGGTGACATCGCGGCCTGCGTGGCGTGGACCGGTGACGTCGTCCAGCTGCAGTTCGACGACCCGAACATCCAGTACACGCTGCCGGAGAAGGGCTTCACCCTCTGGTCGGACAACTTCGTCATCCCGGCGCTGGCCAAGCACAAGAAGAACGCCGAGAAGCTCATCGACTACTACTACGACCCGAAGGTCATGGCCCAGGTCGAGGCGTACGTCAACTACATCGCGCCGGTCGCCGGCACGAAGGACGAGCTGCTCAAGATCGACCCGTCGCTCGGCAAGAACCCCCTCATCGTCCCGCCCGCCGACGTGCTCGCCCGGGCCCAGGTGTTCCGCGGCCTCACCGAGGCCGAGGAGACGAAGTACTCCCGCATGTTCGCCTCGGTCACGGCCGGCTGATGGCTGGCACGGCAAAGGGCGACCTCCAGCTCGTCGGCCTGACCAAGGAGTTCGGTACCTTCACGGCGGTTCAGCCGCTCGACCTCACGATCGAGGCGGGCTCGTTCTTCGCGCTGCTGGGCCCGTCCGGCTGCGGCAAGACGACGACGCTGCGGATGATCGCGGGCCTCGAGGCGCCCACGGCAGGACGCATCCGCATCGGTGAGGACGACATCACCGACACGAAGGCCTACCAGCGCAACGTCAACACCGTGTTCCAGTCCTACGCGCTGTTCCCGCACATGTCGGTCGTGGACAACGTCATGTTCGGCCTCAAGCGGCGCGGCGACAAGGACGCCAAGCGCAAGGCGCAGGAGGCGCTCGAGCTCGTCGAGCTGGGCCAGGTCGGCAGCAAGCGACCCACCCAGCTCTCCGGCGGGATGCAGCAGCGCGTGGCCCTCGCGCGGGCCCTCGTCAACCGTCCCGACGTGCTCCTGCTCGACGAGCCCCTCGGGGCCCTCGACCTCAAGCTGCGCCGCCAGATGCAGATGGAGCTCAAGCGGATCCAGCAGGAGGTCGGCCTCACCTTCATCCACGTGACGCACGACCAGGAGGAGGCCATGACGATGGCCGACCGGATCGCCGTCATGAACGCGGGCCGGATGGAGCAGCTCGGCGACCCAGCCACCCTCTACGAGAACCCGCGGTCGACCTTCGTGGCCAACTTCCTCGGCCAGTCGAACCTGCTGCGAGCGTCGGTCATCGGAAGCGGCAGCACCGACGGCGTGGTCCGCGTCCGCAGCCACGACGCCGAGCTGGAGGTCGTGCGCGACCACCTGCCCGACGCCGGTGGCGACGTGTGGCTCGGCGTGCGCCCCGAGAAGCTGCGCCTGGGCGAGTCCGGCGGTCCCAACCGGCTGCGGGGCATCGTGCGCGACGTCTCGTTCACCGGCGTCGCGACGCAGTACAGCGTCGAGATGCCGTGGGGCCAGGAGCTGGCCGTCGTCCAGCAGAACGACGGCACGGCGCGGGCGAACCTCGGGGAGAACGTCACGGTCTCGTGGGCCGCCGAGCACGGCTTCGCGCTCGACGCGTCGCAGGACGCCGAGGCCGGCGCGGAGTTGGTGGACGAGCGTGGCTGACCAGGCCGTCCTCCCGTCGGCCACCGCCCACCCGTCGGGGTCGGCTGCAGCTCCGGAGGCACCCCGACGCCGACGCAACTGGGTGCCCTACGCACTGCTGCTGCCGGGTCTGCTGTGGCTCGTCATCTTCTTCGTCGCGCCGATGATCACGCTCGCGTCGCAGTCCCTCCAGGAGGGCAACGTCGACGACGGCTACGTCTTCACCGGCAACGTCGGCATCTACGCCGACGCGTTCAGCCAGTACTGGCCGCAGATGCTGCGATCGCTCGTCTACGCCGGCACGGCCACGCTGCTGACGCTGCTGCTCGGCTACCCGCTCGCGTACTTCATCGCGCAGAAGGCCGGGCGCTGGAAGAACCTCGTCCTCGTCCTCGTCATCGCGCCGTTCTTCACCAGCTTCCTCATCCGGACGCTCGCGTGGCGGACCATCCTGTCCGAGGACGGGTTCGTGACGCAGGTGGCACGGACCCTGCACATCACCGACCTGCTCCAGGCGATCGGCCTGACGAACAACGACTCCCTGCTCTACTCGCAGTTCGGCGTCATCATGGGCCTGACGTACAACTTCCTGCCGTTCATGATCCTGCCGCTCTACACCTCGCTCGAGCGGCTCGACCCACGTCTGCTCGAGGCGGCCGGCGACCTCTACGCCTCGCCGTGGCAGACCTTCCGGCGGGTCACGTGGCCGCTGTCGCTGCCCGGCGTCGTGGCGGGCACGCTGCTGACCTTCATCCCCGCGGCGGGCGACTTCGTCAACGCCAAGCTGCTCGGCAACACGCAGACCACGATGCTCGGCTCGGTCATCGACGTCCTGTTCCTGCGCGTCCTCGACTACCCGCTCGCTGCGGCCCTGTCGTTCATCATGCTCGTCACCATCGTGTCGATGGTCATGGTGTACGTCCGCAGGGCCGGGACGGAGGAGCTCCTCTGATGGCCTGGATCAAGCGGCACCTCATCGCC
The DNA here is from genome assembly GCF_001956915.1 of Intrasporangium flavum. GTDB lineage: Bacteria > Actinomycetota > Actinomycetes > Actinomycetales > Dermatophilaceae > Monashia > Monashia flava. Next base: position 7,897 of record NZ_MLJO01000043.1, on the reverse strand, counting down.
GTCGCCGGCCTGCTCGTGCTCGTGTACATGCTCGTGCCGAACATCGTCGTCGCGATCTTCTCGTTCAACGAGCCGAAGGGCCGGTTCAACTACAACTTCAACGAGTTCTCGACTGCTGCCTGGACGAACCCGTGTGGAGCACAAGGGATCTGCGAGTCGCTCGGGTTGAGCCTGCAGATCGGGGTCATCGCCTCGCTCGCCGCCACGGTGCTCGGCACGATGATCGCGTTCGCCCTCGGGCGCTACCGCTTCCGGGGCCGGTCGGCGACCAACCTGCTCATCTTCATGCCGATGGCCACGCCCGAGGTCGTCATGGGCTCGAGCCTGCTCACGCTCTTCCTGATGCTCGGGGTGCCGTCCGGCCGAGGCGCGATCCTCATCGCCCACATCATGTTCTGCGTGTCGTTCGTCGTCGTCGCCGTCAAGGCGCGCGTCGCGACCCTCGACCCGAAGCTCGAGGAGGCAGCCGCCGACCTCGGCGCGAACCCCACCCAGACGTTCCTGCGGGTCACCTTCCCGCTCGCCGCCCCCGGCATCGCGGCCGGTGCCCTGCTCGCCTTCTCGCTGTCCTTCGACGACTACATCATCACGAACTTCAACGCGAGCCCGAGCTCGATCACGTTCCCGATGTACGTCTGGGGCGCGTCAGCCCGTGGCGTGCCCGTGCAGGTATACGTCATCGGAACCCTGATGTTCCTGCTCGCCCTCGTCGTCGTCATGACCGGCCAGGTCGTGTCGAGGCGACGCAACCGACAGGTGGCCTGATACCTCGTGCGTGTCCTCATGATCGGCTCCGGCGGGGTCGGTGACGCCGCCGCGCGCATCGCCGCCGAGCGCGACTTCTTCGAGCAGTGGGTCGTCGCCGACTACGACGCGACGCGAGCCGAGCGCACCGTCGCAGCCGTCGTCGAGCGCCACCCGGCAGAGACGCGGTTCGTCGCGGCGCGCGTCGACGCGTCGGACGCCGGTGCCATCACCGCGCTCGCCCGCGAGCACGGCGCCACCCACGTGTTCAACGCCGTCGACCCGAAGTTCAACCTGCCGATCTTCCACGGCGCCAAGGCTGCCGGGGCCGACTACCTCGACATGGCGATGAGCCTGTCCCGGCCGCACCCCGAGCGACCGTACGCCGAGACCGGCGTCAAGCTCGGCGACGAGCAGTTCGAGGTGGCGGGGGAGTGGGAGGCCGACGGCCGCCTGGCGCTCGTCGGCATCGGCGTCGAACCGGGGCTGTCCGACGTGTTCGCCCGCTACGCCGCCGACCACCTGTTCTCCGAGATCGACGAGCTCGGCACCCGCGACGGCGCCAACCTCGTCGTGCGCGACGACGACGGCAACGAGGTCTTCGCCCCGAGCTTCTCGATGTGGACGACGATCGAGGAGTGCCTCAACCCGCCCGTCGTGTGGGAGAAGGACCGCGGCTGGTTCACGACCGAGCCGTTCAGCGAGCCGGAGGTCTTCGACTTCCCGGAGGGCATCGGCCCGGTCGAGTGCGTCAACGTCGAGCACGAGGAGGTCCTCCTCATGCCGCGCTGGGTCGAGGCGAAGCGCGCGACCTTCAAGTACGGCCTCGGCGACGAGTTCATCGGCATCCTCAAGGTGCTGCACACCCTCGGCCTCGACCGCACCGAGCCGGTGCTCGTCAAGGGCGTCGAGGTGAGCCCGCGCGACGTCGTCGCGGCCGTGCTGCCCGACCCCGCGACCATCGGACCGCGGATGACGGGCAAGACCTGCGCCGGGCTCTTCGTCACCGGCACCGGCACCGACGGGCAGCCGCGGCGCACGTACCTGTTCCACGTCGTCGACAACGAGCAGACGATGCGCGACTACGGCGCCCAGTGCGTCGTGTGGCAGACCGCCGTCAACCCGGTCGTCGCGCTCGAGCTGCTCGCCCGCGGCACGTGGAAGGGCGCCGGCGTGCTCGGGCCCGAGGCCTTCGACGCCGTCCCCTTCCTCGAGCTGCTCGCGGCGCCGAAGCCCGAGGGCTACGGCTCGCCGTGGGGCCTCGAGGACCGCTGAGGCCGTCGGCGGCCCACCCCACACCCCGCGATCCACCGCGATCCACCCCAGAACCACCCGAGAGAGAACCGGTCCGCACGGGACCTAGGCTGAGGAGCATGGCAGGCGTGACACAGGAGTCAGTGAAGTCGACCTTCGAGTCGGTGGTCGAGGCGGTCCCCAAGGGGCTGTTCATCGGTGGGGCATGGCGCGACAGCAGCAGCGGCGCGACCATCGCGGTCGAGGACCCGGCCACGGGCCAGGTCATCGCCCACGTGGCCGACGCGACCGTCGAGGACGGCCGGGCCGCGCTCGATGCCGCCGTGGCCGCCCAGGCCGAGTGGGCCCGCACGGCTCCGCGCGACCGCGGCGAGATCCTCCGCGACGCCTACGAGCGCATCGTCGCCCGCACCGACGAGTTCGCGACGCTGATGACCCTCGAGATGGGCAAGACGCTCGCCGAGTCGCGGGGCGAGGTCGCCTACGGCGCGGAGTTCTTCCGCTGGTTCTCCGAGGAGGCCGTGCGCGTCTCCGGCCGGTGGTCCACCGCCCCGAACGGCGCGACGCGCCTCATGACGATGAAGCAGCCCGTCGGCCCGACGCTCATGATCACGCCGTGGAACTTCCCGCTGGCGATGGGCACCCGCAAGATCGGCCCGGCCATCGCCGCGGGTTGCACGATGGTCGTCAAGCCGGCGAGCCAGACGCCGCTCACGATGCTGGCCCTCGCCGACCTCCTCAAGGAGTGCGGCGTGCCCGACGGCGTCCTCAACGTCGTCACGACGAGCCACACCGGCGACGTCATGGAGCCGATCATCCGCGACCCGCGCCTGCGCAAGCTGACCTTCACGGGCTCGACCCCGGTGGGCCGCAAGCTGATCGAGCAGGCCGCGGAGGGCATCCTGCGCGTCTCGATGGAGCTCGGCGGCAACGCCCCGTTCCTCGTCTTCGCCGACGCCGACCTCGACAAGGCCGTCGAGGGCGCGATGCTGGCCAAGATGCGCAACATCGGTGAGGCCTGCACCGCCGCCAACCGGTTCTACGTCCACGAGTCGCTCGCCGGCGAGTTCTCGTCGCGTCTCGCCGAGCGGATGGGTGCGCTGACCCTCGGGCACGGCACCGAGGACGGCGTCGACGTCGGCCCGCTCGTCGACGAGAACGCCCGCACCAAGGTCGGGGCGCTCGTGCAGGACGCCGTCGACAAGGGGGCCCGCGTCCTCACCGGCGGTAAGGCCCGCGAGGGTGCCGGCTGGTTCTACGAGCCCACCGTCCTCGCCGACGTCCCCACCGGCGCCGACCTCGCCCGCGAGGAGATCTTCGGCCCGGTCGCACCGGTCACGTCGTTCTCCGACGACGACGAGGCCGTCCGGCTCGCCAACGACACCGAGTACGGCCTCGTGGCCTACCTGTTCACCCGCGACCTCTCCCGCGCCATCCGCGTCAGCGAGGAGCTCGAGTACGGGATGGTCGGCGTCAACCAGGGCATCGTGTCCAACCCGGCCGCGCCGTTCGGTGGCGTCAAGCAGTCGGGCGTCGGTCGCGAGGGCGGCTTCGAGGGCATCGAGGAGTACCTCGAGACGAAGTACGTCGGCATCGCGCTCTGACGCGTACCGGACGCCGGGGCACCTGCGGGTGCCCCGGCGTCCTGCGTGAAAACCCGGTCACGGGAGGGGGTCCCGTGGTGCAATCGTGCGCATGGTCACCCCTGCTGGACACCGTGATGCCGGTTCGCTGCGCGCGCTCGACGCGCTGCTCACCGAGACCGACGACGTGCTGCGACGCGGCGGCGTCGCCGGCGCCCAGGTGTGGCCGACGGCGTTCCCCGTCCTCGACGCGACGCTGACCGGCGGCTTCCGCGCCGGCGAGCTCGTGCTCCTCGGCGGACCGGCGGGGCACGGCAAGACGACGCTCGGTCTGCAGATGGCCCGCAACGCCGTGGCGGCGGGCGGCTCGGCCGTCGTCTTCTCCTACGAGCACGAGTCCTGGACGCTCCTCGAGCGGCTCATCTCGATGGAGGCCGTGGAGGCGAGCGGTGCCTACGCGGGCGACGTCGCCGGCGTCGTCGAGGTGCGGCGCGCCCTCGAGGTCGGCTCGGGCGGAGCGTCGCTCGCCTCGGTGCTCGCCGACCTGCCCGGCGGCACCGCCGCCCACGACGCGCTCGTCGGCTACGGCGACCGCCTCCAGATCCACGAGTCCTCCGGTGCGACAACCTCGCTCGAGGAGATCGCGGCCGTCATCGGGCGGGTCACCCAGACCACCGGGCAGGCGCCCTTCGTCCTGCTCGACTACATCCAGAAGGTCCCGGTCGACGGCGAGGACGAGAACGCGCGCGTCACCGCCGTGGCGGAGGGCCTCAAGGACCTCGCGCTCGCGGCCCGGGTCCCGATCGTCACCATCTCGGCCGCCGACAAGGAGGCCCTCGGCAGCGGCCACCGCATGCGGACCCACGACCTGCGCGGGTCCTCGGCGCTGGCCTACGAGGCCGACGTCGTGCTCATCGTCAACGACAAGGTCGACGTCGTCTCGCGCGAGCACCTCGTCTACGACCTCGGCAACATCCAGCGGTTCCGCGGGTGGACGGTCTTCAGCATCGAGAAGAACCGCCACGGCCGCGCCGGCGTCGAGCTCGAGTTCGCCAAGGACTTCGAGCACGGCCGGTTCGACCCGATCGGCAAGGCGGTCACCGAGCGCCTCATCGACGAGCGCGTCTTCGTCTCCTGAGGCCGTGGCGATGGGCTTCCTGCGCGGGCTGCTCGGCGACGGCGGTGCACAGGAGCCGGTCACGGTCGTGCCCCGCAACGTCAGCCACCGCGTCTTCGTCGAGTCGACGCCCGACGCCGTCTGGCGGGCCCTCGTCGCGCCGGCGCCCGACGCCGAGCACGGCGTCGACTGCGTCGGCGTCCTCGCGCTCCCGCGGGCCGAACCGACCGGGCTGCCCGAGTTCGCCGGCGTGTGGCGCCGCTCGGACGGGCGGCTCTGGGCCGGGCTGTCGACGGTCGTCGACCTCGACCCGGGGCGACGCGTCGTGGCCCGCTCGGCCGACGGCGCCGCGCCCTTCCAGCTGACGACGACCGTCGAACCGCTCAACCACGGCACGGTCGTGGCGCAGGTGCTCGACGGGCTGGCACCCGGCGACCCGCTCGCCGGGTTCGCCCGCACCTGGATCGCGCGCGGCCTGCTCGGGCTCAAGGCCGACGTCGAGGGACGCCCGCGCGACGTGCCCGAGGCCGCGACCGTGCCCGACCGGCGCGACGCGTCGACGCCGAGCTCGGTCGCCGCCGGCGTCGTGCCGGTGACGGTGTCCGCATCGGTCGACCTCACCCTGACGCCCGACCGGCTGTGGGCCTTCCTCGCCGACCCGGCGTCGGCGCCGCTGCTGCACGCCGACGTCGAGCGCGTCGTCCGGCTCGAGCTCGCCGACGCGCCCGGCACCGAGCACGTGCTGGCCGTGCACCGCGGCGCCGACGGCCGCCGCGCCGCCAGTGTGTCGGTGCTCGTCGAGTCGGCCGCGCCGACGCGCATCGTCGAGCGCGACCTCAGCGCCCCGCGCGAGAGCGACGTCGAGACGGTCGTGGAGCCGACGCCGGACGGCTGCCGGCTGCGCGAGACCGTGACGGCGTGGCTGCCGACCACGCCGGGCACGACGCCGGACACCTCGGCCCTCACGGCCTTCCTGCGGGCCCGGCTCGAGACGGTGCGGACGCTCGCGGAGGGCGGTACCGCGGCGCCGCGCGACCCACGCACCGGCTTCCTGCCGCCGGGTTCGCCGGGCTCGCGGGGGTCGCTCGGGCCGGGCGGGTCACCGTCCGCGCCGCCGGGGGAGCCCGACGCGCCGGCCGCCCCGGAGGTGGTCACGGACGCCGTCGCCGGCCCCGTGCCGGGCGGGCGTCCGAGCGTGCCCTCCAGCGTCCTGCTCCCACCGCCGCACGTCGTCGCCCCCGCGCGCCCCTACCTGACGCGGTCGGCGTGGTGGACCTGGGCCGACTACGACGTCGACTCGCTCGGCGACCTCGGGTGGTGGTGACGGCGCACGGACGGTCGGGTGCGTTGTCGGACCCAGCGCCTACCGTCGGGGGATGGACGACACCGAGGCCGAGCTCGACGCCCTGCAGGAGCTCCTCGACCGCTCGCACGCCAGGGCCACCGGCCACCTGCGCGGCATCATCACCGACGATCGCACGCTGACGGCCCGCCAGCTCGCCCAGCTCCTCACGGGGATGAAGGTGCTGAGCGTCGCCACGGTCACCGCCGGCGGCGAGCCACGCATCAGCGCCCTCGACGGGCACTTCCTCAACGGCACGTGGACCTTCGGCACGAGCGGCACCTCGGCCAAGGCACGGCACCTCGAGCGGCGTCCGGCCGTCAGCGTCGCGCACGTCGACGGCGAGGAGCTCGCCCTCTTCAGCCACGGCTACGCCGACCGCATCCCTGCCGGTCCCGAGCTCGACGCCGTCGACGCGCACTGGACTGCTCACTACGGCAGCAGCCCGTTCTCGTGGGGGGATGACATCCGGCTCTACCGGATGCGGATGACGTGGGCGGTGGCGTACGCGTTCAAGCGTGACGAGCTGCTCCGCTCGCGCGGCGTCACGGCCTGACCTTCGGGGGCCCGACGCCCGCCGCGGTCGCTGACCGGCGGTGCGGAACAATGCGGGGGTGACCGCCGCCGCCACCGCCAGCCCCCGCCGGATCGTCCTGCTCGGCTCCACCGGGTCGATCGGCACCCAGGCCATCGACATCGTGCGCCGCAACCCCGACCGGTTCGAGGTCGTCGGCCTGTCCGCCGGGTCCAACGTGGCCCTCGTCGCCGAGCAGGCGGTGGCCCTGCGCGTCCCGGTCGTCGCCGTCGCGGCGGGGAGCACCGACGACCTCGCCGCGGCCCTCGCGGCCGCCGCCGACGCGTCGGGCGTCACCGGCTACGCGCCCGAGCTGCTCGCCGGCCCCGGTGCGAGCACGACGCTCGCCGCGCGCGAGGCCGACGTCGTCGTCAACGGCATCACCGGCGCCATCGGCCTCGAGCCGACCCTGGCGGCCCTGCGGGCCGGGACGACGCTCGCCCTGGCGAACAAGGAGTCGCTCATCATCGGCGGCCCGCTCGTCAAGGCGCTGGCGGCGCCGGGCCAGATCGTGCCCGTCGACAGCGAGCACTCGGCGATCGCCCAGTCCCTTCGGGGTGGCCGAGCCGTGGAGGTGCGCCGGCTCGTCGTCACCGCGAGCGGCGGGCCGTTCCGCGGCCGCAGTCGGGCCGAGCTGGCCGACGTCACGCCCGAGCAGGCCCTCGCGCACCCGAACTTCGCCATGGGCCGGGTCATCACGACCAACTCGGCGACGCTCGTCAACAAGGGGCTCGAGGTCATCGAGGCGCACCTGCTCTTCGACATCCCGTTCGAGCGCATCGAGGTCGTCGTGCACCCGCAGCAGATGATCCACTCGATGGTCGAATTCGTCGACGGTTCGACGATCGCCCAGGCCGGCCCGCCGCGGATGCTCGTGCCGATCGCGCTCGGGATGAGCTGGCCCGAACGGGTGCCCGACGTCGACGTGCCGTGCGACTGGACGAAGGCGCAGTCGTGGGAGTTCGAGCCCCTCGACGACGACGCCTTCCCGGCCGTCGCCCTGGCCCGACGCGTCGGCGAGGCCGGCGGCACGTGGCCGGCCGTCTACAACGCCGCCAACGAGGTGGCCGTCGACGCCTTCCACGACGGACGCATCGGCTTCGTCGACATCGTCGACACCGTGGCCCGCGTGGTTGACGCGTACGCCGCCGAGCCCGCCTCCCGCGTCGAGGAGCTGACGCTCGAGGACGTCCTCGCCGCCGACGCCTGGGCCCGCGCCACCGCCGACCGCCTCGTCGCAGCCCCCTGACTCGAGGCCCTCCGCGATTCGAGGTATTCCGCGA
>NZ_MLJO01000042.1 GCF_001956915.1 Intrasporangium flavum | reverse complement strand
TGATCAGTGGCGAACGGGTGAGTAACACGTGAGCAACCTGCCCCAGACTCTGGGATAACCCCGGGAAACCGGAGCTAATACCGGATATGACACCAACGGGCATCCGTATGGTGTGGAAAGTTTTTCGGTCTGGGATGGGCTCGCGGCCTATCAGCTTGTTGGTGAGGTAGTGGCTCACCAAGGCGACGACGGGTAGCCGGCCTGAGAGGGCGACCGGCCACACTGGGACTGAGACACGGCCCAGACTCCTACGGGAGGCAGCAGTGGGGAATATTGCACAATGGGCGAAAGCCTGATGCAGCGACGCCGCGTGAGGGATGACGGCCTTCGGGTTGTAAACCTCTTTCAGCAGGGAAGAAGCGCAAGTGACGGTACCTGCAGAAGAAGCACCGGCTAACTACGTGCCAGCAGCCGCGGTAATACGTAGGGTGCGAGCGTTGTCCGGAATTATTGGGCGTAAAGAGCTTGTAGGCGGTTTGTCGCGTCTGCTGTGAAAATCCGGGGCTCAACCCCGGACTTGCAGTGGGTACGGGCAGGCTAGAGTGTGGTAGGGGAGACTGGAATTCCTGGTGTAGCGGTGGAATGCGCAGATATCAGGAGGAACACCGATGGCGAAGGCAGGTCTCTGGGCCACTACTGACGCTGAGAAGCGAAAGCATGGGGAGCGAACAGGATTAGATACCCTGGTAGTCCATGCCGTAAACGTTGGGCGCTAGGTGTGGGACCCATTCCACGGGTTCCGTGCCGCAGCTAACGCATTAAGCGCCCCGCCTGGGGAGTACGGCCGCAAGGCTAAAACTCAAAGGAATTGACGGGGGCCCGCACAAGCGGCGGAGCATGCGGATTAATTCGATGCAACGCGAAGAACCTTACCAAGGCTTGACATACACCGGAATCACTCAGAGATGGGTGCGTCTTCGGACTGGTGTACAGGTGGTGCATGGTTGTCGTCAGCTCGTGTCGTGAGATGTTGGGTTAAGTCCCGCAACGAGCGCAACCCTCGTTCTATGTTGCCAGCACGTGATGGTGGGGACTCATAGGAGACTGCCGGGGTCAACTCGGAGGAAGGTGGGGATGACGTCAAATCATCATGCCCCTTATGTCTTGGGCTTCACGCATGCTACAATGGCCGGTACAAAGGGCTGCGAAACCGCGAGGTGGAGCGAATCCCAAAAAACCGGTCTCAGTTCGGATTGGGGTCTGCAACTCGACCCCATGAAGTCGGAGTCGCTAGTAATCGCAGATCAGCAACGCTGCGGTGAATACGTTCCCGGGCCTTGTACACACCGCCCGTCAAGTCACGAAAGTCGGTAACACCCGAAGCCGGTGGCCCAACCCTTGTGGGGGGAGCCGTCGAAGGTGGGACTGGCGATTGGGACTAAGTCGTAACAAGGTAGCCGTACCGGAAGGTGCGGCTGGATCACCTCCTTTCTAAGGAGCAGTCATTTATGGCAGCCCGGTCTGTCCCCGAGTGTGGGGCAGCGGGTGCTCATGGGTGGAACATCGATTAGTTGGCACCGACCTGGTGCCCGTACACAAGTACAACCCGTCGATCCCGGCTCTGCTGGGGGAGGGAGTGGAACGTGGCGGGTGGTGGGGCGGTGCCTGACACGTTGTTGGGTCCTGAGGGATCAGACCCCCACGCCGGCGAGCAGCTGGTGTGGGTGCCTGTTTCTTCTGGGTGTGGGCCCGCCCGATCCTCACGGATGCCGATGTATGTCGGTGTGGGGTGGTGGTGGGTGCCGGTTGTGTTTTGAGAACTTCACAGTGGACGCGAGCATCTTTGTGGCTCAAGTTTTTAAGGGCACACGGTGGATGCCTTGGCACCAGGAACCGAAGAAGGACGTAGGAATCTGCGATAAGCCTCGGGTAGCCGATAACCAGGCTGTGATCCGAGGATTTCCGAATGGGGAAACCCGGCTGGAGGCAAGTCCAGTCACCCGCACCTGAATATATAGGGTGTGTGGAGGGAACGTGGGGAAGTGAAACATCTCAGTACCCACAGGAAGAGAAAACAACAGTGATTCCGTGAGTAGTGGCGAGCGAAAGCGGATGAGGCTAAACCGGGCGTGTGTGATAGCTGTCAGGCGTTGCATGTCCGGGGTCGTGGGACCTCGCAGCCGGAACTGACATTCTGGCATGGAGTGAGAAATCTGCGTCATAGTCGAAGAGCATTGAATGGCTCGGCATAGAGGGTGCGACCCCCGTAGACGAAATGGTGTGGACTCCAGTGAGGGATCCCAAGTAGCACGGGGCCCGAGAAATCCCGTGTGAATCTGGCAGGACCACCTGCTAAGCCTAAATATTCCCTGGTGACCGATAGCGGACAAGTACCGTGAGGGAAAGGTGAAAAGTACCCCGGGAGGGGAGTGAAATAGATCCTGAAACCGTGTGCCTACAATCCGTTGGAGCCTCCCGCCGTTGGGCGTGTGGGGTGACAGCGTGCCTTTTGAAGAATGAGCCTGCGAGTTAGTGCTCAGTGGCGAGGTTAACCCGTGTGGGGAAGCCGTAGCGAAAGCGAGTCCGAACAGGGCGTTTTAGTCGCTGGGTCTAGACCCGAAGCGGAGTGATCTACCCATGGCCAGGTTGAAGCGCAGGTAAGACTGCGTGGAGGACCGAACCCACTTAGGTTGAAAACTGAGGGGATGAGCTGTGGGTAGGGGTGAAAGGCCAATCAAACTCCGTGATAGCTGGTTCTCCCCGAAATGCATTTAGGTGCAGCGTCACGTGTTTCTTGCCGGAGGTAGAGCTACTGGATAGCCGATGGGCCTCACCAGGTTACTGACGTTAGCCAAACTCCGAATGCCGGTAAGTGAGAGCGTGGCAGTGAGACTGCGGGGGATAAGCTCCGTAGTCGAGAGGGAAACAGCCCAGATCACCAGCTAAGGTCCCTAAGCGTGTGCTAAGTGGGAAAGGATGTGGAGTTGCTGTGACAACCAGGAGGTTGGCTTAGAAGCAGCCACCCTTCAAAGAGTGCGTAATAGCTCACTGGTCAAGTGATTCCGCGCCGACAATGTAGCGGGGCTCAAGCACACCACCGAAGCTGTGGCATTGACATACTGCTCGGCACCGACACCTGCGGGTTCGGTGTCCAGGCGTGTTGATGGGTAGGGGAGCGTCGTGTTGCCAGGGAAGCGGCGGAGTGATCCAGCCGTGGAGGCTACACGAGTGAGAATGCAGGCATGAGTAGCGAATGACGGGCGAGAAACCCGTCCGCCGAATAACCAAGGGTTCCAGGGTCAAGCTAATCTGCCCTGGGTAAGTCGGGACCTAAGGCGAGGCCGACAGGCGTAGTCGATGGACATCCGGTTGATATTCCGGAACCGGCGAAGAACCGCCCATGATGAACCCCGTGATGCTAAGTGCCTGAAACACACCCACCGGGACTTCGGTCCCATCGGGTGTGCGGAGCGCACGACCCGAGCGGGTAGTAGTCAAGCGATGGAGTGACGCAGGAAGGTAGCCTCCGCGTGGCGATGGTTGTCCACGTCCAAGGGTGTAGGGCGCGGTCCAGGCAAATCCGGACCGCATGAAGCCTGAGACCTGATAGTGACCGCGAATGCGGGAAGAGGGTGATCCTATGCTGCCGAGAAAAACTTCTAGCGAGGTTCGAGCCGCCCGTACCCCAAACCGACTCAGGTGGTTAGGTAGAGAATACCAAGGCGATCGAGTGAATCGTGGTTAAGGAATTCGGCAAAATACCCCCGTAACTTCGGGAGAAGGGGGGCCCTGATCGTGACGGAACTTGCTTCCCGAGCGTGATCGGCCGCAGAGACCAGGGAGAAGCGACTGTTTACTAAAAACACAGGTCCGTGCCAAGTCGCAAGACGATGTATACGGACTGACGCCTGCCCGGTGCTGGAACGTTAAGGGGACCGGTTAGCACGCAAGTGCGAAGCTGAGAACTTAAGCGCCAGTAAACGGCGGTGGTAACTATAACCATCCTAAGGTAGCGAAATTCCTTGTCGGGTAAGTTCCGACCTGCACGAATGGCGTAACGACTTCTCCACTGTCTCAACCACGAACTCGGCGAAATTGCACTACGAGTAAAGATGCTCGTTACGCGCAGCAGGACGGAAAGACCCCGGGACCTTTACTACAGCTTGGTATTGGTGTTCGGTACGGCTTGTGTAGGATAGGTGGGAGACTGTGAAGCCGGCACGTCAGTGCTGGTGGAGTCAACGTTGAAATACCACTCTGGTCGTTCTGGATATCTAACCTCGGTCCGTGATCCGGATCAGGGACAGTGCCTGGTGGGTAGTTTAACTGGGGCGGTTGCCTCCTAAAAGGTAACGGAGGCGCCCAAAGGTTCCCTCAGCCTGGTTGGCAATCAGGTGTTGAGTGTAAGTGCACAAGGGAGCTTGACTGTGAGACAGACATGTCGAGCAGGGACGAAAGTCGGGACTAGTGATCCGGCGGTGGCTTGTGGAAGCGCCGTCGCTCAACGGATAAAAGGTACCCCGGGGATAACAGGCTGATCTTGCCCAAGAGTCCATATCGACGGCATGGTTTGGCACCTCGATGTCGGCTCGTCGCATCCTGGGGCTGGAGTAGGTCCCAAGGGTTGGGCTGTTCGCCCATTAAAGCGGTACGCGAGCTGGGTTTAGAACGTCGTGAGACAGTTCGGTCCCTATCCGCTGTGCGCGCAGGAAACTTGAGAAAGGCTGTCCCTAGTACGAGAGGACCGGGATGGACGAACCTCTGGTGTGTCAGTTGTTCCGCCAGGAGCACCGCTGATTAGCTACGTTCGGAAGTGATAACCGCTGAAAGCATCTAAGCGGGAAGCACGTTTCAAGATGAGGTTTCCAGACCCGCGAGGGTGAGAGGCTCCCAGCTAGACGACTGGGTTGATAGGCCGGATGTGGAAGCACAGCAATGTGTGGAGCTGACCGGTACTAATAAGCCGATAACTTGATTCATCAAAGATGCTACGCGTCCACTGTGCAGTTCCCGAGACACAAACGAACTCCCACACTGTTTGTTTGAGATCTCCATAGAGTTTCGGCTGTCATAGCGAAGGGGAAACGCCCGGCTCCATTCCGAACCCGGAAGCTAAGCCCTTCAGCGCCGATGGTACTGCACTGGTGACGGTGTGGGAGAGTAGGACGCAGCCGGACACACATT
>NZ_MLJO01000041.1 GCF_001956915.1 Intrasporangium flavum | reverse complement strand
GCCGGGCGGTCGAGGGCCTCGATCGCGGCCGTGACCCGCTCACAGCACCGACCATCACGCATCGGGAACGTCGCCTCGATCCGCGCCTGGTACTCCGGCGTCGCCGCATACCCGTGCTCGGCGATCTCCACCACCGCAGCCACCGCGTCACCCGCCTCGGCCACCACCGGACCGAACCCGTCACGCCGGTACTGGAAGTACCCCGCCCGACCCACGTGACCACCAGCCATGACCCGCGCCTCGTCGAACTGGAAGTACACCACCGGCCGATCCATGTACGCCGTGTTGAACGCCATCGAGGAGTAGTCCGTCACCAGCACCGCCGCCCGCGCGAAGTACTCCTGCACATCCGCACCATCGAACGACAACGGCAACACATGATCCGGCAGGTCCATCTTCGCCAGCACCGGCTGGATGTTCGGATGCGGCAGGAACGCCACCCGACGCCCCGTCCGCGCCGCCAGCTCCGCCAGCTCCGGACTCGACAGGAACGCCGTCCACGCCTTGGCATAGTCCGTCTCGAAGAAGTGCCGGTCGATCACCCGACGCTGGCTACCCGGCTTCAACGGCGGCACCAACCAGTTGCGCCACGTCGGCGCCACCAGGATCAGGTCACACCCGTCCCCACCGAACTGCTTCGCCTTCTCGTGCAACCGGTCAAAACGCGGCAACCCCGCCAGCACCGTCTCCTTGTCGGTGAACACGTACGGCGACCCCTCACCCGCGATCGACTCGTACTCCCCCGGCGTCGAGGTCACGAACACATCGATCCGCTTCGGGTTCAACCACCGCGACAGGTCATCCTTGATCACCCCGTGCTGCAGGAACGTGAACCGCCACCGCGGCACCGGCAGGTGCGCCATCACCGCCGGCGGCTCCTGCACCGGCTTGTCGATGTGCGAGGAGATCAGATGCCCCGCATTGATCATCAACAGCTTCCACCGCAACGACCCGTGCGCCACCAGACGCGCCCCGTACCCGTCGTCCTTCAGACGCTTCCAGTCCGGCGTGTCCTTCTCCAGCACGAACCACGCATTCACCTCCGGCCGGTGATCACGCAGGTACCGGAACAAGATCTCACCCGAGTCGTTCGCATCATGGATCCGATCCATCAACACCCACGCATCACCGAACACCTTGCGCACCTGCGGACGCGCCGCCAACACCCGCACCGGATCCACC
>NZ_MLJO01000040.1 GCF_001956915.1 Intrasporangium flavum | reverse complement strand
CACCGCGATCGCGAGGATCGCCGGACCGGCGAACATCCACGGCTTGACCCGGTCCTCCCAACGGCCCTTCAGCGACTCCGCGAGCTTGTTGAGGATCCAGAAGATGATGATGGCGCCGCCGATGCCCCCCAGGATCGCGATCACCGCGTTGATGATCTTGATGGCCATGGCACTTCCTCTCTCGAGTGGGAGAACGCGCTGTCGACCGCGGGGGCGACCGGTGTGGTCACCCCCGCGGCCAGGCGGCGTCAGCTACCGGTCTTCGGGAAGCTGTCGTCGATGTTGTTGAGAGTCGTCTCGAGGTCCTGCTGACCCGAGAGCCACTTGACCGGCTCGGTCCAGAAGGTGCCCGCACCGACCTTGGCCGGCATGGCGTCCGAGCCGTCGAAGCGCGCGGCCGTCGCCTTGTAGAGCACGTCGGACGCGATCGTCTGGAGGGTCTTGTTCGGCAGGAGCGAGACGTCGGCCGTCTTGTGCGGCGAGAACGCGCCGTTCTTGGCCTGCTGCGTGCCGTTCTCCTTGCTGGCGATGAAGTTGCGCAGCTTGAGGGTGTTGGGGTCGTTGTTGAAGGCCGCCGCGAGGTCGCCACCGACGAGGACCGGGTTGTCACCCTCGGTCTTGGCCGGGAACGGCAACGGCATGGTCTCGGTGTCGAGGTTGGCGATGACGGAGTCGGGGAAACCGCCCTTGTTCGCGACGAACGTGGCCTGCTTGAACAGGTAGCAGCCCGGGGGCTTGGTGAACAGCGCGTTGCCGCCGGTCTGGAAGTTCGTCGCGACGATGGACTTGGTGCCGCCGCGCACGTAGCCGTCACCGAAGGCGATCTTCTGGAAGTAGTCCCAGGCCGGCTTGATCTCCGGGCTGTTGAACTTCAGCTCGCCCTTGACCCACTTGTCGTAGTTGTCGGGGCCGGCGAAGCGCAGGACGAGGTCCTCGATCCAGTCGGTGATGGGCCAGCCGGTGGCTGCGCCGGACTCCGCGGCGATGCACCACGGGACCTTGCCCTGCGACTTGATGTTCTGCGTCAGGGTGAGCAGCTCGTCGAGCGTCTTCGGGGCGGTGTACCCACCCGCCTTGAACGACGGGGCGTCGGTCCACAGGATGCTCTTGACGCTCACCTCGTTCGGCAGGCCGTAGACCTTGCTGTCGGCACACGTGCCGGCCTCGACGAA
Source organism: Intrasporangium flavum (assembly GCF_001956915.1). Taxonomy (GTDB): domain Bacteria; phylum Actinomycetota; class Actinomycetes; order Actinomycetales; family Dermatophilaceae; genus Monashia; species Monashia flava. The sequence goes on along the minus strand of NZ_MLJO01000040.1, from coordinate 1,031 downwards.
CCCGGGGACGAGCGTCTCCTTGTCCGTGGCCACGGTGGCGTCGTCGAAGGGGACGAGCTTCTTCTGCTTGGCGAGGTCGCACATGAGCCCGGGCTGCGGGAACAGGCCGACGTCGGGCGGGTTGCCACCCTGGACGCGCGTGCGGATCTCGGTGTCCCACGACGCGGCTTTGGTGAACTTCACCGTGATGCCGTTCTGCTTGGCCCAGTTCTGCACGTCGACCTTGAAGCCGGGCTCGGTGTCGGGGCCGAGGCCGTACATGACCTCGATGGTGCTCTTGCCGGGGCCGCTCGCCGTGCCGGCGCTGGTGGAGCCCCCGGAGTTCGACGACAGGCAGCCGGCCGCCAGACCCGCGACGGAGATGCCGATCAGGGCCGTGAGCCCTGCTCTTCGGTTCAACATTCCTGCTCCTCCTTGGAAGGATTGAGGGCGTCATCGGCCCCAAGCTGACCGGCGAAGCGAGGCCGGTGTTCCACAGGATTCCGGCGTCACCACCGGCTGTCGGCTTGACGGAGCATGAGCACCCGTCGACCCGTCACTCTCACCCAACACCACAAGCGTGACGTGCGCCACAACTGTGGCCACTTTTGCAGAAGTGTTACGTGGGCTATACGAGCGAGCCGTGACGCGTGGATCCCGTGGAACCGACGCGCTCGTACCCGTTCGTGGCGACTCACGGGCATTCGTCCGCGTTCGAGCCCATTCGTGGCCCTTCGCGCGCTTCGCACCATCGGCGGACGCGCGTGGCGCCGGTGACGTGGCGCCGGTGACACCGCCCGCTGCCCGCCGTCTCGTGCGCGCTACCGTGGGTGCCGCCGGGGTCCGCCTGCACCAGGCCGGTGGCTGCCCGTGCGCGACCGGGTGCGACCAGGAGAACGAGTGAGCGACTTCCAGTACGAGGACCTGCTGCCCATCGGCGCCGACGAGACGCCGTACCGGCTCCTCACCACCGAGGGGGTGCGAACCGTCGAGGGTCCGGGAGGCCGCACCTTCCTCGAGGTCGACCCCGAGGCCCTGCGCCTGCTCACCGA
>NZ_MLJO01000004.1 GCF_001956915.1 Intrasporangium flavum | reverse complement strand
ACACCCGCACCGGATCCACCTTCAGCCGGGACAGGGCCTCCTTGCGGCGCTTGGGCGCCGGGCGGAAGCGTCGGGCGATCGCCTTGGCGCCGAGCGCGCGGGTGCGCTGGCCGAGCCAGTCGCCGTACAGCTCGACGCGCTTGCCGTCGAGGCGCACCTCGAGCGTGCCCCGCGCGTCGACCCACATGACCCGCTCCCACATGAGTGTGTCGCCGAAGAACTCGATGGCGCGGGTCTTGGCGTGACGCGGGCTTCCGAGGGAGCCACGGGTGTAGACCTGCTCGGCCGGCGGCCGGCCGACGTAGCGGTAGCGGACGCGGACCTCGCGCCGGACCCGGTCGTAGCGGTCGGTGACGACGTACGGGGTGTGCCAGTCCTCGGCGCCCAGCCCGTGCAGCAGGATGTCGCGCCAGTGCGGCTGCAGCTTGCGGATGCCGAAGGAGTCGACGACGTCGGCGTCGAGCAGCTGCGCGATGCCCGCGAGGACCTCACGGAACGACGCGGCGAGCTCACCCTCGATGGCGGCCGCCGACGCGCCCATGGCGTCCTCGGAGGAGAAGTACCACGACAGCTCGTAGAGGACGACGTGCTGGAGCCACATCGGGGCCCGGCCGTACTGCTCGGTGGCCTCGCGCAGCAGGGCGAGGTAGCCCTCGCGCGGCACCGTCGCGTAGCGGCCCAGCGCCGAGATGCCGGTCTGCAGCGTCGAGGACTGGTCGGCCCGCTTGCGGTAGAAGTACTTCGCCGAGGCGAGGAACCCCGTGCGCCGGCTCGGCGCGCGGAGCAGGTAGCGCACCGCGAAGTCGCCGTCCTCGAAGTTCGGGCGCAGGCCCGGGTTGAAGCGCAGGTCGCCGATGACGTCGCGGCGCATGGCGGAGGTCGTCGAGCTGCCCGGGATGAACGAGGTGGCGACGTCGAGGTCGACGAGCAGGTTGCTGCCGTACATCCGGTAGCGCGGGTGCTTGCGCTCCTCGCCGGTGGCCTCCATGCGCAGGACGACGTTGGCCGAGAGGAACTGGACGTCGGGGTGCTGCGCGGCGAAGGTGGCCATCGAGGCGAGGTAGCCGGGGTTCACGGTGTCGTCGGGGTCGGTGAAGGTCACCCACTCGCCCGTGGCGACCTCGAGCCCGGCGTTGCGCGCGGCGGCCTGGCCGGCGTTCTCCTGGGTCAGCACCACGACCTCGAACGGCACCCGCTCGGCCCAGGCACGGGCCACCTCGAGGCTGTCGTCGGTCGAGCCGTCGTCGACGAGCACGACCTGCAGTCGGGACAGGTCGAACGTCTGGGCCTCGACCGAGGCGAAGAACTCCGGCAGGTACCGCGAGACGTTGTAGACCGCGGTGACGATGCTGAACAGCGGGCTGCTGCCCGGCTCTCGCGGCGTCGGCGTCGTCTCGGGGGTCGGGTCGGTCATGGAGGGAAGGCCTTCCCGCGCAGGGCGAACCCAACGCTGGTGTCGGTGTCGGCGGACGTGCGGGGGGCTGGCCGCACGACGCGTTCCCTGACCTCCCCCGGCGGAACGCGATCCGTCGATCCTATCGACTCGTCCAGTGCAGGCCCAGCCGGGTCACGGTCTCGACTCAGTTACCGAGGTAGGGCGAGACGACGACCTCGACGCGCTGGAACTCCTTGACGTCGGAGTACCCGGTCGTGGCCATCGCCCGCCGCAGGGCCCCGACGACGTTCGTCGTGCCGTCGGCGCGGCGGCCCGGGCCGAAGAGGATCTCCTCGAGCGAGGCCTGCGTGCCGAGCTCGATGCGCTCACCGCGGGGCAGTTCGGAGTGGTGGGCCTCGGGACCCCAGTGGTAGCCCCCGCCGGGAGCGTCGGTGGCGCGCGCCAGGGCCGCCCCGAGCATGACGGCGTCGGCGCCGCACGCGATCGCCTTGACGATGTCGCCCGACGTGCCCACGCCGCCGTCGGCGATGACGTGGACGTAGCGGCCGCCCGACTCGTCGAGGTAGTCGCGGCGGGCGGCGGCGACGTCGGCGACCGCGGAGGCCATCGGCGCGTGGATGCCGAGGGCGGTGCGGGTCGTGTGCGCCGCGCCACCGCCGAACCCGACGAGGACGCCGGCAGCGCCGGTGCGCATCAGGTGCAGGGCCGCGGTGTAGGAGGCGGCGCCACCGACGATGACCGGGACGTCGAGCTCGTAGATGAACCGCTTGAGGTTGAGCGGCTCGGCCCGGCCGCTCACGTGCTCGGCCGAGACCGTCGTGCCTCGGATGACGAAGAGGTCGACGCCGGCGTCGACGACGGTCTTCCAGTGCTGCTGGGTGCGCTGCGGCGACAGCGCGCCGGCCACCGTGACGCCGGCCTCTCGCAGCTGGCGCAGCCGCTCGGTGATGAGCTCGGGCTTGATCGGCTCGGCGTAGATCTCCTGCATGCGCGCCGTGGCCGCGTGCGGCTCGATCGCGGCGATCTCGCGCAGCTGGGCCGTCGGGTCCTCGTAGCGGGTCCACAGGCCCTCGAGGTCGAGGACGGGCAGGGCGCCGAGCTTGCCGAGCGCGATGGCGGTCTCGGGCGAGACGACGGAGTCCATCGGCGCGGCCATGACCGGGATGTCGAAGTGGTAGGCGTCGATCTGCCAGCCGACCGAGACCTCCTCGGGGTCACGGGTGCGCCGCGAGGGCACGACCGCGATGTCGTCGAAGGAGTACGCGCGGCGGCCGCGCTTGCCTCGGCCAATCTCGATCTCGGTCACCGGCAGATCCTATCGAGCCCGGTGACCGCGCCGGACCTCGCGTTCGCCGACGCGGGTGTCAGCCACCCGTCGAGTAGTTCGGCGCCTCGACGATGCCCTGGATGTCGTGCGGGTGGCTCTCCTTGAGCGAGGCCGAGGTGATCCGCACGAACTGGCCCTTCTCCTGCAGCTCGGGGACGGTGCGCGCACCGACGTAGAACATCGACTGGCGCAGGCCGCCGAGCATCTGGTGGGCGACCGCCGACAGCGGGCCGCGGTAGGCGACCCGGCCCTCGATGCCCTCGGGCACGATCTTGTCGTCGGACTCGACCTCGGCCTGGAAGTAGCGGTCCTTGGAGAAGGACTTCTTGCCGCGGCTGCTCATCGCACCGAGCGAGCCCATGCCCCGGTAGCTCTTGAACTGCTTGCCGTTGACGAAGATCAGCTCGCCGGGGCTCTCCTCGCAGCCCGCGAGGAGCGAGCCGATCATGACGGAGTCGGCGCCGGCGACGATGGCCTTGGCGATGTCGCCGGAGAACTGCAGGCCGCCGTCGGCGATGACCGGCACGCCGGCCGGCTTGCACGCTTGGGCGGCGGCGTGGACGGCCGTAACCTGCGGGGCGCCGACGCCGGTGACGATGCGGGTGGTGCAGATCGAGCCCGGGCCCACGCCGACCTTGACGGCGTCGGCCCCGGCGTCGACGAACGCCTGCGCACCCGCGGTCGTCGCGACGTTGCCGCCGATGACCTGGACGTGGCGCGTGGCGGGGTCCTTCTTGAGCCGCTCGACCATCTCGATGAGCAGGCGCACGTGGCCGTGCGCGGTGTCGGCGACGAGGACGTCGACGCCCGCCTCGATGAGCGTGGTGGCCCGCTCCCACGCGTCGCCGAAGTAGCCGATGGCCGCGCCCACCATGAGGCGGCCGTCGGCGTCGTTGCTCGCGTCGGGGAACTGCTCGCCCTTGACGAAGTCCTTGACGGTGATGAGGCCGGTGAGGTGGCCCTCGGAGTCGACGATGGGCAGCCGCTCGCGCTTGTGCTGGCGCAGCAGCGCGGTGGCCTCGTCGCGGGTGATGCCGACGTGGCCGGTGATGAGGGGCATCGGCGTCATGACGTCGCGCACGAGGGTCGTGGCCCACTCGGCGACGGGCGTGAAGCGCAGGTCGCGGTTGGTGACCATGCCGATGAGCTTCTTGTCCTCGCCGATGACCGGCAGGCCCGAGACGCGGTACTCGCCGCAGATCTGGTCGAGCTCCTCAAGGGTGCGGTCGGGACCGATGGTGATCGGGTTGGAGATCATCCCGGTCTGGGTGCGCTTGACGAGGTCGACCTGGTAGGCCTGGTCGGCGATCGAGAGGTTGCGGTGCAGCACGCCGAGGCCGCCCTGACGGGCCATCGCGATGGCCATGCGAGCCTCGGTGACGGTGTCCATCGCGGCCGAGATGAGCGGCGAGGTGATCGACAGCTCGCGGGTGAGGCGCGTCGTGGTGTCGATGTCGCTGGGGGCGAGGTCGCTGTAGCCGGGCAGGAGCAGGACGTCGTCGTACGTCAGCCCCATCGTGGCGAAAGCAGCGGGCACGTCAGACGATCCGAGGCTCATTGCCCAAGTCTAAGGGCTGCGCGAGGGCCCCTCGGACGCGTCTCAGCCGGCGCCGAGCAGGCCGCCGACGACGGCGCTCGTGCCGTCGACGAGCGTGGTCGCCGTGTCGTCGAGGAGCGTCAGGGTGCCGTCGGCCCCGGACGCGACGGCGCTGCCACCGGCGTCCCCGGTGAGGCTGCCGGCGGCGCTGCCGGTGGAGCCCGCGCGGCCCTTGACCGGCGGCGTCGGCGAGGACGTGCGTCGCTGGCTGCCCGAGCCCGAGGGGCTGGGCCCGGTCGGGGCCGTCGTGCTCAGCGTCTGCGTCGACGGGACAGGCTCGGTGGGCGTCGGGGCCGGGGGCGTCGGGGTGCCGGTCGTGCTCTTCCCGCCCTTGGTGCCCTTGGTGCCCTTGGTGCCGTTGCCGCCCTTGGCGCCGTTGCCGGCCTTCGTGCCCTTGGTCACCTGGTCGGCGGTCTGGCCGTCGTTGCCCTGCTCGTCGCCACCCTGGCCGGTGGCACCACCCGCGGGGTGGACCGCCTGGCCGGCGCCGACGGCTCCCTGGTCGCCCGTGCCGCCCTGGCCGGCGTGGCCCTGCCTGCCTGCGGGCCCGTCGGCGAGCACTGCGGCCTCGACGGCCGCGGCCTGCGCCGGCGGGAGCAGCACGATGGCCCCGTCGGCGCGGCGGACGAGGACGAGCCCCCTGGCCTGCGTCGTGCCGGCGGTCTGCGGCAGGCCGAGCCGTGCGAAGAGGCCGCTCGGGGCGGAGCTGTGGGCGCTGTCCTCCATCTGCTGCAGCACGCGCGCCCGGTCGGCGCTGCTCGGGCCACGGTCCGGCAGCGACACGGCGGCCGCGACACCGGCTCCCGAGGCGGCGATGGCGAGCGCGGCGAACGCGCCGAGGTAGCGGTGCTGGGTCCGACGCCGGCGGTGCGCCGAACGCCCCGGCAGCGGGGTGTCCGCGTGCGCCGCGAGCGCCCCGAGCAGGGCGGCCACGGGCTCGCCGGAGCCGACGGAGCCGCGCCCGAGGGAGTCGAGGAGCAGGTCGTCGGCGGCGATGTCGTCGATGGGGTGCAGGTCGGTCATGCGACGTCACCCGCCTCGGCCGCGGCGACGAGCGCACGCAGCTTGCCGAGCGCCCGGTGCTGGGCGACGCGGACCGCGCCGGCGGACATGCCGAGCGCGGCGGCGGTCTCCTCGGCGGACAGGCCGACGGCGACGCGGAGCGTCAGGATCTCGCGCTGCTGGGCCGGCAGCCGCTGCATCAGGGCCATGACGGTGGCGGCCTGGTCACGCATGACGGCCACCGACTCGGGAGAGGGCGCGTCGTCGGGTGCGTCGGGCACCTCGGGGACGGGCGCGGGGCCGCGCATGGCCACGCGCTGCGCGTCGGCGAGCTTGCGCGAGGTGATGGTGTAGACGAACGCCTCGAAGGGCAGGCCGCGCTCCTCGTAGGTCGGCAGGGCCGTCATGACAGCCATGCACACCTCCTGGGCGACGTCCTGCGCGATGTCCTCGGCACCGAACCGGCCGAGGCGGACGCGCGCGTACTTCAGCGCCATGTCCCGGACCCGGGCGAGCAGCAACTCGTGGGCGCGGGGATCACGTCCGGCGGCGGCCGCGAGGTCACGAAGCGGGCGTGCGTCCACCCGCTCCATCGCGGCGACGCCGCCCGGCGTTACTCGGACGGACGTCGAGCGTCCCAGACCCATGGCACCTCGCTCCCCCGATGGTCGTGTGTCGTGCTCGTCTGTCGTACGTCGTGCGTCGTGCTCGCCGGTGCCGTCGGGTGCGGTGCCGCACCCCGGGTGGAGCCACCCTCCTGGCCTGCCCGCGCTCCCGGCGGAGCGCCCTCATGGTAGTCGTTCCCGACCCTGTTCCGGGGCCGTCCGGCACCGTCGCACCCTCGCGCCGGGGCTTCCCGACGAGCATGCCATCTGGTTGGCAAGTCTTGAACAAGTCTTGAAGATTCCGCTCTTTTACCGTGATCCTGCGCCCGGTTAGCGTCGATTCCGCGGCCTCGCAAGGCGAAACCTCCGGCCGCCCGTTCGACCCGGCGGCTCCACCCGCCCGACCCGAAAGACGACTTCATGGCCGAGATCACCCGCCTGCCCGGACCGGTTGCCGACCTCTGGGACTGGCAGCTCGAGGGAGCGTGTCGCGGTGTCAGCCCCGACGTGTTCTTCCACCCCGAGGGCGAACGCGGACCGCGCCGTCGCAACCGCGACGCCCAGGCCAAGGCCGTGTGCGCGGCCTGCCCGGTCGTGGCTGCCTGCCGCTCCCACGCGCTGGAGGTCCGCGAGCCCTACGGCGTCTGGGGCGGCCTCACCGAGGGCGAGCGCGAGCTGCTCTACGACGGCGTCGCCGCGGCGTCCTGACCGCCACCCATCCACGACCCGTCCACCACCGGCCCACCCGGCCGCACCCACCGACCCCCGACCCACCCACCGACCCACGGTCGCCGACGACGTCGACCGGCACGGACACCGGGCGGGACCCGGACGCTCCGGCAGCCCCACGACGGGGTGGCGCCGCCGGAACGCGGAGAGGGCCGCTCCCCAACGGGGAGCGGCCCTCTCTGTCGTGCGGTGAACCGGGTGCGAGCCCTCGGTCAGTGCCTCGGTCAGTGGCCGTGGCCGTGACCGTGGCCGCCGGCGGCCTCGGCCTCGTCCTCGGGCTTGTCGACGACGAGGGTGTCGGTCGTCAGGATCATCGAGGCGATCGACTCGGCGTTGCGCAGCGCGGAGCGCGTCACCTTGACCGGGTCGATGACGCCGGCGCCGATGAGGTCGCCGTACTCGCCCGTGGCGGCGTTGAGGCCCTGGCCCAGCGGCATCTCGGCGACCTTGGAGGTGACGACGTAGCCCTGCAGGCCCGCGTTCTCGGCGATCCAGCGCAGCGGCTCCTGCACGGCCTTGCGGACGATCGCGGCACCGGTGGCCTCGTCGCCCGACAGGCCGAGGCCGTCGATGACGGTCGCGGCGTGGATGAGGGCGGTGCCGCCACCGGCGACGATGCCCTCCTCGATCGCGGCGCGCGTCGCGGAGATCGCGTCCTCGATGCGGTGCTTCTTCTCCTTGAGCTCGACCTCGGTGTGCGCGCCGACCTTGATGACGCAGACGCCACCGGCGAGCTTGGCGAGGCGCTCCTGGAGCTTCTCGCGGTCCCAGTCGGAGTCGGTGCGCTCGATCTCGGCCTTGATCTGGTTGACGCGGCCGGTGACCTCGGACTGCTCGCCCGCACCGTCGATGATCGTCGTGTCGTCCTTGGTGAGGACGACGCGGCGGGCCTGGCCGAGGACCGTGAGGTCGGCCTGGTCGAGGGAGAGCCCGACCTCGGGCGCGATGACCTGGCCACCGGTGAGCACGGCGATGTCCTGGAGCATCGCCTTGCGGCGGTCGCCGAAGCCGGGGGCCTTGACGGCGGCGACGTTGAACGTGCCGCGGATCTTGTTGACGACGAGCGTCGAGAGGGCCTCGCCGTCGACGTCCTCGGCGATGATGAGCAGCGGCTTGCCCGACTGGACGACCTTCTCCAGGACCGGGAGGACCTCGGCGACCGAGGAGATCTTGCCCTGGTTGATGAGGATGTAGGCGTCCTCGAGGACGGTCTCCATGCGCTCGGTGTCGGTGACGAAGTAGGCCGACAGGTAGCCCTTGTCGAACTGCATGCCCTCGGTGAACTCGAGCTCGGTGGCGGTCGTCGAGGACTCCTCGACGGTGATGACGCCGTCCTTGCCGACCTTGTCGAACGCCTCGCCGATGAGGCCACCGAGGGTGGCGTCCTGGGCGGACAGCGTGGCGACGGAGGCGATCTCGTCCTTGCCGTCGACGTCGCGGGCGTGCTTGAGCAGCTCGTCGTTGACGGCGGTCACGGCCTTGTCCATGCCGCGCTTGAGCGCGGCCGGAGCGGCACCGGCGGCGACGTTGCGCAGGCCCTCCTTGACCATGGCCTGGGCGAGGACGGTCGCGGTGGTCGTGCCGTCACCGGCGACGTCGTTGGTCTTGGTCGCAACCTCCTTGGCGAGCTGCGCGCCGAGGTTCTCGTACGCGTCCTCGAGCTCGACCTCGCGGGCGATCGTCACGCCGTCGTTCGTGATCGTGGGGGCGCCCCACTTCTTGTCGATGACGACGTTGCGGCCCTTGGGGCCGAGCGTCACCTTGACGGCGTTGGCGAGCGCGTCGACACCGCGCTCGAGGGACTTACGGGCAGAGTCGTCGAACTCCAGCATCTTGGCCATGGTGTTCCTTCTGGCTCGGGTGTTGCGGTGGCGTGGTGTGGGCCGGGAACCGGACGCACCCCGGGAGCCCGGTCGGGGCTCACCGGGGTGCGGTCAACGGCGTTGCGGGGGTGTCGGTCAGCCGACGATGGCGAGGACGTCGCGCGCGGAGAGGATGAGGTACTCCTCGCCGCCGTACTTGACCTCGGTGCCGCCGTACTTGCTGTAGATGACCTTGTCCCCGACCTTGACGTCGAGCGGGACGCGCTCGGTGCCGTTGTCGTTGAAGCGGCCCGGGCCGACGGCGAGGACCTCGCCCTCCTGGGGCTTCTCCTTGGCGGTGTCGGGGATGACGAGGCCGGACGCGGTGGTCTGCTCGGCCTCGAGGGACTTGACGACGATGCGGTCCTCGAGCGGCTTGATGGAAACCGACACGGTGGTGACCTTCCCTTCGGGACAGTCGGAGATGACTTGCGGACTGTGGGCTCTTCGAGGCGGGTCGCCGTCGCGGGGGTCGACCTCCCTCGAGGAGGGCGCTGGCACTTTCAGGCCGAGAGTGCCAACACGGCAAATCTAGGTTTGCCATTAGCACTCGGTCAAGTCGAGTGCCAGAAATCGTCGGTCGCGTCGCGCCGGTCAGCGGCTGGCAGGATGGCGCCATGGACGCAGCGATGGTCGACCGCCTCGCCACCGGCGAGGGGTGGGCGCTGCTCCAGTCGCTGCCACCGTACGACGAGGCGGGCGCGCTGCACCTGCAGACGAAGCTGCGCGAGGCCGGCTACGAGCCCGACCTCGTGGCCGCGGCGCTCAACCAGTCGCGCCTGCGCAGCCGCGGCACCGAGAAGTTCGGCGACTTCGCGGCCGGCATGCTCTTCACCGCCGACGGTCTCGAGCAGTCGACCCGCCTGGCCGTCGCGGCCCGGCACGCGCAGCGGTTCGTCGCCGCCGGCGTCGAGGAGGTGTGGGACCTCGGCTGCGGGCTCGGGGCCGACGCGATGGCCTTCGCGAGCCTCGACCTGCGGGTGCGCGGGGTCGACGCCGACGAGGCCACCGCCCGGATCGCCGCCGTCAACCTGCGGCACTGGTCGGCCGCCCACGTCGAGCACGGGCGCGCCGAGGACGTCGCGCTGCCCGGCTCCCCCGGCAGCACACCCGGCGGTGCCGACGCGTCGCGGGTCGGCGTGTGGCTCGACCCGGCCCGACGCGTCACCGGCGTCGCCGACGCCCACGGCCGCACCCGGCGCGTCTTCTCCCTCGATGCCATCTCGCCGTCGTGGCAGCAGGTGCTCGCGGTGGCCGACGCGGTGCCGGCCACCGGAGCCAAGCTCTCCCCCGGCTTCCCGCACGGCGCGGTGCCGGCCGGGGCCGAGGCGCAGTGGACCTCCTGGCACGGCGAGGTGCTCGAGTGCGCCGTGTGGTGGGGCCCGCTCGCCCGGACGCCCGGGCGCACCGCGTCGGTCGCGAGCGCGGGCGCCACGCACGTCGTCACCGAGGCCGACGCGTCGGGCGGCGCCGGCGTCGAACCGCTCGGCTCGGTGTCCGACGCCGGCGGGTGGCTCTACGAGCCCGACCGCGCCGTGATCCGGGCCGGGCTCACCGGTGCCCTCGTGGCCGCCACCGGCGGGCGCGAGCTGGCCACCGGCGTCGGCTACGTCGGCGCCGACCGGGCCGTCGACGTGCCGTGGGCCCGGCGCTTCCGCGTCGACGCCGCGATGCCGCTGTCGACCAAGCACCTCGCCCGCTGGCTGCGCGACCACGGCTTCGACCGCGTCACGGTCAAGAAGCGCGGGGTCACCCTCGATGCCGACCGGCTGCGCCGCCAGCTGAAGATGACCGGGCGGGGCAAGGGCGGGTCCGAGGCGACGCTCGTCGTGACCCGCGTGGCGGGCGGGCAGGTCGCGCTCGTCGTCACGCCGGCCTGACGCGTCCCGGCCGGCGCGTCACTCCCCGGCTGCGTACCGGGCGTGCAGGGCGCTCCACGTGGCGTCCCAGTCGGGCAGGTCCTCGCCGGCCAGGTCGGCGGCGAGCCGGCGCACGTAGGTGTCCCACCCGGCGGCGTAGCCCGCCGCACGGGCGGCGTCGAGCCGGGCGTGGCGCAGCACGAGGCGGGCGCCGTCGGCGTCGGGCGCCACCTCGACGGTGACGACGGTGGCGATCTCGCCCACCGGCCACTCCCAGACCAGGCGCGTCGGCGCCTCGCACGAGACGACGCGGCAGCCCGGGGTGTCGGCGTCGTCGAAGTGGATCGTGAAGGATCCACCCTCGCGGAGGTCTCCGCTGACCGGGGCGAACCAGCGCGCGAGCCGGTCGGGGTCGGTGCACGCCTGCCAGAGGTCGGCGGCGTCGGTGGCGTAGCGGCGGTCGAACACGACGGCGACCCCGCCTTCCGGGGCATCCGTCTCGAGGCGTCCGAGCACCTGCGTGATCTCGCTCATTGCTGGTCTCCCTGTGCGTCGCGTCGGGCCCGCACCCCGCGGGCGATCTCGGTGTCGAGGGCGTCGAGGCGCTGCCCCCAGAACGTGCGGACGTCGCGACACCACTGCTCGACCTCGTCGAGCGCGCTGGGCACGAGCCGGTAGACCCGCCGTTGCCCCTCGGCCCGCGCCTCGACGAGCCCGGCCTCGCGCAGCACCCGCAGGTGCCGCGAGACGCCGGGTCGCGCGGTGTCGAAGAGCTCGGCGACCTCGCCGGCACTCAGCTCCGCGCGGGCCAGGTTCTCGACGATGGCCCGACGCGTCGGGTCGGCCATCGCCTCCCACGTCCCGTTCATTCGGCGATAGTAACCGATCAGTTACGTAACCGCCAAGGTACCCTTTGAGACGTCAGAGGGCGGCGTCGGGCTGGGCGCCGGACCAGCGGACCGCCTCGGCCCCGGCCCGGTTGCCCGCCTCGAGGGCGGACCGGTGGTCGGCTCCCGCCGCGAGCGCCGCCGCGAGGGCGCCGCAGAACGCGTCACCGGCCCCGACGGTGTCGGCGACCTCCCCCGCGGGGACGGCGTGACCGTCGACCTGCTCGAGCCCCCAGCGCGCCCCGGCCGCCCCGAAGGTCACGAGCAGAGAGCCGGGCAGCAGGCCGGAGTCGGCGAGCTGCCGCATCTCCGACTCGTTGACGACCACCGGGTCGGCGACGGCGACGGCGTCGGGCAGCACCGACGCGTACGGCGCGAGGTTGAGCACGACGCGCGCGCCGGCCCGGTCGGCGGCCAGGGCGGCGCGGGCCACGACGTCGGTGGGCACCTCGAGCGAGCACAGCAGGACGTCGCCGGGCCCGAGCCCCACCCCGTCGAGCGCGGTGCCCGCCACCCGGTGGTTCGCGCCGGGCACGACGACGATGGTGTTCTCGGCCGCCTCGTCGACGGTGATGTAGGCCGTGCCGGTGGGGACGCCGGCGCAGCGGGTCACCGCGGCCTCGACGCCGGCCGCCGCGAGCCGGGCAAGGTAGGCCTCACCGGCCTCGTCGCCACCGACCGCACCGACCATCACGACGTCGGCACCGGCCCGCCGCGCGGCGAGCGCCTGGTTGCCGCCCTTGCCACCGGCGAACCGCCCGGCCGGCTCGCCGAGGAGCGTCTCGCCGGGCTGCGGGTGCCGCTCGACGCGCGTCACGACGTCGACGTTGAGCGAGCCGACGACGACGACGCGGCCCATCAGCGCTCCCCCGCCCGGCCGGCCGCCCCGCCCGCGGCGAGGAGGGTGTCGACCCAGAGCCGGGCGTAGCGCTCCCCGTCGACGCCGAGGGCGACCTCGACCCGCACCGGCGCCTCGCCGTGCGGGTCGTGGGCGCGGGCGCCCTCCCACTCGCGGCGGTCGACGATGGTGCGGCCGCGCGACCACGTGCCGGCCAGCTCGACGCGCAGCGGGAGCGTCTGCGTCGTCAGGGCCCCGCGGTCGATGACGGCGCAGACGGCCCCGGCGTCGCCGATCGTCGAGGCGTCGCCGAGCCGGGCCCGCTGGAAGTCCATGAGCCGGCCGCCGAGCTCGGCCGGCCCGCGGCCACCGACGGCGACGAGTCGCGCCGAGTCCGCCGGGGCGACGACGGGCGCGTAGAAGACGTCGAGGCCGTACATCGTGACGCGGATGCCGAGGTCGGCCGCGGCGTCGAGCACGACCGCGGCCGCCTCCGGGTCGTGGAAGACGTTGAACTCGGCCGAGGCCGTCGCGTTGCCGACGTCGGCGGCCCCGCCCATGAAGACGATCTCGGCGATGCCGGCCGCGGCCTCGGGGTAGGTGCGCAGCAGCAGCGCGACGTTCGTCAGGGGCGCGAGCGGCACGAGCGTCACCGGCCGCCCCTGGGCCGCGGCGTCGCGGCACACGTCGCGCAGCAGCTCGACGCCGTGGCGCGGGTCGGCGCTCGTGGTCGGCGGGTCCCAGCCGAGGTCGGCCATGCCGTCCTGGCCGTGCACGTGCCGCGCGTGCAGGGCCGGCTCGAGCAGCGGGCGCTCGGCCCCGCGCGCCACGGGCACGTCGGTGCGTCCGGCGGTCTCGAGGACGAGGAGGGTGTTGCGCACGACGTCGTCGACGGGCGCGTTGCCACCGACGCACGAGACGGCGCGCAGGTCGAGCGCCGGGTGCAGCGCGGCGAGCAGCAGCGCGCACGCGTCGTCGACGCCGGTGTCGACGTCGAGGACCACCGGGACGGGCAGGGCTGGCGCTGCGGGGGCGTTCGTCACGTCGGCAACCTACCGCCGCCCGACGCGTCGGGCGGGGGTCGCCGCGAGCCCGTCGGGAGCGCCGGGCCGACCGCGTTAGGGTCGTGTGGTGAACGAGCGAGAGCCCCGCCGCCCCCGCCGCCACCGACGCCTGCGGGCATCCGGAGGTGGTCGCGTGCGCCTCGGCGCGGCCGTCGCGGTCGGCGCGGTCGCGCTGCTCGCCGCCTGCTCGTCGACACCCGGTCCGACCGCGTCGACCTCCCCGGCCGGGTCCTCGCCCGCGGGCACGAGCACGCCCGGCACGTCCACGGTGTCCCCCACCTCGACGGCTCCGGCGACGAGCACCGCGACCCCGACGCCGACCCCGACGCAGTCGTGCGCCCAGCGCATCGTCGCCGGCATGAGCGCCACCGAGCGCGCCGGCCAGCTGCTCATGGTGGGGCTCGACGCGAACGCCGCCCGCACCAGCCTCGACGCGCTCGTCCAGGCCCGCCACCTCGGCGGCGTCATCCTCCTCGGTGGCTGGCACTCCGGTTCGGCGCGTGTCGAGGCCACGACCCGCCACCTCGCCTCGCTCGCCGGGCCGAGCACGGCGAACCTCGGCCTGCTCCTCGCCGCCGACCAGGAGGGCGGGGCCGTGCAGCAGCTGCAGGGCGAGGGCTTCAGCACCATCCCCTCGGCCCTCGACCAGACCGCCGACGGTGCGTCCGCGCTGCGGTCCGACGCCGCACGGTGGGCCCGGCAGCTGGCCGCCGCGGGCATCAACGTCAACCTCGCGCCCGTCGCCGACACGGTGCCGGACTCGGTCGGCCGCGACAACAAGCCCATCGGCTTCTACGGCCGGGAGTACTCGAACGACCCGTCGACGAACTCGCGGATGGTCACGGCCTTCGTCAAGGGCATGCGGGCCGGCGACGTCGCCGCGACCGTCAAGCACTTCCCCGGCCTCGGCCGGATCACCGGCAACACCGACGTCACGGCCACCGGCATCACCGACCGCACGACGACGACCGACGACGCCTACCTCGAGCCGTTCGAGTCGGGCATCCGCGCCGGCGCCGACCTCGTCATGGTCGGCTCGGCGATCTACAGCCGGATCGATCCCGGCACGAATGCCGTCTTCTCCAGGCCGATCGTCACCGACCTGCTGCGTGGCCGGCTGGGTTACGACGGCGTCGTCATCACCGACGACGTCGGCAAGGCCAAGGCCGTCGCGGCCGTGCCCGCCGGCGAGCGCGCGACCCGGTTCGTCGCGGCGGGCGGCGACATCGTCCTCACCGCCAGCCCCTCGACGGTCGGCCCGATGCACCGGGCGCTCAAGGCGGCCATCGCGGCCGACCCCGGGTTCGCGGCGAAGGTCCAGGCCGCGGCCACCCGCGTCGTCGACCTCAAGATCCGGATGGGTCTGGCTCGCTGCAGCTGAGCGGCCCGGCCCGGACCAGGGCCAGAACCGGTCCCCGCGTCAGGCGCTCACGACCTCGACCGGCATCGAGGAGTCGGTGGGCAGGCCGAGGTCGCTCGGCTCGCGGCCCTTGGCCACCATCTGCGCGCCGAGCGCGGCGACCATCGCCCCGTTGTCGGTGCACAGGCCCGGCCGCGGCACGCGGAGCGTCACCCCGGCCTTGGCGCAGCGTTCCTCGGCCAGGGCCCGCAGCCGCGAGTTGGCTGCGACGCCGCCGCCGATGAGCAGGTGGTCGACGTCGTTCTCCTTGCAGGCGAGCAGGGCCTTGCGGGTCAGCACGTCGACGACGGCCTCCTGGAAGCTCGCGGCGACGTCGGCGACCGGCACGGTCTCGCCGGCCCGCTGACGCGTCTCGACCCACCGCGCGACGGCGGTCTTGAGGCCGGAGAAGGAGAAGTCGAAGCGGTGGCGCTCCATGTCGCGCCCGGTGGTCAGGCCGCGAGGGAAGTCGATGGCGACCCGGTTGCCCTCGCGGGCGGCCCGGTCGACGTGCGGGCCGCCGGGGAACGGGAGCCCGAGCACGCGGGCCACCTTGTCGAAGGCCTCGCCGGCGGCGTCGTCCATCGTCGAACCGAGC
Organism: Intrasporangium flavum; assembly: GCF_001956915.1. Lineage (GTDB taxonomy): Bacteria > Actinomycetota > Actinomycetes > Actinomycetales > Dermatophilaceae > Monashia > Monashia flava. The sequence continues at coordinate 170,472 of NZ_MLJO01000004.1, read as the reverse complement.
GACCGGACGTCGTTGGTCACGTCGGGCACGAGCAGCAGCGAGGAGTGTCCGCCCGACACGAGCATCGCCATCGTCGGCTCGGGCAGCGGCCCGTGCTCGACGATGTCGACGGCGACGTGCGAGGCGAGGTGGTTGACGCCGTAGAGCGGCTTGTCGAGCGCGACGGCGAGCGCCTTGGCCGACGCGACGCCGACGAGCAGCGCTCCCGCCAGGCCCGGCCCGCTCGTCACCGAGATGGCGTCGAGGTCGCGCAGCGCCACGCCGGCCTCGCGGCAGGCCCGCTCGATGGTCGGGACCATCGCCTCGAGGTGGGCCCGGCTCGCGACCTCGGGCACGACGCCGCCGAAGCGGGCGTGCTCGTCGACGCTGCTGGCGACGGTGTCGACGAGCAGCGTCTGGCCGTGGACGATGCCGACCCCGGTCTCGTCGCAGGAGGTCTCGATGCCGAGGACGAGCGGCGCGTCGCTCATGCCTCTCCCTTCGTCACGAGGAGGCGCATGACGAGGGCGTCGACGTCTCGGGGCTGGTAGTAGCGGCGGCGCACCGAGATGACCTCGAAGCCGGCGCGGTCGTAGAGGCGGCGAGCGGCGTCGTTGTCGGCGCGCACCTCGAGCAGCACGGCCTCGACGCCGTGGGCCCGGGCCCGCCGGAGCAGCTCGTCGAGCAGGACCCGCCCGACGCCGCGGCCCTGGTGGGTCGGGGCCGTTGCGACGGTCATGACGTCGGCGGTGTCGCCGGCGAGGTCGAGCCCCGCGTAGCCGGCCACGGCCCCGTCGGCGTCGCGGGCGAGGACGTACTCCCGGCGGGGGCGGGCGGCCAGCTCGGACCACCACGTCTGCGGCGACCACGCGTCGTCGGCGAAGAGCTGCTGCTCGAGGTCGGCGAGCGTCGGCAGGTCGGCCCACTCGAGCTCGTGCAGCGTGAGGCCGTCGGGCCCGCCCTCGGGGACGGGTACGGCACCGGGAAGCGCGTCGGCCACGGCGCTCACCCGAGCGTCGACTTGGTCGAGAACGCGGCGGGCGCGGCGTCGGGCCGGCGCAGGTAGAGCGGCTCGAGCCCGTCGAAGCCGTGGCCCGGGTCGACGAGCTGCCGCCCCGGCGCGTCGGCACCGCCCGGGACGGTGGCGTGCCCGTCGGCGCCGTGCAGCCGTCGGGCCGCGAGGTCGGCGAGCGCCCCGGCGTCGACGTCGAGCGGGCCGATGCCGTGCGGGAGGGCGTCGGGGTAGAGCCCGGGACCGCGGCCGGCGGTCGGGAGGGCGCGCAGGTCGGCGTCGAGGTCGGCGGCCCGCGAGACGATCGGGCCCTGCACCCGGGTCGCCCCGGCGTCGTCGAGCGCGTACCGGGCGGCGTACACCTCCTTGCGCCGGGCGTCGGTGGCCACGAGGAGGTCGCCGCGGCGGCCACCGAGCCACGCCTCGTGGGCGAGGGCGTCGGGGCTCGTCAGGCCGCGGACCGGCAGGCCGAGCGCGAAGGCGAAGGTGCGGCCGGTGACGATCCCGACCCGCAGTCCGGTGAACGGCCCGGGCCCGATGCCGACGACGACGTCGGTGACATCGGCCGGCGCGGCACCGGCGTCGGCGAGCGCCGAGCGGACGCCGGGGGCCAGGTGCTCGGCGTGCGCCCGCGCGTCGAGGGTGGTGGCCCGAGAAAGGACCGAGGACCCGTCGTGCAGGGCGACCGTGATGGCCGTCGTCGAGGTGTCGATCGCGAGCAGGAGCACGTGCGTCAGGCTATCCGAGCGCCGGCAGCCGTCAGGACGTGGCGGTGGCGCCGTCGGCGGAGTCCGCGGCGCCGCCGTCGGCGGAGTCCGCGGCGGCGCCGTCGGCGAGGTCGGCGGTGGGCTCGGCGGTGGGCTCGGCGAGCGCGTCGAGCACGGCGTCCCACCTCGGGCCGACGCCATGGGCGTGGACCGCGCGCACGTCCTCGCCGGTCAGCGTCAGCTCGAGCCGCTCCTCGCTCAGCTGCTCCGCGAGCCCCGCGCCCCACTCGACGACGGTGACGCTGGCGTCGAGGTCGGCGTCGAGGTCGAGGTCGTCGAGCTCGAGGGCGCTGCCGAGCCGGTAGGCGTCGACGTGCACGAGGGCCGGGCCGCCGACGAGCGAGGGGTGCACGCGCGCGATGACGAAGGTCGGTGAGGTGATCGGGCCGCGGACCCCGAGCCCCTCGGCGATGCCCTGGGTCAGGGTCGTCTTGCCGGCGCCGAGGTCACCGGTGAGCACGAGGAGGTCGCCGCCGCGCAGCAGCGCGCCGAGGCGCCGGCCGAAGTCCTGGGTGTCGTCGGTCGAGCGCCACGTGAAGGTCGCCGAGCGCGCCACGGCTCAGCCCTCGCGGGCCGGGCGGGCCGTGCGACCGCGCGCGCCGCGTCGGCGCTGGGAGCGGACGAGCTCGTCGGCCTGCTGCTCGAGCCGCCGCTGGCGGCGGCCCTTGGCGACGTCGGTGACGATGCGCCGCACCCGCGGCTGGCGCGCCACATCGACCTGCTCGGCCCGGGCCCGCGCGGCCTGCTCGACGAGCGTCACGAGCTGGGTGTCGAGCAGGTCGGGGTGCTCGAGCATGATGACGTGGCCCGCGTCGTTGACGACGACGTGCTCGGCGCCGGGGATGGCCTCGACGATCAGCTCGCTGTGCGAGGGCGGGGTGAGGATGTCCTCGCGGCCGTTGAAGACGAGGACGACCGCGTGCCGGAACGAGGCGAGCGTCGGCCGCTTGTCGAAGCCGTCGAAGGTCTTGAGGTAGTCGTTGATGACGTCGAGGGGCGTGCCGAGCAGGATGTCGGCGGTGTAGCGCACGACCGAGCGCGGCACCGGGGACGCGAACGAGTTCTGCTCGACGAGGAACAGCTCGACGTCGCGGCCGACCCGGCGGATGCGGCTGAAGACCTCGGGGCGGGTGGACAGCGGCCCGAGCACACCGGGGCCGAGCCGCTCGAGGAAGGTGCGCCCGAACGTCGCCATCCGCCCGCCGTTGGCGAGGGTGAGGCCACCGGGGCTCGTCGCGACGAAGCCGGCGCCGACGACGCGGCTCGCGACGAGCGCGGGGTCGTGCTCGGCGAGCGACATCATCGTCATGCCACCCATCGAGTGGCCCACGAGGACGACGTCGCCGGTCGGCACGAGCTGCTCGATGACGTGGCGCAGGTCCTCGCCCAAGCGCTCGATCGTGTAGCTGTCGCGCTCGCCCCGGCCGGAGCGGCCGTGGCCGCGCTGGTCCCAGCTGACGACGCGGAACCCGGCCGCCTTGAGCGCGCGACGCTGGTACACCCAGCAGCGCAGGCTGAGGCAGTAGCCGTGGGTGAGCACGACGGTCGGCAGCTCGGAGGCCCGCCCCCGACGCGTCGTGCCCCGGGCCGCTGCGGTGGCCGTGGCCGGGTCGGGGACGTCGACCTCGGCGTGGAGGGCGACGCCGTCGCTCGTCAGGACGACGTGCTCCTCGTCGGGGGTGATGTCGAGCAGCTCGGGGGTCTCGAGGGCGGCCATCGCCGCGCGGTGCTTGCCAGCGCGGTCGGCGGCGATCCCCGCGGCCACGCCGGCCGCGACGCCCGCGGCCACGCCGATGCTCGCGGCGGCGATCCCGAGAACGGGGTTTCGCCTCTGCCGTGGGGTCATGCCTGGTCCTTCGTCACTGCGACGCCGGACGCGTCGTCGGCGGGAGACGTACCCGTCGGTAGCGCTTCACCCACGTGCAGTCTCGGCACGCGGGCACCGAGGCGGGTCACGATCTCGTAGCTGATGGTGTCGGTGGCGTCGGCCCAGTCCTGCGCGGTCGGCTCGCCCGGTGCACCGCCGAAGAGGGTGACGACGTCGCCGGCCTGCGCCGTGGCGCCGGGGCCGAGGTCGACGACGAACTGGTCCATGCAGACACGACCGGCGATCGTCGTGCGGAGGTCACCGACGCGGACCGGGCCGACGTTGGTCGCATTGCGCGGGATGCCGTCGCCGTACCCCGCCGGCACGAGACCGACGACGGTGTCGACCGACGGGGTGTACACGTGGCCGTAGCTGATGCCCTGGCCGGCCGGGAGCCGCTTGACGAGCGCGAGCCGGGCCCGCAGCGTCATGACCGGGCGCAGCCCGAAGTCGTCGTCGAGCTGGGGCACGGGCGTCAGGCCGTACATCGCGATGCCGGGTCGCACGAGGTCGGCGTGGGCCGACGGGTGAACGAGCGTCGCGGCCGAGTTGGCCAGGTGGCGCAGCTCGGGCCGCAGCCCGGCACGCTCGGCCTCGGCGACGGCGTCGAAGAACCGCTCCTGCTGGGCCAGGACGGTCGGGTGCTCGGGCGCGTCGGCGTGGGCGAAGTGGGTCCAGATGCCGACGACGCGGACGGCACCCTCGGCCTCGAGGCGTCGGGCGTGGTCGACGAGGACGCCCCAGTCGGCGCCGTAGGCACCGCCCCGGCCGAGGCCGCTGTCGACCTTGAGGTGGATGCGCGCGGTGCGCCCCAGAGCACGGGCGGCGGCCGCGACCTCGTCGAGGACCCACGGGGCCGACGCGGACAGGTCGATGTCGCGCGCCACGGCGCCGGCGAAGTCGCTGCCGGGGACACTGAGCCAGGTGAGCAGGCGGGGCTCGGTCAGGCCGGCGTCGCGCAGGGCGAACGCCTCGGCGAACTGGGCCGCGCCGAGCCACGTGGCTCCGGCGGCCACGGCGGTGCGGGCGACGGGCAGCAGGCCGTGGCCGTAGGCGTCGGCCTTGACGACGGCCATGAACTCCGAGGACGGCGCGAGGGAGCGCAGCGTGCGGACGTTGGCGGCGAGCGCGTCGTGGTCGATCTCGGCCCACACCGTGGTGCCGTGGGTCGAGGGCAGCCCCGGTCGGCCGTCGGGCCCGGCCGGCGGGCGGGACGCGTCGGGTGCGGTGGTGTCGGTCGTGCTCATCGGGTGCAGTCTCGCAGTTCCGGACGGCGTCCGCGTCCGGGGGTCGTGGTGACGCACGGGTCACTCGGGGGACGAGCGGCCCCGCCGGAGGAGGTCGCGGACCGTCGCGCGCACGCCCTGGGCCACGGCGAGCGCCCGCAGGGGCCCTCCCCCGGACACCCGGTCGGCGGTCACGCCGTGCACGAGCGCGCCGAGCGATCCCGCGTCGTGCGGCGACAGGCCCGAGGCGAGCAGCGTGCCGACGATCCCGGAGAGCACGTCGCCGGCGCCGGCGGTCGCGAGCCACGGCGGTGCGTCGGCCTGGCTGCGCACCGGCTCGCCCTCGGTGACGACGAGCGTCGTCGCGCCCTTGAGCAGCACGGTCGCCCCGGTCAGGGCGGCCAGGCGACGCGCGTGGCGCAGCGGGTGGGCCCTGACGGCGTCGACCGTCACGTCGGCGCCGTCGTCGAGACGGGTCAGCAGCCGGGCGAGCTCGCCCGCGTGCGGGGTCAGCAGGGTCGGGGCGTCGCGGTGGCCGGTGAGCAGGTCGAGGCCACCGGCGTCGACGACGACGGGCAGGTCGCTCGCGAGCGCGGCGCGGGCCACCGCGAGCTGGGCACCCGCCTCGGCGTCGGCGTCCCCGCTCGACGCGTCGAGCCCGGGCCCGACGACCCAGGCCTGGACGCGCCCGTCGCCGATGACGGCCTCGGGCACCGCCTGGCGCACCAGCGCGGTGGGGGTCGGGGTGCCGACGTAGCGCAGCATCCCGACGCCGGCCTCGGCCGCCGCCGTCGTGCAGAGCACCGCCGCGCCGGCGTAGGACTCGCCACCCGCGACGACGCCGAGCACGCCCCGGGAGTACTTGTCGTCGGACTGGCCGGGCACCGGCCACAGCCGGGCGACGTCGTCGTGGGTGAGCCGCTCGACCGCGGCGTCGACGTCGTCGAGGTGCAGGCCGATGTCGACCACGGTGAGCCGGCCCGAGGCCGCCTCCCCCGCCGGAAGCAGGTGCACCGGCTTGGGCGCGCCGAAGGTGACGGTCTCGTCGGCCCAGACGGCGTCGTCGTCGGTGGGGCCACCCGCGTCGGCGGCGTCGGGGGCTCCCTCGGCGTCGCGCCACCCGCCGTCGGGGTCGAGGCCGCTCGCCACGTCGACGGCCAGCACCCACGCGTCGTCGTCGACGGCGTCGACGAGCCGGGCGGCGTCGGGGCGCAGTCCCGGGCGCCCACCGATGCCGACGATCCCGTCGAGCACGACGTCGGCCTCGGCGACGGCACCCTGCGCCGCGGCAGGGTCCTGCCCCGCCACGTGCACGACGGTGCCGGCCTCCTCTGCGGCAGCCAGGCCGGCGGCGTGGACGCCGTCGCGCCCGCTCGCAGGCAGCAGCACCACCGCGGCCGGGTAGCCCGCCTCGGCGAGGTGGGCGACGGCGAAGAGGGTGTCTCCCCCGTTGGCCCCGGCCCCGACGAGCCCCACGACGGTGGCGCCGTCGTGGTCGGCGAGGCGCGCGGCGGCCACCTCGGCCAGGCCGCGCGAGGCGCGGTCCATCAGCTCGCCCTCGGGCAGCTCGGCCATGGCGGCCTGCTCGACGGCCCGGACCGTCTCGACGTCGTAGGCGCGGATCATCGGCTCTCCTCGGTGGGCGCGGTGGGCGCGGTGGGCTGCAGGTGAGGTCGTGCCGGCGGACCGGCTAGCCCTCGGCGACGACGACGGCGGAGGCGATGCCGGCGTCGTGGGACAGGGACACGTGGAAGCTGTCGACGCCGAGGTCGCCGGCTCGCGCCGCGACCGTGCCGCCGATCTCGAGGGAGGGCCGGCCGTCCTCGTTCGTCACGACGCGCGCGTCGGTCCAGTGCAGGCCGACCGGCGCGCCGAGCGCCTTGGCGAGGGCCTCCTTGGCAGCGAACCGTGCCGCGAGCGAGGCGATCCCGAGGTCGCGCTCCTCGGGCGTGAAGAGACGGTCGCGCAACGCCGGCGTGCGCTCGAGCGTCTGCTCGAAGCGCGCGATGTCGACGACGTCGATGCCGACCCCGACGATCACGTCACTCGACCGTGACGGACTTGGCGAGGTTGCGGGGCTGGTCGACGTCGAGGCCCTTGGCCGTGGACAGCCACAGCGCGAAGACCTGCAGCGGCACGACCGTGAGCAGCGGGGCGAGCAGCGGCGAGGTGGCGGGCACCCGGATGACCTCGTCGGCGAACGGGACGACGGCCTCGTCGCCCTCCTCGGCGATGACGAGGGTGCGGGCGCCACGCGCGCGGATCTCCTGGATGTTGGAGACGACCTTGCCGTGCAGGCCGTGCTCGCTCGTCGGCGAGGGCACGACGACGAAGACCGGCTGACCGGGCTCGATGAGCGCGATCGGGCCGTGCTTGAGCTCGCCGGCGGCGAAGCCCTCGGCGTGGATGTACGCGAGCTCCTTGAGCTTGAGCGCGCCCTCCATGGCGATCGGGTAGCCGACGTGCCGGCCGAGGAAGAGCACCGAGCGGGTGTCGGCCATGAACTTCGCGATCTCCTTGACCCGGCCCATCTGGCCGAGCAGGGTCTCGATCTTGGCCGGGACCTCGGCGAGCTCCTTCATGACCGCGGCGGCGTCGTCGGCGAAGGAGCCGCCACGCAGCTGGGCCAGGTAGAGGCCCAGCACGTAGCAGGCGGTGATCTGGGCGAGGAAGGCCTTCGTCGAGGCGACGGCGATCTCGGGGCCGGCGTGCGTGTAGAGGACGGCGTCGGACTCGCGCGGGATCGTCGAGCCGTGCGTGTTGCACACCGAGACCGTGAGGGCGCCTAGCTCGCGGGCGTGCTTGACGGCCATCAGGGTGTCCATGGTCTCGCCGGACTGGCTGATCGAGACGACGAGCGTGCGCTCGTTGACGATGGGGTCGCAGTAGCGGAACTCGTGGGCGAGGGCGACCTCGACGGGGATCCGCGTCCAGTGCTCGATGGCGTACTTGGCGACCATGCCGGCGTACGCGGCCGTACCGCAGGCGACGATGGTGATCCGGTCGACGGCCTTGAGCTGCTCCTCGGAGATGCTCATCTCGTCGAGGACGAGCCGGCCGTCGATGTCGGTGCGACCGAGCAGGGTGTCGGCGACCGCGTGCGGCTGGTCGTTGATCTCCTTCTCCATGAAGGTCGCGTAGCCGCCCTTCTCGGCGGCCGCGGCGTCCCACGTGACCTCGTAGGCCTTGCCCTCGGCGGGCGTGCCGTCGAAGTTGACGACCGTGGCGCCGTCGGGGGTGATCGTGACGATCTGGTCCTGGGCCAGCTCGAGGGCGTGGCGGGTGTGGCCGATGAAGGCCGCGACGTCGGAGCCGAGGTAGTTGGCGTCCTCGCCGAGACCGACGACGAGGGGGCTGTTGCGGCGGGCGCCGACGACGACGCCCGGCTGGTCGGCGTGGATCGCGAGGAGCGTGAAGGCGCCCTCGAGGTCGGCCACGACGGTGCGCATCGCCGCAGTGAGGTCGCCCTCGGCGTCGTAGGCGCGGGCCACGAGGTGGGCCACGACCTCGGTGTCGGTCTCGCTCGCGAACTCGACGCCGTCGGCGAGCAGGCCCTTCTTCAGGGCGTGGAAGTTCTCGATGATGCCGTTGTGGATGAGGGCGAGTTTGCCGTCCTTGCCACCGCGGTGCGGGTGGGCGTTCTCGTCGGTGGGGCCGCCGTGGGTGGCCCAGCGGGTGTGCCCGATGCCGGTGGTCGAGCTGGGCAGCGGGTTCGCCTCGAGCTCGGCGGCGAGGTTGGCCAGCTTGCCCGACTTCTTGCGGGTCTCCACGTGGTCGCCGTCGACGAGGGCGACGCCGGCGGAGTCGTAGCCCCGGTACTCGAGGCGGGCCAGCCCCTCCATGACGACGTCGAGCGCCGTCCCGTCGTCCGAGCGCCCGACGTATCCAACGATTCCGCACATGGACCCCAGCCTAGGGGACCCACCCGGCACGCACGGCCACGCCCGTGCGGCACCGGCGGGGCGCGTCCGACACAATGGCGGCGTGTCGCAGCGAACCAGCCGGCCGTCCGTCGTGCCCGGCCCCGGTAACGGGGGGCCCGGGTCGCCGGTGCCCTCGCCGTACGTCGAGTTCGACCGCGCGGCCTGGTCGAGGCTGCGCGAGAACCACCCGCTCAACCTCGACGACGCCGACCTGACGCGGCTGCGCGGCCTCGGCGACCGCGTCGACCTCAACGAGGTCGAGGAGGTCTACCTGCCGCTCTCGCGCCTGCTCAACTTCTACGTCGGGGCCACGCGACAGCTGCACCAGGTGACGAGCGAGTTCCTCGGGGAGCGTCCGGCCAAGACACCGTTCGTCATCGGCGTCGCCGGCTCCGTGGCCGTCGGCAAGTCGACGACGGCCCGCATCCTGCGCGAGATGCTCGCCCGCTGGCCCGACACCCCCGAGGTCGCGCTCGTGACGACCGACGGGTTCCTCTTCCCCAACGCGGAGCTCGAGGAGCGGGGGCTGCTCGGGCGCAAGGGCTTCCCGGAGTCCTACGACCGCCGGGCGCTGCTGCGGTTCGTCGCCGACATCAAGTCGGGCCGGTCCGAGGTGTCGGCACCGGTGTACTCGCACCTGACCTACGACATCGTCCCCGGCGAGCGCATCGTCGTGCGCCAGCCCGACGTGCTCATCGTCGAGGGCCTCAACGTGCTCCAGGCTCCCGAGGTGCACCCGGTGCGCGGCACGGGCCTGGCCGTCAGCGACTTCTTCGACTTCTCGGTCTTCGTCGACGCGTGGGTCGATGACATCCGCAGCTGGTACGTCGAGCGCTTCCTGCGCCTGCGCGAGACCGCGTTCTCGGACCCGCACTCCTACTTCCACCGCTACGCCGTGCTGTCCGACGACGAGGCCGTCGCGACGGCCAACCGGATCTGGCGCGAGATCAACGGCCCGAACCTCGTGCAGAACATCCAGCCCACGAGGTCGCGGGCCACGCTCGTGCTGACCAAGGGCGCCGACCACGGCGTACGGCGGGTCCGGCTCCGCAAGATCTGACCCGCCCTCGCCGCTGGGCCGGGACGGCCCGGACGCGCGAGCGGCCCACTCCGGGTGGGGCGGGCCGCTCGGTCGTCGCGCGAGGGCTCGGCAGCGGCTCAGTACCAGTGCGGCGAGCGCGCCTGCCACGTCGACCACGCGTTGCACGGGTTGCCGTAGGACATGTCGATGTACCAGAGGCCCCACTTGATCTGGGTCAGAGGGTTGGTGCGCCAGTCGCCGCCCATCTGGGCCATCTTGCGACCCGGGAGGGACTGCGGGATGCCGTAGGCGCCCGAGGACGGGTTCTCGGCCGTGTAGCGCCAGCCGCTCTCGCCGGTCCAGAGGTTGACGAGGCAGTTGTACTGGGCGTCGCTCGTCCAGCCGTAGTCGGCCATGAGGACGCGGGCGGCGCTCTTCGGGTCGTCGATCGCGTTGTCGATGGCCCGCTGGCGCTCCTTCTCCAGCGCGGCCTGCTCGGCGGCAGCCTTGGCCTCGGCGGCCTTGCGGGCCGCCTCCTTCTTCTTCTTGACCTCGAGGGCGGCGGCGTCGCGCAGCCCCGTGGCGACGATCGCGGTGCGGCGCTCGTTGCGCGACACCGACGCCGCGGCGCGGTAGGTCGTGTCGACGGTCGAGGCGCGGGCCAGCTCGTCGGTCTGGGCCACGACGCCCGAGCCGACGACGAACGCGGCCGGGTCGGCCCCGATGAGGTTGGTCGACTTGGCGTAGGCGAAGCCGGAGGCGCCGAGGCCGACGGCCAGGGCACCGGCGAGGACCGGGCGGCCGACGCGGCGCTTGCGCTTGGCCGGCTTGTGGTCGCGCCGGCGGGTCAGCACCTGGGTGTCCTCGGAGACGGCCGAAGCCGGTGCCGGGACCGCCGGGGCCGAGCCGCGACGCGGTTGGGTCGGGGCGTCCGCGACCGGCGCCGCGTGGCGGCGGGTGCGGTCGTCGGTCGAGCGCTCGCGGGCCTCGGGGTGCGCCGGACGCGCGGGCGTCTCGCGGCGCACGGCGGCGGGACGGGCACCCTCGCGGCGGGACCCGTCGGGACGCGCAGCCTCGGGACGCGCGGCCTCGGGTCGCGATGCGTCGGGGCGGGTCAGCCGGGCCGTCGGCGCGGGGCGCTCGGCGCGGGCCCACTCGTGGAGGGGGCGCTCGGTGCGCTCGGAGCTCTGCGGGCGCTCCGGGCTCTGGGGGCGCTGGGCGCGCTCGGCCTGGATGCGGTCGAGCCGGGCGGTGCGGTCGACGGTCTGGGGGACCTCGACGCGGGGACGGTCGGTGTGGTGTCCCGGCTGGGGTCGGGTGGACCCGTTCGGGCCGGGTGCGGGGCTCGACGCGTTGCGATGGCGGCCTTCGTACCGTGCCATAGAGGTGGGGTCAGCCTTCCTGCGGTCTCGGGGCACGTCGACCGACCGCGCGCCGTGACCCGGCAGGGCGCACGAGAGTGCGACCTGGGAGTACGACGGTGGATGCGAGCGGAACGACGGTGGAGGGGGGGTGTTCGAGGCGATCCCGGGTCGAGCACGCCCTCGCTCCCCACAGCCAAGTCGTTATCGTTCCGAGATCTTCAGCCCCCCACGGTGCCAGCCGACCCCGCCTCGAAGCAAGTCGGCACCCACCGCACGGGGCCGGGCCACGCAGGTGACCCAGCGGTAAGGGTCCCCGAGTCCGACGCCCGGGGACCCTCTACCGCGGTGTGACTCAGGTCACATCTCGATGCCCTCGAGCAGGTCTGTGACGAGTGCGGCGATGGGGCTGCGCTCGCTGCGGGTCAGCGTGACGTGGGCGAAGAGCGGGTGGCCCTTGAGCTTCTCGATGACGGCCGCGACGCCGTCGTGCCGGCCGACCCGCAGGTTGTCGCGCTGGGCGACGTCGTGGGTCAGCACGACCTTGCTGTTCTGCCCGATGCGCGACAGGACGGTGAGCAGCACGTTGCGCTCGAGCGACTGGGCCTCGTCGACGACGACGAACGCGTCGTGCAGCGAGCGTCCGCGGATGTGGGTCAGCGGCAGCACCTCGAGCAGGCCGCGGTCCATGACCTCCTCGACGACCTCCGTCGACACGAGGGCGCTCAACGTGTCGAAGACCGCCTGGCCCCACGGGTTCATCTTCTCGTCGGCGGTGCCGGGCAGGTAGCCGAGCTCCTGGCCGCCGACCGCGAAGAGCGGGCGGAAGACGATGACCTTGCGCTGGACGCGTCGCTCCATGACCGACTCGAGTCCGGCGCACAGCGCGAGCGCCGACTTGCCGGTGCCGGCCCGGCCGCCGAGGCTGACGATGCCGACGTCGGGGTCGAGCAGCAGGTCGAGGGCGATGCGCTGCTCGGCGCTGCGGCCGTGCAGGCCGAACGCGTCGCGGTCGCCGCGCACGAGCCGGATCTGCTTGTCGGCCCCGACCCGCCCCAGGCCGCTTCCCCGCGGCGAGAGCAGGACGAGCCCGGTGTGGCACGGCAGCTCGGCCGCGCCGGCGTGCTCGATGCGGCCGCGGTCGTAGAGCTGGTCGAGCTCGTCGGTCGTGACCTCGAGCTCGGTCATACCGGTCCAGCCGGAGTCGACGCCCTGCTCGTGGCGGTACTCCTCGGCCTCGAGGCCGCACGCCGACGCCTTGACCCGCATCGGGAGGTCCTTGCTGACGATGGTGACGTCGGCACCCTCGTTCGACAGGTTCTTGGCGACCGACAGGATGCGGGTGTCGTTGTCCCCCAGGCGGAAACCGGCCGGCAGCGACATCGGGTCGGTGTGGTTGAGCTCGACGCGGAGGGTGCCGCCGGTGTCGCCGACGCGGACCGGCTCGTCGAGACGGCCGGCGCTGATGCGCAGGTCGTCGAGCAGGCGCAGGGCCTGCCGGGCGAAGTAGCCGAGCTCGGGGTGGTGCCGCTTGCCCTCGAGCTCGGTGACGACGACGACGGGCAGGACGACCTCGTGCTCGGCGAACCGGAGCATGGCCCGAGGGTCGGACAGGAGCACCGACGTGTCGAGGACGTACGTCTTGTGCGAAGGACGTTCGCGGGTGGTGGCGCGTGTGGAGGCCGCGGCCGGCTTGGTGGTCGTGCTGGCGGAGTCCGTCGTGACCGGACGAGTCGTGCGTGCCATGTCCCACTCCCTAGGCGGCGCGCGTCGCGCGCCTACTCGCTCCCGAGGTGCCGGGCGGTGACCACCAGAGGGTGGCGCAGGGCCCGGCCCTCCGTCCTGAGCGATCGCTCCATCGGTGGGCCTCCTGGCAACGTCCGACGGGTGTCGGCCGTTGGCACGACGGTACGACCAGGGACCGACGGCGACGGGTATTGGACGACGCTCGATCCGCGTGTCGCGCCACTGTTAACCGGCGCGCAACACCCGCTCCCCCTGGCCGTCCACCGGCAGCCACCTGCCGACACACCTTCCGCCTCCTGCCGCGGGGACGCCGACGCCCGCGGGGCCCTCGAAGGGCACCACGGGCGTCGGGACGTCGGGGCCGGTGGCCGGCCGGCCGTTCGGTCAGTCGGTGGCCCGGTGGCTCGGTGGCTCAGGACCAGGGCGAGCGGCCCATGACCCGCACGTACTCGCGCTTCCACGCCCAGCGGCGCAGCGCGATGCCGAGGCCGACGAGCCCACCGCCGCAGAAGATCGCGAGCAGCAGGTAGCCGACGTTCATCGCGCCGTCGGCACCGGCGTCGGCCTGCTTCTTGAGCATGAGGAAGAAGACGACGCCCACGACGATGAAGGCGAGGAAGAAGATCGCCATGAGCGCGGGCTCGCGGATCTTCAGCGTGAGCAGGCCGCGCTCCTGGCTGACGTAGGCGAACGGCTCCTTGGGCGGGGTCGGGCCGGTGCCCGGCGCGCTCGTGCCCTGCTCGTGCCCGGGGTTCGGGGTGCTCACGCGGGGACCTCCTCGGCGTAGAGGCCGCCGACGACCTCCTGCAGGCCGGCATCGTCGACGACGCCACCGGTGCCCGTGCCGGGGCCGGCGACGTCGCGCAGGGCCTCGAAGCCGGAGCCGGATCGTCGGATGGCGAGGTTGCTCGTGCCCTCGAGGGTCTGCACCTCGAGGAAGACGCCGGAGGACGGGTTGGCCTCGAAGCGCTCGCGCACCAGGGCGGTGACGAGGGCGGCGCGGTCGACGTCGGGCTCCCCGAGACGGATGAACCACGACGCGAGCTGGCGCGGCTGCATCAGGGCCGTCACCGCGTCGGACTCGAGGAAGACGACGAAGTCGAGCTGGCTGACGTCGTCGCCGACGAGCCCGATGCGCGTCCAGCGGGTCGTCGCACCCGTGACGTACTCGACGAGCGCGGCGTTGGAGAGCGTCTCGCCGGAGTCGTCGTCCTTGAGGCGGAACCAGCCGCGCGCGGCGAGGCCCGACGCGCCCGCGAGCAGCGCGCCCTCGTCGGCGGCGCGGGGGTCGAGCATGAGGATGCGGCGCGAGCGCTCGCCGGCCGGGGTCTCGTGGCGCGACAGGAGGTAGGCCAGCTCGCCGGCGCCGAGGCCGAAGACCTCGTCGGGCAGGTCGAAGGCCGCCAGCGGCGTGCCCTTCATCGGGTCGGACATGGTGCTCCTCGTCCTCGTGCGTCAGGTCGTGCGTCAGGTCGTGAGTCGGTCGTGCGGGTGTGTCGTGGTGCGGCTCGGGGCCGGTGGCGGGCCGGTGGCGGAGGGGGGCCCCGCCGCGATGGTGTCACGCCGGGTCCGGCGCCGACCCAGCCAGTCTCGGTCGGATCGGCGCCGCCCGCGCGTCAGAAGGGCCAGACCTTGTCGGCGACGTCGCCGATGGCGTCACCGGCGTCGGAGGCGAAGTCGCCCACCGCGTCCACGGCGTCGGAGGTGAAGTCACCCACGGCGTCGACGGCGTCACCGGTGAAGTCGGTGATGGTGTCCCAGTTGTCGTAGACGAGCTGGCCGACGGCCATGCCGCCGGCAGCGATGCCGCAGACGACGTCGACCGGCGGCGGCGTCATGAGCGCCGCGGCGCCGAGACCGGTCATGACGCCGTCGTAGCCGGCGCGGCCGTAGTTGCCCTCGGCGATGTCGTTGGCGACCGTGAACCCGCCGAACGCGACACCCACCGGGCCGAGGGCCTTGCCCACCGTGCCCAGGGTGCGGGCCAGGGCCCCGCCCTCGGTCAGGGCCGGCATGAACCGCGACAGCGAGCTCCAGTTCTTGGGGTTGAGCGCCTCGCCGAACTCGGCGAGGCGGCCGGTCTTCCAGGCCTGGGAGAGGTTCTTGAAGAGGCCGAGGTCGCGGTCCCAGCTGCCGAGGTTGCCGAGGAAGTTGCGGATCTTCATGCCGGTGCCGAGCAGGCCGACGGCCGTCCCGAGGCCCTTGATCGGCGTCCAGATGCCCTTGAGGAGGTCGAAGCCGGGGATGCCGCCGTCGTTGCCGCCGCTCTTGCCGCCGGGGCCGAGGGGGCCGGCCCCGCCGGAGCCCTGGCCGCTCGTCGTGTCCTGCGCGCCGGCGTTGCGGCGCAGCGCCTCGGCGAGCTTGCCGAGGTCGGTGCCGAACTGGCCGAGCTGGGCGTCGAGCGGCGGCCACTTGCTCATCAGGTGCTCGAGGTCGCCTCCGCCCCAGTTGCCCTTGATGGCGTTGACGGCCCGCGTGGCCTCGCCGCGGACCGACTCGCACTCGCGCACGTGGCCGGTGATCCGCTCGGCCGCCGATCGCAGCGCGACCGGGTCGGCACCCTTCTTGTAGATGGCCATTGGCTCTCCCCTGTGATGGACGACGTCCGAAACCTATGCAACGGCCCCCGGGCCTGCAATGGGGAGCGGTCCCCATCGCGGCCCGGGCCGGTTCACCTCACGTGCCGAAGCGTCGGTGCCTCCCGGCGTAGGCGCGCAGCGCGCGGAGGAAGTCGACGTGCCGGAAGTCGGGCCAGTAGGCCTCGCAGAAGTAGAACTCCGACGTCGCGCTCTGCCAGAGCAGGAAGCCGCCGAGGCGCTGCTCCCCCGACGTGCGGATGACGAGGTCGGGGTCGGGCTGGCCCTTGGTGTAGAGGTGCCCGGCGATGTCCTCGACGGTGATGCCGGCGGCGATCTGCTCGATCGACTCGCCGCGCGCGGCCCGCTCGAGGAGGAGGTCGCGGACGGCGTCGGCGATCTCGCGGCGCCCGCCGTAGGGCACCGCGACGTTGACGGTCATGCCGGTGACGGCGGCGGTGCGCTCGGCCGAGGCGCGCAGGCTCGCGGCGGTGTCGGCGGGGAGCAGGTCGAGGGCCCCGACGATGCGCACGTGCCAGTGGCCGGCGTCGGCGAGGTCGGAGACCGCGGTCTCGATGATCTTGAGGAGCGGCTCGAGCTCCTCCTGCGGACGGTGCAGGTTGTCGGTCGAGAGCAGCCAGAGCGTCACGTACTCGACGCCGGCCTCGCGGCACCACTCGAGCAGCTCCTCGATCTTGTCGGCGCCGGCCTGGTGCCCGGTGGCCGTGCCCTCGCCGCGCGCCTTGGCCCACCGGCGGTTGCCGTCGAGCATGACGGCGACGTGCCGCGGGAGGGACTCCTTGGGGAGGTCCTTGAGGACCCGACGCTCGTACGCGCCGTAGACCACATCGCGCCACCCCACGGGGGCCTCCTCGTCGATGTCGGACGTCGCCGACCGCGGATGGGCCGGTCCCGGACCGCCGTCCACTGCTCGGGCAGCCCCGGTGGGCCACGCTCCCACCGTACCCCTCGCCCCCTCGCGCCCGACCGCGGCCGGGCGCCCGCCACGAGGGCTTCACACGACCTTCACAGGAGGAGTTCGCGACCTACGCCCCCGTAACTTACGGTTGCGTAGGTTAGACTCGCGCCATGACCCCCGACCAGCACCGCACCACCGGTCCGGACGCCGAGGACGCCCCGGGCGCCGTCGCCGAGCTCGTCGCCGCCGTCAAGCCCCGCCTGCGCGGCTGGCTGCACCTCGGCATGTTCCCCGTCGCCGTCGTCGGCGGGCTCGTGCTCGTGCTCCTGTCCGATCCCGGTGCGGTGCGCACCGCGTCGGTCGTCTTCACCGTCACCGCGGGGCTGCTCTTCGGGGTCTCCGCCGTCTACCACCGCGGCACGTGGGGCCCCCGGGCCGGCGCGCTGCTCAAGCGGCTCGACCACTCGAACATCTACCTCATCATCGCGGGCACCTACACGCCGTTCGCCGTGACCCTGCTGCCGACCACGCAGGCCCGGATCCTGCTGTCGATCATCTGGTCGGCCGCGATCGGCGGCGTCGTCTTCCGCATCCTCTGGGTCAGCGCGCCGCGCTGGCTCTACACCGGGCTCTACATCGCGCTCGGCTGGACCGCCGTCTTCTACGTCGTGCCGTTCTGGAAGGCCGGCGGTCCGCTCATCGGCTCGCTCATCGGCCTCGGCGGCATCCTCTACACCGTCGGCGGCGTCATCTACGGCACGAAGCGGCCCAACCCCTCGCCGCGCTGGTTCGGCTTCCACGAGGTCTTCCACGCCTTCACCCTCGGCGGGTTCGCCTCGCACTTCGCCGCGGTCACGCTCGCGGTCGTCGGGTACCAGGCCATCAGCTGAGGCCGACGCCAGCCGACCAGTTCAGGACGTGCAGCGAGGCCCCCGGTTCGCCGGGGGCCTCGCTGCGTCTGGTCGTGCGTCCCGCTGCGCTCAGCGGGTCGGGCCCTGCGGGTCGGCCTCGGGGGCGTCCGCGTCGGGGGAACCCGGCCGGTCGATGCCGCCCGTGCCGCCCGTGCCATCGGTGCTGCCCGTGCCGGACGCGTCGGCGGGCGTCGTACCCTCCTCTTGGGCACGTTCGCGGTCGCGGTAGGCCATCCGTCGCAGCCGGGAGTTCATGTTGCGCACGAGGAACCACAGCGCCACGGCGAGGACGAAGAACGCGATGAAGCCCCAGATCCCGGGGCCGATGGGCAGGTTGCCGCCGTCGGCCATCAGTCCTGCACCTCCTCGCCGGACGCGTCGGCTCCGGCCTGCTCGTCGGTGGCGGTGCCGGTGTCGGAACCGCCTTCGGTGTCGGTGTCGGTGTCGGCGTGGGTCTCGGCGCTGTCGCCGCGCACTGCGCCCGTCGCCGTGGTCGCCTCCTCGGCGCCCTCCTGCGGCTCCGGCTCCTCCGGGAGGCGTCCGTCGTAGGCGACCGTGAGGTCGCGACGCGTCGCGAGGGCGTCGGCCTCGGCCGGCGTGCCGAGCCCGGCGAAGAGGTCGTCCTCGCCGTCGGCGACCGGCACGTAGGACAGCGCCGCCTCGAACTGCTCGACGGGCCAGACGCGCTGCTGGATCGACAGCGGCACCTGGAACCAGAAGCCGTCGGGGTCCACCTGCGTCGCGTGGGCCAGCAGGGCGCGGTCGCGGGTCTCGAAGAACTCCCCGCAGTCGATGGTCGTCGTCGTGCGGCCGTCGCGGCGCGGCTTCCAGTTGGCGAGCCACTCGGCGTACGGGCTCTCGAGCCCCTCCTCGACCATCGCCTCGTGGATGAGGGTCAGGCGCTCCTTGCTCCAGCCGCCGTTGTAGTAGATCTTCAGCGGCTGCCACGGCTCGCCGGCGTGCGGGTAGCGCTCGGGGTCACCGGCCGCCTGGAACGCCGCCATCGACACCGTGTGGCACATGATGTGGTCCGGGTGCGGGTAGCCGCCCTTCTCGTCGTAGGTCGTCATGACGTGCGGCCGCCACTGCCGGATGACGCGGACGAGCGCCTCGGTGGTCACCTCGAGGTCCTCGAGACCGAAGCAGCCGTCGGGCAGCGGCGGCAGCGGGTCGCCCTCGGGCAGCCCGGAGTCGACGAAGCCGAGCCACGTGTGCTCGCAGCCGAGGACCTCCTGGGCCGCCTTCATCTCGTCGCGCCGCACCTGGGCGATGTCGCGCAGGATGTGGGCGTCGTTCTTCAGCTTCTCGTTGAGGATGTCGCCGCGCTCGCCGCCGGTGCACGAGACGACCATGACCGACGCGCCCTCCGCGACGTACTTCGCGGTGGTCGCGGCGCCCTTGCTCGACTCGTCGTCGGGGTGCGCGTGCACCGCCATCAACCTCATGCCCTCGGCCACGTGGCTCCCTGCTGTCGTCCGTCGTTGCTGATCGGTGGTTTGTAGGTCGCGCGGCTCCGCCGGGTGGGCGTGCCGCGGACGCGGCGACGGGCGGCTGTTGGGCTGCTGCCGGACCGCCGTCGGGGGCCCGCCTCCCGTGGGGGACACTGGACCCGTCCGCCATCCTCTCACCACCCGTCGCGCCTGCCGCCCGGGCCTCGACCGCCAGGACCACTGCATGCCGTCCCGACCGACGCTCCCCCGCCCCGCCCCCGGCACGACGAAGTGGTGGGTCATCGGCACCCTCGGTGTTCTCGCGATGTCGGCGATCGCGGTGTGGTTCGGCCTGTCCGCGACGCTCGGGCGACCTGCCTTCGAGACGGTCGGCTACAAGGTCGTCGACGACCGCACGGTCCGCGTCACGTTCAGCCTGACGCGTCCGGACGGCAAGGCCCTGACGTGCACCGTCGAGGCCCTGGCCCGCGACTTCTCCCCCGTCGGCACGGCCCGCGTCGAGGTTCCCGCGGGTCCCGACACCGTCACGACGACGGCCACGCTGCGCACGACGTCGCGGGCCGTCACCGGCCAGGTTCGCGACTGCGGCTGACCCGCCTGCGGGACCGGGACCAACCGGCACGGACCGGACCGGCCCGCGGCGTCCCCAAACAGGCCGTGACCTGCGTCTTCGGCGCTCGCTTTGCTACGCTTGGTCCTTCACCCAGGGTCCGGACCGGTTGCCCGCGCAGGCAGATGCCAGCAGGCGACAGCCACGGTCGGGCCCTTCGTACATGTGAGACGCCCACGCGGACCCGCGTGGGCGTCGGTTCATCGAGGAGTGACACAAGTGACCGAGACTGCTGCTGGTGGTTTCCTGACGCAGGAGGCCTACGACCGCCTCAAGGCGGAGCTGGACCACCTGTCCGGCGAGGGTCGCATCGAGATCGCGCAGAAGATCGAGGAGGCCCGCGAGGAGGGCGACCTCAAGGAGAACGGCGGCTACCACGCCGCGCGCGAGGAGCAGGGCAAGATGGAGGCCCGCATCCGCCAGCTCACCGAGCTGCTCCACAACGCCAAGATCGGCGAGACCCCGGCCGACGACGGTGTCGTCGAGCCCGGCATGGTCGTCACCGTCGAGATCTTCGGCGACGAGGAGACCTTCCTGCTCGGCAACCGCGAGATCGCCGACGGCTCCGACCTGCAGGTCTTCTCCGAGAAGTCCGCGATGGGCGCCGCGATCAACGGCAAGAGCGTCGGCGACAGCACCTCCTACGAGGCGCCGAACGGCAAGACCATCGAGGTCAAGATCCTCAAGGCCAAGCCGTACTCGGCCTGACCCCACACGTCGAACGGGCCGGCTCCCCCACGGGGAGCCGGCCCGTTCCGCGTCCGGGGGCAGGTCCGCCGCAGGTCCGCCGACCGCAGGACGACCGTTGGTGCGACCCAGGTGGCAACACGCCGGCCGACACGCGGGCCGAGCGAACATGTCGTGAACCAATGGTCGCCCGACGGACCCGGTCGAGACGTCAGGGGAGGATCTGGGCGGCGACGGCACGGGCGAGGTCGGGGGCCTCGGCGGCGAGCAGCCCGGCGGCGAAGAGCAGGTAGCGCTCGTCGACGCGGGCGCCGGCCTCGCGCGGCACCTTCCAGCCGCCGGCGTGGTCGGCCAGCACCGCCTCGAGGACGTGGTCGCGGCCCGACGCGTCGGCATGGCGCAGGACGCCGCCGGAGCCGACGAGCGTCGTGACGTTGGCCAGGGGGCGCGGCGACTCGGTCGGCTGGGCCGGACGCGCGTGGCGCCGCACCGCGACGAGCGCGGCGAGGCGGGCCAGCTCGAGGTCGAGGGCGCGCTCCGTGGCGTCGGTCGGCAGCAGCCCGGGCTGCTCGTGGGCGCGCTCGGCCCACGCCCGGAGGTCCGCGGTGCCCGGCGCAGCGTCGGGGCCGGCGCCGAGCAGGTGCTCCTCGACCGCGGCCTCGAGGACGTGGAGGGCGTTCCAGCGCAAGCCGAGGTCGCCCTCGACGGTGCGCGCGTGCCAGAGCGGGGCCACGACGTCCTTGCGCAGCGACGCGTCCTCGCCCTCCGGCGTCAGGCACGAGTACACGTCGGTCGTGGCTCCCCCGACGTCGACGACCATGACGTCGCCGCCGCCGAGCCCCGCGAGCACCTCGACGCCACCGAGGACGGCGTCGGGCGTCGCGGCCTGCACCATGGCCGCGAACGCTGGGTCGCGCGAGAGGCCCTTGCCGCCGATGACGTGGTGCAGGAACCCCTGGCGGATCGCCGCCCGCGCCGACTCCGGGGCGATGACGCCGATCTGCGGCAGGACGTTGTCGGCGGCGACGGTCGGCCGGGAGGTCGCGGCGAGGAGGGCGAGCGCCTCGGTGCGGGCCTCGACGTTGCCGGCGACGACGACGGGCACGGCGTGGTCCCCGTGCCCGCCGACCGCGAGGCGCGCCAGCCGCTCGGCGTTGTGGAGCAGGACGTCGGCGTTGCCGCCGTCGGTGCCGCCGACGAGCAGCACGATGTCGGGTCGTGACGCGCGGACCGCGGCCGCGGCGTCGGTGGTCAGGGCGCCCGCGGCCACGTGCACGACCTTGGCCCCGGCCGACAGCCCGACGCGCCGGCCGGCCTGCGCCGTCACGGTGGCCTCGTAGCCGACGACGGCGAGCCGCAGCCCTCCCCCGGCGCTCGAGCAGGCCCGGACCGACGCGTCGGCCGGGACCTGGAGCGCGGCCCGGAGGGCGCGGTAGCCGTCGAGGACGTCACCGCGCCCGAGCGTGCCGGTGGTCGGCGTCGCGCCCGTCGCCAGGACGGTGCCGTCGTCGGCGAGCAGCGCGCCCTTGGTGAAGGTCGAGCCGAAGTCGACCGCGAGGAGCGTCACGCGGGAGAGGGTGTCGCGCTCAGCCGTGGATGTCGAGCGCCTCGCGGAGGTCGGCGATGAGGTCGTCGACGTCCTCGATGCCGACCGAGAGCCGGATGAGGTCACCCGGCACCTCGAGCTCGGTGCCGGCGACGCTCGCGTGCGTCATCCGACCCGGGTGCTCGATGAGCGACTCGACGCCACCGAGCGACTCCCCGAGCGTCCAGAGGCGGACGGCCGCGCAGGCCTTGACGGCGGCGTCCTCGCCCCGACGCATCCGGAAGCTGACCATGCCGCCGAAGCGCTTCATCTGGCGGGCGGCGACGTCGTGGTTGGCGTGCTCGGGCAGGCCCGGGTAGAGCACCTGCGAGACGCCGTCGTGGCCCTTGAGGAACTCGACGACCTTCTCGGCGTTGTCGCAGTGGCGCTCCATGCGCACGGCGAGCGTCTTGAGCCCGCGGAGCGTCAGCCACGAGTCGAACGGACCGGCGACGCCGCCGATGCTGTTCTGGTGGAAGGCGATCCGGTCCTCGGCGTCGGCCATGCCGGGCACCGTGATGTCGGCGCGGGTGACGACGGCGCCGCCGACGACGTCGCTGTGGCCGCCGGAGTACTTCGTCGTGGAGTGGGTCACGATGTCGGCGCCGAGCGCGATGGGGCTCTGCAGGTACGCGGTGGCGAAGGTGTTGTCGACGACGAGCACGGCACCGGCCTCGTGGGCGATGCCGGCGATGGCCTCGATGTCGGCGATGCCGAGGAGCGGGTTGGTGGGCGTCTCGACCCAGACCATCTTCGTCTGACCGGGGCGGATCGCCGCGCGGACGGCCTCGAGGTCGCCCATGTCGGCGATCGAGTGCTCGATGCCCTGCGGCCGGGCGACCTTGTTGAAGTAGCGGTACGTGCCGCCGTAGGCGTCGTTCGGCACGACGACGTGGTCGCCGGGCACGAGCAGGGCCCGCGCCACGGTGTCCTGGCCGGCGAGGCCGGAGGCGAAGGCGAAGCCGCGGCTGCCGCCCTCGAGCGCCGCGATGCACTCCTCGAGCGCCGTGCGGGTCGGGTTGGCCGAGCGGCTGTACTCGTAGCCGCTGCGGAAGCCGCCGATGCCGTCCTGCTTGTAGGTCGACACCTGGTAGATCGGGGTGACCACGGCACCGGTGAGGGCGTCGGCCTCCTGGCCGGCGTGGATGGCGCGCGTGGAGAAGCCGTGCTCGTCAGACATGGGCACGAGCCTATGCCCTGGTGCCGGCGCCGCCGACCGCCCACCTGTGGGTGCGGCCCATTCCCCCGTGACCTCCCGGGCACCTCTGAGATGCTGCCGACGTGGGGTCCGACTTCGCCTACTCCAACCACAGCCACCGGCCGCGCGGCCCGGTGCTGTCGACGCTGTCGGCCGTCGTGCCAGCCGTCCGCGTCGTGCAGGAGCAGGTGCAGCCGTACGCGGCGTGGTGGGAGTCGCACAACCGCGTCGCGGCCGCGGGCCGCGAGCCGCTCTGGGTGGCCCTCGGCGACTCCATGACGCAGGGCATCGGCGCGAGCGCACCCGACCGCGGCTGGGTCGGTCAGCTCGACGAGCGCCTGACCCGGCGCGGTTGGGACCACCGCGTCGTCAACCTCGGGGTCAACGGCGCCCGGGTCGAGGACCTCCTCGAGCGGCAGCTGCCGGTGCTCGAGGCGCTCAGCAGCACCGACCGACCCGCGGCGCTCGTCACGGTCGTCATCGGCTCGAACGACATCGTGCTGCGCCGCCACCGCCGCGGGCTCGTCGAGCGCTTCGGCCGGATGCTCGACCGGCTGCCCGAGCACGCGGTCGTGTCGAACCTGCCCAACCCGCACCACGAGGCCCGGACCATCGACGCGATGCTCCGCGAGCGCGCCGACGCCGGACGCCTGGTGCTCGTCGACCTCCGGCGCGAGGGGCCGCGCTCCTGGCGGGGACGCCTCGCGTCGGACAAGTTCCACCCGAACGACCGCGGCTACGCCGACCTCGCGACGGTCGTGGAGCGCACCCTCGAGCGTTCCGGCCTGCTGTCCCGGCCCTGAGACGGCTCAGTCGAGCGGGTCGAGGATGCGGTGCAGGAACTGCCGGGCGCGCTCGGTGGCCGGACGCGTCAGCACCTCCTGCGGCGTCCCCCGCTCGACGACGACCCCGCCGTCCATGAAGAGCACCTGGTCGGCGACCTGCTGCGCGAAGCGGATCTCATGGGTCACGACGACCATCGTCCAGCCCTGTGCGGCGAGGTCTTTCATGACCGAGAGCACCTCGCCGACGAGCTCGGGATCGAGGGCCGACGTCGGCTCGTCGAAGAGCATCAGCTCGGGCCGGATGGCCAGGGCCCGGGCGATGCCGACGCGCTGCTGCTGGCCGCCGGAGAGCTGGTAGGGGTAGGCGTCGGCCTTCTCGGCGAGCCCGACGAGCGAGAGCAGCTCGCGGCCCTCGCGCTCGGCCGTCGACCGGTCACGGCCCTGCACGAGCACCGGCCCGGACGTGACGTTCTGCAGCACGGTCAGGTGCGGGAAGAGGTTGTGCGCCTGGAAGACCATGCCGCTGCCGGCCCGCAGGTCGGCGACCTGCCGCTTGGTCACCGGACGCGCGCCGAAGTCGACCTCGACGTCGCCGATGCGCACGACGCCCGCGTCCGCGACGTCGAGGGCGTTGAGCGAGCGCAGCAGCGTCGTCTTGCCCGAGCCGGACGGCCCGATGACGACGGTGACGCTGCCGGCCGGCACCTCGAAGTCGACGGAGCGGAGCACCTCGTGCTCCCCGAACGCCTTGGCGAGGCCGGCGACCTCCACGAGCGGACGCGTCGTGTCGGAAACCCTTGGGGTGGTGGGCTGGTCGGTCATGCGGCCACGTACCTGTTCTGTCGTTCCTCGAGCCGGGACTGGCCGACGGACAGCACGAGGCAGACGACCCAGTAGTAGACCGCGGCGACGCTGTACAGCGCGAAGAACTGGTACGTCGGGGCCGCAGCCTCCTGGGCGACGCGGAGCAGCTCGGTCACCTGGATCGTCGAGGCCAGCGAGGTGTCCTTGACGAGGGAGATGAGGGTGTTGGACAGCGGCGGGATCGCGGTGCGCGCCGCCTGGGGCAGCACGACGCGTCGCAGCGTCGTCACGTAGCCCATGCCCACCGTCGACGCGGCCTCCCACTGCCCCTTGGGCACCGACAGGATGGCCGAGCGGATGATCTCCGCGGCGTAGCCGCCCACGTTGAGGGTGAAGGCGAGGATCGCCGCCGGGAACGGGTCGAAGCTGACGCCGAGCGAGGGCAGGCCGTAGTAGATGATGAACAGCTGCAGCAGCAGCGGCGTGCCACGGATGACCGACACGTAGGCCCGGGCGATCCCGGACACGACGCGCACCGTGGACAGGCGCATCAGGGCGACGGCGAGCGCCACCACGAGGCCCAGGACGAAGCTGATGAGGGTGAGCGGGATCGTCGCGGTGACGGTCGCGCGCAGCAGCGGCCCGAGCGAGTCGAGGATGAGCTGGACGGTCTGGTCGTTCACGAGGCCGATGCGGCGGGCTTGACCGACACGTCGGAGCCGAAGTACTTCTCCGACAGCTTCTTCAGCGTGCCGTCGGCCTCGAGGTCGGCCAGGGCCTTGTCGATGGCGGCGACGAGGTCGGAGCCCTTGCGGGTCGCGACGACCTGCTCGGAGACGTCACCGGTCTTCGCGGCGATCCGGACGCCCTGGTCTCCGGTCGACTTCTGGTAGTCGAGGACGGCGAGGCTGTCGTTGACCGTGGCGTCGACGCGCTTCTGCTTGAGCAGCGTGACGGCCTGGGTGAAGCCCTCGACCGACTCGACCTGCGCGCCGGCGTCCTTGGCGACCTGCGCCCAGTTGCTCGTGAGGCTCTGCGCGGACTTCTTGCCCTTGAGGCCGGCCAGCGAGGTGATCGACGCGTCGTCGGCGCGGGTGGCGATGACGCCCTCGGACCACGTGTAGGTGGAGGACAGGCCGTAGAGGCCGGCGCGCTCCGGGTTCTTGGTCACCTGGTTGACGACGACGTCGAAGCGCTTCGAGCCGAGGCCGGCGAAGATCGCGTCCCACGGGGTCTCGACGTACTCGACCTTGACGCCGAGCTTGTCGGCGACGGCCTTGGCGACCTCGACGTCGTAGCCGGTGAGGGCGTTGGTCTTCGGGTCGTGGAAGGAGAAGGGCGAGTACGTGCCCTCGGTCCCCACGCGCAGGACGCCGGCGTCCTTGACCGACGCGAGATCGGAGCCGCCACCGCCGGAGCTGCTGCACGCCGCGAGGACCGCGGTGAGGACGGAGACGAGCAGGACGGTGAGGGCGGACCTCGAACGCATGGATGGCTTCCTCGGGAACAGGGATCGGACGGTGGGAACGGTCGGACCATATAACGCCACATTTGCTTTCACATAATCAGATGTGACATGGCCCGACAGGCGACAACCCCGGACCCGGCCGCGGCATTCCCGCGCCGCGCCGCCCCGCTCAGCCGATGCCGTGGTCGCGCGCCCAGAGCGCCGCGGACGTGCGGTCGGCCACCCCGATGCGTCGGAAGACGTTGCCGAGGTGGACCTTGACGGTCCGCTCGCTGATGCCGAGCACCCGCGCGACCTGCTTGTTGGCCAGGCCCCGGGCGACGTGGGCGAGGACCTCGCGCTCACGGTCGCTGAGTCCCGCCGGACGCCGCTCGGCCGCGAGCGTGTCGGCCGCGAGCGTGTCGGCGGCGAGCGTGTCGGCTCCGGTCGTGTCGACAGGACCATGGCCGGGCGCAGGGACGATCGGCTTCGCCGGCAGGAGCGACCGCGCGACCCGCGGGTCGATGGGCACCTGCCCGGCGGCAGCCGCGCGGACGGCGGAGAGGACGTCCGCCGGCTCGCTGTCCTTGAGCAGGTAACCGGTGGCGCCGGCGTCGATGGCCTGCCGGACGCGCTCGCTCTCGGCGAAGGAGGTGAGCACGACGACCGGCGTCGACGCGGCCGCACGCACCCTCCGGGTGCCCTCGACGCCGTCGACGCCCGGCATCGACAGGTCCATGAGGACGACGTCGGGCTGGGTCTCGAGCACGACGGCGACGGCCTCGCCCCCGTCGCCGGCCTCCCCGACGACCGTGACGCCGCACGCCTCGAGGACCGAGCGCAGGCCGGCGCGCACGAGCCGGTGGTCGTCGACGAGGACGACGGTGACGTGCGCTGAAGCGGGCGGCCGTTCGGGCAGGGTCATCGTCGGCCTCCCACGGGCAGGACGAGCAGCCAGGAGGTGCCCCACCCGGGCGCCGAGCAGACCTGCAGGGTCGCGCCGAGCTCGGTGGCGAGGTCGGCGACCAGGTGCAGGCCGAGGTGACCCTGCCGCGCCGCGACCGCAGCCGGGTCGAAGCCGACACCGTCATCCTCGATGCGCATGACGACGGTCCCGTCGATGCCGGGTTCGCCTGTCGCAGAGGCCGACACAGAATCTGCACCCGCGGTGGGCGCGGCGCCGTCCGCGTCGGCGCCGAGCGCCACGGAGAGGGTGACGTGTCGGGCGGAGGCGTGCCGCACGACGTTGCGCAGGCACTCGCGGGCGACGCGGTGCAGCGTCTGCTGGGCACCGGGAGCGAGCTGCGCGACGGCCGCCGGGTCGACGTCGACGGCCACCTCGATCCCCCGCGCCGAGAGCGGCCGGGCCAGGTCGGTGAGGGCGGCGACGAGGCCGGCGTCGGCGAGCCGCGCCGGGTAGAGGTCGACGAGCAGGGTGCGGAGGCTGGCGACGCTGCCGCGCACCGTCGCGGCGGCCTCCACCATCGGGGCGGCGAGCTCGGGCCGCCCGTCGGCACGGACCCGCTCGGCCGCACCGCTCACGGCCAGCGCGCTCGCCACGAGGTCCTGCACCGGCCCGTCGTGCAGGTCGGCGGCGATGCGCCGTCGCTCCCGGTCCGAGGCGTCGACGGCCCGGCGCAGCAGGTCCTCGCGCTGCGCCCGCGCGGCCTCGAGCCGCTCGAGCAGCCGCCACAGCACCGGGGCCAGGAGCGCGACGAGGAGCAACAGGCTCGTGGCGAGCACGCCGGAAAGACCGCGCCACAGCTCGAACGCGCGGTCCTGCACCGGCGCGTAGTCGCCGTAGACCTCGAAGAGCAGCTCGGCACCCGACGGCGTCCACACCGGCCGGTACACCTCGAGCAGCTTGCCGCCGTACCGCTCGAACTCGTTCTCGGAGCGCTCGAGGTCGGACACCTCGGCGCGGGTCTGCGGGGAGGAGAGCGCCTCACGCTGGTCGTCGGCCAGGGCGAAGCGCTGGCCGACGAGCCGGGCGTCGTCCGCGTACACGACCGTGCCGTCGGGCCGCCACAGCTTGACGCGCACGATCCCCGCGGGCAGGACCCGGTCGCGCACGACCCGGTCGAACGCCGCGACGGCGGCGCTGTCGGCCGTGAGCAGCCCGTCCCGCAGGGCTGGTTGCACGACGCTCGTCGCGAGCAGGTTCGTCGTGTGGGCAGCGTCGTTGACCGCCTCGCGCTCGGCCAGACGGCTCGCGGCCCAGGAGGCCCCAGCGACGACGAGGACGAGGACGGCCGCCACCGTGGCGGCGAGGCGGACGAGCAGTCGCCGGCGCGTCGGCAGCCGCTGGTCGGCCACCGGCGGCGGCCCGCTCGCGAGGGTGGTCCGGACCGGCGGCGCCGAGGCTCCGGGAGGCAGCACCGCGCCGCCCGACCGGGGAGGGGTGGTCGGGCGGGCGGTGGGTCGGACGTCGGTCAGCGGTCCCCACCCCCACCGTCGTCCGAGCCGTGACCACCCGAGGAGTGGGACCCCGAGTCGTCGACCTTCGTGTCGTCCGAGCCGTGTCGGGAACCACCGGAGCTCCCGCTGTCCGAGCCGCTCGTGCCGGAGCCACTCGTTCCGGAGCCACTCGTGCCGGAGCTGCTCGTGCCGGAGCCGCTCGTGCCGGAGCCGCTCGTGCCGGAGGTGGCCGAACCGTCGTCGGTGCCGTGCCCGCCGTGGTCGTCGCCGGGCTCGGCGGTGCGGGTGCCGGCCGGTCGGTCGCCGCCGCGGTCGTCGCCGGGCTCGGCGGTGCGGGTGCCGGCCGGTCGGTCGCCCCCGCGGTCGTCGCCGGGCTCGGCGGTGCGGGTGCCGGCCGGTCGGTCGCCCCCGTGGTCGTCCACGCGGACCACCTGCGCCGACGGCGGCACCGGCGTCGGGACCGTCTCGGCGAAGGAGCTGTTGCCGACCAGGCCGAGCACGCCCGGGACGAAGGCGGCCGCGGCCACCGCCACGATCGTGAGTCGTCGCATCGTCGTCACCTCTCGTCTCGTCGGGCCGGTCAGCCGGCGAAGGTCAGGGCGCCGCGGCACGTCGCGCCGGTCGCGGTGTTCGTGGCCGTCGCCGCGAACCGGTCGGTACCTGACCGGTTCGCCACGACGCGTCGGACCTCGAACGAGCCGCTCGGGGCGGTCGTGACGAAGGTCCCGCTCCCGACGACGACTCCGTTGTCGGAAAGGTTCACCCGCCAGTGCTGTCCGACGCGGTTGGTGTCGAGCTCGTACTCGAGCTCGATCGCGCGGTCCTCTGCCTTGGCCTTGAGCTTCCAGGCCCCGGACCCGGGGCACGTGCCTGCCGTCCGCACCTCGACGCCCTTCGCGGACGCGGGCCCGGCCAGGGCGACGACGCCCAGCCCGGCGACGGCGAGCGACGCCGCAGCCGCGGCTCCGACGATGGTCCTGCGTGCGTTCATGGTGGCCTCCTCGGCTCTCCGCCGGCCCCTCCGGCGGGCAGCACCTGCTGCACCCATCACGCTGCCCGTCGCGACGGGCGGTCCACCATCGGGCTTTGGTACTAGTACCTCCGACGTCGGACCCGCTGCCGCACGGGGACGTTCAGAGGTCCTTGGCCCACTCCCGCGTCCAGCCCGTCACCGTGAAGCCCATCCGCGCGTTGATGGCGATCATGTGGGTGTTGGTGTCGGCGTTCCACGTGCGCACCGTCGCGACGCCCGGCTTCTCGCGCTGGAGGGCTGCGAGGTTGGCCACCTTGACCGCGAGGCCGAGCGCCCGGCCGCGGTGCTCGCGCAGCACGAGCGTGTCCCCCTGCAGCGCGAGGTCGGTCTGCCCCGGCCGCACGACGAGGTCGGTGAACGCGACGAGCCGGCCCGAGGGCACGTGGCGGGCCACCGACTCGACCGCCCAGATCGGGCTCGGGGTGTTCCACTGCTGGCGCACCCGGTCGGCGTCCCAGTCCTCCTCGGCGAGGTCGATGTCGCCCGTCGGGGCGTCGGTGCTCATCCGCCGGGCGAGCAGGGCGCGGTCCTCGAGCCACTCCTCCGGAAGCCCGTCGACGGACGTCTCGACGACGTACTCCTCGGCGTCGAGGGCGGGTGCCGACTCGGCGAGCGCTGCGGCGTCGACGGGCAGCCCGAGGTCCTGGCGCAGGTCGACGAGAGTCTGTCGGTAGCCGCTCGCGAGCGCGAACTCCGTTGCGGCGTCGCCGTGCTCGACCGGAGCGCCGCTGTGCTCGTGGACGCGCGTGCACCCCTCGTCGCGCAGCACCTGCTCGCAGTGGGCGAGCAGTCGCCGGCCGTGGCCCTTCCTCTGGTGGTCGGGGTGCACGGAGAGCCAGATGCCGCCCGTCTCGGTGTTCTCGCGGGTGTTCCGGATCGTCTGGGCGGCCGCGACGGGCTCCTCGACGCCGTCCACCCAAACGCCGAAGGTACGCCGGACGTCCTGCCGTCGGCCCGAGAGGTCGACGATCTCCTCGACCGTGGCGCGCTGGGCGCCCGCGCCCCAGACCGCCCGGTTGGCCGCGTGGTGCACCTCCAGCCAGGCCTCGCTCGTGGCGTCACCGGGCGTGAGCTGGATCTCTCTGAGCTGCAAGGTCATTCGGATTCCCCTGTCTTCTTCTGCCACTCGCGGCTGTACCCGTCGACGCGGTAGCCGAGGCGTCGGTTGACGGCGAGCATGTGGTCGTTGGAGGCGGCGTTCCACGTGCGCACCGAGGTGACCGCGGGCAGCGCTTCTATGACGGCCAGGGCGTTGGCGGCCTTGAGCCGCAGGCCGAGCCCGTGGCCGCGGTGCTCCTTCAGCACGAGCGTGTCCTGCTGGAAGCCGAGGTCGGGGCTGCCCGCTGAGACGGCGATCGTCGTGAAGGCCACGAGGCGACCCGTCGGCACGTGCCGCGCCACGGACTCGACGACCCGGCGCCCGGACTCGAGGGTCCGGGCGAAGGTCTCGCGCAGCCGGTCGGCGTCCCACGCCTCCTCCTCGAGGGCGAGGTCGTCGAGCGGCGCATCGGTGCTCATCCGCTGCTGCAGGACCGCGCGGTCCTCGAGCCAGGACTCGGGGATGTGGTCGACGAACGTCTCGACGGCGTAGTCGTCGTCGGCCGCGGCGAGGGCCGCGAGCGCGTCCCGGTCGGCGGGCAGCGGCATGAAGCTGCGCAGCACCGTCTGGGCGACCGCGTAGCCGTGCCGCTCGGCGAAGCGCTCCGACGCGTCGGACCGACCCTCGGGCCACTCCGTCTCGCCCATGAGGGTGGAGCGACCGTGCCGGGTCGCGGCCGACTCGCCGGCGCGCAACAGGGCGTCACCGACGCCGTGGCGCCGGTGGTCCGGATGGACCGAGAGCCACACGAGGGCGAGGTCGAGGTTGTCGGCCAACGGCATCCGGACCTCGAGGGCACCCACGAGGCGCCCTCCCGCCCAGGCACCGAGCGCGACGCGCCGGCTGGTCGGTGAGGCGTAGAAGCCCCGGATCTCATCGAGCGTCCACTCGCTGCCGTGGTCGCCGAACAGCTCGCGCTGCACCGACCCGTGCACGCCGACCCACTCGCGGGCCACGTCCTGCTGGTCGGGGTCGAGCAGGTCGATCGGTCTGATGTCCAGGTCCTCGCTCACGGGCCCGAGTCTGTCGGCCCAGTACGGCGGGGGGCCACCCATTTGTCCGGGGCTGCCGGCGCCAATCGCGTTGCCCTGCGGGACGCGTCGGCCTACCCTCGAGCCATGCACCGCCCACAGCAGACGACGACGCCGGACCTCTCCGGCGCGCTGCTGCTGCCCTAGCACCCATCGCACACCACGCCCCGGAGCCGTCTCCGGGGCGTTCGTCGTCTCCCGCCGGCTCCGGTCCGTCCAGACCACCGAACCCCCCGGCCACCCAGGAGACGCCATGCCCGACCACCGCGACCTCAACCACGACCTCGACGTCTTCGCGACCGACCCCCTCGCCGGGGCCGGGCTGCCACTCTGGCTGCCCGCCGGCTCGGTGGTGCGCGACGAGCTCGAGCACCTCGCCCGCGACCTCGCCCACGCCGACGGCTGCGTCGGGGTGCACACCCCGGTGCTCGGCAAGCGTGCCCTCTTCGAACGGTCCGGGCACTGGGCCAAGTTCGAGGACGACATGTTCCCGTCGATGCGGCTCGGCGAGGAGGAGGTCGTGCTCCGACCGGCCAACTGCCCGCACCACGCCCTCGTCTACAAGGCCCGCAGCCACTCCTACCGCGAGCTGCCGATCCGCCTCAACGAGCTGGCGCCGATGTTCCGGGCCGAGCGCTCCGGCGTGCTCTCGGGCCTGACCCGGGTGCGCCAGATCAGCCTCGATGACACCCACGTCTTCTGTCGCCCCGACCAGGCCGGCGACGAGGCTGCCCGCGGCCTGCGGGCCGCGCTCGAGGCCCAGCGGGTCCTCGGCCTGCCGGTGCACCACGTGCGCCTGTCGCTGCGCGACGGGTCGGACGCGTGGCTCGGCAGCCGCGAGCAGTGGGACGGCGCCGAGGACGGCTTGCGACGGGCCGCCCAGGAGGTGCTCGACGGCCACGACCTACCCCTCGTCGAGGCGGCCGGCGAGGCGGCGTTCTACGGCCCGAAGCTCGACCTGCAGGTCGTCGACGACCGCGGCCACGAGGAGACCATCGCCACCGTCCAGGTCGACTTCAACCAGCCGGAGCGGTTCGACCTGACCTACCACGGCGAGGACGGCGAGCGGCACCGCGTCGTCATGATCCACCGCGGCACCGTCGGCTCGATGGAGCGCGTCACCGCGGCCCTGCTCGAACGCTACGACGGCCGCCTCCCGCTCTGGCTCGCGCCCGTGCAGGTCGTGGTGCTGCCGGTCTCGGCCGAGCAGGACGGCCCCGCGCGGGCCCTCGTCGACGCCCTGCGCGCGCACGGCGTCCGTGTCGGGCTCGAGTGCGACGACTCGCTCGGGTCGCGGATCCGCGAGGCGCGGCGGCAGCGGGCCGCCGTGGTGGCCGTCGTCGGGGCGCGCGAGGCCGCCGACGCGTCGGCGCAGGTCACCGACGTCGCAGCGGGGTTCCGCGGCGTCGTGCCGGCGGATCTGCTGGTCGAGCGCGTCGTCGCGGCCCGGGACGGACGCTGCCCGCTCGTCGGCTGGAGCTGACCTGACCTCCTTCGCGGAGCGGCATACGCAGGCCCCCGCCGGTGTTGCACAGGCGTACGACCCGCCCCACACGAAGGATGTGACACTGGAATGGTGTTCGGACTCGGCAGGAAGACCCAGATGCCCGCGCGCGAGGAGGCCCTCCCCGGCCGTGCGGAGCGCCCGTTCCAGGTGAACCCCACCCACGTCGTCCTCGGCACGCCGCTCGAGGGCCCGTGGCCCGAGGGGTCGCAGGTGCTCTACGTCGCGATGGGCTGCTTCTGGGGCGTCGAGCGGATCTTCTGGCGCCAGGACGGCGTCATCAGCACGGCCGCCGGCTACATGGGCGGCTACACGCCCAACCCGACGTACGAGGAGACGTGCACCGGTCGCACCGGTCACGCCGAGACCGTCCGCGTCGTCTACGACCCCGAGAAGACCTCCCCCGAGCTGCTGCTCAAGGCCTTCTGGGAGAACCACGACCCGACGACGGCCAACCGGCAGGGCAACGACATCGGCACCGCCTACCGCTCGGCGATCTACTGGACCACCGAGGAGCAGCGGCTCGCCGCCGAGGCGACCCGCGAGGCCTTCCAGAAGGTCCTCGACGACAACGGGTTCGGGCAGATCACGACCGAGATCCGCTCCGCGGAGGACGCCGGCCCGTTCTACCTCGCCGAGGACTACCACCAGGGCTACCTGCACAAGAACCCCGGCGGCTACTGCAACCACGGCCCCAACGGCATGACGTGCC
Organism: Intrasporangium flavum; assembly: GCF_001956915.1. Taxonomy (GTDB): domain Bacteria; phylum Actinomycetota; class Actinomycetes; order Actinomycetales; family Dermatophilaceae; genus Monashia; species Monashia flava. The sequence goes on along the minus strand of NZ_MLJO01000004.1, from coordinate 136,800 downwards.
CGGTCGGCATCGTGCGCCAGGACCAGCTGCCCTCCCAGCAGGACATCGCCCCGCCCGCCTGACGCGCTCGGCACCCGTCACGACGGACGCCCCCACCCGAACCGGGTGGGGGCGTCCGTGCGTCCACGCTCGACGTCAGGGTGTGCAGGCCGTCTCGTCGAAGTGGCCGGGCGTGCCCGGGTAGGCCTGCCCCGCCCCGTGCTCGTTCTGGCCGGGGTAGACCATGGCGAGCTCCCGGAAGGCCGCGGTGCCCTCGGTCGTCACGTCGGAGCCGGGCCGGCCGGCGCTCGAGGACCACGCCAGCTGCTGGAGCCAGCTCTGCATCGCCGGCGAGTGCCCGCGCACGTCGTTGAAGCCGCCGTACGCCGCGTTGCAGTGGGTGAAGAGGTTGTACGCGCCGTTCCAGTCGATGAGCCGGTCGCCGGGGTTGGGCCCGTTGGCCGTCACGTCGCCCTGGAGCACGTCGCGGTCCCAGCCGCCGTAGATCCAGTCGGTGCCCTGGTGGTGGTTGTCGTTGGCGGGGTCGGCGTCGGCCAGCCCCGTCATCTCGAACCACAGGCACGGGTCGACCGTGACGACGGCCTTCTTCGTGCCGGTCGTCAGCGGCCAGTCGCCGAGCGTGCACCCGCTGCCGGGGGCGTAGGAGCCCCGCGGCCGCACGTCGAGCAGGTCGGAGCCGAGCACGTCCTGCTTCGCCGGGTCGGACTCGCCCGCGCCACCGAAGAGGTGGTCGACGAACCGGTCGTCGGTGCCGCGCGAGCTCGGCGTGAAGACGCCGTTCACGAGGCAGTCCGGCGTCGCGGCGTCGAGCACGGCGTCGCAGCCCTGCCCGCCCCAGAGGACGTCCTCGCCGTCGCCGCCGAAGACGTCGTCGCCGCCGCTGTCACCGTTGGCCACGTCGTCGCCGTAGCCGGCGTGGATGGCGTCGTCGCCGGAGCCGCCGCGGATGAGGTCGCGCCCGCCCTCGTCCATGCCGTTGTGCGGCATGGCGGAGGCAGTCGAGGCCCCGACCCACTGGTCGCCGTCGACGTCGTGGAGCAGGTCGACGCGTCGGTCGTAGGCGCCGCGCGCGAACGCGGTGAACGTCTCCTTCGGCGGGCTGTTCAGCGTCACCGACGCCTGGGCGGGGCTGTCGCCGGCGCTCAGGTACTGGTTCACGACGCCGCCGCGGTCGCCGACGATCGCGTCACGACCTGCGTCGCCGTTGATCCGGTCGTCGCCGAGCTCGCCGTAGAGGTCGTCGTCACCGTCGCCACCCGAGATGACGTCGTTGCCGTCCTGGCCCCAGACGCCGTCGTTGCCGTCGTCGCCCCAGAGCGTGTCGGCGCCGAACGCCCCGGCCACCTCGCACGTCGCCTGCGCGGTCGTGCAGAAGCGGGTGCTCGGACCGGGAAGGGCCGGGTCGTGGGTGCGCGACGCCGTGGCGTCCGCCGGCACTGCGCCGTCGGGGTAGCGGTCGGCGTAGACCTTCTCGGTCTGCGCCCCGGGGCTGCCCTGCAGGGTGCGCAGGAGCGAGCCGTTGTCGCCGAGGACGACGTCGTCGCCGCCGTTGCCCTCGACGACGTCGGAGCCGTCGCGGAAGCCGGGGGCCGTGGAGCCGCCGATGAGGTCGTCCTGTCCGGGCGCCGAGCTCGTACCGCGCAGCAGCGCGACCGGGCTCGCCGACCCGGGCCACGGTGCCGTGACCGCCAGGACCGTCGTGCCGTGGGCCGAGGCCTGGCCGAACGGCAGGTCGCCGAAGAGCTGGTCGGCGCCTCCGTTGCCCTCGACGTGGTCGGCGCCGGCGTCGCCGGTGACCGCGTCGTTGCCGTCCTGGCCGAGGAGCACGTCGACGCCGTCGCCGCCGGAGAGCCGGTCGAAGCCGTAGAGCGTCGCCGAGGGCGTCATCAGCGGGTTCGCGCCGAGGTCCCACGGCTGGATGACCCGCGGGGTCATCGCCGTGCCGGCGGGGCTGCCGAGGCGGACCGTGACCGAGCTCGGTGCCTGGCCGGAGACCGGACGCAGCACCTGGCCGTTGTCGCCGAGCACGACGTCGTCGCCGGGCCCGCCGAAGACGGCGTCGTCCGTGTCGGGCTGGCCGACGGTCGTCGCGCCGGAGAGGCCCGCCCCGGCGGACGGCGTCGAGCTGCCACCCACGAGGTCGTCGTCGCCGAGGCCGCCCTCGACCCAGTCGACGTCGGGACCGCCCTCGACGTAGTCGTCGTCGCCCTCGCCCTTGAGGCGGTCGGTGCCGCTCTGGCCGAGGATGACGTCCTGTCCGTCACCGCCGAAGACCTGGTCGGCGCCGGAGTTGGCGAGAACCGGGCTCACACCGAGGTCGAGCAGCGTCACCCGGTGCGTCCGCGCGAAGCCGCGCATCCGTGTGATCGGCGTCGAGTCGGCCGGGGCGACCCCCGACGCGAGGACCGCGTTGTCGCCGGCGATGAGGTCCGCGCCGGCGTCGCCGTGGAGGCGGTCACCGGTGTCGGGCCGTCCGACGCCGGGGCTCGCCTCCTGGAAGGACCCGCCGACGACCTCGTCCTCGCCGGCGTCGCCGTGCACGAGGTCGGCGCCGTTGTTGCCCTCGAGATGGTCGGCGTCATCGCCACCGTTGACCTCGTCGTCGCCGAGGCCGCCGTACGCAGTGTCGTCGCCGGAGCCGCCGTACACGACGTCGCCGCGGCCGGCGTTCGGTGTCAGGCCGTCGAGGTCGTACGGGATCGCCGGGGCGTCGGCGCTGCTCGTCGGGTCGTCGACCGTGCCGTTGTCACCGACGATGACGTCGTTGCCGGTGTCGCCGGAGATCGTGTCTCCTGCCTCGGCCGGCCCGACGTCGGTGCGACCCGCGGCACGGGTGCCGCCGTAGAGCACGTCGTCGCCGTCGCCGCCGCTGATGCGGTCGGAGCCGTTGTTGCCCTCGACGACGTCGGCTCCGGCCTGCCCGTACAGCTGGTCCTGGTCGGTGTTGCCGACGACGGAGTCGGCGCCGGCGTCGCCGTAGCCGCGGTCGTCGCCGCTGCCACCCCAGACGCGGTCGGCGTCGTCGCCGCCGAAGAGGACGTCGCTGCCCTCCTGGCCGCACACGAGGTCGGCGCCGCCGCCGGCGAGGACCCGGTCGCTCGCGCCGCCCGTCGAGATGGTGTCGACGCCGGCCCCGCCGAGGACGAGGTCGTTGCCGTCGCCGCCGGCGGCCGAGGTGCCCTCGGGCACCGGGTCGCTCGCGACAAGGCTGCCGGGACGGCACGTCTCGTCCTTCGCGGCGTCGAGCGTCGCGGCCTCGCGCAGGGTGTCACCGAACACCATGGACGGGCCGTCGCCGCCGATGACGTGGTCGTTGCCGAGGCCACCGACGAGTGTCTTGCGCGACGAGCTCTCCCCCGCCGGGATCGGCAGGTGCGTCACGGCGCGGAAGGCCCCGAAGTCGACGCCCTCGATGACGTCTGACCCGCGGGCGTTGCCGGCCGCGTCGAGACCACGGGCCCCGACCTGGCTCGGCTCGGCGATGACGTAGTCGTCGCCGGGACCGCCGTACACGGCATCGGTGCCGTAGCCGCCGACGAGCGCATCGGGACCGCCGCCACCGACGATCCGCGCGTGCTCACCGCTCTTCGAGTGACTCGTCACCACGTCCTCGACGGAGCTGCCCCACACCTCGTCGTCGCCCGAGCCGGTCTCGATGATGTTCGGGATCGACGGCTTGCCCGCCGGGGTCGTCAGCGTGTCGGAGGTGCCTGCGGCGTCGACGCCGAAGGTGCCCTCGGTCGAGGCGTAGATGGTGTCGGGGCCGGAGCCGCCGGTCACCGAGTCGCTGCCGAGGCCGCCGATGAGGACGTTGCCCTCCGAGGCGATCGTCGTGCCGGCCGTGGCGCCCGGGCGGTCGGACGCGACGCCGATCTTGTCGTCGCCCGGACCGCCGTTGACCCGGTTCTGGCCGAGGCCGACGCTGAGGACGTCGGCGCCGCCGCTGCCCTGGTCGCCCTGGGTCGGGTCGACGTCGAGCTTGGTCCAGTCGACGACGCCGGTCAGGTCGACCGTGGTGATCTTCGGCGAGGAGTTGTCGACGTCGACGGGGTTGAGCGCGGCGGCGACGTCGGTGACGGACGTCGGCAGGGCGCCGTCGCCCGAGACGAGGTCCTTGCCCTGGCCGGTCGTGATGGCGTCGGCCCCCGGACCGCCCGCGACGCGCGCGACCTTGCCGACGGCGTCGGCGGTGACGATGCGGTCGTCGCCCGCGCCACCGTCGACCCACGCGTTGCCGGTGCCGGTCGAGATCTGGTCCTTGCCGGGGGTGCCGAAGACGACGGCGTCCTTGTCGAAGACCGACAGGTCGGCCTGCGTCGTCGACGACGACGGGTTCGAGTCCTTCTTGCCGTCGCCGACGAAGCTGACGACGAGCGGCGTCGAGGAGCCGCGCCCGTCGACGACGACCCGCTTGAGGTCCGGGTCGAGGTACTCGCGCGTCTCGCCGAGCATCTGCACCTTGAAGCCGTCGAAGTCCGGGTCCGTGCCGGCGTCGTCGCCCGGCTTCTGGGCGAAGTGGAGCGCCGTCACCTTGACCGTGTCGGACTCGGTGTCCGCCGTGTTCCCCCACGGCGTCCCGCGGGCGGCGTCGGTGCCGAAGCGCCCGGCGAACACGACGAGCGTGTCACCCGTCGTCCCGCCCAGCCTGGGCGGTGGCGGTTCACAGTTCGGTTTCGCCGTGAAGTCGAGCAGCGTGATGTCGGCGATGTTGATGGAGAAGGACACGCTGAACGGTGAGAACCCGAGCGTCACGTAGAGACGCAGGAAGAGGCTGAGCCGTCCGGTGGTCGTGAAGAGGCACAAGGGGTTGTTGGCCGCCGCGTGGAGGAACTCGCTGACCCGGAACTTGCCGTCGTTGTTCGGGTCGTTCCAGTGGAAGCCGATCGTCAGATGCAGTCCACCCTCGATGCCGACGGTGATGATGACCGCGGACACCGCTGCGCCTGCGGCGATCTCGCCGTCGAGCTGCACGACGGGGACGGGCACCCCGTTCGCGTCGGTCGTCTTGAAGTACAGGCCGTCGAGGAGCTTGACGGCGTCGACGGAGGTGCCCGCCTGGGCCGCCTCGACGGCATACCGGATGCCCGCGGTGTCGAGCCCGGCCATGAAGCGCAGCGTCACCGATGCCGAGCCGGACAGCGTCACCATGACCGGCGGCGGCGCATAGACCGGGCCGAACGACTGGCGCCACGTGAAGCCGAGCGTCAGCGGCCCGCTGTCGAACTCGACGAGCGAGACGTCGCTGCCCATGAGCAGGCTGAAGACCGACGCCGGGTCGTCGAGGATCGGGAAGGTGAAGCCCGACCTGCTCGCGCTGCCGGCGGTGCCGCCCGAGCCGAACACGTTGCCCTTGCCGCCCTTGGTGTTGAGGGCGTTCTTCACGTCGTCCTTGCTGGCCGCGGTGGCCGTCTTGATCAGCGAGCTCGCCGAACCGGGCGACAGGCTGCTGGTCGGCGACACGCTGGTACCGAGGGCCTTGTCGCCGTCGACGGCGAACTTTCCGATGGGGATGAGGCACGTCGGGTCGCCCGGCCCACCACCGCAGTCGGGCAGGTTGTTGATGAGGGTTGTGAGGGCGGCGATCTTGTCGACGAAGTCGAGCTTCGGGCCGCCGGCGAGGGTGTTGAACGTCTTGGCCAGGGTGATGAGGCTGACGTCGCCTCCACCGGCCATCCTGCTCAGGTCGGACAGCACCGGGATCGGGGCGTAGAGGGTGTCGATGACCGGCTGGAGCGGCCCGGTGACCGACTTGACCTTCTTGAGGACCGGCCCGAGCAGGTTCGACAGGAACCCACCCGCGTCGATGGCGACGTCCTTGAACTCGATCGTCGGGGCGCCGAGGCTCTTGAGGTTCTTGTTCGAGAACTCCCACCCGAGAAGGAAGTTCGCCTGCACACCCGGGAGCACCGAGTCGACGGACGCCTTGACGAGCCAGTCGGCCTTGATCTTCGCCGTCAGCGAGATGCCGAAGAGCGAGGACGCGTCGCCGCGGGCGATGTCGGAGATCGTCAGGACGCTGTCAGCCGTCTCCGTCGCGTCGCGGGACTTCAGGTCGATGAGGAAGGCGCCGGCGAACAGCGGCGCGGTGCCGTTCTTCTTGACGTCGATGTCGAGGAAGGCCAGCTGGGCCTTCATCGTCGCGGGCATGTCGAACCGCGCCCCGAGGCCGAACTCCGGTGCGGGGGCGCCGTCCTGCCAGCTGTCGTGGGTGTAGATGACGAAGCCGTCGTCGGTGTTGATGCCGGCCTTGACGTGCAGCTGCAGGCCGAGCCCGTAGGTGATCGCGTCGTCGTCGCCGGCCTTGAGGGCGAGGCCCGGGATGCCGATGTCGAGCGGCAGCTTCTTGCCGTCGCCGAGGCAGCCGGAGCCGGGCACGCAGCCGTCGTCGGGCGTCACGGTGCCGGCCTTGACGTCGAACGCGAGGTTGACGCCGTTGATGTTCGTCGTCGGGCAGTCGACGAGCATCGGCTTCGTCGTGACGGGCGTGTACGCCGTGGCGGTCGCGCTGCCGTCGTCGGTGAAGGTCTGCGCGCTGCCGGAAACGGCGTCGAGCACCTTGACGAGCTGGAAGGCGCCGCCGTCCTTGCTGCGCAGCACCTTGTACTTCGTCGCGCCGTCGGCCTTCGTCCACGACACCTTGATCGAGTTGCCACTGCCGAGCGCGGTCCACGACGTCGTCGTCTCCGCACTCGGCGACGAGGCGACGGTGTCGCCGTCGGTGCCCGAGCCGGAGCCCTGGCTGGCGACGATCTCGTAGCGCCACTTCGTCGCACCGGTCGTCGACGGCGTCGCCGCGAGCGTCGGCGCGGCGGTCGGTTCGAGCTTCGCCTTGCACTCGTAGTCGACGGTCAGGCTCGTCTTCTGGAGCCCGGCCGCGGTGATCGCCTCGGCGATCTTGGTGTTGACGTAGTCCTTGGCCTCCTTGGGGCTCGCCGGGACGTTGCCGAGCTTGGCCTTGATCTCGGCGCGCAGCCGTCCGATCGAGTCGGCGCCCTGCTGGAGGTCCTTGCCGACGAAGGGCAGCTTGCCGTCGAAGGTCGCGAGACGCATCGACTGCTCGATCTTCTCGAGGTAGCCGTCGAGGCCCGGGCCGATCTGGGTGAAGTCGGCGAAGGCGTTCGCGAAGGCCGCCGAGAGGTCGGGCAGCTCGAACCGCTTCTTCGCGTCGTCGGGGGCCGGCAGGTTGCCGGACAGGTCGAGCAGGGTGGCCGGGTCGGTGGAGTCCTGCAGGCGCAGGGCCACCGAACCGAGCGAGGTGGTCGGCCCGCCCGACACGGTCGCGTAGAGCGGGATGACGCCGCAGACCATGAGCGGGGTGCTCAGGCTCTCACCGCAGTCGACCGGGGTGTTCGCGGCGTTGAAGTTGACGTCGAGCCCGGACAGGAAGGAGGAGAAGCTGACCGGGGTGTCCGCCGCGGCGCCGGCGTCGGACAGCTCGAGGCTGAGGTCGGCCCTCAGCTTCGCCTGCTTGGCCGGGTCGCCGCCGGGGTCGCCCGCCGACACCGTCAGCGGGCCGATGGTGCCGGCCGCGCGGCCGTCGAAGCGGGCGTCGGCGGCGATGCTCACCTTCGAGTCGGCGAGCACCTTGAGCGACGCCGCGTCGTCGGGCCCGGTGCCCGGGGCGAGGGGTACGACGAGGCCGACCTTGACGCCGCCGGTGACGTGGGCGGCACCCTGGCCGCTGGCGGCGGCCGTGACGAGGGACTTGTCGCCGCCGAGGTCGAGACGCACCGGCGTGCTCGTGCGGTAGTCGCGCTTCCAGTCGAGGTCGAGCACGACGTTCGGGGTGCCGCCGGTGTCCAGGTAGCGGAAGCGCAGGGCGCCGGTGCCGAGGCGGTCGTCGAGGACCTTCACGAGGTCCTGCATGTTCTGCGGCGGGTGCAGCGAGATCACGTCGATGGCGTCGTCGAGCGGCGAGCGGAACGAGTACGCCGTGTCGTCGGCGGGCTTCGTCGTCCACGGCTCGGCCAGCGTGACCGTGTCGCCCGACGCCGAGGCCACGACGGCCACCTGTGTACCGACGACGACGGTGCGCCCCACGAACGACGCGTCGAACGTGCGGCCCACGTGCTGAAGGGTGTTCGTGCCGTAGTTGACGTCCGAGCCGACACCCGACGCGTCGCGGCGCATGAGGTCGCGCAGCGACGTGCCCGTGCCCGGGATCTCGCGGCTGTAGATGCCGGACGCACCACCGGGCTGCGCCTCGGCGAGCTGGGCGGCGAGGGTCTGGAGGGTCTTGAGCACGATGGCGAACAGCTCGGCCTGCGAGCCGGGCTTGATGTCGAGGGCGAAGATCCTGCTGAGGCGGCTGAGGTCGAGCTGCGGGCCGTCGGCGCCGCTCGCCCGGGTCAGGTCGTTCCAGTGCGCCGAGACGCCGACGTCGGAGCCGGCGGGGAGGAACCCGGCGGCGTCGGGCACCGAGACCTTGAGGTCGGCGGTCGCACGCACGTTGACGTCGACGTCGAGCAGGTCGCCGGCCTGGCTCGTGCCCGTCGGGGTGTCGGTGACGAGGGTGGCGAAGAGGTCACGCAGCCGGATGTCGTGCTGGGCGTCACCGGCCTGCTTGAGGCCGATCGAGAGCATGTGGCCGGTGCCGGCGGCCGAGCAGTCGGCCGGGGCCGAGCTGTTGCACACCGACAGCGAGCCCTTGAGCCGCACCTGGAAGAAGCCGGCGTTGGCCGTGAAGTCGACGGCGGTGTCGATCGGGAAGTCCGCGGTGAGCAGCGGGCTGCCGGTGCGCACCATGATGCGGTCGGGGCCGAGCGGAAGCGAGGTGACGTTCGTCGAGAACGCGCCGGTCTTCTGCACGAACGGGCAGGCCTGGGTGTTGCCCTCGAAGCCGATGCAGTCGGCGCCCGTCTTCGGGTCCTGCAGGTCGAGCACGAGGGTGAGGTCCGCGGCGAAGGACGGCTTGACCGTGGCGAAGGTCTGGGAGGAGTTCGCCCGGAGGATGCCGCGGCGCGGGCCTGTGCCGCCGGGCTGGTCGGTCAGCTGGTCGCCGAAGGTGACGGCGCCGAGCTGCGCCTCAGGGCCGACGATGACGAACGGCGTGCTCGCGGAAGGCTGCCCACCGATCCACGTGCTGGCGAGGGTCAGCGAGCTCTTCGTGTTGGCCGTGATCTCACCAGCCGAGGTCCCCGCCATGACGCGCATGCCGACCCACTGGTTCGCCGTCCACGGCTGCGTGCCGTCGTCGAGCGCGAGGCCGTTCGCCGAGTACGTCGCCGACGGGCGGGACGTGCGTGCGGCGCCCGCATCCATCGCGACGCCGGCGGAGGGCGCCGTCTTCACCATGCGCATCCGGAACACGAGCTTGCTCGTCGCCGCGTCCCACGACAGGTTGTCGAGGCCGATGCCGGCCGCCTTGAGCTTGGCGACGAGGTCCTGGAGCGAGTCGAAGGTCGGGTTGCCCACGGCCGACGCGTCGAACCCGGGCGGCGAGGGCTGGTTCGGGTCGGGCACCTGGACGACGTTGGCCTTGAGGAAGTCGACGAGCACCTGGTTGGCCTTGACGGCGTCGGACACCGTGCCGCGCAGGAAGGGCAGGTCGAGGTTGCCGGTCGAGGGCAGCGGGCCGGCGCCGTCGGGGTCGAACCTCGCGGCCTGGATGCCGGTCAGCGCGGTGGCCACCTGGGCCAAGCCGTCGGCAAGGTCGCGCAGGCTCATGTTCTGGAACTTGCCGACGAGCCCGGCGAGCGTCGGGGCGGTGACGGTCGGGGCGCCCGTAGCGATGTTCGGCCAGGCGACCGTGACGTCGGCGGCCACGTTTGTCGGGAACGCCACTCCGGCAAGGCCGCTCGTGTCAGCTGCAACGTGCAGGGTGCCCGAGACGGAACCGGCGGTGCCCGGGTCTGTCGCCGACCCGGTGGGGTCGAGCGCAGCGGACACGAGCCCGGCGAGCGAGCCGTCGGCGGCCAGCTCGCCGTCGCCGGTGCCCGCGACGTCGAAGGCGAGGACGCCGTCGTTGTTCGGGTCGTCGACCTTCGCGTACGCGTGCATCGTCACGGCGAAGTCGGTGCTGCTCAGCGTCACCCCGAGGATGCCGACCGCGGCCTTCGCTGCCGCCGACAGGTGCGCGGTGACGTCGACGTCGACGCGGGGGGCGTGCGCGGCGTCGCTCGCGAGATAGACCTTGTTGGTCGTGGGGCCGGTCCAGACGACCCAGAGCGACAGCGTCGCCTCGACCGTGGCCGTGACGCCCTTCGGCGAGGAGAGCTCGACCCGCGGGCCCGCCGAGCTGACGGCGAGCGCCTGCTGCGTCGCCGTGCGCGTGACGACGAGGTTGACGTGGACCCGCTTGCCGTCCCCGGCGTCGTCCACGGTGATGTCGAGCGTGCCGGTGCGGCCGCCGGGCAGGCTGACCGACTCCCCCGACGTCGCCAGGTCGGCCCACGTCGTCGTGCCGGCCAGCGCACCGGTGACGCCCTCCTTGACGAGGTCGTCGAGGCCGGCCAGGCCGCCGGGGCTCGCCGCGACGAACGGCAGCTGCTTGCCGAACGCCCCGATCGTCGCCAGCCCGCCGGTCCACGTGGCGAGGTTGTTCGTGCCGCCCGCACCGCCGAGCAGCGCCACGACCTTGTCGACCCCCGGGTCGGGGTCGGCCGCGAAGGCCGGTGACGGACCGGCGAGGGCGCCGACGGCGACGAGGAGCGAGGCCAGCCCGGCTCCGAGGGCACGACTGACGGACTTGCGCACCATGATTCTCCCCATGTGGGGCGCGCCTGTGCCCGAACGGTGTCCGCGAGCCTCGACCAAGCGCGCTACCTGCGCCGAACGTAGTGACGCAGACCACACCTGTCCGGCGAATGCTGCGAAATGCCTGTGAACTGGTGCGAAGGGGGCCGATGGTGCAGGTGGGGCATGCCGGGAATCCCGGGCACGCGCCGACCGGCGGTGGCAGGATCGCGCCATGGCCAAGGACTTCCACATCAGTCGCTCGACCCTCGTCGCCGCCTCGGCCGACCGCGTCCACGCCCTCGTCAACGACCTGCACGAGTGGCAGAAGTGGTCTCCGTGGGAGGGGCTCGATCCCCACCTCGAGCGCACCTACGCCGGCCCGCCGTCCGGCGTCGGGGCCACCTACGCGTGGCGCGGCAACAGCAAGGCCGGCCAGGGGCGCATGGAGATCGTCGAGTCGCAGCCCCACCACGTCGGCGTCGACCTCGTCTTCTCGGCGCCGATGCGCGCCACCAACCGCGTCGACTTCACCCTGACCCCGACCGGCGACTCCACGACCGTCGAGTGGGCCATGACCGGGCCGCAGAACGCCGTCATGCGCCTCATGAGCCGGTTCTGGTCGATGGAGAAGCTCATCGGGCCCGACTTCGAGAAGGGCCTGGCCCAGCTCAAGGCCGCCGCCGAGTCCGGCGAGTCCGGCCCGCGGTGACGCCGGTCCCCGACCCGGTCATCCGCCCGGCCCGCCGCGCCGACGTGCCGGCCATCGTGGGGCTGCTCGCCGACGACGTGCTCGGCGCCGCCCGCGAGACGCCCGAGGACCTCACCCCCTACGAGGCCGCCTTCGACCGTGTCGCCGCCGACCGCGGGCAGCACCTCGTGGTGGCCGAGCGGGACGGGCGCGTCGTCGGCACGCTGCAGCTGACGGTGCAGCCGGGCCTGTCGCGACAGGGCGCCACCCGCACCATCGTCGAGGGCGTGCGCGTCGCGTCGTCCGAACGCGGTTCGGGCCTCGGCACCCAGCTGGTCGAGTGGGCCGTCGAGGAGTCGCGGCGCCTCGGCTGCACGCTGGTCCAGCTGACCTCCGACGCGACGCGTCTCGACGCCCACCGCTTCTACGAGCGGCTCGGCTTCGAGAAGTCGCACGTCGGGTTCAAGAAGGTCCTCTGACCCGACGCGCGACCTCGCGTAGTGCTCAGAAGATCTGGACCCGCTCCTCCTCGGGGCGCCACATGGCGTCCTCCGGCGTCACCGCGAAGGCCTCGTGGAACTGGCTGACGTTGCGCACCGCGTTGCCGCGCACGTCCTGCGGCGAGTGCGGGTCGATGGCGAGCAGGCGGATCGCCTCGGCCTCGCGCGCCTTGCCCTGCCAGACCCGCGCCCAGCCGATGAAGAACCGCTGCGGCCCGGTGAAGCCGTCGAGCTCGGGCATGCCCGACTCCTCGGTGGCGATGCGGTAGGCCGCGTAGCCGATCTGCAGGCCGCCGAGGTCGCCGATGTTCTCGCCGACGGTGAGTGCGCCGTTGACGTGGTGCGAGTCGTCGAGGCCGGCCGGGGTGTAGGCGTTGAACTGCTCGATGAGCCGCTGGGACAGCGCGTCGAACCGCTCGCGGTCTGCCTCGGTCCACCAGTCGCGCAGGGCGCCGGTGCCGTCGTAGCGCGAGCCCTGGTCGTCGAAGCCGTGGCCGACCTCGTGGCCGATGACGGCACCGATGCCGCCGTAGTTGACGGCGTCGTCGGCCTCGAGGTCGAAGAACGGCGGCTGGAGGATCGCGGCCGGGAAGACGATCTCGTTCATCGAGGGCATGTAGTAGGCGTTGACGTGCTGCGGCAGCATGAACCACTCGCCCTGGTCGACCGGCTGGCCGATCTTGGCGAGGTTGCGGTCGACCTCGAACTCCGTTGCGCGCGTGACGTTCCCGACGAGGTCGCCCGGTTCGATGGTGATCGAGGAGTAGTCGCGCCAGGTGTCGGGGTAGCCGATCTTCGGGGTGAAGGCGTCGAGCTTGGCGATCGCCTCGGCGCGGGTCTCGGCGCCCATCCACGCGAGCGAGCCGAAGGAGCGCCGGAACGCCTCGACGAGGTTGGCGACGAGCTGCTGCATGCGTTCCTTGGCCTCCGGCGGGAACCACTTCTCGGCGTAGAGCCGGCCCACGGACTCGCCGACGCCGTTCTCCACGGCCGACACCGCCCGCTTCCACCGCTCGCGGTTCTCGGGCTGGCCCGAGAGGGTGCGACCGAAGAAGTCGAAGTCCTCGTCGACGAGGGCCTGCGGCAGCAGCGAGGCGAACTCGCTGAGCACGTGCCAGGTGAGCCAAGCCTGCCAGTCGGCGATCTCCACCTCGGCGAGCGCCTCGCTGAGCGCCGTGAGGAAGCTCGGCTCGCGGACGATGACCTTGCCGAACGCGCCCTCGGGAGCCTTCATGCCGAGCAGCCAGGCGTCCCAAGGGAACTGGGGCGCCAGCTGCCGCGCCTCGTCGAGGGTGTGGGCGTTGTACGTCTTGACGGCGTCGCGCGTGGCGACGTTGTCCCAGTGGCCGGCGGCCAGACGCGTCTCGAGCGCCATGACGCGGACCGCCTTGTCCTCGGCGGCCGGGATGCCCGCGAGGGTCAGGAGCCGGCCGACGTGCGCGACGTAGGCCTCGCGGATCGCCGCGTACTTCTCCTCGCGGTAGAACGACTCGTCGGGCAGCCCGAGCCCGCCCTGCTCGAGGTAGACGACGTACTCCTCCGGCGAGCGCTCGTCGGGTGCGACGTACGTCTGCAGCACGCCCCGGACCCCGACACGCTCGAGGCGCCCCAGCGTCGCGCCGAGCAACTCGACGTCGTTCACCGTGGCGACGTCGGACAGGAACGGCTCGAGGGGCGCGAGACCGAGAGCCTCGATCCGCTCGGTGTCCATGAAGCTGGCGTAGAGGTCGCCCACCTGGCGCGTCGGCGACCCGGGGGCTGCGTCGTGGTCGGCGGCGGCGTCCTCGATGAGGTCGTGCACCCGGGCCGTGGACTGCTCGCGCAGGACGTCGAAGGTGCCGAAGCGCGCCCGGTCGCCGGGAATGTCCGTCGTGTCGAGCCACGTGCCGTTGACGAACCGGAAAAGGTCGTCCTGGGGACGGGTGGCGCGGTCCAGCGCGCCGAGGTCGATGCCGGACTTCAGGGCCACGTCGTGCCTCCGTGTGTCGTGGGTCGGGTCTGGTCGGGTCGTGGACGCGGGCGACCGCGTCCCGTGCGCAGCGTAACCACGCGAGCCCCTCGACGCGGCACCGACCGGTCGACGCGTCGACGTCGACCGGCCGGTCCTGGGGAGGGGCGCCGGGGCTGGGAGGTGCGCCCGGCCCCGGGGGTCAGCGGCGCAGGCGGCCGGCGAGGACCCCCGCGATGCCGACGAGCAGGAGCATGCCGCCGAAGGCCCCGATGAGCGGCGGCCCGACGAGGCGGATGCTGACGTCGGCGTCGGTCAGGTTGGCGACGAGCACGTAGGCGGCGACGATCATCGCGAGCAGCCCGAACATCACCGTCCCGGGCCGCGGGCCGCGCCGCACCGTGACGCCGGGCCCCTCGTAGGTCTGTGCCACGGGCGCGGCGACGGGCGGCCAGACGGGGGGCGGCAGCAGGGTGGCGTCCTCGCCGTGCGTGGTGTCGTCGGGCACCGAGGTGCTCGCCTCGACGCGGAAGGGCTCGGCCGGACCACTCGCCTGCGGAAGGACCGTCGTCTCGGCCGGCGACACGGCCGTCGGCTCCACCTGCGGCAGGGCGGCCGTCGACGCCTGTGGCAGGGTCGTCGTGTCGGCCGACGACTGCTGCGGCACGGGCGTCGTCGCGTCGGGCCAGCCGAGCTGGCTCGAGAGCGTCGGGTCCGGCCGGTCGGCGGTCGCGCCGGTGCCGGTCTCGTCGGGCTGCTGGGTGGTCATCGTCGTCTCCAGGTCGTCACGGGTCTCGTGGTCGTCGGGTGCTGCGGGGGCGGGCGCCGTCGCCTCGGTGGCATCGGTGGCATCGGTGGTGTCGGGCGCGTCGACGCGTCGGTCGTGCTGGCCGGTCATGACGCGCTCCCGGTCGTGACGCGGATCTCGCCCAGGCCGACCTCGGCATTGACGACGATCGTCGGCGGGCCGGCCGGGCCGAAGGTCACCTTCTGGTCGATGCTGATGCCGTTGCCGCTGCGCATCCGCATCGGCATACCCGAGCCGACGTCGTTGCCGTCGCCCGTGTTGACGGCGACGTCGCCGCCGTTGGCCCCGATCGCCGTCAGGGCGCCGGCTCGCGCCTTGGCGTTGACCTGGACCGCGACGTCCTTGGGGACGACGAGGTTGATCTGGCCCATCCCGACCGTGGCGTCGACCGGCACGTTCGTCTGGCCCTTGAGGGCGCTGGGCGTGAGGCCCGTGAGGTCGACGCGCATCTCCCCCATCCCGAGCTGGAAGTCACGGGTGTCGGACACGGACGACACGGAGTACGACTGCTGACCCACCTGCCACGGCTGGGTCAGGCCGCGCGGGGCAGCGGTGGCGAAGACCGCGGCGATCATGCCGAGGACGGTGAAGAAGGCCAGCGCTCCGGCGCGGCGTCCGGCCAGGCCCGCCACGACGATGCCGAGGCCGAGCACGCCGACGCCGGTGGCGATGCCGGCGGCGATCGGGCTGCCCGGCACGCCGGCGCTGTTCGCGACCTCGGCGACGACCGCGCCGGCGAGGACCGCGAGCCCGAGGACGAGCAGGCCCGGCGCGAAGCCGATGGTGCGGGTGCGCTGCCGCGGGGCGCGCGGCACGGGGGCCGGGCGCGGCGGTGCGACGGTCGCGCCGCCGGCCATCGCGGCGCCGGCGTTGGCGGCGGCGTTGCCCGTAGAGGGTCCGTCGACGGGCGCCGTCGGAGCGGCCGCGGACGGTGCGGCCGACGTCGAGGCCGACGTGGAGGTCGACGTGGAGGTCGGCGTCCCCGGGGACGACGCACCGGGCCCGTTCCAGGGCCAGCCGATCAGCTGGCGTCCCTGGTCGGTGCGGGTGAGGAACCACCACGCGCCGACGGCGAGGAGGACGAACCCGCCGACCCGCAGGCCGTGGGTGTCGCTGCCCCACCAGGGGCCGCCGCCGAGCACCGACATGACGGTGATGACGAGCAGGAAGATCGAGCGGCCCTCGCCGTGCTTGAGCGCGCGCTCGAGGTGGATCTCGCCGCGGTCGTCGGGCATGAGCAGCCACAGCGTGAGGTACACGGCCACCCCCATCCCGAAGAAGATCGACATGAGGATGAAGCCGGCGCGCACGACGAGCGCGTCGACGCCGAGCCAGCGGCCCAGGCCGGTCGATACCCCCGCGAACCACCGGCCGTCGGCGACCCGCATGATGCCGGGCCGGCGCAGCGTCTCGTAGAACCCGTCCAGCCCGTGCCCCTGCGTCGGGGCGTTCTTGCTCTTCGTCATGTCACCAGACTCCCGCCCGGACCGTGGACCAGCCATGAGGGTCGACCCTGACCGGACCCTGACGCGACCCCCAAAGGTCGCCTCGGTGGTCGCCCGCACCCCCACCCGTGGGTCAGGATGGAACGGTGCAGACGGCAGACGAGAGCAGGGCACCGGTGAGTACCGCCGGCGACCCCGCGTCCGGCCCCGCGTCGGGCCCCGCGGCAACACCCGCGGCGGTCCCTTCCGCGCCGGTCGCGACGGCCGACCCGACGCCGCCCGTGACGCCCGTGCCACCCGCGCCCGCCCCCACCGCGACGCCCACGCCTGCCCCGCCGCAGCCGTGGCGCAGCCGCCCCCGCCCGCCGCTCGAGCGACGCCGCCAGGGCCGCGTCATCGCCGGCGTCGCGGCCGGCCTCGCCGCCCACCTCGGCATCCCGGTCCTGCCCGTCCGCATCGCGCTCGTCGCGACGAGCATCCCCTTCGGCGCGGGCCTCGCCGTCTACGTCTTCCTCTGGGCCACGATGCGCGAGGGGCGCGACGACCTGCCTCCCGCCACCGCCACCGCCGTGCTCCCGCCGCCCGTGGGGACGGCACCGGCTGCGCCCGAGGGTGCCCCCGCGTCCGTCGGCACGGGCGCCGCGGCGCCCACCGCGACCGGGGCTCCCGACGGCGCCGGTGGCGCGTCGGCGACCGCACCGGGCCGCTCCCCCGCGTCGTTCCCGCTCGACCTCGCCTCGCTGCGCACCTGGCTGCGCAGCGGCAACCAGGCCGTCGTCATCGCCGTTGTCGGCGTGGCGGTGCTCGCCGTCGCCGGCGCCCTGTGGCTCGGGAGTGCCGGCTTCAACGTGCACGCCGAGGTCATCCTGCCCGTCGTCGCCATCGGCATCGGTGCGATCTTCTTCTGGTCCCAGCTCGACGAGACCGACGTGCTCGGGGCCCGACGCCCCGTGCGGTGGATCTGGCTCGTCGTCGGCCTGGCGCTGACCGTCCTCGGGCTCGTCGCCCTCCTCGCCCGCGGCACCAACGTGTCCGAGCTGTGGCAGGTGGCCGGGGCCGTGCTCGCCGCCCTCGTCGGCGTCGCCGTGCTGTCCGCGCCGTGGGTGCTGCGCCTCTGGACCAACCTGCGCCTCGAGCAGGCCGCCCGCATCCGCGCCACGGAGCGCGCCGACATCGCGGCCCACCTGCACGACTCCGTGCTCCAGACCCTCGCCCTCATCCAAAGGCAGTCCGGCGACTCCGCCGCCGTGGCGCGCCTCGCCCGCGCCCAGGAGCGGCAGCTGCGCAGCTACCTCTACGACGAGGACGCGCGCGCCGGCAGCCTCGGGGCCGCGCTCACCGCCGCGCTCGGCGAGGTCGAGGACCTCCACGGCACCCCGGTGCAGCTCGTCGTCACCGGCGACCGGCCGATGGACGAGCACCTGGAGGCCCTCGTCAAGGCCGTCCGCGAGGCCGCGTGGAACGCCGTCCGGCACGCCGAGCCGCCGGTCAGCGCCTACGTCGAGGTGGGGCCCGACGCCGTCGAGGCCTTCGTCCGCGACCACGGCAGCGGCTTCGAGCTCGACGACGTACCCGACGACCGCGCCGGCGTCCGCGAGTCGATCATCGGGCGGATGGAGCGCCACGGCGGGTCGGCCCGCATCCGCCGCCGCGCCGACGGCACCGAGATCGAGCTGCGCCTGCCGGTCACCTCGCCCGCCACCCCCGACCCCGCCCCCAAGAACCAGGAGCAGCCTTCATGAGCGACGCGCGGACCATCCGCATCGTCATCGTCGACGACCACCACATGTTCCGCACCGGCGTGCGGTCCGAGCTGACGACGATCGCCACGAAGGCGCCCTTCCGGCTCGAGATCGTCGGCGAGGCCGGGGCCGTCGAGTCGGCCACCGAGGTCATCGCCCGCGAGAAGCCCGACGTCGTCCTGCTCGACGTGCACCTGCCCGGCGGCGACGGCCACGGCGGCGCCGACGTCATCCGCGCCTGCGCCACGGTCCAGGCCGCCCCCGACGTGCCCGTGCGGTTCCTCGCGCTGTCGGTGTCCGACGCCGCCGAGGACGTCATCGCCGTCATCCGGGCCGGCGCCCGCGGCTACGTCACGAAGACGATCAGCGCCGAGGAGCTGCTCACCGCGATCGGCCGGGTCGCCGAGGGTGACGCCGTGTTCAGCCCGCGGCTGGCCGGGTTCGTCCTCGACGCGTTCGGCGCGGCCGCGGGCGAGGTTGCCGAGATCGACGAGGAGCTCGACCGGCTCTCGGCGCGCGAGCGCGAGGTCATGCGCCTCATCGCCCGCGGCTACCAGTACAAGGAGGTGGCCAAGGAGCTGTTCATCTCCGTCAAGACCGTCGAGACCCACGTGTCGTCGGTGCTGCGCAAGCTCCAGCTGTCCTCGCGCCACGAGCTGACCGCCTGGGCCATGGGCCGCCGCCTCCTCTGAGCGCGGCCCGACGCCCGGTCAGGCGGGGGCGTGGAGGAACCGGCGCAGGGCGGCCACGATGACGTCCGGGGCGTCGGTGTGCACCCAGTGCCCGGCGCCCTTGATGGTGAACAGCCGCGTCCGCGGGAAGAGCCGCCGCATGTGGTCGCCGTCCTCGCGGTGCACGTAGCGCGACTCCCCGCCCGCGACCCAGAGCACCGGCCCCTCGTAGGGCGGCAGCGCGTCGACGTCGGCCGGCCAGCCGGCGATCTGCGACCCCGCCCCGAGGTCGGCGTCGGCCGCGACGAGGTCGAGGTTGACCTGCCAGCGCCACGCGTCGCCGTGGCGTCGCAGGTTCTGCAGGAGGAACGCCTTGACGCCGGGGTCGGGCTCCTCGAACCGGGCCTCGGCGTCGGCGCGGTTCGACAGCGCGTCGAGCGGCAGGTGCTGCATCTCGCGGATGTAGCCGGCGAACCGCTCGAGCGAGCCGTAGCCCTTGGGCGCGATGTCGACGACGACGAGCCGCTCGACGAGCTCGGGGTGGCGCAGCGCGAGGACCATCGCCGTCTTGCCGCCGAGCGAGTGCCCGACGACGGCCCACGTCTCGCCGGGGGCCGCCGCGCGCAGGGTGGCGGCGACGGCGTCGGCGTACCCCTCGAGGGAGAACGCATCGGACCACGGCGAGCGCCCGTGGTCGGGGAGGTCGACGAGCAGGCAGCGGGCCTCGGCCCCCTCGGGACCGGTCACGGCCTTGGCGATCTGGTTCCAGTTGCGGCCCTGGCCGAAGAGGCCGTGCAGGAAGGCGATCCGCGGTCCGGCCGTGCCGACCGACAGCGTGTTGAGCGGCGCGTGCGCCGGGGCCGTCGAGGTCATGACGCCGAGCCTACGCGCGGCCCGGGCGCGGTCGCCCGTGGCCCCGCACGCCCGTCTCACCGCCGACGCGCCGGGCGGTGAGCCCCGGCTGGGATGCCGCCACGCTCGACCTCACGCCGCCGTCGTGGCCAGGTGAGGAAGCCGTTACGGACGCGTCACACGCGCCCGGACCCGGTGCAACACGGCCTTCCTAGCGTGGGCGCCACGCTCTCGCAGCGACCCCCACCCGCCTCACGAGGAGGAATCCGTGAGCACGACCACCGGCACCACAGAGTCGACCGGCACCGTCGGCACCGTCGCCACCCCCGCACCGTCCGCGCCCACCGCGCCCACCGCGCCCACCGCGTCCCCGGCCCCGAGCCGCCTGCGGGCGCTGACGACACCCAAGCGGCGCGTCATCACCGGCTGGGACCCCGAGGACACCGTCGCCTGGGAGGCCGGCAACAAGGCCGTCGCGCGGCGCAACCTCGTGTGGTCGGTGCTCACCGAGCACATCGGCTTCTCGATCTGGTCGATCTGGTCGGTCATGGTGCTGTTCATGCCGCAGGCCGTCTACGGCTTCACCGCGGCCGACAAGTTCTACCTCGTCGCCGTGCCGACCCTCGTCGGGGCCGTGCTGCGCGTGCCGTACACGATGGCCACCGCCCTGTTCGGCGGCCGCAACTGGGCCGTCTTCAGCGGCATCGCCCTGCTCGTGCCGACCGGCCTGACGTGGTGGCTCATGGCCAACCCCGGCCACTCGTTGACGACGTTCCTGATGGTCGCGGGCCTCGCCGGCCTCGGCGGCGGCAACTTCGCGTCGTCGATGACGAACATCAACGCCTTCTACCCGCAGCGGATGAAGGGCTGGGCCCTCGGGCTCAACGCGGGCGGCGGCAACATCGGGGTCCCCGCGGTGCAGCTGGTCGGCCTGCTCGTCATCGCGACGCTCGGCAACCGGCGGCCCGAGATCGTCTGTGCCGTCTACCTCGTGCTCCTCGCGGCAGCCAGCACCGGCGCCGCGCTGTTCATGGACAACCTCGACCACCGGACCGCGAACGGCCGGGCCATGCGCGACCTCGTCGGCCACGCCGACTCGTGGGTCATCTCGCTGCTCTACATCGGCACGTTCGGCTCGTTCATCGGGTTCGGCTTCGCCTTCGGCCAGGTGCTCAACGCGACGTTCCTCGCGGGCCTCACCGCCGGCGCCGCCCCGACGCCGGCCCAGACCGCGGCCGCGAGCCTGCACGCCGCCCAGATCGCGTTCGTCGGACCGCTGCTCGGCTCGCTGAGCCGGGTCTGGGGCGGACGCCTCGCCGACCGGCGCGGCGGCGGCCCGGTCACCTTCGTGACCTTCGTACTCATGGCCCTCGCCGGCCTCGTCGTGACGCTCGCGGCCCGCGCCGACGACGTGACGCCCGGGGCCGCCACCGCCCTGCAGCTGACCGGCATCATCGGCGGGTTCATCGCCCTCTTCGTCCTGTCGGGCGTCGGCAACGGCTCGGTCTACAAGATGATCCCCTCGATCTTCGAGCGGAAGTCGCTGTCGCTCGTCGGCAGCGGCGTCGAGCGGGCCGCGTGGTCGCGCTCCATGTCGGGCGCCCTCATCGGCATCGCCGGCGCGGTCGGCGCCCTGGGCGGCGTCCTCATCAACCTCGGGCTGCGGGCCTCGTACGTCGGGCCGGCCCACTCGGCCACGGCCGCGTTCGTCGTGTTCACGGTGTTCTATGTCGTCGCCGCCGTCGTGACGAAGGTCCGCTACCGCCGATGACCGACCTCGCGACCCCCACCGCCCGCCAGCCCCGTGGTGCCGACGCGTCCGGCGTCGGCACCACCGGGGCGGCCACCCCGACCTCGCGGACCGACACGCACTGCGCCTACTGCGGGCTCCAGTGCGCGATGACCCTCTCGGGGTCCACGGCCGCCGACGTCACCGTGGCACCGCGGCGCTTCCCGACGAACCGTGGAGGCCTGTGCCAGAAGGGCTGGACGAGCGCCGAGCTGCTGCGCACCCCCGCGCGGCTCACGGCCCCGCTCGTGCGGCGCGGTGGGGAGCTCGTCGAAACGACGTGGGACGACGCGCTCGACACGGTGGCGCGCGGCATCGCCGACACCCAGGAGGCCCACGGCCTCGACGCCGTCGCGCTCTTCGGCGGCGGCGGTCTGACGAACGAGAAGGCCTACCAGCTGGGGCGGTTCGCCCGCGTCGGCCTGCGCACCTCGCAGGTCGACTACAACGGACGCTGGTGCATGAGCTCGGCGGCCGCCGCCGGCATCCGCTGCTTCGGGCTCGACCGGGGGCTGCCGTTCCCGGTCACCGACATCGGCTCGGCCCACGCGGTGCTGCTCCTCGGCGCCAACCCGGCCGAGACGATGCCGCCCTTCCTCACCCACCTCGTGCGCGCCGCCGACCACGGCGGCCTCATGGTGGCCGACCCGCGCCTGACGCCGACGGCCGCCAAGGCCCTCGACGGCGGTGGCCTGCACCTGCAGCTGCGCCCCGGCACCGACGCCGCGCTGGCCCTCGGGATGGTCCACCTGGCCGTCACCGAGGGCTACGCCGACCGCGACTACATCGCTTCTCGCACCACGGGTTTCGAGGACCTCTGGGCCGTCGCGTCGCAGTGGCTGCCCGAGCGGGCCGAGCGCGTCACCGGCGTCGCGGCCGCGTCGATGCGGGCCGCCGTGCGAGCCCTCGCCCGGGCCCGCGACACCGAGCGCGGCGCGTACGTCCTCAGCGCCCGCGGCGGCGAGCAGCACGCCACCGGCACCGACACGGTCACCGCCTTCATCGCCCTCGCCCTCGTCCTCGGCCTGCCCGGCAACCCCGGCACCGGGTTCGGCACCATCACCGGCCAGGGCAACGGGCAGGGCGGCCGCGAGCACGGCCAGAAGGCCGACCAGCTGCCGGGGTACCGCAAGATCGACGACCCGGCGGCGCGGGCCCACGTGGCCGCCGTCTGGGGCGTCGACCCCGCCTCGTTGCCCGGGCCCGGCCGGAGCGCCTTCGAGCTCCTCGACGCGCTCGGCACCGACGGTGGTCCGCGGGCGCTGCTCGTGCACGGGTCCAATCCCGTCGTGTCGGCGCCCGACGCGTCGCGGGTCACCGAGCGGCTGCGGTCGCTCGACCTGCTCGTCGTGTGCGACTTCGTCCTGTCCGAGACCGCGGCCCTCGCCGACGTCGTCCTGCCCGTGCTCCAGTGGGCCGAGGAGGAGGGCACCCTGACCAACCTCGAGGGGCGGGTCCTGCGGCGCCGCAAGGCGATCGAGCCGCCGACCGGGTGCCGCAGCGAGCTGTGGGTGTGGTCCGAGCTGGCCCGTCGTCTCGGCGCGCCCGTGCCGTTCTCGACCGACCCGCACGAGGTCTTCGAGGAGCTGCGACGCGCGTCGGCCGGCGGCGTCGCCGACTACTCGGCCGTCACGTGGGAGCGCCTCGACGCCGGCGAGTCGCTGCACTGGCCGTGCCCCACCGACCGCCCGCAGGGCACACCCCGCCTCTTCCTCGACCGGTTCGCCACGCCGGACGGTCGGGCCCGGCTCGTCGCCCTGGAGGCCGGTGCCCCGAGCGAGGCGGACGACGCCGAGTTCCCGCTCGTCGCGACGACGGGCCGCCTGCTGCAGCACTACCAGTCCGGGGCCCAGACCCGGCTCGTGCCCGAGCTCGACGCGGCCGCCGGGGAGATGTTCGTCCAGGTCCACCCCGACACCGCTGCGGCCCAGGGACTCTCGGACGGCGACGTCGCCGACGTCGTGAGCCGACGGGGCCGCACCCGCGCCGTCGTCCGCGTCGACGAGGACATGCGCCCCGACGTCGTGTTCCTGCCCTTCCACTGGGGCGGCACCGCGCGCGGAGGCGACGCCCGCGCCAACGTCCTGACCAACCCCGCCCTCGACCCCACGAGCCGCATGCCCGAGTTCAAGGCGTGCGCCGTCCGACTGGAGGCCACCCCGTGAGCGAGACCGTGAGCGCGACCCCCTGCCCACCGCGTCGCCACGTGCTCGTCGTCGGCAACGGCATGGCCGGCGCCAGGTTCGCCGAGGAGCTGCGCCGCCGCGACGCCGAGGTCGCCGTCACCGTCGTCGGCGAGGAGCCGCACGAGGCCTACAACCGCGTGCTGCTCTCGACCGTCGTCGCCGGGACGATCGGCCCGCGCGAGACGCGGCTCAAGCCGAACGGGTGGTGGGCGGCCCACGACGTCACCGTCCGCACGGGCGTGCGGGTCACCGCCCTGGACGTCACCGGTCGCACCGCCACGCTGACGGCGACGGCCGACCCCGATCCGGAGGTCGTCCGGTGGGACGAGCTCGTGCTCGCCACCGGCAGCGACGCGTTCGTGCCGCCGATCTCGGGCGCCACCGACGACCTGTCGGTCATCGCCTTCCGGACCCTCGACGACGCCGAGCGACTCGTCGCCGCAGCGGGATCGGCGCATCACGCCGTCGTCGTCGGTGGTGGCCTGCTCGGGCTGGAGGCCGCGCGCGGGCTGCTCGGCCGGGGCGTCCACGTCACGGTCGTGCACCCGGCCGGGCACCCGATGGACCGGCAGCTCGACGTCGACGGCGGGGCGGTCCTCTCCCGCGTCGTCCAGTCGCTCGGGGCCCGGCTCGCGCTCGGGCGCCAGGTGGCCGAGCGCCGGCCCGCGTCGACCGACGCTCCGGGTGCCGTGGTGCTCGACGACGGCACCAAGCTGCCCGCCGACCTCGTCGTCGTCGCCGCCGGCGTGCGCCCCCGCGTCGACCTCGCCCGTGCCGCGGGCCTCGACGTCGGCCGCGGCGTCGTCGTCGACGACCGGCTCCACGCGTCGCACCCGCACGTCCACGCCATCGGCGAGTGCGCCGAGCACCGCGGCGAGGTGCCCGGGCTCGTCCAGCCCGGCTGGGACCAGGCGCGCGTCCTCGCCGAGGTCCTGAGCGGCACCGACCCCGACGCCACGTACACGGGCACGAGCGTCGTGACCCGGCTCAAGGCGCCCGAGGTCGACCTCACGAGCATGGGGCGCGTCGACGTCGGCGTGCACGACGCCGGCCACGAGGTCCTCGCCTTCACCGACCCGGTCCGCGGCCGCTACGCCAAGCTCGTCCTGCGCGCCGACCGGCTCGTCGGCGCGATCCTCCTCGGCGTCGGCGACGCGGCCGGCCCGCTGACCCAGCTCTACGACACCGGCGCCGCGGCACCCCGCGACCGCCTCGCGCTGATGCTCGGCCGGGCCGTGACGCGGTCCGGCGGCGCCGAGGCGGTCAGCCTCGCGGAGATGCCCGGGGCTGCCGTGATCTGCCGGTGCAACACGGTGACCAAGGGCGCGATCGTCGAGGCGTTCCGGGCCGGGGCCGACACGGCCACCGCCGTCGCGGAGGCCACCCGCGCCACCACCGGCTGCGGGTCGTGCTCGAGCGCCGTCGACGGCCTGTGCTCGTGGCTGCGCTCGGCCGACCCATCCTCCCCCGCAGCCAGACCCGAACCCGACACCCGACCCGGGACCCCGCCCGAGACCGTGCCCGAGCCCCTCGAAGAAGGAGCCGCCTGATGTCCGAGAACACCACTGTCCCCCGCACCCCCGGCACGCAGCGCACCGCCGTCGTCGTCGGTCACGGCATGGTCGGCCACCGGTTCGTCGAGGCGCTCCGCTCGCGTGACGCCGACGGCACGTGGCGCGTCGTCGTCCTGTCCGAGGAGGCCGAGGCCGCCTACGACCGCGTCGGCCTGTCGGCCTACGTCGGCGCCTGGGACCGCAGCGCCCTCGCCCTCGCCGGCAACACCTACGACGGCGACACGCTCGTCGACCTGCGCCTCGGCACCCGCGCCGAGCACGTCGACCGCGAGGCCAGGACGGTCACGACGAGCGCCGGCGACACCATCGCCTACGACGCGCTCGTCGTGGCCACCGGCTCCTACCCCTTCGTGCCGCCGGTGCCGGGCCACGACGCCGACGGGTGCTTCGTCTACCGCACGCTGGACGACCTCGACGCCGTCCGGGCCCGGGCCGAGGCCGCGATCGAGCGAGCCCGTGCCGAGGGGCGCGAGGCGGCCGGGCTCGTCGTCGGCGGCGGCCTGCTCGGCCTCGAGGCCGCCAACGCCCTGCGCCTGCTCGGGCTCACCCCGCACGTCGTGGAGTTCGCGCCGCGCCTCATGCCGCTGCAGGTCGACGACGGCGGCGGGGCCGTGCTCGCGGGACTGGTCGGCCGGCTCGGGGTGCACGTCCACACCGGCGTGGGCACGAACGCGCTCGAGGCCCAGGACGACGGCCGCCTCGCCGTCGAGCTGTCCGACGGCACCGCGCTGCTCACCGACCTCGTCGTCTTCTCGGCCGGGGTGCGTCCGGCCGACTCCCTCGCCCGCGCGTCCGGGCTCGAGGTCGGCGAGCGCGGCGGGGTCGTGACCGACGCGTCGTGCCGCACGAGCGACGAGAACGTCTGGGCCGTGGGCGAGGTGGCCGCCGTCGAGGGCCGCTGCTACGGCCTCGTCGCACCGGGCTACACGATGGCCGAGGTCGTCGCCGACCGCCTCCTCGGCGGCGAGGCCACCTTCCCCGGCGCCGACCTGTCGACCAAGCTCAAGCTGCTCGGCGTCGACGTCGCCTCCTTCGGCGACGCCATGGGCACGACCCCCGGGGCCCTCGAGATCGTGCACACCGACGCGACGAAGGGCACCTACGCCAAGGTCGTCGTGTCCGACGACGCCCGCACGCTGCTCGGCGGCATCCTCGTCGGCGACGCCACGGCGTACACGACGCTCAAGGCCTACGTCGGCCGCGAGGTGCCCGGTGACCCGGCCGCCCTCATCTCCCCCGCGGGGGCCGAGCTCGGCGCGGACGCACTCCCGGACGACGCCGTCATCTGCTCGTGCAACAACGTCACCAAGGGCTCGATCTGCGGCGCGATCGCCGACGGAGCGTGCGACCTCGCGACGGTCAAGGGCTGCACGAACGCCGGAACCACCTGTGGCGGCTGCCTGCCCACCGTCAAGAAGCTGCTCGTCGACTCCGGCGTCGAGCTGTCGACGGCGCTGTGCGAGCACTTCGACCAGAGCCGCGCCGAGCTGTTCGAGATCGTCTCCGCCACCGGCATCCGCACCTTCTCGGCGCTCCTGGCCCGGTACGGGCGCGGCACGGGCTGCGAGATCTGCAAGCCGACCGTCGCCTCGATCCTCGCCTCGACGAGCAGCGATCACGTGCTCGACGGCGAGCAGGCCGCCCTGCAGGACAGCAACGACCACTTCCTGGCCAACATCCAGAAGAACGGCACGTACTCGGTCGTGCCGCGGATGCCGGGCGGCGAGGTCACCGCCGAGCAGCTCATCGAGATCGGCTCCATCGCCAGGGACTTCGACCTCTACGTCAAGATGACCGGCGGCCAGCGCATCGACCTGTTCGGCGCCCGCGTCGAGCAGCTGCCGCTCATCTGGCGCCGGCTCGTCGACGCCGGGATGGAGTCGGGCCACGCCTACGGCAAGTCACTGCGCACCGTGAAGTCGTGCGTCGGCTCGACGTGGTGCCGCTACGGCGTCCAGGACTCCGTGGGGATGGCCGTCGACCTCGAGCTGCGCTACCGCGGCCTGCGCTCGCCCCACAAGCTCAAGCTCGGCGTCTCGGGCTGCGCCCGCGAGTGCGCCGAGGCGCGCGGCAAGGACGTCGGCGTCATCGCCACCGACAAGGGCTGGAACCTCTACGTCT
Organism: Intrasporangium flavum; assembly: GCF_001956915.1. Classification (GTDB taxonomy): domain Bacteria; phylum Actinomycetota; class Actinomycetes; order Actinomycetales; family Dermatophilaceae; genus Monashia; species Monashia flava. The sequence goes on along the minus strand of NZ_MLJO01000004.1, from coordinate 109,799 downwards.
GCGGCAACGGCGGCCAGACACCGAAGCACGCCCAGCTGCTCGCGAGCGACCTCGACAGCGAGATGCTCGTGCGCTACATCGACCGGTTCCTCATGTTCTACGTCCGCACCGCCGACCGGCTCCAGCGGACCGCCCCGTGGCTCGAGGCGCTCGAGGGCGGCCTCGACCACCTCCGCGCCGTGGTGTGCGACGACTCGCTCGGCATCGCCGGCGACCTCGAGGCGGCCATGGCGCGGCACGTCGAGGGCTACCGCGACGAGTGGGCAGCGGTACTGGAGGACCCCGACAAGCTGTCGCGCTTCGTCTCCTTCGTCAACGCGCCCGAGGAGGCCGACGCGACGATCGCCTTCGATGACAGCGGTGCCCGCAAGGTGCCGGTCGCGCTCGGCCTGCCGGCCGTGCGACGAGCCGACTGACCAGTCCGGCAACCGAATCCGCCACCTCCGGAGAGGAACCCACGATGAGCAGTCTCGCCACCGCTGTCCCCCAGACCGACCCGACGCACGGCCTCCTCGATGACGTCAGCGCGCCGGATGGGTCGGATGCGCCGGACGCGTCGCCACGCCCGACGCGTCTCGTCGTCCGCCCGGGTGTCCTGGCCCGGCCCGGCGTTCGGGTGTGGGTGCGCGCCTGCCGCGTCGACGCGCTCGTGCCGGGCCGCGGCGTGGCCGTCCTGCTGCCCGGCGGCGAGCAGGGGGCGTTGTTCCTCCTGGCCACCGGGATGGTCTACGCCGTCGGCAACCTCGACCCGTACGCGGGGGCAGCGGTCATGTCGCGGGGCCTGACCGGTGACCGCGCCGGCGAGCCGACGGTGGCCTCACCGCTGCTCAAGCAGGTCTTCAGCCTCCGCACGGGCGAGGCCCTCGACGACCCGGCCACGCGGCTGCCGACCTACGCGGTCCGCGTCGCCCACGGCGTCGTCCTCCTCGGCGTCCACACCCGGCCCCTCCCCTCCATCGAGTGAGCACCCAGCCTCAGGCGTCACACCCGACGCGTGACGCCTGGGGCCCGTGAGGCGCAGTGCTCACTCGATCGGAGGGGGTGCCGAGGTGACGCCTGCTCCAAGGGTGCGGGTCAGCGGACCCCCGCCGGCAGCGCGGCGCGGACGGCGTCCTCGAGCGAGGTGGCCGGGCGTCCGATGAGCCGCTCGAGGTCGCCCGAGTCGGTGAAGAGCGCGCCGGCCGCGATGCCGCGGTCGCTGTCGGCGAGGACGTGCGCGTACCCGTCGGGCAGGCCGGCCGCGACGAGGGCGGCCGCGTAGTCCTCGACCGGCAGGTCACGGTAGACCACCTCGGTGCCGCTGAGGGTGGTGACGGTCGCGGCCAGCTCGGCCAGCGTGAAGGCCGTGCCGCCGAGCTCGTACGCGTGGCCCGCGTGGCCGTCCTCGGCGAGCACCGCCGCGGCGGCCTCGGCGTAGTCGGCCCGGGTGGCGGCGCTGACGCGTCCGTCCCCGGCGGACCCGAGGACGGCGCCGTGCTCGAGGTAGCTGGGCAGCTGGCCGGTGTAGTTCTCGACGTACCAGGAGTTGCGCAGGAAGACGTGCGGGAGGCCGGACGCCTCGATCATCTCCTCGGTGGCGCGGTGCTCGGTGGCCAGCGCCAGCCCGGAGGTGTCGGCCCGGGTGATGCTCGTGTAGGCCACGAGACCCACCCCGGCACGCACCGCGGCGTCGACGACGTTGCGGTGCTGCGGGATCCGGGCGCCGACCTCGCTGCCCGAGACGAACAGGAGCCGGTCGATCCCCGCGAACGCGGCGTCGAGCGAGGCCGGGTCGTCGTAGTCCGCGCGGCGCACCTCGACGCCACGGTCGGCGAGGTCGGCGACGGCCTCGAGCTTCCGGGCGGTGGCGACGACGTCGGAGGGGTCGAGGCCGCGGCGCAGGAGCGCGTCGACGACGAGGCGGCCGAGGTGTCCGCTCGCGGCGGTGACGAGGATGGTCATGGGAGGTCCTTTCGCGGGTCCAGGGCGGCGCCGCACGGCGCCGGACTCCGGGGTCAACGAGCCCTCCCTCGGCATACTTCCCAGAAGTTAGTACCCACTTTGAAGTAAGGTACTGACATGAGAGTGAGTCAGACGCTGCGTCGCCACTTCCCCGACGGCGTCTTCGCCGCGGACTGCCCCTCCCGCGTCGTCCTCGACCACGTGACGAGCAAGTGGGGCACCCTCGTGCTCCTCGCCCTGGCCGAGGGCGAACCGCTGCGCTGGAGCGAGCTGCGCCGCCGGGCCGAGGGGGTCAGCGAGAAGATGCTCGCCCAGACCCTCCGGATGCTCGAGGCCGACGGGCTCGTCCACCGCGACGCGCGCCCCGTGGTGCCGCCGCACGTCGAGTACTCGCTCACCGCCGAGGGCGTCGACCTCGCCGCACGGCTCGTGCCGCTCATGGACTGGATCGCCGACCACGCGGGCGACATCGTGGCCCGCACCGCACCCGCCGACGCGTCCGCCTGACCGGCGCCCCACCCCGCCGCGGAGCCCCTGGTCCAACTGCCCACTCGACCGTCGAGTGGGCAGTTGGACCAGTCGTGTCGGGCCCCGTGACGCGTCAGACGTTGAGGCGGTAGCCGCGCCGGACGACCGTCTGCACGAGGTCCCGGTCCGGCAGCGCGGCCCGCAGCCGACTCACCGCCATGTCGAGCGCGTGCTCGTTCTCGGCGTCGGGCAGCTCGTCGAGGAGCCGCTCGCGCGTACACACCGCGCCCGGGTCGGCCATCAGCGCGGCCAGCATCGCCCGCGGCCCGCGCGGCAGCGTCACCGTCTCGCCGTTGAACGTCACGGTGCGCCCGTGCACGACGAGCGGCCCGAGGGCGGTCTGCACCTGCTCGACCCCGGTGAGCGTCAGGTGCTCGACGACGGTGCGGATGAGGGCGCCCATCCGGAACCGCTCCGGCACGATCGGCATGACGCCGAGGTCGTGCAGCGGCGCCGCCGTCACCGGACCCACCGCCGCCGCCGTGACGCCGGTGCGCATCGCGTCGACGAGCACCCCGTCCATGCCGAGCTGCGCTGCGGCAGAGACGAGCCCGTCGACGGCCGGCGCCGACGTGAACGTCACGACGTCGACCTCGCGCGCGGCGACCGCCTGGATGAGCCGGCCGAGCCGGCTCTCGTCGGTGGGCCGCACCCACCGGTACGGCGCGACCGTGAGCACGGTGGCCCCGGCGGCCCGCAGCCGCTCGAGCTGCTCGACGTCCTCGTGGCCGTGCAGCTGCACCGCCACCCGTCGGCCCTCGACCCCGGCCTCGAGCGCCAGGGTCACGGTCGAGGCCGTCCGCTCGTCCTCTGCGATGCCCTCGTCGTCGTGCCCCGCCGCCCGCACCGCGCCGCGCGCCTTGGGGCCGCGCACGATGATGCGCGCGGCGTCGAGCACGCCCGCGAGCTGCTCGCCCAGCCCGGCGGCGTCGGCTCCCTCGATCCAGCGACGGAACCCGTAGGCCGTCGTGACGACGACGACGTCGGGCCGGGCCTCGATGACGGCGCGGGTGTCGGCCACGAGGACCTCGTCCTCGTCGATGGGTGCGATGCGCACGGCCGGCGCGTGCAGCACGTCGGCACCGCGCCGCCGGAAGGCGTCGACGAGGTCCTCGGACCTGCGGTCGGAGGTCACCGCGATCCGGAACCCCTCGAGGACCGGACCGGTGGCCTCGGGGCGCACCGCGTCGCAGTCGGGTCCGGCGTGCTGCTCCGACCACGGCGTCGCCGGGTGGACGCGTCGGGGCCCGGTCACGACGTCACCCCGGCGAGGGGACGCGCAGCGTCGGCGTGGGCGTCCGCGTCCGCGACGCCCTCGTCGACGCGTCGGGCCCAGACCTCGGCCTGCGCGACGACCTCGCCGATGACGACCACTGCGGGAGAGGCGATCCCGGCACGCGCAGCACGGCCGGGCAGGGTGGCCAAGGTGCCGACGACGCTGCGCTGGTGCGGGGTGAGGCCACGCTCGATGACGGCCGCCGGGGTGTCGGCGTCGAGCCCGGCACGGACCAGCGCGGCGGTGATCGGCACGAGGTTGTGCACGCCCATGAGCACGACGAGCGACCCGCCGACGGCGACGAGCCCGCGGGCCCGGTCGTCGTCGAGCGGGACGTGGCCCGACAGCACGGTGACGACGTGGCTGACGCCGCGATGGGTGACCGGGATGCCGGCCGCCCCGGGCACGGCGATGGCCGAGGTGACTCCGGGCAGCACCGAGACCGGCACCCCGGCGGCGACGCAGGCCGCGACCTCCTCGCCGCCCCGGCCGAAGACGTAGGGGTCGCCGCCCTTGAGGCGCACGACCGTGAGCCCGGCGAGGGCGCGGTCGACGAGCAGTCGCTCGATCTGCTCCTGCGGCACCGCGTGGTGGCCGGGGCGCTTGCCGACGTCGACGACCTCGGCACCGGGCGCGAGCGCGGCGAGGTCGCCGATCTCGGCGAGGCGGTCGGCAAGGACGACGTCGGCGTCCGCGAGCGCCCGGACCGCGGCGAGGGTGAGCACGTCGGCGCCACCGGGGCCTGCGCCGACGAGCACGGCCCGCCCCCGCCCGCGCGTCGGGGCGGGCTCGTCGACGACCAGGCACGTGGCACGCAGCACCGTGCGGGCGCCCTCCCACGCCGTCGCCGGGCCGACGAGGACCCCGAGCCGCGCACCACGGCAGGCGGCGGGCGTCACGGCGGCGGCGTCGCCGAGCACGACGACGTCGGCGCCGGCCCGCGTGAACCGCCGCACGCTCGCGGCCGTCAGGCCGTCCGGTCCGGCGACCACCACCCGTGCCGCGGTGAGGTCGGTGTCGATGAGCACGCGGTCTCCCGTCGCCGTCGGTCTGCTCGGTACCACCGTAGGAACGGCGTGTTTCGTCGGCGTTTCACCCGTGCGACGCCGCGGTAAGACACGCCTCACCCGTCTCGCCCGCCGACGTGCGCGCCTCGGGGCCGCTCGGCCGTGGCAGGGTGGCGGCATGACGACGCCCGCCGCCCAGTCGCCGGTCCTCGTCGCCGCGTCGCACGGGACCGCCTCGCCGGTCGGGCAGGCGGCGGTGGCCGCCCTCGTCGACGCCGTGGCCGCGCGGCGCCCCGACCTCGAGGTCCGCGCGGCGTTCGTCGACGTCCAGCAGCCCGACCCGCCGGCCGTCCTCGGGACGCTGCCCGCCGGACGGCGCGCGCACCTCGTGCCGCTGCTGCTGTCGGCCGGCTACCACGTCTTCGTCGACCTCACCGAGGCCGCGGCGGCCGTGCCGGGTGCCCGGGTGGCCCCTGCCCTTGGCCCCGACCTGCGCCTCGCCGCGCTGCTCGCCCGACGCCTCGACGCGGCCGGCCTCCGCGACGACGACGTGGTGGTGCTCGGAGCAGCCGGCTCGTCGGAGCCCTCCGCGGTCCGCGACTGCGAGACGGTCGCGGCGCAGCTCGCCGCGACCATCGGCCACGACGTGACCGTGGGCTACCTGTCCGCGGCCGAGCCGCGACTCACGGACGCCGTTGCGGCACAACGGGTCCCGGGCCGACGCGTCGTCGTGGCGACGTACCTGCTCGCGCCGGGCTTCTTCGCCGACCTGGCCGCGCGCTCGGGCGCCGACGTCGTCACACCACCGCTGCTGCTGGACGACGAACCTCCTGCCGGCGACCTCGTCGACATGGTCCTCGAGCGCTACGAGGCCGCCACCGACTGAGCCGGCCGACCGCGTCGGTCAGCGGATCGGCAGCCCGAGCTGGTGCGCGGCGAGCGCCGGCACGGACGCCGGCGTGAGCGGTGCCCACCCGGCCGGGGCGAACGACTGCCAGCCGGGGCCGTGCCCCGTGCCCGCCTCGTGCCACCCGGACCCGACGAGCTGGCCCCAGCCCATCCCGGGTCCCGGGTGGGGTGCCTGCCACTGCGCCGCACCGACGAGCGGCCGCCCGTCGTCCGGGCCCCAGACGTGCGGCAGCCACGGGCCGAGGACGTCGTGCCAGCCTGCCTCGGCGACGAACGAGCCGTGCCCGCCACCGTGCCCGCCGGGGTGGTTCGAGCCGTGGACGGGTCCCGCGACGAAGGTCGCCTCCCCCGACGCGCCACCGCCGCGGCCGCCGGAGCCGCCGGAGTCACCTGAGCTGCCGGAGCCGCCCCCGTGCCCACCGGCATCCGTTCCGTGGTGCCCGCCCGACCCGCCCGACCCGCCCGGTCCGTGGCCGCCGAAGGACGGGCCGCCGTGCCCGGCGCTCGACCGCTGCTGGGCGTCTGCGTTGTGCTCGAGGCGCCGCGACAGGTCGCCGAAACGGCCGCTGATCCGCGTCAGGTCGGCCTCGACCCGGCGCCACCGCTCGAGCACGTGCCCGAGGTCGGGCCCGGCCCACGCGCGGCGCACCACCGCGACGGCGTGCCGGCTCCGGGCCAGCACCTGGTCGACGTCGCGCCCGTAAGCGGCCATCCGGCCGGCCGAGTCGCGCAGGGCATCGACGTCCGCACCCTTGCTGTACACAGTTCTCCCCTTCACCCCTGACGAACGCGAGGCCATCCTCACAGGACGGCACCCCGCGAGGCAACGGGGAGCACTCCCCACTCACCACGGCATACTCGGCACGTCCTGCACCGTCCGCTCCCCGACCTCCCGAAGGCCCATGCAGCCCCGCTCCTACCGCACCCTCGCCGGTGCCGCCCGCGCCGAGATCGAGGTGCGCCGCTCACGGTTCGTCTGCGACGTCGAGCCGGTGCCGAGCGAGGAGGACGCGCGGGCCGTCGTCGAGCGCGTCCGGGCCGCGAGCCGCGACGCCGGGCACCACTGCACCGCCTTCTTGCTCGGCCCCGACGCGTCGACCGTCCGCAGCAACGACGACGGCGAGCCCTCCGGCACGGCGGGCGCCCCGATGCTCGAGGTCCTGCGCGGGGCCGGGCTCACCGACGTCGTGGCGGTGGTGACCCGCTGGTTCGGCGGCACCCTCCTCGGCACCGGTGGCCTGATCCGCGCCTACGGGGACGCGGTCGGTGCCGCCGTCTCGGAGGCACGCGTCGTGACGATGTCGCGGCGCACCGCGACGACTGTCGAGGTCGGCCACGCCGACGGCCCACGCGTCGACAACGCCCTCCGGGCCCTCCCCGACGCCACCGTGACGGGCGTCGACTACCTCGCCGAGGGCGTCCGGCTGCACGTCGCCGTCGACCCCGAGTCTCTCGACGCGTTCGGCGGCACCGTCGCTGCGCTGACCTCGGGGGCCGGACGCGTCACGCCCGGCGCGGACCTGTGGGTGCCCGCCGACCCGGACGCCTGAGGCCGCTCAGCCGCGCAGGTGGGCGACCATCGACCAGGACGGGTCGTGCGTCTCGGTGACGCCGGCGCTGCCCTGCGTCCAGCGCCGGGAGGCCGCGCGCACCCGGTCCGCAGCGTCGCTCGTGCCGTCGACGAACACGTGCAGCACCCGGGTGCCGGCGCTCGACTGGTGGGCGACGACCCGGCCACGCCCGGCGAGGTCGAGGGCGAGCGCGTCCTCGAAGTGGCGCAGCTCCTCGAGCGCGCCCGGCGTCGGCAGCCCGTCCTCGGTGGCGAGGTACTCCAGGAAGACGCCGACGTGCGTGTCGAGCTCGGGCGCGGTGGCCGCGGCGAGCGGCACCTGGGCCACGGCGAGGATCGGTCCGTCGGCGCCCTGGCCCTGGAACACCACCTGCTGCGGCTCGCCGTCCGCCGAGGTGTGCTCGGCCTTGAGGTCGGCCACGAGGTTGCGCACCCACCGCAGGGGGAACGCGTCCATCGGCGCGACCTGCGGCCGGGCCACCTCGCCGATCCAGCACTCGACGTCGGACTCGCCGATGGCCGAGTCGAGGGCGAGGTAGGCGATGGTCGCGCGTGCGGCGTCGTCGAGGTGCGCGAACGAGGGGTGGTGCACGGCCACGGACAGCCGCAGACCCTCGCGGCGGGCGCTGACGACGATGTCGCGGAAGGCGACGGTCGCCCCCTCGGTCTCGAGCTCGACGGCGTCGACGTCCTGGACCGGCTGGCGCGTGTCGGCGTAGCCCCACGTCGCCGTCGCCGTCGGGGCGGACCGCAGCCAGCGGCGCGCGGTGGCGCGCAGGTCGGGGTCGCCCTCCGGCGACACGACGAGCAGGTGGGCGCTACGCCGCCCGGCCGCCAGCTCCCACGTCAGGCCGTCGGCGATCGCGGCGACGCGCCGACTCAGCTCGTCGGCGACGCGGACCGGCTCACGGTCGGCGAGCGCGGACGCGGTGAGGTCGGCGCCCGACTCCTGCCACCAGGACCAGAACGCCGCGACCGGGTCGGCGGGGGCCTCCTCGTCGCGCGAGCGCCGGAACAGCCTCATGGCCGCTCATCCTGCACCATGAGGCTGGGAGCGTGCGGCGTGCGGCACGATGGGGCGCATGGCACCCCAGGCACCCCAGGCACTGCACCTCGGCTCCACCGACGCGGCCAACGCGCTGCTCGCCCACGACCCCCTCGCCCTGCTGCTCGGCATGCAGCTGGACCAGCAGATCCCGATGGAGAAGGCGTTCACCTCCCCGAGCGTGCTCGCCGAGCGGATGGGCGTGCCGGCCGGTGGCCGCCTCGACGCCGCCGCGATCGCGGCGCTGCCGCCCGAGACGCTCCTCGAGCACTTCCGGACGCCGCCGGCGCTGCATCGCTTCCCGGGCTCGATGGCCACGCGCACCCAGCAGCTGTGCCAGGCCCTCGTCGACGACTGGGGCGGCGACGCAGCGAACGTGTGGGCCGGTGTCGACTCGGGCCGCGAGCTGGTGCGCCGCATCGGCAGCCTGCCCGGCTTCGGCGACCAGAAGGCGCGGATCTTCGCGGCACTGCTCGCCAAGCAGTTCGGGGTGACGCCCGAGGGGTGGCAGGAGGCCACCGGCGACTACGGGCAGCCGGGCCACCGGTCCATCGCCGACGTCGTCGACGACGCGTCGCGCGTCAAGGTGCGTGAGTTCAAGAAGGCCAAGAAGGCAGAGGCCAAGCAGCAGGCCTGAGCCACAGCACCATTCGACCCAGACGCGTCGGGCCCCCTTCCAGCAGAAGGGGGCCCGACGCGTTTGCCGTGGGATCGGCTCGGCGCGAGGGGGGTCAGTCGGCGAGGAACGCCAGCAGGTCCGCGCGAGTGAGGACGCCGACCGGCTTGCCGTCGTCGACGACGAGCACCGCGTCCGCGGTCTCGAGCTCCTTGCGGGCCGCCGACACGGGCGAGCCGGCGCCGATGAGCGGCAGCCCGGGCTCGATGTGCTTCTCGACGGCGTCGGCCAGGTGCGCGCGACCGGTGAAGAGCGCGTCGAGCAGGGCCCGCTCGCTGACCGAGCCGGCGACCTCGCCCGACATGACGGGCGGCTCGGCCTTGACGACCGGCATCTGCGAGACGCCGTACTCCTGCAGGATCGCGACGGCGTCGCGGATCGTCTCGTTCGGGTGCGTGTGCACGAGTGCCGGCATGTCACCCGACTTCGTGTGCAGGACGTCGCCGACGGTCTGCTCGGTGTGGTCCTCGGTGAGGAACCCGTAGGAGTGCATCCACTCGTCGTTGAAGATCTTGCTCATGTAGCCGCGGCCGGAGTCGGGCAGCAGCACGACGACCACGGCGTCCTCGGGCAGGTCCTTGGCGGCCCGCAGCGCGGCGACGACCGCCATGCCGCACGACCCGCCGACGAGCAGGCCCTCCTCGCGGGCGAGGCGACGCGTCATCTCGAACGACTCGGCGTCGGTGACGGCGATGACCTCGTCGACGACCGACGGGTCGTAGGCCCCCGGCCAGAAGTCCTCGCCGACGCCTTCGACGAGGTAGGGCCGGCCGGTGCCGCCGGAGTAGACCGAGCCCTCGGGGTCGGCCGCGATGATGCGGACCGCGCCGTCGCTGACCTCCTTGAGGTACTTGCCGGTGCCGCTGATCGTGCCGCCCGTGCCGGCGCCCGCGACGAAGTGCGTGACGCGGCCGTCGGTGTCGCGCCAGATCTCCGGACCGGTGGTCAGGTAGTGGCTGTTGGGGCCCTCGGGGTTGTAGTACTGGTTCGGCTTCCACGCGCCGTCGATCTCGCGGACGAGGCGGTCGCTCACCGAGTAGTAGGAGTCGGGGTGCTCCGGCTCGACGGCGGTGGGGCAGACGACGACCTCGGCGCCGTAGGCCTTGAGCACGTCGCGCTTGTCCTGGCTCACCTTGTCGGGGCAGACGAAGACGCACTTGTAGCCGCGGCGCTGCGCCACGAGCGCGAGGCCGACGCCGGTGTTGCCGCTCGTCGGCTCGACGATGGTGCCGCCCGGCTTCAGGAGGCCGTCGCGCTCGGCGGCCTCGACCATGCGCAGCGCGATGCGGTCCTTGACCGACCCACCCGGGTTGAAGTACTCGACCTTCGCCAGGACCGTGCACCTCACCCCCGCGTCGGCGGTGACGGAGCCCAGCTTGACCAGGGGGGTGTTGCCGACGAGGTCGGCCACGTTCTCTGCGTACTTCACGCGCCCATCCTAGGTGCGCCGTCCCAGCCCGCGAGACGGACGCCCGCGCGGTGGACCCCGCCGATCCCTCGGGTACGGACAGGGTGAGGGCCGCCGCGACGGCCCGCCGGGCTCCCGCGAACCGGGCACGACGCGTCGGCGCTGCGCGTTACCGTGAAGAACCCGGCGAGCACGTCAGGGGACGAACGAGCACCGGTGAGACGCAGGACCGACGGAGGGGGTGGCCGATGGGACGTGCACGACGCGCGCGACGGATCGCCCAGCAGGCCGCCTACGGCGGCGGTGTCGGCGTCGCCGGGCTCGGGCTGCTCAGCCTCCTCGGCTACGGCGTCATCAAGGCCGAGGCGGCCATGGCCCGGCGCCTCGTCGGGCAGCCCTTCGAGGGTGCGCCGGAGGACGACGGACGCTACGGCTTCGGCCCCGGCGAGCCGATCCGGCTCGTCGTCCTCGGCGACTCCACCGGCGCCGGGATGGGCGCCGCGCACCCGCACCAGACCATCGGGGCGATCATCGCCACCGGCGTCGCCGCGTTCAGCGGCCGGCCCGTGCGCCTGACGAACGTCGCCGTCGTCGGGGCGGAGTCGCCCGACCTCGACGCGCAGGTCGAACGCGCGCTCGAGGAGGTCCCGACCCCCGACGTCGCCCTCGTGCTCATCGGGGCCAACGACGTCACCCACCGCATCGACACGTCCGTCGCGGTGCGCCACCTCGAGATGGCGGTCCGCAGCCTGCGCGAGGCCGGCTCGGAGGTCGTCGTCGGCACGTGCCCCGACCTCGGTGCCATCGAGCCGGTCCCGCAACCGCTGCGCCTGCTGGCGCGCCGTTGGTCGCGCGACCTCGCCGCGGCGCAGACCGTCGCGGTGGTCGAGGCCGGCGGCCGGGCCGTGTCGGTCGGCGACATGCTGAGCGAGGCCTTCAGCGCCGACCCCAAGATCATGTTCAGCGAAGACCGCTTCCACCCCAGCCCGGCCGGCTACGCCCGCGTCGCGGCCGCCCTGCTGCCCACCGTGAGCGCGGCCCTCGACCTGTTCGGTGAGCGCAGCGCCCCGCCCGAGCCCAACGTGCGCCGCGGCGAGGGCGTCGGACCGGTCGCGGTCGCCGCCACCCGGGCCGTCGCGCAGCCCGGCACCGAGGTCGCCCCGGCCGAGGTGGCCGGCCAGGCTCGCGGCCGGCAGGGCCGCTGGGCGGTGCTGCTGCACCGGATCCGTCCCGCCGCGCCGGTCGGCTCGTTCCCCGGGATCGACGCGTCCCGAGGCCCCGACGCGTCTGAGGGCGCGGGCGAGCACGGCCCGGGGCCCGGCCTGCTCGACTACAGCCGCGTCGAGCGCGACGACCACCGTGATCGGGAACGCGACGAGGGGCCACCCGCGGTGCAGGCGACCCCTCGGTCGTGATGCCGGCACCGGGGGTGCCGGGCGGCAGCGTCAGTCGTGTCGGCGTCAGCCGATGCTCATGATCTGGTTGGCGGCGGGCGCCTTGATGCCGAGGTCCTCGCCCCACTTGGAGAAGTCGAGCTGGCCCGGGCTCTTGGTGGAGCCGGTGAAGCGGACGACCTGGAGCTTGTCCTTGGAGACGTAGAGCGCGCCCTCGGACTTGCCCTTCTTGTCGGTGAGGACCCAGCAGTCCGTGCCGTTGACGTTCTCCTCGGCGACCGTGGAGGACAGCTGGCTCGGCGTCACGGCGCCGAAGGCCTTCTCGAGGAAGCTCTTGAGGCTGAGCGTCTCGGTCATCGACGAGGCCGAGGCCGGAGCCTTGATGAACTTGTCACCGGCCTTCTGCACCGACGCCGGGGCGCCCTGCTTCTTCCAGAACGTCGCGTCGGCCTGGATGTAGACCGCCGAGGGCAGCGTGATGAGGCGCGCCTTGCCGCTGCCCTCCATCGCGATCGTGATGTCGGACGTCTTGCCGTCGCTCGTGCCCTTGAAGTCGATGGAGATCTTCTTGCCGGTCTGCTCGACGTCACCGACGAAGGCGGCCGAGGTCGCGGCGAGCGCGTTGGCCTTGGCCTTCTCGAGGACCTCGGACGGCTTGGGCGCCGCCGAGTCGGACGTCGCCGGGGCGGAGGTCGTGGAGCCGGTCGAGCCCGTGGACGCCGTCGTCGGCGTGTCCGACTTCGAGCACGCGGCGACGCCGAGGCTGATCGCGAGGGCGCCGGCGAGCGCGACGGCGCGGGTCGTCATGGTCTTCATGGGTGGGAGGCCCCCTGGCTGGTCGGGTGTCGCCCGACAGTGGCCGGGCGCACGGCGGCTGCTGTGGCCGCGAACCCGCACACCCTAGCCGCCTCCGTCGTCCCCGACGTACCCGGACGCGGCGCGGGACGGACGCCGCCGAGGAGACGCAGGTCATGGCGCCGAGGGTGTCCACGCTCGCGCGGACGTCCTACCATCGAGGGGCTGAGCAAGCGCTTAGTCCACCCGTGCGCCGTCGCCCGGGGCCGCCGACGAAGTCCAGGAGTTCCCCCGTGACCGAAGCCGTCATCGTCTCGACCGCCCGTTCGCCGTTCGGCCGGGCCTTCAAGGGCTCGCTCCGGGAGGTGCGTCCGGACGACCTCGCTGCCACCGTCATCCAGGCGGCGCTCGACAAGGTGCCCGGGCTCGACACAACGCTCGTCGAGGACCTCTACCTCGGCTGCGCCGAGCCGTCCGGCAAGCACGGCTCCAACATGGCCAAGGTCGTGGCCACCCTCCTCGGCCTCGACGCCACCCCGGCCGCGACGATCAACCGGTTCTGCGCGTCCTCCGCGCAGACCACCCGGATGGCCTTCCACGCCATCAAGGCCGGCGAGGGCGACATCTTCGTCTCGGCCGGCGTCGAGTGCGTCTCGCAGTACACCGACTGGGCCGGCGCGGGCGGCGCCAAGGCCGACGCGCAGAACCCCCTCTTCGCCGAGGCGCAGGAGCGCACCAAGCGCATCGCCGAGACCAACGAGACGTGGACCGACCCGCGCGCCGACGGCAACCTGCCCGACATCTACATCTCGATGGGCCAGACCGCCGAGAACGTCGCCACGGCCTACGGCATCTCCCGCGAGCGCCAGGACGAGTGGGGCGTCACGAGCCAGAACCGCGCCGAGGCCGCCATCGGCCGCGGCTTCTTCGACTGGGAGATCACGCCCGTCACGGCGCCCGACGGCACGGTCGTCACCAAGGACGACGGCCCCCGCGCCGGCGTCACCCTCGAGGCCGTCCAGGGCCTCAACCCGGTCTTCCGCCAGGAGGGCACCGTCACGGCCGGCAACTGCTGCCCGCTCAACGACGGCGCCGCGGCGCTCGTCATCATGAGCGACACCAAGGCCAAGGAGCTCGGCCTCACGCCGCTGGCCCGCGTCGTCTCGACGGCCGCCACGGGTCTGTCCCCCGAGATCATGGGCCTGGGCCCGGTCGAGGCCACCAACCTCGCCCTCAAGCGGGCAGGCCTGTCGATCGGCGACATCGACCTCTACGAGATCAACGAGGCCTTCGCCGCCCAGGTCATCGGCTCGGCCGACCAGATCGGCATGGACTACGACAAGCTCAACGTCAACGGTGGCGCCATCGCCATCGGCCACCCGTTCGGCGCCACGGGCGCGCGCATCACCGGCACGCTCATCAACGCCCTCCGCGAGCGCGACGAGCAGTTCGGCCTCGAGACGATGTGCGTCGGCGGCGGCCAGGGCATGGCCGTCATCTTCGAGCGCCTCAGCTGACGCTGCCGAGCACGACCGACGCGGGTGCGTCCCTTGTGGGGCCCACCCGCGTCGTCGTGTCACGACCACGTGCTCTGGCCGGCGGCGCGCCGGGGCTCAGAGGGCGCGGCGCAGGGTGGCCAGACGCTCCTGCAGGTCGGCGCCGACGCCGGCGGCCGAGGCGTCCCACACCATGACGGCCAGCTGGTCCAGCACGACCGCCGGCCCGAGGTCGGGCACCGGCACCGGCGGACGCCCCCGCGAGGACGCGACGCGGTCGGCGAGGTCCTGGACGAGGTCACGGACCAGCCCCAGACGCGAAAGCGCGTGGCCGAGCGGTAGCTGCTGCCACCGCTCGGCCACGCGCCGGAGCTCGTCCGACACCTCCTGCGGGGTCGGCGAACCCACGCGCGAAGGTGCCACCCGCGTCAGTCGCGCAGGCGCGCGAAGAGGCGGACGAACTCGATGTAGAGCCAGACGAGGGTCACGATGAGGCCGTGGGCCAGCAGCCACGAGTACTTCTTCGGGGCGCCGGCCTGGACGGCGTGGTCGATCGAGTCGAAGTCGATGGCCAGCGAGTAGGACGCGAGGCCGACCCCGACGACCGACAGCACCAGGCCGAGGCCGCCGCTGCCGCCGAAGCCCCAGCCGTCGATGACGCCGGTCATGAGCAGCACGACCTGCAGCAGCGAGAAGATGCCGTAGCCGACGATCGCGAAGAAGAACATCCGACGCGTCTTGGCGTTGACCTTGACGAAGCCCGTGGCGTAGCCGATGTACATCGCGACGAAGACGCAGAGTGTGGCCAGCACGGCCATCTGCACGACGCCGTCGTACTTCGGGATCGAGGCGATGTACTGGCTGAAGGCGCCGAGGAAGGCACCCTGCAGCACCGCGTAGACCATGAGCAGCGGCACCGACACCTTCTTCATGAAGGCGATGGCGAAGCCGAGGATCAGCGTGCCGAACATGCCGCCGAGCCAGAACGGCAGCGTCATGTCGGTGTTGGCGCCGGTCCAGAACCACGAGACGGCGGCGACACCGACCGTGATGACGAAGAGCGTCAGGCTCTTGATGACGACGTCGTCGACGGTGACGCGACCGGTGTCGACGGACCCGGCGCTCTGGCGTGCGTAGAGCTCGTCGAGCTGCTGGGCGGTCATGGCGTCCTGGGACGCGTAGCCGGTGGTCGCCGCCTGCGTGGCCTGCTGGCCCTGCGCGGGCTGCCCCTGCGGCGTGCCGAAGCCGGCGTATCGCTCCTTCTCGATCTGCTTGTTGAGCCGGTCGAAGACCGGGTTTCCACCTGCCATGTGAGTGTGCTCCTTGGGCACTGGTGCCACCGGTCGGTGGCGACTGTCACCAGACTAAGCGTCCGGGACCACCCCACGGGTTCCCCGGATGGTGGCGGCGTGCCCTGCAACGCATTCGTGACGCGGCGGCATACTGAGGGCCGCCGGCGCAGCCGGTGCGCCCCCGTGGCCCAATCGGCAGAGGCAGGCGACTTAAAATCGCCAACGGTGAGGGTTCGAGTCCCTCCGGGGGTACCCGGCCGCGTCAGGGCGGGCCGACGCGGGGCCACATGTCCCGACACGCGTCGAGCCCCTACCGGGCCTCGGCCACGGTTCGGTCACGCTTTGTGTCCACCGGGGCGGTCCTTCCTGACGCCCGGGGGTGGTGTCCTCCTACACTGGTGGCATCGGGTCCCAGGGGAACGGTCCGCCATGTCCCCGCGCGACCCACACACCGCGCCACGGGGGCTGCGGCGTACCTTCCACAGGAGGACGAGTGCTGGATCAGCGCGTCGCGGGCTCGGAGGCCCCGTCCTCCCGTGCCCACCGGACCGACGGTGCCCGCGCGGCCGTCGCACGGCCCGGGGCCACCCAGCTGCTCGAGTTCGCCGACCGCCTGCGCGACGCCCTCCTGCGCAGCTGGCTCGACCCGATGGTCCGACGCGGCATGCTCGGCATGGCGTTCGTCGCGGCCGGCTCGGTCTCGCCGGCCTTCCTGCCGAGCGGCGCCTTCGCCGCCGGGGCCTCGCCCGTCATCACGACGCTGCACCTGCAGTGGCTCGACAGCGGTGTCGGACGCGTCATCACCACGGTGCTCATGGCCGTCGGCATGGCGCTGCTCGTCGACGCGTGGCTGCGGATGCGACCGGTGCACGGCCGCCGCCCCCCTTCGCTCGCGTGGCTGCTCTGGAGCCTGCCGATCCTGCTCGCGCCGCCGCTCTTCAGCCGCGACGCGTACAGCTACGCCGCGCAGGGCGAGATCGTCTCCCGGGGCCTGGACCCCTACGTCCTGACGCCGTTCTCGATCCCCGGGCCGTTCTCCGACCAGGTCGACCCGATGTGGAGCCAGACGCCGGCGCCGTACGGGCCGCTCGCGCTCCAGGTGCAGCACCTCGTCGTGGCCGTCGCGCCGGAGAACGCCTACGCCTCGGCCGTGCTCATGCGCGTCCCGACGCTCGCCGCGGTGGCGCTGCTCGCCTACGCCCTGCCCCGGCTGGCCGAGCGGTACGGCTCGAGCGGCCGGCACGCGCTGTGGCTCGGTGTGCTCAACCCGCTCGTCATCATGCACTTCGTCGGCGGCGCCCACGGCGACGCCGTCATGGTCGCCCTCGTCGTGCTCGCGCTGCTGCTGGCCAGCCGTGGCCAGTTCCTCGTCGCGGCCGCCACCGTCGCCGCCGCGTCGGCCTACAAGCAGACCGCGGTCCTCGCGCTCGTCGGCGTGGTCGGGATGGCCGTCCAGGCCGGCGACCTCGCCCCGGGGGTCCGGCACAAGGTGCTCGCGCTGCTGCGCCATGGCCTCTCGCTCGGCGCGGTCTTCGTCGCGACCTTCTGGGCCATCACGGCCTTCAGCGGCCTCGGTTTCGGCTGGGTGCCCAACCTGTCGGTGCCGGTGACCCTCCGCTCGCTGCTCGCCCCCTCGACGTTCGTCGGCAGCGCGGTCGAGTGGTTCATGCGCCTCGGCGGCATGCCGTCCGGCTGGGTCGAGGTGCCCGTGCCGGTCGCCCAGACGATCGGGCTCGGTGTCGGCCTGGTGGCGATGGCGTGGGTCGGCTGGCGCCTCGTCGTGCGCAACCCCGTGCTCGCGACGGCCGGCGTGCTGCTCATCCTCTGCATCTCCGGCCCGGTCCTGCACCCGTGGTACCTGCTGTGGGGCGGGGTCGTGCTCGCGGCGACCCGCCTGTCCGAGCGATGGGTCCGCGGCATCGTCGTCGTCACGCTGTTCTTCGTCACCTACGGGGTCGTCGACGCCACGGTGTCCAACGGCACGTGGGCGCTCGGCGTCTCGGCCGCGCTGTGGATGATCGCGCGCCTGCGCACCCACCGCCGGCGCGCGCTCGAGCAGGAGCCGGTCGCCGTCGCCGTGGCGCCCTGACGCGTCCGCCCCGGGGTCAGTCCCGACGTGCCGCGCTGAGGGCGATGCCGTCGAGGATGTCGTGCTCGGAGGTGACGACGTCGGTGACCCCCGACCGGTCGACGAGCCGCTCGACGACGCGCCGCCACACCAGGGCCCCGGCGCCGATGACGTCGACCCGGCCCGGGTGCAGGTACGGCAGGTCCGCCCGGGCGGCGCGGGTCATGGCGAGGAGGTCGTCGCAGGCCGCGAGGACGTCCTGGACCGGGTTGCGGGACAGGTGGATCCGGCTCGCGTCGTAGGCCGGCAGGCGCAGCAGGTGCGCCGTGATCGTCGTGACGCTGCCGGCCAGCCCGACGAGGGCCCCGATGCCCTCGAGCGGCACCGTCGACTCGGCGAGGTCGAGCGCGGCGTCGATGTCACGGGTCGCGGCGGCGACCTCCTCGGCGGTCGGCGGGTCGCCGGCGAGGTGGCGCTCGGTCATGCGCACGCAGCCGACGTCGACCGACCGGGCGGCCTCGACGTGGTCGGTGCCGCGGACGAGCTCGGTGGAACCGCCGCCGAGGTCGACGACGAGGTAGGGGCCGGCGATGCCGCGCGCCGCGAGGCCGCCCGTGGCGCCGGCGAAGGACAGCGCGGCCTCCGCGTCGCCCGAGACGACCTCGGGCGACACGGCCACGCCGACGTGCTCGCGGAAGGCGTCGCGGACGCCCTCGATGAACTCACCCGCGTTGCGGGCGTCGCGCGAGGCGGACGTGGCCACGAACCGGATGCGCTCGGCCCCGAGCTCGTGGCACTGCGCCGCGTACTCGCGGGTGACCCGCAGGGTGCGCTCCATCGACTCGGGGGCGATGAGGCCCGTGCGGTCGACGCCGTGGCCGAGGCGCACGATCTCCATCCGGCGCAGGACGTCCTCGAGGGCGCCGGTGGCCGGGTCGACGTCGGCCACGAGGAGTCGGATCGAGTTGGTGCCGCAGTCGACGGCACCGACGCGGACGCGTCCCTCAGCCATCGGAGCCCGCGCCGGCGGCGTCCTCGGCGGCGGCGGCGTCCTCGGCGGCGTGCTGGGCCGCGCACGAGGTCGGCGTCCACCAGGGCTCGAGCGCCTCGAGCGCCTCGTCGCCGAGCGGGTTGACCCCGGGCCCGGCCGCGAGCGAGTGGGCGATGAGGACATGGAGGCACTTGACGCGCGTCGGCATGCCGCCGGCGGAGATGCCCT
The DNA here is from genome assembly GCF_001956915.1 of Intrasporangium flavum. Taxonomy (GTDB): domain Bacteria; phylum Actinomycetota; class Actinomycetes; order Actinomycetales; family Dermatophilaceae; genus Monashia; species Monashia flava. The sequence goes on along the minus strand of NZ_MLJO01000004.1, from coordinate 91,175 downwards.
CGATCTCGGGCACCCGGCCGAGCTCGCCGCGCCGGGCCAGGTAGTGCTCGTGGGCCGCGGTGTAGGCGGCAGAGAGGTCGGCGTCCTGCTCGAGGCGGGCCGTCATGTCCCTCATGAGGCCACCGCTCTCGAGCGTGCTGATCGCGCCGGTGAGGCGCGGGCAGGTGGCGTAGTACGTCGTCGGGAACGGCGTGCCGTCGCGCAGCCGCGGCTCGGTGCGCAGGACGTCGGGCTCACCGCACGGACAGCGGTGCGCCACGGCGGCGACGCCACGGGGCCGGCGGCCGAGCTGGCGCTCGACGGCGTCGAGGTCGGCGGGGTCGGGTGCGCCGGCAGGGGCAGAGGCGCTGGGGGCGGCGGCGTCGGCCGGGTCGGCGGGCTGGCTCGGGGTCTGGCTCACGGGTGCGGGTGCTCCGGTCGGGTGCGGCTGGCCGCACGAGGATCCCACACCGGCCTCACCGGCCGCGAGCGAGCCCGGCGGTGGGTCGGTCGGCGATCTGGACCGACTGCCAGACCTTGCCGTACCAGGGCGAGGCGTCGTTGGCCATCGGCGCGGCGACGACCGGCTTGGCGGCGGTGGCGGCACCGGTGTCGGTGCCGCCCGGGTCGATGACCGTGTAGGCGCGGTCGCCGACCCGCACGAACTTGAGCCGCTCGCGGGCCTGCAGCTCGATGTAGGCGGGGTCCTTCCAGAGCGCGACCTGGCGCTGGAGGTCCTGGACGTCCTGGCGCTGCTGCTGCACCTGCTCCTGCATCGCCGCGGTGTCGCCGCGCTGCTGGATGAGCGAGCGCAGGGTGGGCACGATCGTCACGGCGAGCATGACGAGGATGCCGAGCAGGATCGCGCCGCGCACCCAGGCCGTCGACGCGGACGGCGGGGCGGGAGCCGTGGTGCGGGCCCGTGCCGCGAGCGCCGGGCGCTCCTTGCCCTGGCCGGGACGGCTGGGTCGGGCGGAGCCGCGCGAGGTGCCGGGGCGGGTGCCCGCCGAGCCGGCCCTGGCCCCTGCGGACCGTGCCCCGGCGCCCGTCGGCCGGGAGGCCGAGCCGGACGGGCGCGGGGTCGAGGCCCGCGAGGAGGCCGGCCGCCCGCCGCCACCACCGGGGCGGCCCGACGCCGAGGACGACGACGAGCGACCCGGACGGGGCGGCGTGCGGTCGGCCACGGGACTCAGCCCTCGCTGCCGAAGCGGGCCGCGTCGAAGCGCGGGAACGCGCCCGCGCCGGCGTAGACCGCGGCGTCGTCGAGCTCCTCCTCGATGCGCAGCAGCTGGTTGTACTTCGCGACGCGCTCGGAGCGGGCCGGGGCGCCGGTCTTGATCTGGCCGCAGTTCGTCGCGACCGCGAGGTCGGCGATCGTGACGTCCTCGGTCTCGCCGGAGCGGTGGCTCATCATGCAGCGGTAGCCGTTGGTCTGCGCGAGGGTCACGGCGTCGAGCGTCTCGGTCAGGGTGCCGATCTGGTTGACCTTGACGAGCAGCGCGTTGGCCGTGCCCGAGCCGATGCCGCGGGCGAGGCGCTCGGGGTTGGTGACGAAGAGGTCGTCGCCCACGATCTGCACCTTGGAGCCCAGCAGGTCGGTCATGGACTTCCAGCCGTCCCAGTCGTCCTCGTTGAGCGGGTCCTCGATGGACACGAGCGGGTAGGCCTCGACGAGCTCGGCGTAGTAGGCGACCATCTCGTCGGCCGACTTGCTCGCACCCTCGAAGGCGTAGCTGCCGTCCTGGAAGAACTCGGACGCCGCGACGTCGAGCGCGAGGGCGATGTCGCGGCCCGGCTCGTAGCCCGCCGCGCGGATGGCGTCGAGGATGAGGTCGAGCGCGGCCCGGTTGGACTCGAGGTTCGGGGCGAAGCCGCCCTCGTCGCCGAGGCCGGTGGCCAGGCCACGGTCGTGCAGGACCTTCTTGAGCGCGTGGTAGACCTCGGCGCCCCAGCGCAGGGCCTCACGGAAGGTCGGCGCGCCGATCGGGGCGATCATGAACTCCTGGATGTCGACGTTGGAGTCGGCGTGCGACCCACCGTTGAGGATGTTCATCATCGGCACGGGCAGGACGTGCGCGTTGGGGCCGCCGACGTAGCGGAACAGCGGCAGGCCGGCCGACTCGGCGGCGGCGTGGGCGACGGCGAGCGAGACGCCGAGGATGGCGTTGGCGCCGAGGGTCTCCTTGTTGGCGGAGCCGTCGAGGGCGAGCATCTCGGCGTCGATGAGGCGCTGCTCGCTCGCGTCGAAGCCGACGAGGCGCGGGTTGATCTCCTCGATGACGGCGTCGACGGCCTGCTCGACACCCTTGCCGAGGTAGCGGCCCTTGTCGCCGTCACGACGCTCGGACGCCTCGAAGGCGCCGGTGGAGGCGCCCGACGGGACGGCTGCGCGGGCGAACGTGCCGTCGTCGAGACGGATCTCGACCTCCACGGTCGGGTTGCCGCGCGAGTCCAGGATCTCCCGGGCTCCGATCTCCTCAATGGTGGCCACTGACTCTCCTGTGCTGTGGTGCTCGGGACGGTGGTGCGGCCGGTGGCGGCCGCGTGTCGCCTCCGAGCGTAGCCCGTGCGTCCGGCGGACCGTCGCAGCGACCCGGCATGCGGTCACCCCCCGCCGTTGCGCCGGTCTTGCGGGGTCCTTGCGGCTGCCTTGCGCCGCGGTTGCGCCGCCACCGATAGGCGCCGATTTGCCCGTGGCACAAGGAGATCCGAGAAGAACCGGACATTTCGGTGCGTAACCGCCCACGGGACGAACAGGTTCGGACCGGGACAAAGTTTTTTACCTTTTCCTTACCAATCCCTGACCAATCCACGGCATACTCGCAGCAGGCCATCCGGGGGGGTGGAAGGACAGCTGAATACGGCGCCCACGGGTGCCAGGGGTGGGGTGGGGAGTCATGGGTCAACCCATGCGTGAAACGGGGGTTTTCCTGCTCGATGTGAGTGCGCGTCCGACGACGCAGCCTCTCACCGAGCGGTCGAGGGGACAGCGTCTCCTCCAGCTGGGGATCGCTGGAGGTGACCTCGTCCTCATCACCGTCGCGACGGCGCTGGCGGCCATCGGTCGCACGAGTCTCGACGTGTTCAACGCGGCGAACGACGTCAACGTCGTCGCCCAGTCGGTGGGGCTGTGGATCGTCGCGGCCTGGATGGTCGCGAACCTGCTCGTCGGGGCCTACACGTCGAGCACCCTCGGCGTCGGCACGCTCGAGTACGCCCGCGTGTGCTCCGCGGCCGGCCTGACGGCCGGCGCGATCGGCATCGCGAGCTACCTGACGAAGTTCAACCTCTCGCGCGGGTTCTTCGTGCTCATCTTCGTCATCGGCGTGCCGATGCTGCTCGTCTGGCGGTGGAGCGCCCGCCGGCTGGTGCACCGGGCGCACGCCCACGGGCACCTGCTGACCCGCGTCGTCATCTCGGGCACCGCCTCGCACGTCGACGACGTCGCCCGCGTCCTGGAGCGCGAGGCGTGGCTGGGCTACGAGATCGTCGGCGCGCTCGTGCCGTCGTCGCACCCGACCGTGTCGACCCCGGGCGGGGTGCCCGTCGTCGGCAACACGGCCCGCGCCGCCGAGTCGGCGCTCGCGACCAAGGCCGACCTCATCGTGTTCACCGAGGGGGCGTTCCCCTCGGCCGTCGACTTCCGTCGCATCGCCTGGGACCTCGAGGGCCACCACGTGGGGATGGCGGTCGTGCCGAGCCTCAGCGACATCTCCTCGGGCCGCATGACGATGCGACCCGTCGGCGGCCTGCCGCTCGTGCACGTCGAACCGCCGCAGAGCCTCGGGGCGGCGCGGTGGTCCAAGCGGGCCTTCGACTTCCTCGGCGCGACGCTGCTGCTGTTGCTCGCCTCGCCGGTCATGCTCGTCTTCGCCATCGCCACCAAGCTGCAGGACGGCGGCCCGGTGCTCTTCCGCCAGACCCGCGTCGGCCGCGACGGCGAGCTCTTCGAGTGCCTGAAGTTCCGCAGCATGGTCGTCGACGCCGAGGCCCGCCTCGCCGGCATCACGCACCTGAACCAGAACGCCGACGGCGTCCTCTTCAAGGCCCAGCACGACCCGCGGATCACCCGGGTCGGGGCGTTCATGCGGCGCTACTCGATCGACGAGCTGCCCCAGCTCATCAACGTCGTCAACGGCGACATGAGCCTCGTCGGTCCGCGTCCAGCGCTGCCGGCCGAGGTGCGCCGGTACGCCCCCGACGTCCAGCGCCGCCTCCACGTGCGCCCCGGCGTCACCGGTCTCTGGCAGGTCTCCGGCCGCAGCGACCTCTCGTGGGACGACACCGTGCGTCTCGACCTCTACTACGTCGACAACTGGTCCGTCGTCCAGGACCTGTCGATCCTGACCAAGACCGTGCAGGCCGTGCTCCGCTCGCGAGGCGCCTACTGACGACGAAGGACTCCCGCCGGTCGTGTCCTGACCGCGCCCGACGGGACTCTCCAGCGGCGCATCCCTGACCGCCGCCGGGGGGTGGGGCGGGGCCACGCCATCACATCCGGTGGCGTGGCCCCGTGACGTCCGTCGGGCGCGTCGGGACGCGTCCGGCGGGCGAGCCCGGACGCGCGGTCCTCACCTGCGGGTCAGGACGCGTCGGTCAGGACGCGTCGGCGCCGTCGGCGCTCGCGTCGGCGAGGCGCCGCAGCGTCTCGCGCAGCGCGCCCTCGGCATCGGTGCCGGTGGCCCGGGCCTCGCGCACGAGCGCGAGCAGGCGGGCGCCGACGTCCTCGCCCGCGACGGCGGCGTCGACGAGGTCGCCACGGCCGGCCTTCTCGAGCCGGCCGACGTACTTCTCGGCGCGGGCCAGCGCCGGCAGCGAGGTCGGCACGCCCTCGACGGGGTGCGTGCGGTGCTGCTTCTCCCCCGCCTTGATCTGGTCCCAGTTGGCCGCGACGGCGTCGGCGGTGTCGGCCTCGACGTCGGCGAAGACGTGCGGGTGGCGGCGCACCAACTTGTCGACGAGCTCGCCGGCGACGTCGTCGATGCCGAACGGCTCGCTCGGGTGCTCCTCGGCGACGCGCGCCTGGAAGGCCACCTGGAGCAGCAGGTCGCCGAGCTCCTCGCGCACGTGGGCGGGGTCGCCCGACTCGATGGCCTCGATGGCCTCGTGAGCCTCCTCGAGCAGGTACGGCACGAGCGTCTGCGGGGTCTGCTCGGCGTCCCAGGGGCAGCCCCCGGGCGAGCGGAGCCGGTCCATGACGGCCACGACGTCGAGGAGGCGCGAGCCCGGCACGTCGAAGGAGGCGATGAGCAGCTCGACGTCGGGCGGCTCGGGCAGCCGGCTCACCTCGACGGCGACGGCATCGCTCAGGCCCGGGTCGCCGTCGGCGGACCCGACCCACACGACGTCGCCCTCCCCGGCCGCCGCGACGAGGGCACGGGCGAGGTCGGGAGCCGAGATGACGTCGGCCTCGCCCGCCGCGTCGAGCGCGGGCAGGCCCACCTCGATGCCGGCGTCGACGATCGCGGAGACCTGCGGCTCGTCGGGCATGCCCCACACGGTCGTGGCGGACCCGAGCGTGGCCCAGGCCTCACGCGTCAGCAGCCCCGGCGCGATGCGCGGCGTCGAGACGAGCAGGACCAGGCGGCCGGTCAGGGCGCGGTCGTCTCGGCCGGGGCCGGGGTGGTGCCCGAGGCGGCCGCGTTGGACTGCGGCTTGATCCAGTCGGGGGCGGCGGTGCCGAAGGTGAAGTACACCGGTCCCTGGTCGACCTTCTTGACCGTCCCGAACTTCGGGTTGAGGGAGATGTCGGCGTTCTGGAGGGCCTTGCGGTAGGCGGTGACCTCGGCGGGCGTCATCGTCTGGGAGTTGACCAGCGCGGCCGCGGCGACGAAGTCCTTCGTCGTCTGCGTCGGGTCCGGGATCGTCGCGAGGACCGCGGCGTAGGTCTCGTCGGGCTTCCAGCCGCCCGAGGCCTGCATGGCCTCGTCGAGCAGCGGGCCGGCGACGAGGCCCATGACGATGGCGTCCTGGCTGAAGTCGAGCTTGGCCGCCTGCAGCTGCTCGTACGACGCCTGCACGTCGGCCTCGGTGATGACGTGGCCGTTGACGACGGCGGCGGCCTGCTGGCGCGTCGCGAAGCCGCACCCACCGAGGAGCGAGACGGCGCTCGCGCCTGCGACGAGTGCCGCGGCGACACGCCGACCCGTGGTGGTGGGCCGTGCTGACAGAGACTTCACTGGTTCCTCCTCAGGCGGATGCGTCAGACATCTTACGGGGCACCCGCACGCGTACCGGCACCGGCGGTCGCCACCGCGTGACCGGCGGCGATGTCGTCGAGCAGCACGGCCGTGACGAGCTGGCGCGCCCACGTCAGGACCTCGACGTCACGCAGCGGCTTGCCGCCGACGCGGGCCGTCATCGGGGCCGGCACGAGGATCGTGCCGAGAGCCTCCTTGACGATGGTGCCGGGGTAGAGGCGCATGAGCCGCAGCTGCTGGCTCTCGCGCAGGTCGGTGACCGGGCCGAACCGCACTGTGCGGCCCTGGACGCCGATGTCGCCGATGCGGGCCTGGCGAGCCACGACACGCAACCGGGCCACCTCGAGGAGGTTCTCGACCGGCTTGGGCGGGGCGCCGTAGCGGTCGCGCAGCTCGGCCTCGATCTCGTCGACGGCCTCGAAGGTCTCGACGGTGGCGAGCTTGCGGTAGGCCTCGAGGCGCAGCCGCTCCCCCGGCACGTAGTCGTGCGGCAGGTGGGCGTCGACCGGCAGCTCGATCTTGATCTCGGCAGGGACGTCGGTGGTCTCGCCCTTGAAGTCGGCGACGGCCTCGCCGATGAGCCGCACGTAGAGGTCGAAGCCGACGCCCTCGATGTGGCCGGACTGCTCGCCGCCGAGGAGGTTGCCGGCGCCGCGGATCTCGAGGTCCTTCATCGCGACCTGCATGCCGGCGCCGAGGTCGGTGTGGCTGGCGATGGTGCGCAGCCGGTCGTGGGCGGTCTCGGTGAGCGGCTTCTCGGGCGGGTAGAGGAAGTAGGCGTACGCCCGCTCGCGACCACGCCCGACGCGTCCGCGCAGCTGGTGCAGCTGGCTCAGGCCGAAGACGTCGGCGCGCTCGACGATGAGGGTGTTGGCGTTGCTGATGTCGAGGCCGGTCTCGACGATGGTCGTGCAGACGAGGACGTCGAAGCGCTTCTGCCAGAAGTCCTCGACGACCTGCTCGAGGCGGTGCTCGCCCATCTGGCCGTGCGCCGTGGCGATCCGCGCCTCGGGAACGAGCTCGCGCAGCCGGCTCGCAGCCTTCTCGATGGTGCTGACCTTGTTGTGGACGAAGAAGACCTGGCCCTCGCGGAGCAGCTCGCGGCGCAGGGCCGCGGTGATCTGCTTCTCGTCGTAGGCACCGACGAACGTCAGCACCGGGTGGCGCTCCTCGGGCGGCGTTGCGAGAGTGGACATCTCGCGGATGCCGGTGACGGCCATCTCGAGGGTGCGCGGGATCGGGGTGGCCGACATCGACAGGACGTCGACGGCGGTGCGCATCGTCTTGAGCAGCTCCTTGTGCTCGACGCCGAAGCGCTGCTCCTCGTCGACGATGACGAGCCCGAGGTCCTTGAACCGGACCTCCTTGGACAGCAGCCGGTGCGTGCCGATGACGAGGTCGATGCTGCCGTCGGCGAGGCCGTCGAGGACCTCGCGCGCCTCCTTGTCGGTCTGGAAGCGCGAGAGGGCCTTCACGACGACGGGGAACTGGGAGTAGCGCTCGGAGAAGGTCTGGAAGTGCTGGCTGACCAGCAGGGTCGTCGGCACGAGGACGGCAGCCTGCTTGCCGTCCTGGATCGCCTTGAACGCCGCACGGACCGCGATCTCGGTCTTGCCGTAGCCGACGTCGCCGCAGATGAGCCGGTCCATCGGGACCTGCTTCTCCATGTCGGCCTTGACCTCGTCGATGCTGCTGAGCTGGTCGGGCGTCTCGACGTAGGCGAAGGCCTCCTCGAGCTCGCGCTGCCACGGGGTGTCGGGCCCGAACGCGTGGCCCTTGGTGGCCTGGCGCGCGCTGTAGAGGCGGATGAGGTCGGCGGCGATCTGCTTGACGTACCGCTTGGCCCGCGACTTGGTCTTGGTCCAGTCCGAGCCGCCCATCTTGTTGAGGGTGGGCTGCTCTCCGCCGACGTACTTGGTCACCTGGTCGAGCTGGTCGGTGGGCACGTAGAGGCGGTCGCCGGGCTGGCCGCGCTTGCTCGCGGCGTACTCGATGACGAGGTACTCGCGCGTGGCCCCGGCGACGGTTCGCTGCATCATCTCGACGAAGCGCCCGACGCCGTGCTGCTCGTGGACGACGTGGTCGCCGGGTCGCAGCTGGAGCGGGTCGACCTGGTTGCGGCGGCGCGACGGCATCCGGCGCATGTCCTTGGTCGAGGTCGACCCGGCCTGCCCGGTGAGGTCGGTCTCGGTGACCACCTCGAGGCGGGCGCCCTCGTGGACGAACCCGCGCCCGAGCGGCATGCACGTGACGGTGACGAAGCCGGCCTCGAGCGGGTCCTGGGCCCCGGCGTCGAGGGAGCGCACCGGCACCTCGTGCTCGCGCAGCACCTCCCCGACGCGCTTGGCCAGGCCCGGGCCCTCGGTGACGACGGCGACGACCCAGCCCTCGCGGGCCCGCTCGCGCAGGTGCGCGACGGCGCGCTCGGTGTCGCCGCGGAAGGCCTCGGCGTCGGTGGTGCGCACGGCGAGGCGCTCGTCGACGTCGTCGTCCTCGATGACGAGCTCGTCGTCGGCGGCGAACGGGGTGAGGGTCCACCACGGGCGGTCGTGGGCGATGGCGTGCGCCCGCACCTGCGCGAGCGTCCAGTACGACGCGCTGCCGAGCAGCGACTGGAGGTCGACCGGTACGTCGTTGCCGGCGGCGGCGTTGGCCCAGCTGGCCTCGAGGAACTCCTCGCTCGTGGCGACGAGGTCGTGGGCGCGGCGGCGGATGCGCTCGGGGTCGGCGAGCAGGACGGTCGAGGCCTGCGGCAGGACGTCGAGCACCGACTCCATGCCGTCGACGAGGGCCGGGGCGAGGGACTCCATGCCCTCGACGGCGATGCCCTCGGCGAGCTTGGCGAGCATGTCGGCGACGCCGGGCAGCTGGTCGGCCAGGGCCCGGGCGCGCCCGCGGACGGCGTCGGTCAGCAGCAGCTCGCGGCAGGGCGGGGCCCAGAGGCCGTGCTCGGCGACCTCGAGCGAGCGCTGGTCGGCGACCTTGAACCAGCGCACCTCCTCGACGGTGTCGCCCCAGAACTCGACGCGGACCGGGTGCTCCTCGGTGGGCGGGAAGACGTCGAGGATGCCGCCGCGCACGGCGAACTCGCCGCGCCGCTCGACGAGGTCGGTGCGGGTGTAGGCCGCGGCGGCGAGGGCGTCGACGACGTCCTCGAGCGGGCGCTCGTCGCCGCCCCGCAGGGCGACCGGCTCGAGCTCGCCGAGGCCGCGGGTGATCGGCTGCAGGACGGCCCGGACCGGCGCGACGACGACCGACAGCGGGCCGTAGACGGCGTCGTCGGGGTCGAGGTGGGTGATCCGGCGCAGTACGGCGAGGCGTCGCCCGACGGTGTCGCTGCGCGGGGAGAGCCGCTCGTGCGGGAGGGTCTCCCACGAGGGGAAGACGGCCACGCGGTCGGCCGGCAGGAACGAGCCGAGCGCCGAGGCGAGGTCCTCGGCCTCGCGCGTCGTGGCCGTGACGACGACGACGGGGGCGGCGCCGGGGCCGCCGTGGACGGCGTCGGCGCGCGCGGCGAGGGCGGAGACGAGGAACGGGCGGGTGCCGTCGCTCGCGGACACGTCGACGAGGCGGGCCCGGCCCACCTGCTCGGTCACGTGACGGACGTCGGGGAGCGCCGTGAAGGCGGACAGCAGTGGGTGCGGCATCAGGCCTCCCAGTCTAGGTCGGGGCGGTGACGCCGCCGCGTCCGGTGCGGGCGGGGCCGCCTCAGCGCGGGGCGTGGAACCGCTGCTGCGCGTCGGTCAGGCCGACCTCGACGATCGCCTCGACGGCGTCGGCGGCGTCGCCGAGCAGGAACGGCAGCTCCTCGCGCTCGGCCTTGCCGAAGTCGCGCAGGACGAAGTCGGCGGGGTCCTGGCGGCCCGGCGGGCGGCCGATGCCGAGGCGGACCCGGTAGTAGTCCTTGGACCCGACCGACTGGCTGATCGAGCGCAGGCCGTTGTGGCCGCCCTCGCCGCCGCCGCGCTTGAGCCGGACCAGGCCGGCGTCGATGTCGAGCTCGTCGTGGAGCACGACGAGCCGCTCGACGGGCACGTCGTAGTACTTGAGCAGCCCGGCGACGGGACCGCCCGAGGTGTTCATGTACGTCGAGGGCACCGCGAGGACGAGCTTCGGGCCACCGACGCGCAACCGCACCTCGGCGACGCGGGCCCGGGCCTTGTGGGCCTTGAACGAGGCGCGGCCGCCCGCGGCGTCGCGGGCGACCAGCTCCTCGATGGCCATGGCGCCGACGTTGTGGCGGTTACCGGCGTACTCCGGACCGGGGTTTCCCAGTCCGACGACGAGCCAGGTGTCCATGACCTTCCTCGATGGTGGGGGGTGCGCCGGCCCGGGGCCGGGCCGGCGCGGCGGGGACGAGACTCAGGCCTCGTCGCCCTCGGCGGGCTTGTCCTCGGACTCGCCCTCGGCAGCCTCGGCGGCCTCGCCCTCGGCGGGCTCCTCGTGCTCCTCGCGCTCGATACCGGCCTCGGCCTCGGCCTCGGCGAGCTCGGCCTCGAGGGCCTCGGCGGACACGGCCTGCGTGACGTTGACGACGAGCGCCTCGGCGTCGGTGACGAGCTCGGCGCCCGAGGGCAGCTCGACGGCGCCGGCGAGCACCTGCGTGCCGGCCTCGAGGCCCTCGACCGAGACGACGACGTTCTCGGGGATGTCGGTGGCGGCCACGAGCAGCTGCAGCGTGGCGTGGTCGAGCGTGACGACGGTCTCGGCGGCGGCCTCACCCTCGAGGTGGACCGGGACGTCGACCGTGACCTTCTCGCCGCGACGCACGACGACGAGGTCGACGTGCTCGATGACCGGCTTGATCGGGTCGCGCTGGACGTCCTTGGCGAGCGCGAGCTGCTCGTCGCCCTCGACGACGATCGTCAGCAGCGCGTTGACGTGCTTGAGCGCGAGCATGGTGTCGTGGCCCGGCAGCGAGATGTGGACCGGCTCGGTGCCGTGGCCGTAGATGACGGCGGGGATGTTGCCGGAGCGGCGGATCTTGCGGGCAGCGCCCTTGCCGAACTCCGTACGCTTGACGGCGACGAGCTTGGTGATGTCGGAGGACACGGGGACTCCTGGGGGTCGTGGGACGAGCGGTGATGTGGTCGGCCTCGACGCGGGACGGCGCGCGGGTGGGACGACCTGTCAGCCGGGTCCGCACGCAGAGGCGGACCTGACCCGTGATCCGGGTGGCCGGTCTTCCGCGTCGATCACGGACCTGCCGCGACTGCCGGAGCAGCCGTGCGTCGTCCCTCGCCGAGGCAACCCTCCGATCTTAGGGGACATCGCCGTGCGGGCGAAATCCGCGGACCGCACCCCGGACTCCCCCGCTGCGCGCCACGCCGCCCGGCCACGCCGCCGTCACGGTGACGGGGTGCGGGTGAGCACGACGCGGTCGGCGAAGCCCGACCCGGACGTGCCGGTGAAGCCGAGGCGGAGGGTCGCGGGCGTGACCTCGAGGTCGGCGAAGCCGTACGTCGGGACGCGGTTGGACCCCGACGTCGCCGCGAAGTAGCCGGCCTCGGGGTCGGTGGCCGACACCTCGCGCAGCGGGATGCGGCCGGTGCCGACCGTGACGAACACGGTGCCGACACCGGCCTCGAGGGCGTTCCCGCTCGCGCCCACGCAGGCCGGCACGTACCGGCCGGGGGTGATGCCCGGGCAGCCCGGGCCGAGCCGCAGCGCCTTGCTGCGCTGGTAGAGGTGCTCGTGACCGGTCAGGACGACGTCGACGCGCTCGGCGAGGAGCAGGTCGACGACGTCGGTGCCGACGGTGCACCCGTACCGGCCGACGCTGATGCACGGCTCGTGCATGCCGACGACGACCCACGGGATGCCGGCCGCCCGCGCACCGCGGATCGCGGCGGCCGTCCACGCGTAGTGGCTCGTCCCCTTGGCGTAGTCCCACGTGCCGTCGGCGAACGGGAGCGCCGGCGAGATCATGACGAAGCGCACGAGCGGGTGTCCGGCGGGCTCGTCGACGTACCACTCGCGCCCGTACCGGCCGGTGAGGCCGGCGAGGCGGTTGGGCAGGCAGGCCGTGAACGCGTCGATGCGCCCGTTCTCACCGTTGCTCTCGTGGTTGCCCGAGAGCAGCTCGAACGGCAGGCGGGTGCCGACGTGGTCGGTGACGAAGCGGCACCAGGCCGCCTCCCCGCCGTTCGAGCCGTACGAGAGGTCGCCGAGGGCCAGGTGCAGGTCGGGGCGCGCGGCGGCGATGCCGCGCAGCACCCCCGAGCTCGCGCTCGTCGAGCCGTAGTCGCCGACCGCGGTGACGTGCAGCGTCGCCGGACGCTGCCGGGCCGGACGCGTGACCTCGCCCGCCTCGGGGGACGCCGTGGCGGTCGCGGCGGGGCGGGCGCCGACGCCGGCCGGCCGGGTCGTGCCGGCCTGCTGCGCGGGAGCGCTGGTGCGGGCGCAGGCGGCCAGGGCCGCGACGAGCGCCAGGGCCGTCACGGCGAGGGGGACGCGTCGCCGCAGCACCCGCCCAGCGTAGGTCTCCGAACTCCGGACGGCGCGTCGGGACGCGTCGGGACGCGTCGAGACATGTCGGGCGTTCCGTCCGCGCCCGCAGACCGGCCGGGACGCTCAGGCGTCCGTGCGCTCCGGCGCCCCGTCCGCTGCCGGCAGGACGGGGCGGGCCTCGTCGGCGCGCACGGCGACGACGCCGCCGACGATGAGGACGCCGCCGGCCAGCTGCAGTGCCGTGGGCAGCTCGCCGAGGACGACCCACGCGAAGAGGACGGCGAAGAGCACCTCGGTCAGCGCGACGAAGGAGGCGACCTTGGCCCCGAGCATCCGCACGGCCGCGATCCCGGTGACGTAGGCGAACGCCGCGGCCACGAGCGCGATGACGAGCACCGGCACCCACCAGGGCACGACCGCGTCGCCGAGGGTCACGGCCTCGGAGCCCCGGGTCATGTCCATGACGCCGGTGAGCCCGGCGGCCCAGAGCACGACGGCCCCGACGACGAGCCCGGCGCCGGCGAGCGCCATCGGCGGCAGGTCGGCGTCGACGTGGTCGGCGAGCAGGAAGTAGAGGACGAGGCAGACGGCCGCGCCGAGGCCCCAGAGGACGCCCGCGACGTCGAGCCGGGCGCCCCCGGCGACGTCGAGGACAAGGAGCAGCCCGAGGACCGCCAGGCCGATGCCGGCCAGGGTGAGGCGTCGTGGCGCGCGGCGGTGCCGCACCCAGAGCCAGCCCACGATGAGGACGGGGGCGAGGTACTCGAGCAGCAGCGCGACGCCGACCGACAGGTGCGTCACGGCGTTGAAGTAGGCCAGCTGGCAGCCGGCGACACCGGTGAGCCCGTAGCCGACGACGGCCCGGCCGTTGCGCCGCAGCACACCCCACCGTCCGCGCAGCGAGATCACCGTCGGCACGAGCAGCACGACCGCGGCCAGGGTGATGCGCATCGTGACGACGGCTCCCGGTGCCCAGCCGGCGAGCAGCAGCGGCTTGGCGAAGGCGCCCGACGTCGCGAACGCCGCGGCCGAGGCGAGGGCGACGCCCAGGCCCAGGAGCGGGTGGCGTGCGGCGCCCGAGGCCGGGCTCGAGGCGGTGCCGCCGGCGGTGCTCCCAGCGTCGGCCTCGGGGCCCCACTCGAGCACCGGCGGGTCGACGGGGGCTGGTGCGCTCGACGGCGACGCGAGGGCGGGGGTCGGGACGGTCGGCTCCGTGTGCACGGTGACCTCCAGGTGGTGCGGTTCGTGGGACGCCGGTAGCCTCTGCGGCAACACACCCTGTCAGGACCGTCAGCGATTAGACTCCTGACGGTAGCGATCCGCAATGTCAGGAGTCAAGACCGTGTTCACCCATGACACCGAGGCGGCCCTCGGCGCCGCGGCGGCCCTCGTCAACACGATGCCCGGCAGCGTGCCCGGCGACTCCGACGAGGACGTCCTCGTCACCGTCGAGGACCTCGCGACGCTCTACGCCGAGCAGCGCTGGACCGGCCGGTTCGACCGCGACGCCGCCGAGCTCGAGGCCGTGCGCGCCCTGCGCCCACGGCTGCGCGGGCTGTGGGAGCGCGACGAGGCCGGCGTCGTGCGGCTCGTCAACGAGCTGCTCGTCGAGGGTGCGGCCCTCCCCCAGCTCGTCGAGCACGACGACTCGGGCTGGCACGTGCACGCGACCCCGGCCGACGCTCCCCTGGCGCAGCGGATGGCCGTCGAGGCCGCCCTCGCCGTCGTCGACGTCGTGCGGGCGGGCGAGCTCGACCGGCTGCGGGTCTGCGCGGCGCAGGACTGCGACGACGTCGTCGTCGACCTGTCCCGCAACCGGTCGCGGATCTACTGCGACGGCGGGTGCGCGGCGCGCGCGCACACCGCCGCCTATCGGGCGCGCCGGGCCCGCGCCTGACGCGTCCCGCTCACCCTCGTGGGCCGGCGCAGTCGCGGGGTCAGGCCTTGCCGTCGAAGAGGCTCGTGACCGAGCCGTCCTCGAAGACCTCCCTGATGGCCATCGACACGAGCGGCGCGATGGACAGCACCGAGAGCTTGTCGAAGCGCCGGTCCTCGGGGATCGGCAGGGTGTTCGTCACGACGACCTCGTCGACCTTGCAGGCCTTGAGCCGGTCGACGGCCGGGCCCGACAGGATCGCGTGCGTCGCGGCGATGACGACCTTCTCGGCGCCCTGCTCGATGAGGGCGTCGGCGGCCTTGGTGATGGTGCCGGCGGTGTCGATCATGTCGTCGACGAGGATGCAGACGCGGCCCTTGATCTCACCGACGACGCGGTTGGCCACGACCTCGTTGGGCCGGTTGATGTCGCGGGTCTTGTGGATGAAGGCCAGCGGCGCCCCACCGAGGCGCGTCGACCAGTCCTCGGCGACCTTGATGCGGCCGGCGTCGGGCGAGACGACGGCGAGGTCGAGGTGGCCGTACTTCTCGGCCACGTAGTCGGCCAGGATCGGCATCGCCATGAGGTGGTCGACCGGGCCGTCGAAGAAGCCCTGGATCTGCGCGGTGTGCAGGTCGATGGCCATGAGCCGGTCGGCGCCGGCCGTCTTGAACAGGTCGGCCATGAGCCGGGCCGAGATCGGCTCGCGGCCGCGGTGCTTCTTGTCCTGGCGGGCGTAGCCGTAGAAGGGCAGCACGACGGTGATCCGCTTGGCCGAGGCGCGCTTGAGCGCGTCGATCATGATGAGCTGCTCCATGATCCACTCGTTGATCGGCGAGGTGTGGCTCTGGATGACGAAGGCGTCCGAGCCGCGCACCGACTCCTCGTAGCGCACGTAGATCTCGCCGTTGGCGAAGTCGTACGCGCTCGTGGGCACGAGGTCGGTGCCGAGCTCCTTGGCGACCTCCTGGGCCAGCTGCGGGTGCGCCCGGCCCGAGAAGACCATGAGGTGCTTCTCGGTGGTCTTGTTGATGCCGCTCATGCCTGCGCGCCCTTCTCGTCGATCCCGAGCCGGTCGTTCTCGACCACGGCTCCTGCCTCGCCGGCGAGCGCCGCCTCGGCCTCCACGGCGGTCCGGGCCGCCTCGTCGGTCTTCGTGCCGGCGCGCCGGCGCGCCACCCAGCCGTCGATGTTGCGCTGCTGCGCGCGGGTCACGGCCAGCTGGCCGGGGGCGACGTCGCTGACGACGGCCGAGCCGGCGGCCACGTACGCGCCGTCGCCGATCGTGCGGGGCGCGACGACGACCGAGTTGCTGCCGACGAAGCTCCACCGGCCGACGTTCGTGTGGCCCTTGGTGACGCCGTCGTAGTTGGCGAAGATCGTGCCGGCGCCGATGTTCGCGCCCTCGCCGATCGTCGCGTCGCCGCAGTAGGTCAGGTGCGGCACCTTGGCGCCGTCGCCGATGCGGGCGTTCTTCGTCTCGACGAAGCCGCCGATCTTGCCCTTGCGGCCCAGGACCGTGCCGGGCCGTAGGTAGGAGAAGGGCCCGACGGTGGCGTCGGGCCCGATCTGGGCGAGCTCGGCCTGGGTGCGCACGACGCTCGCGCCGTCGGCGACCTCGGTGTCGGTCAGCGTCGTGTCGGGGCCGACGACGCAGTCGCGACCGATGGTCGTGGCGCCGAGCAGTTGGGTGTTCGGGTGCACGACGGTGTCGGGGCCGACCGTGACGTCGGCGTCCATCCACGTCGTGGCCGGGTCGATGACGATGGCGCCCTCGCGCATGGCCTGCTCGACGATGCGGCGGTTGAGCTCGGCGCCGAGGCGGGCCAGCTGGACCTTGTCGTTGACGCCCTCGGTCTGCCAGAGGTCGGCGACGAGGTGCGCGTCGACGGCCAGCCCCCGCGAGCGGGCGATGGCGACGACGTCGGTGAGGTACTTCTCGCCCTGGGCGTTGTCGGTGCCGACCTCGGCGAGCGCCTCGCGCAGCACGACGGCGTCGAAGGCATAGAGCCCGCTGTTGACCTCGCGGATCGCGCGCTGCTCGTCGGTGGCGTCCTTCTGCTCGACGATCGCCTCGACGTGCCCGCCGGCGCCCCGGATGACGCGGCCGTAGCCGGTGGGGTCGGCCAGCGTCGAGGTGATGACGGTGACCGCGCTGCCGCTCGAGGTGTGCGCCGCTACGAGCCCGGACAGCGTGTCGGCGGTGAGCAGCGGGACGTCGCCGTAGGTGACGACGACGGTGCCGCCTAGGCCCTGCGGGAGCGCCTCGAGCGCGCACTCGACGGCGCGACCGGTGCCCTTGACCTCGTCCTGGTCGGCGATGACGGCCTCGGGGTCGACCTGCGCCACGTGCTCGGCGACGCGGTCGCGCTCGTGCCGCACGACGACGGCGAGGTGATCCGGGCTGGTCCCGCGGGCCGCCCGGATCGCGTGGGCCACGAGGCTGCGGCCGCCGATCGTGTGGAGGACCTTGGGGGTCGTGGACTTCATGCGTGTGCCCTCGCCGGCGGCGAGGACGATCACGGCGGTCGGCCGCAGATCGCTCACGGGGCGCAGCTCCTTGTCGTCGGGTGCGGTGCCTTGCAGCCCCGGACCGGCCGTGGAGCACGTGCGAACGCGGTGGCACCGGGGGTGCGCCGCCGCCACTCTACTCGGGGCCCGGGACGCCTCCGGCGCGCCCGTGGGCGGGGCGTGACGCCGCTCACAGCGACCGGCCGCCCGACGCGTCGAGCGTGCTCCCCGGGTAGGGCACCGTCGCTCGTGCCTCGCTCCTCCCGACTCCTTCCGGGGACCGGCTCGACGCTCGCTTCGCAGCGCGTCGAGCGTGCTCCCCGGGTAGGGCACCGTCGCTCGTGCCTCGCTCCTCCCGACTCCGCCCGGCGAGCGCGGCCACACTCGCTCCGCTCGTCGTGCCGCTGCTCCCCGGGTAGGAGTCGAACCTACGTCGCTAGTCCTGATTCAAAGTCAGGCGGGCCCTGCCGGCAGACCAACCGGGGAACGTCCACGAGGACGTGCACAGGGTAGTGCAGCACGGCAGCCGGTCCGGGCACCGGACACGGTGTGCGGAAGCCGACGACGGGTGTGGCAGGTCAGCTGCCGGACGCCGGGGCCGAGGCACCCGAGCCGGCGGGGCTGTCGAGCGCCGGGGCACCGGCGGGCGCGCCCGACCCGGAGTCAGGAGCCGGCGTCGTGTCGACCGCCCCGACGGCACCGGCCGGCGGGGGCGCCGACGGCTGCTCGGCCGGGGCGGACGCGGTGGGCGTCGAGACGGGGTCGGGTGCGGGGGACGTCGGCGACGCGGTCGGCTGCTCGGGCGAGGCAGCGGCCGTGGCGGTCGCGGTGTCGGCGGGCGTGGGCACCGCCGTGCTCGTCGGGGTCGGGGTGGCCGCAGCGGTGGGCGCGACGGTGACCACCGGGACGGTGGCCGAGACCATGGGCGCGACGACGGCGCCGCCGACGGCTCCCCCGACGATCGACCCGAGGTCGGGCAGGGTCGAGGGCCCGACGCCGACGGGCTGGTGCACGCGGGCCGCCGGCGACGACGACTGGTGCTGGACGACGACGTGCTCGTTCGTGCCGTGGGTCAGCACCACGGCGGGGGCGGCGACGCCGAGACCGAGGACGAGGCCCGCGACGGCCGTGGCGACGGGCGGGGAGACCGTGAGGCCGCCGATCGTCGCGCCGCTCGCGACGACGGCCACCGGTACGAGCGCGGCGGCGCCGGCGGCCGTGACACCGACGGCGGTGGCGGCGGCCGCGGCACCCGCGGCGGTGGCGCTCGAGGCGGCCACACCGGTGACGACGCCCGAGGCGACGGCGCCCGTCGCGGCACCCGACGCCGCGGCTCCCGTCGCGACGCCCGAGGCCACGACACCGGACGCTGCGGCGCCCGCCGACGACGCGGTGGCGGCCACCGCGGTCGAGGCCGTGGCGGCCGCGCCGACACCACCCGAGACCGCGCCCGACACGGCACCCGACACGGCACCCGTCGCGGCTCCGGTCGCCGTACCCGTGGCCCCGGCAGCACCAGCGGCACTCGCGGCACCCGCAGCGCTCGCGGCACCGGCGGAGGCACCGCCTCCGGCCGCTCCCGAACCGAGCCCGGACACGCCGCCGAGACCGGCCCCGCCGGACACGAGCAGGCCGCCGGCGCCCTGGCCGAGACCCGACCCGAAGGCCTGGCTCGCCCCGGCGACGAGGAAGGGCAGGACCAGGCCGGCGAACCCGGTGCTGATCCGACGCAGGTTGTCGGCGAGCGCGGCGTCGTGCGGGCACGAGGCGAGGTGGGCCTCGACCTTCGCGTGCCGGCGCGGCGTCGACCGCCCGCGGACGTGGGCCGAGAGGTGGTCGAGCGTCCAGCGGCACTCGGGGCTCGAGCAGTCGCCACCGCGCTGCTGGACCCACACGTCGAGGTAGTGCCCGCGCAGCGCCTCCTTGGCGCGCATGACCCGGACGCTGACGAGGTTGGCCGACACCCCGAGGCGCGGGGCGACGGCTCGAGGGGCGGCCCCGTCGACCATCGTCATCCACAGCAGCTGGCGCTCCCGCTCCGGCAGGCGCGAGAAGGCTTCGCGGACGAGGCCGCTGCCGAGGTCCTCCTCGGGCTCGGCGTCCGCCTCGGCGCCGGCGACGCGGTCGAGGTCGGCGGCGTCGGTGGGCAGGGCGCTCATGTCGCGACGCACCGCGTCGACACCGACGGTCCGCACCGTCGAGGTGAAGTAGGCCCGGAAGTTGTCACGGGGCCCGGCCCCTTCGCGCAGCAGGCGCAGCATGCGGGCCGATGCCTCGGCGACGAGGTCCTCGGGGGCGACACGGCCCCGGAAGCGGGTCGCGACGGCCTGCGCGGCCGGCAGGTGGCGCCGCCACAGGACGACGAACGCATCGTCGTCGCCGTGCCGCACGCGGTCGAGCAGGTCGACGTCGGCGAGGTCGGCGAGCGGGGTGGAGTCGGGTGTCGCACCGATGGCGTTCGCAGACACCGTGGTCCTTTCGGGTGTGGAGAGAGACCCAAGTGTGCGGCACGAGAGGGCCGCTCGGGTGCGGATTGCGACATGCGACCACGATGCGCGTGTCGCCGCGCGCCGAACGCCCCGATTCCTCCGTCTCCCAGACCCTCCGACGCGCCCGGTGGGTGGGAGCCCCGCCGCGCGTCGGCCGCGGGTGGCACCATGACGACGTGAGCGCCGACAGGGACGACAGGGACGACACGGAGGGCCGCGCCGAGCGGGTGCAGCGGCCGCGCACCCGCGCCCGGATGACCGGCCCCGAGCGCCGCGAGCAGCTCATCACCGTCGGGCGCCGGCTCTTCGCCGAGAAGGGCTTCGAGGCGACGACCGTCGAGGAGGTCGCGGCCAAGGCGAACGTGTCCAAGCCCGTCGTCTACGAGCACTTCGGCGGCAAGGAGGGCCTCTACGCCGTCATCGTCGACCGCGAGATCCAGGCGCTCCTCGGTGGCATCACCCGGGCCCTCGAGGAGGGCGACGGGGCCCGGATGCTGCTCGAGCGGGCGACCCTCGCCCTGCTCGACTACGTCGAGAGCGATCCGGACGGGTTCCGCATCCTCGTGCGCGACTCGCCCCCGGGGCAGTCCACCGGCTCGTTCGCCAGCGTGCTCGGCGAGGTCGCCTCGCAGGTCGAGCACCTGCTCGCGGCCGAGTTCAAGACGCGTGGCCTCGACCCGAAGTCGGCCCCGATCCATGCCCAGATGCTCGTCGGGATGGTCGCCCTGACCGGGCAGTGGTGGCTGGAGAAGCGCAAGTTCAAGAAGGACCAGGTGGCCGCCCATCTCGTCAACCTCGCCTGGAACGGCCTCTCGGGCCTCGACCGGAGCCCGCGACTCGTCACCGTGCCGCGACGCTGACGCTGCAAGCTCCGGTCAGCCGAAGAAGACGCGTCGGTAGGTGTCGCCCGCGCCGTCGGTGACGACGACGGTGACCGGCGACAGCACCCCGAGGCCGCCCTGGGTCAGCTGGACCCGACCGCCCGAGGCCGAGCCGGTGCAGGCCACGCGTGCGGCGCCGGTGTTCGAGCACGACCACGCGCTGTTCGACGCCGAGAGCGTGCCGGCGCCGGAGCTGTTCGAGACCGTGATGCGCAGCCGACCCGCGGCCGTCGAGCGGATCGACAGGCTGAAGCGGCTCGGGTCGCCGGAGGCGATGACCTTGACGGAGATGGTCGGCGGGCTCGAGGGCTCCGGCGGCGGCTCCGAGGTGGGGGGCGGGCCGGGCGGCGTCGAGGTCGGCGGCGGCGTCGGGCGCGTCGTCGGCGGGGGTGGCGGTGGAGCCGGGCGCGTCGTCGGCGGGGGCGCCGGGGGTCGCGACGTGGACGGTGGCCGTGTCGCCGGGCTGCCGCCGCCGGTGGCGCCGGCTCCGCCGGTGGCGCCGGGACCGGCGGAGGACCCGCCCGTGCCAGAACCGCTCGCGCCTCCGGGCGTCGGGGGCGCGGGCGTGCCGGTCACGGGCGCCGCGGTCGAGACGGCCGACGGGACGGCGGCCGCGGCGTTGGTCGCGCCGGGGAAGGTCGGGGTGGGGGTGACCGGCGAGGCACCCGTGCGAGGCGAGGCGGCCGAGCCACCCGGGAGGACCGACCCGCCCGCGGAGCTGCTCGCGCCGGGGGTCGCCGACGCGGTCGCGGGCGGCCTGGGTGCGGCGTCGGCGGGCAGCGTGGTGGAGGCCGGGGCGCCGAGCAGGCCGGTGGCCCCGGCGGTCACGGCGACACCGGCGACGACGCTGGCGACGCGGCTCGCGACCTGGCCCATGGCGTCGGCGGCCGAGCCCAGGCGTCCGGCCCCCGAGGCCCCGGCACCCGCTCCCGCGGCGACGCCGCCCGAGGACGACGCGGAGGCGACCCCGCCGGCCGCGCCTGCCGCGCCCGCAGCCCCTGCCGCGCCCGCTGCACCACCGAGCAGCCCGAGGCCACCGGCCGTGACGAAACCGGGCGTCGACACCCCGGCCGCGAGCACGAGCGGCACGACGAGGGCCGGGAAGCCCTCGTGGATGACGCGGAGGTCGTCGGCCAGCCGGGCCGCGTGGGAGCAGGTGGCCACGTGCGCCTGGGCCCGCTCGGTCTGCCGCTTGGGCAGGCGGCCGCGCACGAGGGCACCGAGGTGGGTGATGGTCCAGCGGCACTCGTCGGTGTCGGCCGCGGCGAGGCCCCGCTCGGCCCGCGCGTCGAGGTAGAGGGCGCGGAGGTTCTCGCGGGCCCGCATGGCCCGGACGCTGACGGCGTTGGCGCTCATCCCGAGCGTCGGGGCCACGACGCGCGGCGCGGCGCCCTCGACGGTCGTGTGCCACAGGACGCGCTGGTCCTTCTCGGGCAGCGAGCGGAACGCCTCGCGGACCAGGGCGACGGTCTCGTCGTCGCCGAGGTCGGGCCCGGGCTCGTCGACGGGGTCGGCGAGGGCGTCGAGGTCGTCGTCCTCGGTGGGCACGACGCGCAGGTCGCGGCCGCTGGCGTCGAGGGCGACGGTGCGCACCGCGGAGAGGAAGTAGGCGCGGAAGTGCTCCTCCGGGCCGCGGCCCTCCTTGATGAGGGCGAAGACACGGGCGGCGGCCTCGGCCACGACGTCCTCGGGGCTCGTGCGCGTGCGGACGCGTCGGGCGACGGCGTACGCCGCGGGCAGGTGGCGCCGCCACAGCTCGCCGAACGCCTCGGCGGACCCCTCCCGGCTGCGGGCGAGCAGCTGCACGTCGGCAGCAGAGGACCACGCCTCGCTCGACCACATGGTCAGGTCAGCTGCCACCTCGAGCCCTTCCAGCCACTTGCCAGTGGTGGACAGTGTGCCGCGCCACGCCGCGCGCGTCGACTCGACGCGCAGCGCGGGACATATGGCAGGTTTCGCCCTTCCGGATGATCCCCTCCACGAAACCATCGCGGAAGGACGAAACCTGGCGGCACCACGGGTGGCGCACCTCAGGAGCCGCTCCCTCCCCTGACCAAGCGGGACGCTCCAGCGATGCCGTCATCCATGAGACGTGCCAGTCCCTATTTCATGACACTTTTTTCGCAAATGCGGGCAAATGCCCGAAATTGACCCGAACCGATGGGTAGCGGTCCCGTCGTGGGCTGCTCTTGGTCGACGCCTTACCGACCCATGAGGCACCTCACACGTCGACGCCTCGGCAGCTCTGCACCTCGGCGCCTCGACGCCCCGGCACCTCGACGCGTCGGGGCGGGCGGCGGGTATGGCTGCCGGGTGACGATGCGCTGGCTCTTCGCCGACCAGCTCGGCCCGCACTTCGACGTCGGACGCGACGGTGTCCTGCTCGTCGAGAGCCGGCGCGCCCTGGCTCGACGACGGTTCCACCGGCAGAAGCTGCACCTCGTGCTGTCGGCGCTGCGGCACCGGGCTGCCGAGCTGGAGGGGTCGGCGGGCTCGGTCACCGTGCTGCGCACCGACACCTACGCCGAGGCCCTCGAGCAGGTCGGGCAGCCCGTGCGGGTGTACGAGCCGACCTCGTGGGGCGCCGACGCGTTCGTGCGCCGGCTGCACGCGTCGGGGCAGGTGGAGGGCATCGACCCGACGCCGGGCTACTCATTCGGTCGCGAGGAGTTCGCCGCGTGGGCGGGCGGGCGACGACGCGTGCGGATGGAGGAGTTCTACCGGTTCCAGCGGCTGCGGCTCGACCTGCTCGTCGAGGGCGAGCACCCGGTCGGCGGGAAATGGTCGTTCGACGAGGCCAACCGCGAGCCGCCGCCGAAGGGGGCCGAGCGGCTCGACGTGCCGCCGCCCTACCGCCCGCGCGAGGACGAGATCGACGCGCAGGTCCGCGAGGACCTCGACCGCTGGACCCGCGACGGCGTGCTCGACCCGGTCGGGCAGGACGGGCCGCGCCTGTTCGCCGTGACCCGGCGCGAGGCGCTGGCCGCGCTCGACCGGTTCGTGACGCGTCGGCTCGGCGCCTTCGGCCCGCACGAGGACGCGATGCTGCGCGGCGACTGGGCCATGGCGCACAGCCTCCTGTCGGTGCCGCTCAACCTCGGCCTGCTCGACCCGGTCGAGGTGGCCGAGCGCGCGGTCCGCGCCTTCCACGACGGCGACGCGCCGCTGGAGTCGGTCGAGGGTTTCGTGCGCCAGGTCGTCGGCTGGCGCGAGTACGTCTGGCACGTCTACTGGCACCTCGGGCGCACCTACCGGCGCCGCAACGCCCTCGGCGTCGCGCGCGGCCCGCTCCCCCGCTGGTTCGACGAGCTCGACGCTGACGCGGTCGACGCCGCGTGCCTGTCCGACGCGCTCGGCGGGGTGCGCGACCGCGGCTGGGTGCACCACATCCCGCGCCTCATGGTGCTCGGCGGGTGGGCGGCGCAGCGGGGCTATGACCCCGACGCGCTGACCGAGTGGTTCCAGACGCGCTTCGTCGACGGCTACGACTGGGTCATGCCGGCCAACGTCGTCGGGATGAGCCAGCACGCCGACGGCGGGGCCATGGCGACCAAGCCGTACGTGTCGGGCGGCGCCTACATCGACCGGATGAGCGACTACTGCGGCGGCTGCCGCTACGACCCGAAGAAGCGCACGGGCGAGGACGCGTGCCCGTTCACCGCGGGCTACTGGGCCTACGTCGACCGCAACGCCGCGCGCCTCGAGGGCAACCACCGGATGGCCCGGCCGCTGCAGCAGCGCCACCGGCTCGCCGACCTCGCCGAGGTCGTCGCGCAGGAGCGCGCCCGCGGCGACGACCCGCCCTGACCCACCGCACGCGACGCGTCAGGTGCGTCAGGCGCGGCGGGTCCGGGCGACCGCGAAGGTGCGCGTGAACGGGAAGAGCACGCCGAAGGACCGTCGCGGGTAGGCGGTCTCGAGCTCGCGCTCGTACTCCTGCTCGAAAGCCTCGCGCTCGGCGGCGTCCTCGAGGATGCCGAGGACCGGACGCAGGCCGGTGCCGCGGACCCACTCGAGCACCGGGTGCGGGGCACCCTCGGGGGCGGCGAGCACCTGCTCGTACGTCGTCTGCCACACGTCGACCTCGGGCGTGCGGTCGAGCAGGAGCGCGGCATAGGTGCCGGGCAGCGCGACCGCCGCGGCCCGGTCGAGGCCGGGGCGCAGGTCCTCGGCCCGCGGGTGGCGCTGCGCCACCTCCCGCATGAGCCGGTGCGAGGGCGCGTCGAAGTTGGCCGGCACCTGCATGGCGAAGGTCCCGCCGGGCGTCAGGGCGTCGAGCCAGCCGGGGATGAGCCGCAGGTGGGTCGGCACCCACTGGAGCGTCGCGTTCGTGACGAGGACGTCGACGGTCGCGCCGAGGCCGGTGGGGTCCCAGTCCTCGGCGGTGGCCTCGACCCACTCGACGCGCCCGGCGGTGTCGAGGGCGCGGGCCTTCTCGAGCATCTCCGGCGAGGAGTCGACGCCGACGACGCGGGCACCGGGCCAGCGCTCGGCCAGGCCGAGCGTCAGCTCGCCCGGGCCGCAGCCGAGGTCGACGACGAGCCGCGGGTCGCGGGCCTCGACGCGGGCGAGCAGGTCGGCGAAGGGCCGACCGCGGTGGTCGGCGAAGAGGGCGTACTGGCCCGGGTCCCAGGCGGCGTCGGTGGTGCGCTCCCCGGTGGGGGGTGTCGTGGCGGACACGTCGACCTCACTTTCTTTCGATGTCAAGAGTCTTGATGGTGACTAGGCTGGCCCCATGAGCCCGGACCGCCGTGCGGGTCGTCCCGAGGGCGACGACGTCGACGACATCGTCGCGGCCTGGCGCCGTGAGCGACCCGACCTCGACGTCTCGCCCCTCGAGGTGCTCTCGCGGGTGTCGCGCCTGGCGCGGCGGCTCGACCTCGCCCGGGGCCGCGCCTTCTCCGAGCACCTGCTCGAGGGCTGGGCCTTCGACGTGCTGTCGGCGCTGCGCCGCGCGGGCGAGCCGTACGAGCTGTCGCCCGGCGCCCTCGTGCAGCAGACGCTCGTGACCTCGGGCACCATGACCAACCGCGTCGACCGGCTCGAGCGCAGCGGGTTCGTCGAGCGGCGACCCGACCCGGGCGACCGCCGCGGGGTGCTCGTGCGGCTGACGCCGGCGGGCCGCGACGTCGTCGACTCGGCCATGGCCGACCTCATCGAGCAGGAGAAGTCGCTGCTGTCCGAGCTCGGGGCCACCGAGCGTCGCGAGCTCGCGACGCTGCTGCGCCGGATGCTCGCACCGCTCGAGGCGCGCCCGGGCGACGCAGCGGGCTGATCCCGGCCGCCGGCTCACGCGTCGGCGCGCTGCTGGAACTCGATCCGGTTGCCGACCGGGTCGCTCGTGTGGAAGCGACGCAGGCCGGGGATGTTGTCGTCCCACGTGACGGGCGCCCCGGCCGCCTCGACGGTCGCGGCGAGCGCGTCGACGTCGGCGACCGCGATGCCGGGGTGGGCCTTGCGGGCCGGCGCGAACGGCTCCTCGACGCCGACGTGCACCTCGGCGCCGCCGGGCTCGCTGCCGGCGCGGAACCACACGCCGCCGCGGGCGCGCAGCCGTTCGGGCTTGGGGACCTCGGTCAGGCCGAGGACGCCGGCGTAGAAGGCGCGCATGGCGTCCTCGCACCCGGCGGGACCGGACACCTGGACGTGGTGCAGGGACATCTCCATGGCCCCGAAAGTATCTTGATATCAAGATACTTTCAAGGGTTCCCGCCACCTAGCCGACGACGTCGGCCGCCTCGAGCCACTCCAGCTCGAGCTCCTCGCGCTCGGCGACGAGCTCGGTGAGCCGGGCGTTGAGGTCGGCCAGGGCGCCCGGGTCGGTCGCCTTCTGCGCCATCTCACCGTGGATCCGCTCCTCGCGGTCCGCCAGGCGCGAGAGCTGCTTCTCGACGCGCGCCATCGTCTTGCGCGCCTCGCGCACCTCGGCCGGGCTCGCCGTCGCAGTGGCGCTGCCGTCCGACGCGGCCGGGGCGCCCGCTCCCCCGCCCGACGCCGACGGCGCGGGTGCAGTGGCGGCGCGGGCCGCGGCGGCGGCGCGCAGCTCGAGGTACTGGTCGACGCCCCCGGGCAGGTCGCGGACCCGGCCGTCGCCGAGCAGGGCGAGCTGGTGGTCGCAGACGCGCTCGAGCAGGTACCGGTCGTGCGAGACGACGACGAGCGTGCCGGCCCAGCCGTCGAGGACGTCCTCGAGGGAGGTGAGGGTCTCGATGTCGAGGTCGTTGGTCGGCTCGTCGAGGACGAGGACGTTCGGCTCGGTCAGCAGCAGGCGCGTCAGCTGGAGCCGACGCCGCTCACCGCCGGAGAGGTCGCCGACGCGGGTCTGCTGGCGACCGCCCGGGAAGCCGAGGCGCGTCGCGAGCTGGCTCGCACTGACCTCCTTGCCGCCGAGCGTCGTGTACTGGCGCACGTCCTCGACCGCCTCGATGACCCGCCACTGCTCGAACCGCTCGAGCTCGCGGACCTCTTGGGTCAGGTGGGCGATCGCGACGGTCTTGCCGACCTTGCGCCGCCCGGCGCTGAGCGGCACCTCGCCGGTGAGGGCGCGCAGCAGCGTCGACTTGCCGGCGCCGTTGACGCCGACGATGCCGACGCGCTCGCCGGGCGCGAGGCGCCACGTGACGTGGTCGAGCAGGGTGCGCTCGTGCGGCGGCTCACCGACTGTCAGCGTCGCGTCCTCGAGGTCGAGCACGTCCTTGCCGAGGCGACGCGTCGCGAACGAGACGAGCTCGACGCTGTTGCGGGGGTCCGGCTCGTCGGCGATGAGGGCGTTGGCCGCCTCGATGCGGAACTTCGGCTTGCTCGTGCGGGCCGGGGCGCCGCGGCGCAGCCACGCCAGCTCCTTGCGCATGAGGTTGGAGCGGCGCTCGGCGACCACGCCGGCCAGCCGGTCGCGCTCGGCCTTGGCCAGGACGTAGGCCGCGTAGCCGCCCTCGAAGGAGCTGACGCCCCCGGACTCGACCTCCCACGTCATCGTCGCGTACGCGTCGAGGAACCAGCGGTCGTGGGTGATGGCGACCGTGGCGTTGCCCGGGCGGGGGCGGCGGTGGGTCAGGTGGTCGGCGAGCCAGGCCACGCCCTCGACGTCGAGGTGGTTGGTCGGCTCGTCGAGCAGGAGCAGCTCGGGGTCCTCGACGAGGAGGCGCGCGAGGGCGAGGCGGCGGCGCTCGCCACCGGACTTGGGTCCGACGCGGCTGTCGAGCCCGCCCATCGCCTCGGCGCCGATACCGCCGAGCAGGCCGGTGAGGACGTCGCGGATGCGGGGGTCGCCGGCCCAGATGTGCTCGGGGCGGTCACCGAGGACGGCCTCGCGGACGGTCCACTCCGGGTCGAGCGCGTCGTCCTGGCTCAGCATCCCGATGCGGATGCCGTCGTCGCCGCCCTGCTTGCTGATGCGGCCCGAGTCGGGCTCCTGCAGCCCCGCCATGACGCGCAGCAGGGTCGACTTGCCGCCGCCGTTGACGCCGACGATGCCGATGCGGTCGCCGGTGAGGACGCCGATGCTGACGTCGTCGAGGACGTGGGCGGTGCCGAAGACGAGGGAGACGCGTTCGAGCGAGACGAGGTTGGCCATCGGAGCAGACCCTATGCCGCCCGGAGCACCCCGGCCGAATCCCGTCAGTCGCGGGGGGTGGCCACGACGTGGGCGCCGTGGACCGGGCCCTTGGCCCGGCGCAGGTCGCGGCACAGGTCGGACGCGGCGAGCGAGACCGAGAGGTCGAGGGCGGCCTCGTGGCTCTCGGTGAGGAAGGCGACCGTGGGGCCCGACCCCGAGACGATGCCGCCGAGGGCGCCGAACTCGACGCCGGCGTCGCGCAGCTCGCGCAGCCGGGGTCGCAGCGAGAAGGCCGCCGGCTCCAGGTCGTTGTGCAGCGCCGCGCCGAGGGCGGCCGGGTCGCCCGACCGCAGCGCGGCCATGAGCTCGGGGCTGACGTGCGGCTCGGGCACCTCGACGCCGTCGCGCTCGCGGAGGCGGTCGCACTCGGCGTACACCTCGGGCGTCGACAGGCCGGTGTCGCTGATCGCGAAGACCCAGTGGAAGGTGCCGCGGGCCAGGACCGGGGCCAGCTGCTCGCCGCGGCCGGAGCCCATGGCGTTGCCGCCGGCCAGGGGGAACGGGACGTCGCTGCCGAGCATGCCCGCGAGCTCGGCGAGGTCGTCGCGGTCCAGGCCCAGGCCCCACAGCTGGTCGCACGCGACGAGGGTGGCCGCGGCGTCGGCCGAGCCGCCCGCCATGCCGCCGGCGACCGGGATGTCCTTGTCGATGCGGATCGACAGCGCCTCGTCGACCGACCAGCGCTCGGCCACGAGCCGGGCCGCCCGCACCGCGAGGTTGTCGCCGTCGGTCGGGATGAGGCTCTTGTACGTGCCCGTGGGCACGACCTGCCAGTCGTCCCACCGGGCCACCGAGACCTCGTCGTGGAGTGACACGGCCTGGTAGACGGTCGCGAGCGAGTGGTAGCCGTCGGGCCGGCGGGGCCCGACGCGCAGCTCGAGGTTGACCTTGGCCGGGACCCGCACGGTCACCGCACCCGGCAGGGTCGGAGCGACAGTCATGCGCCCACCCTAGGGGTCACGCGGGCCCGGTCGTCGCCGGCTGCGCAACCTTCGGCCTGGCGGCCGCGATCCGGGCGAAGGCCGCGATGTCGAGCTGCTCGCCGCGCGTCCTCGGGTCGATGCCGGCGGCGCGCAGCGCCTCCTCGGCGAGGGCCGGCGAGCCGGCCCACGACGCGAGCGCGCCACGGAGGGCCTTGCGGCGCTGGAGGAACGCGGCGTCGATGCACCGGAAGACCTCCTCGCGCGTCGCCGTGGTCTCGGGCGGGGTGCGGCGGCGCAGCGACACGAGCCCGGAGTCGACGTTGGGGGCGGGCCAGAAGACGTTGCGCCCGACGCGTCCGGCGAGCTCGACGTCGGCGTACCAGGCGGCCTTGAGGCTGGGCACGCCGTAGATCTTGCCGCCGGGCCTGGCGGCGAGGCGCTCGGCCACCTCGAGCTGGACCATGACGAGGACCCGCTCGAGCGTCGGGAAGTGCTGGAGGAAGGAGAGCACGACCGGGACGGAGATGTTGTACGGCAGGTTGGCGACGAGGGCCGTCGGCTGCGGCTTGGGCAGCGTCGTCACCGTCAGCGCGTCGGCCGCGACGAGGCGCAGGCGGTCGGCGTTCTGCGGCTGCAGGCGCGCCACGGTCTCCTCGAGGGCGCCGGCGAGCCGCGGGTCGACCTCGACCGCCGTCACGTGCCGCACGACCGGCAGCAGCGCGAGCGTCAGGGAGCCGAGCCCGGGCCCGACCTCGACGACGACGTCGTCGGGACCGACGCCGGCCACGCGCACGATCTTGCGCACCGTGTTCGGGTCGACGACGAAGTTCTGCCCCCACTGCTTGGTGGGCCGCACCTCGAGCCGCTCGGCGAGCTCGCGCACCTGGGCCGGGCCGAGCAGCGCCGCGTCCGCAACGGGCTCGACGCGCCCGGTGGGCTCGCTGGGCCGGGCGGGCTGGGTGGGCTCGGCGTGCGCGCTCCCCGTCGCGTCCTTCTTCGCCATGGCCCTCACCCTAGGGCCACCGACCCCGGGGACGCGGACGCCCACCCGCCTGGGCAGGCGGGTGGGCGTCCGGTCACGCGGTCGGGAGGCGGCTCAGCCGCAGCTCCACTGCGACGTGCCGTTGTCGGCGTAGACGCGGTTGGCGACCGTGATCTGCTGCTCGCGCGAGGCGAGGTCGGCGC
Source organism: Intrasporangium flavum (assembly GCF_001956915.1). Classification (GTDB taxonomy): domain Bacteria; phylum Actinomycetota; class Actinomycetes; order Actinomycetales; family Dermatophilaceae; genus Monashia; species Monashia flava. Next base: position 61,066 of record NZ_MLJO01000004.1, on the reverse strand, counting down.
GCGAGGCGAAGTCGCCGCCGCCGTAGGCCAGCCACGTGGAGGTCAGGAACTGCAGACCGCCGTAGTAGCCGTTGCCCGTGTTGATGTGCCAGTTGCCGCTCGACTCGCACTGGGCGATCGAGTCCCACATCGCGGCGCGGGCCAGGTTGATCCCGGCGCCGCCACCGGTGGAGCCGCCGGTCGAGCCGCTCGACACGGCCGGACGGGCCTTGGTGCCGACGAGCAGGACGCGGTCGACGGGGGCCTTGGTGACCTTCGAGGACAGGCGCTTGGTCGCGACGACCTTGCCGTCGATGACGGTGCGCTGCACGGTGACGACACGGGTGCCGTCGCTGCCGGCGCGCGCGACCTTGGTCTGGTCGGTGTAGAGGTCCGAGGACTTCTTCTTCGTCGTGCCGTGGGCGATGGCCTCGGTGACGGTGGCCGACTTCTGCTGCACGCGCTGGACCCGGACCTTGGCCCCGGGGGTCAGCAGCGACGTGGCCGACGGCGTGACGCGGTCGGCCTTGCCGACGTTGACGCCGAGCTGCTTGAGGGCCTCGCCGACCGTGGCGGCGGCGACGGTCTTCGTCGTCGTGCGGCCGTCGGCGGTGACCGTGACGGCCTTCGGAGTGACGATCGTCAGGGACAGCCCCTGGCGGCCGATGGCCTGCGAGCGCGACACCGAGATGCGGGCACCCTCGCTGCGGACGCCGAGGGCGAGCAGCGCACCGTCGACCGTGGTCTCGGTGGTGCGGATCTGGCGCTGCTTGCCGTCGATGGTGAGGGTCAGCAGGCGGCTATAGCGGACGGTGACCGACTCGCCGTCGGTCAGGGGGGTGTCCGCAGCGGGGACGACGACGTCGCCGGGCTTGGTGGTGATGCCCTCCGAGGAGAGGAGGTCACCGACGGTGCTGCCGAACACGTGGGCTGAAGAGGTCTTGCCGTCGACCGAGAGGGTCACGGCCTTGTCGAGCTGGGCCGCTCCGACCGCACCACCGGTGAGGACGACGGCGGCGCCGGCAACGGCGAGAACCTTGAGATTGCGCGAAACCAAAACACTCCGAACGTCGAACGACCCGGGTGCAACGCGCTCTCGAACGGCCCTCTTCACGTCGTCGGGACGAGGTCGATGCGGGGCTGCAGCCGGCCAACAGTCGTCAACAGTGACCGACGACCCACCGTCAGGTCAAGTTTCGGTAACGACGCCGCATGTCGACGCGCGGTTCGATTCGTCGTGCGCTAGACGGTTTGTCCCGCTTCCGTCGCGGCGCCGCCGACCCCGGCCGGGGCCCACGACCCGTACACCTGCTCGCTGTTGCCGGACACCGCCCGGCACAGCGTCGGCACGTCGACGTTGAGCACGCCGGCCATGGCGCGGAGGGTCACCGGCACGAGGTAGGACGCGTTCGTCGCACCCCGGTGCGGGCTCGGCGCGAGGTAGGGCGCGTCGGTCTCGACGAGGAGCCGGTCGAGGGGCGTCGCGGCGAGGGCGTCGCGCAGCCCGCGGGCGTTCTTGAAGGTCACGGTGCCGGCGAAGGACAGGAAGTAGCCGCGCTCGACGCACCGCTGGGCCATCGTGGCGTCGCCGGAGAAGCAGTGCAGCACCGTGCGCTCGGGCGCGCCCTCCTCCTCGAGGATGCGCAGGACGTCGTCGTGGGCGTCGCGGTCGTGGATCTGCAGGGCTCGGCCGGTGCGCTTGGCGAGGTCGATGTGCCAGCGGAAGCCGTCCTGCTGCACGGCGACCCCCTCGGGCCCGGTGCGGAAGTAGTCGAGACCGGTCTCGCCGATGACACGGACGCGCTCGTGCGTGGCCAGGCGCTCGACCTCCGCGTACGCCTCCTGGAGCCGACCGGCGGCCGCGAGGCGCGGAACCTCGTTGGGGTGCAAGGCGATTCCGCCGAGAAGCTCCGTGAAGCGGTCGATGGCCTCGATGGTGAAGGCGATGCCCTCAAGGTCGCAGCCGACCTGCACCATCCGCGTCACGCCGACCTGCCGCGCCCGCGCCACCGCCTCCGCGACGTCGAACGGCTCGTCACCCTCGCGCGTGATGTCGAGGTGGACGTGGTTGTCGACGACGTCGATCGGCAGCGGGTCGGGCTGCTCGGGCAGGCCGCGGTGCCCCGAGGAGTGCGGGCTCATGCGCCGGCGTCGGCGTCGGGGTCCTGCTTCTCGTCGGGCTCATCGGGCGCGTCGGTGTCGGGGGTCCCGCCGCCGAGGCGTCCGCGCTCGGCCTCGATGACGGCCTCCGGGTCGAGCTTGACGAAGACACCGGTCGGCTTGGCGATGGGCGTGCCGACGACGACCGGGCGCGACTCCCAGCGCGGCGTCGCCGAGTACTCCCCCGTGATGACCGGGTAGGAGCGGCTGTCGTCGTCGAGGTCCTCGACGACCTCGAGCCGCGGCATCGGCATGAAGTCGCCGGCGCCGCCGAGCACGGCGTGGACGCGGTTGGCCGCGTGCGGCAGGAACGGCGAGATCAGCGTGTTGAGGTCGCTGACCGCCTGCACGAGCGTGTGCAGCACCGTGGCGAGCCGCTCGCGCTCGTCCTCGCCCTTGAGCTTGAACGGCTCGGTGCGCGAGACGTACGCGTTGGCCTCACCGACCAGGCGCATCACCTCGCCGAGCGCCGCCTTCTGCCGGTGCCGCTCGAGCGAGGCCCCGACCGTGGCGAACCCGCCGCGGACGGCCGCGAGCAGCTCCTCGTCGACCGGCTCGAGCGGACCCGGCTCGGGGACCTGCCCGAAGCTCTTGGCGATCATCGCCGCGGTGCGGTTGACGAGGTTGCCCCAGCCGGCGACGAGCTCGCTGTTGTTTCGCTGGACGAACTCGGCCCAGCTGAAGTCGGCGTCCTGGTTCTCGGGGCCGGCCGCGCAGATGAAGTAGCGGATCGGGTCGGGGCCGTAGCGGGCGACGATGTCCTGGACGTAGATGACGTGCTTGCGGCTCGTCGAGAACTGCCTGCCCTCGAGGGTGAGGTACTCGCTCGCCACGACCTCGGTGGGCAGGTCGAGCACGCCGTACGGCCCGGGGGTGCCGCCCTTGTCGCCCTTGCCGGCGTAGCCGAGCAGCTCGGCCGGCCAGATCTGGCTGTGGAAGGTGATGTTGTCCTTGCCCTGGAAGTAGTACGACAGGGCCTCGGGGTCGTTCCACCAGTCGCGCCAGCGCTCCTCGTGGCCGGGCCCGAGGCGGCGGGCCCACTCGATCGAGGCCGACAGGTAGCCGATGACGGCGTCGAACCAGACATAGAGGCGCTTGTTCGGGTTGTCCTCCCACCCGGGCAGCGGCACCGGGATGCCCCAGTCGATGTCGCGCGTCATGGCGCGCGGGCGGACGTCCTTGAGCAGGTTCTTGCTGAACTTGATGACGTTGGGGCGCCAGCGGCCGGAGGCCTCGCGCTCGTCGAGCCACTCGCCCAGCGCGTCGGCCAGCGCCGGCAGGTCGAGGAAGAAGTGCTGGGTCTCGACGAACTCGGGGGTCTCGCCGTTGATCTTGCTGCGCGGGTCGATGAGCTCGTCGGCGTCGAGCTGGTTGCCGCAGTTGTCGCACTGGTCTCCGCGGGCGTCGGGGAAGCCGCAGATGGGACAGGTGCCCTCGATGTAGCGGTCGGGCAGGGTGCGGCCGGTGGAGGGGCTGATCGCGCCCCTCGTCGTCTGCTCGATCATGTAGCCGTTGGCGTGGACCTGGCGGAAGAGCTCCTGCACGACGGCGTAGTGGTTGCGCGTCGTGGTGCGCGTGAACAGGTCGTAGGACAGGCCGAGGTCGGTGAGGTCCTGGGCGATGACGGCGTTGTACTTGTCGACGAGCTCCTGCGGCGTCAGGCCCTCCTCCTCGGCGAGGACGAGGATCGGCGTGCCGTGCTCGTCGGTGCCCGAGACCATGAGGACCTCGTGGCCCGCCATCCGCATGTACCTGCTGAAGACGTCGGAGGGCACGCCGAAACCGGCCACGTGGCCGATGTGGCGCGGGCCGTTGGTGTACGGCCAGGCGACGGCAGACAGGACGTGACTCATGCCGTGAATCCTAGGCACCCGGCGGACCGGGCCGCGCACGAGTTCCCGCGGCACCCGCGTCCGGCCCGCGTCCGGCCCGCGTCCGTCCCGCGTCCGTCCCACGTCGGCGGTGTCGGGAACCTTCAAGGCGCGGACGCGTCGGGCGGGTATGACGGAGGCATGACTGGACACGTGGCAAAGGCGCAGGTGGCGGTCGACGCGTCCCCCGGACGGACGTGGCAGACCCTGACGGACCCGGACCGGGTCAAGGAGTGGATGGCCGGCACGACCCTGACGACCGACTGGTCGGTCGGCGGACCCATCACGTGGGCGGGCGAGATGGACGGCCGCCCCTACGAGGACAAGGGAGAGGTGCTCGAGGTCGACGAGCCGCGACGGCTCTCGGTGACGCACTACAGCCCGCTCATGGGCCAGGAGGACCGGCCCGAGAACTACCACACGCTGACCTACACCCTCGACGGCGAGGGCGAGGGGCCGACGACCGTGGCGCTCGAGCAGGACGGCAACGACTCAGCGGAGCAGGCCGAGCAGTTCTCGCAGAACTGGCAGTCGATGCTCGAGGGCCTCAAGAAAGCCGCCGAGGGCAGCTGAGTCACCGGAAACCGTTGTGACAGCGACGAACCGGCGCTCTCCGTCGAGGAGAGCGCCGGTTCGCGCGTCACTGCGTGATCGGCCGAGGCCGACGCGCCACTCGCGTCATTCGGTGAAGCTGACCTCGAGGCTGATCGGCACGGCCTTGAGCGCCTGGCTCACCGGGCAGCCCTCCTTGGCGGCCTGCGCGGCCTCCTCGAACTGGGCGGCGGTGAGGCCCGGGACCTTGCCGGTGACCGTGAGCACGATGCCGGTGATGCCGGTGCCGGGCTGGAAGGTGACGGCGGCCTGGGTGTCGATGCTCTCCGGCGGCGTGCCGGCCTGGGCGAGGCCGTGCGAGAGGGCCATCGAGAAGCACGTCGAGTGCGCGGCGGCGATGAGCTCCTCCGGGCTCGTGCGACCACCCGGCTCCTCGGCACGCGAGGCCCACGTGACCTCGTGGGTGCCGAGGTTCGAGGACTCGAAGGTGACCTGGCCGGCCCCCTCCATGAGCGAGCCCTCCCAGTGCGCGGACGCGTTGCGGATCGTAGCCATCCCTGCTCCTTGCCTTGTGTCGGCGGTGTCGACGGTGTCGACGGTGTCATCGGCGGGCCGGCGGTCGGCGCCGGCCACCGTGGTCGGCAACGTCGTGTGACGTCGCCCTGTTCCACCTCGTACCCTCTCGCGGCACCGGGACGCGACGCCACGGGTGCCCACCGGGTGGCGGGACGCGTCGGGCGATGGGTTCGGGCGATGGGGTCGGGCGCGTCAGCCCCGGGCGACGGCGGCGTCGTAGAGCGCCTTCTTCGACAGCCCGCTCTCGGCGGCCACGGCACCGGCGGCGTCCTTGAGCCGCTCACCCTCCCGGACGCGTCGGCGCACCTGCTCGACGGCGTCCTCGACCGAGGCGACCCGGCGCGGTGCGCCGCCGACGACGACGGTGATCTCCCCCTTGACGCCGTCGGCCGCCCACTCGACGAGCTCGGCGAGGCTGCCGCGCCGGACCTCCTCGTAGGTCTTGGTCAGCTCGCGGCACACCGCGGCCGGCCGGTCGGCGCCGAACGCCTCGCGCATCGAGGCGAGGGTGTCGGCGAGGCGGTGCGGGGCCTCGAAGAAGACCATGGTGCGGCGCTCGTCGGCGACCTCCGCGAGGGCGCGGGCCCGCTCGCCGGGCTTGCGCGGCAGGAAACCGTCGAAGCAGAACCGGTCGACGGGCAGCCCCGACACCGCGAGCGCCATGAGGACGGCGCTCGGTCCGGGCACGCAGGTGACGCGGACGCCGGCCTCGACCGACGCGGCGACGAGGCGGTAGCCGGGGTCGCTCACCGAGGGCATCCCGGCGTCGGTGACGACGACGACGCGCTCGCCGGCGACGAGCCGCTCGACGAGCTCGGGCGTGCGACTCGCCTCGTTGTGCTCGTGGTAGCTGAGGACGGCGCCGCGCGGGGTGACGCCGAGGTCGGTGAGCAGGCGGCGCAGGCGCCGGGTGTCCTCGGCGGCCACGACGTCGGCGTCGGCGAGCTCGGCGCCGAGGCGGGGCGCGGCGTCGCGCGGGTCGCCGATGGGGGTGGCCGCGAGGACGAGGGTGCCGAGGGTGCCGGTGCTCATGGCGCCATCCTCGCAGGGCGAGGACGGCGTCCCCTTCAGGAGAAAGTGCCCACTCGACAGGACGGGGCCCGGCCCGGCTCCCCCCCGGTCGAGTGGGCACTTTCCCGGCGCTCTCCTGTCCAGATTCCGTCCCCCATCGTGGACCGGTAACCCCTCGGAAACCTCTTCGGGGTACCACTGAGCCATGAGCACCCAGGACCGGGCCACCACCGAGCAGCTCCTCGAGGCCGACCGCCGCGAGCCGAACGTCGCGACGTTCGCCGGCGGCGTCTCCTCGGCCCAGCAGCACGCCGCGCTCCGGGCGTCGGTGCGCCAGCTCGGCACGCTCCTCGGCGAGGCGCTGACCCGCCACGAGGGCCCCGACCTGCTCGCCCTCGTCGAGCAGGTCCGCGGCCTGGCCCGCCAGCCTGAGGACGACGAGCTGCGCGCGGTGCTCGAGGGCGTCGACCCCGCGACCGCGGTCGTGCTCGCGCGCGCCTTCACCGCCTACTTCCAGCTCGTCAACGTCACCGAGCAGCTGCACCGCTGGCAGGAGCTGAGCGCCGTCGACGAGGGCCCGCTCGCCGCGACGGTCCGGCGCATCGGCGAGGCGCTCGACGCCGGCAGCCTCGAGCGCGAGCAGCTCGACGACGTGCTCGCCCGCCTCGAGTACCGGCCCGTCTTCACGGCCCACCCGACCGAGGCCACGCGCCGCACCGTCCTCAACCTCATGCGTCGGATCGCCGTGACCGTCAGCGAGCTCGAGGACCCGCGCCGCCCGGCCACCGAGGGCCCGCGCGCCGAGCGCCGCCTCGCCGAGCTCGTCGACATGCTGTGGCAGACCGACGAGCTGCGGATCGTGCGCCCGGAGCCCACCGACGAGGCCCGCACCGCGATGCACACCCTGCGCTTCCTCGCCGGGCAGGTCGTGCCAGACCTGCTCGCCGAGCTCGACCGCACCCTGGGCGGCATCGGCGTCGAGCTGCCGGCGTCGGCGCGGCCGCTGCGCTTCGGCGCCTGGGCGGGCGGTGACCGCGACGGCAACCCCAACGTGACGCCCGAGGTGACCCTCGAGGTCATCGGCCTGCAGCACGAGGCCGGCCTGAGCGAGCTCGTCGAGAAGCTCGACCACATGCTCCACGAGCTGTCGAGCTCGACGCGGTTCGTCGAGGTGACCGACGCCCTGCGCGAGAGCCTCGAGCGCGACGCCAGGGCCCTGCCGGTCACCTACGACACCGTGCGCCGGCTCAACGCCGAGGAACCCTACCGGCTCAAGCTCAGCTTCGTCCGGGTGCGCCTGCTGCGCACCCGTGACCGCCTCGCGCACGGCACGGCCCACGAGCCGGGCCGCGACTACGCCACCTTCGACGAGCTGCTCGCCGACCTCGTCCTCATCCGCGAGTCGATGCTCGCCGGCGGCGACACCCTGACGGCAGACGGCGCGATCCTGCGGCTCATCCGCGCGGCGGTCGCCACCGGCACGGGCCTGGCCACCCTCGACGTGCGCGAGCACAGCGCCAAGCACCACGCCGCCCTCGCCGAGCTCTACGACCGACTCGGCGAGCTCGACACCCCCTACGGCACGCTCGACCACCCGGCCCGCATCGAGGTGCTCTCCCGCGAGATGGCCTCGCGCCGGCCGCTCACCGGCACCGGCGCGCACGACCTCGGCGAGGCCGCGTCCGCGTCGCTGTCGCTCATGTCGGCGATCGGCCGCGCGCTCGACACCTACGGCGACGAGTGCATCGAGACCTATATCGTGTCGATGACCCACGACGTCGACGACCTCTTCGCCGTCGTCGTCCTGGCCCGCGAGGCGGGGCTCGTCGACACCGGCTCCCCCGAGTCGCCGGCCACCGCACGCATCGGCTTCGCCCCGCTCTTCGAGACCGTCGCCGAGCTCGAGGCCGCGGGCCCGCTGCTCGAGGCGCTGCTGTCCGACGCGTCCTACCGACGCGTCGTGGCCGCCCGCGGCGACGTGCAGGAGATCATGCTCGGCTACTCCGACTCGTCCAAGGACGCCGGGATCGCCGCGTCGCAGTGGCAGATCCACCGCGCGCAGCGGGCGCTGCGCGACATCGCCCGACGCCACGGCGTCGTGCTGCGGCTCTTCCACGGACGCGGCGGCTCGGTCGGGCGCGGCGGCGGCCCCACCGGCGAGGCGATCCTGTCCCAGCCCTACGGCAGCCTCGACGGCCCGATCAAGATCACCGAGCAGGGCGAGGTCATCAGCGACAAGTACACGCTGCCCGGCCTGGCCCGCTTCAACCTCGAGGTGGCCCTCGCCGCGGTGCTCGAGGCCTCGGCCCTGCACCGGCGCTCGCTGCTGCCGCAGGACGTCCTCGACGGCTGGAACGCCACGATGGACCTCGTCGCGGGCCGCGGCCAGGACGCCTACCGCTCGCTCGTGCGCGACCCCGGGCTCGTGCCGTTCTTCGTGTCGGCGACCCCGGTCGACGAGCTCGGCAAGATGAACATCGGCTCGCGCCCTTCGAAGCGTCCCGGCGGCGCCGGGGGCCTGGAGGACCTGCGCGCCATCCCGTGGGTGTTCGGCTGGACCCAGTCGCGGATCATCCTGCCGGGCTGGTTCGGCGTCGGCTCCGGCCTGGCGGCGGCGCGCGAGGACGGTCGGGAGAAGCTGCTGCGCGAGATGTACGGGTCGTGGGCCTTCTTCCGCACCTTCCTGTCGAACGTGCAGATGACGCTGGCCAAGACCGACCTCGACATCGCCGCGGGCTACGTGCGCGCCCTCGTGCCCGACGACGTCGCCGGCATCTTCGACACGATCCGCGCCGAGCACGCGCGCACCGTCGAGGAGGTGCTGCGGGTCACCGAGCAGGACGAGCTGCTCGAGTCGGCGCCGGTGCTGCGCCGCACGCTCGAGCTGCGCGACAGCTACCTCGCTCCCCTGCACGCGCTCCAGACCTCGCTGCTCGCCCGGTCGCGCGCCGTGCCCGACGACGTCGAGCCCGACGAGGACGTCCAGCGGGCGCTGCTGCTGACGATCAACGGCATCGCGGCCGGCCTGCGCAACACCGGCTGACGCGTCAGGCGGGGTCGGTGGTCGCGGCGCGGACCAGGCGCGCAGCCTGCTCGCGCATGACCTCGCGCAGCTCGGGCGGGTCGAGCACCGTCATCTCCCAGGGGAGGACGGCCAGGTGCATCGCCATCCAGCCGAGGTGGTTGCCACCGGCCTCGAAGATGCAGTGCGAGCGGCCGTCGGCCGTGACGGTGCCGACCGACGGCGGGATCTGCTGCTCCACCACGGACCTCGACGCGTGGATGCGCACGCGGCAGACGTGGTCGTAGGCGTCGCGCGAGATCGACCGACGCACGTGCTCGGCGGCGTCGGGGGCATCGGCCCGCGGGCGGAACCGCCAGCCGCGGGACTCCGCAGCGCTGATCCGGTCGAGCCGGAAGGTGCGCCAGTCCTGCCGGTCGAGGTCGTAGGCGAGCAGGTACCAGCGGCGGCCGGTCGCGACGAGGCGGTAGGGCTCGACGCGGCGCTCCCCTGCGCCGCGCGGTCCGTCGTAGGCGAAGATGACCCGCTCGGTCTCGCGGCAGGCCCGCGCGAGGACGAGGAGCGTCGACGCGTCGACCGGTGAGGTGGTGCCGTCGAGCGTCACGGTGGCCTCGTGGATGGCCTCGACCTGCGAGCGCAGCCGCGCGGGCAGCACCTGGTCGAGCTTGGCCAGGGTGCGGACCGCGGCCTCGCCGAGGCCCTCGACGGTGCCGCCGGCCGCGAGTCGCAGGCACACGGCGATGGCGACGGCTTCGTCGTCGTCGAGCAGCAGCGGCGGGAGCCGGCGCCCGGCCCCGAGCTGGTAACCGCCACCCGCGCCGTGCGCCGCGTTGACGGGGTAGCCGAGCTCGCGCAGGCGGTCGACGTCGCGCCGCACGCTGCGGGTGGTGACGCCGAGCCGCTCGGCCAGCTCGGTGCCGCTCCACACCGGACGGCTCTGGAGCAGGTCGAGCAGCCGGAGCACGCGGGCGGTCGTGCCGTTCCCGTCGCTCGTCGTGGACATGGCCCGAGTCTGCCAGCCACTGCGGACAGTTTCTGTCCTATATGGCTGCCACGATCGAGTCATGACACAGACGACGCGCACCACCATCGACTGGAACGAGACCCTCGTCGAGCAGGCCGACTGGCACTGGAAGAACCAGCTGCGCGCCCGCTTCGAGGGGCTCACCGACGACGAGTACCTCTGGGAGCCCGTCCCGGGCGCCTGGAACGTCCACCGCCGCGGCGAGGGCAGCACCGAGATCCAGGGCGGCACCGGCGCCATGACCATCGACTGGGCCTACCCCGCCCCCGAGCCGACGCCGGTGACGACGATCGCCTGGCGCCTCGCCCACGTCATCGTCGGGGTCCTCGGCGCGCGGGCCCACAGCCACTTCGGCGCCCCCGAGGCCGACTACTTCACCTTCGACTACGCCGCGACGGCCGACGAGGCCCTCGCCCAGCTCGACAGCGCGTACGCCGCGTGGTTCGACGGCGTGCGCAGCTGGGGCGCCGAGGGGCTGGCCGAGCCGTGCGGTCCGGCCGAGGGCCCGTTCGCCGACGCCTCCCGCGCGACGCTCGTGCTGCACATCAACCGCGAGCTGATCCACCACGGCGCCGAGATCGCCCTGCTGCGCGACCTCTGGGCCCACCGCACCACCTGAGCCCCTCCCGACCGCCGACACCCGACCGCCGACACCCGACCGCCGACACCCGCGGCCACCCGACGCCGCCACCCCACCGAGAAGGAGCTCCCCATGCCCGCACAGGTCCCACCCGTCGCCGACGAGCGCGACGGCCTCATCGCCTACCTCGACCAGCAACGCGACGCCTTCGCGGCGGCCGCGTTCGGGCTGACCGAGGAGCAGATCCGCCTGGCCCCCACCGCCGGCACGCTGTCGATCGGCGGCCTCGTCAAGCACGTCACGACGTGCGAGCGCGGCTGGACCGAGCGGATGGCCGCCGCTCCCGACGCCCCGACGCCGCCCGACGCGTCCGTGGAGGAGCAGGCGCAGGCGTGGGGTGACGACTTCAGGGTCACCGACGCCGACACCCTCGACTCGCTCCTCGCGGCCCTGGCCGCGCAGGGCGAGGTGACGCGCCGGGTGCTGCGGGCCGCGGACCTCGACGCCCCGGTGCCGGTGCCGCGCGACGCCCCGTGGTTCCCGCGCGACGTGCAGGCGTGGTCGGTGCGCTGGGTGGCGCTGCACCTCGTGGAGGAGCTGGCCCGCCACGCGGGGCACGCCGACATCGTCCGTGAGTCGATCGACGGCGCCACGATGTACGAGCTCGTCGCGGGGCGCGAGGGCTGGCCGGAGACGCCGTGGCTCAAGCCGTGGCGGGCGCCCGTGCCGACGCAGGCCTGAGGCCCGGGACGGGCGAAGGGCCCCTGGAAGTATGAGTTCCAAGGGCCCTTCTGGCGACCGGTCGTTGGTGACGCTCCCGGCCGACGACTCGGTTCCTTCGGTCCCGCCAGCCTCGTCACCCGGCTGCCGCGGTGGGTTGCCCCACCGTCTGGACCGTCGTCCCCGTTCCGTCCCGCTCTCCCCGAGGGGAGTGCGTGAGAGATTTCTATCCCGTCTTCCGCTGCCCCACAAGCGTTTTCGCGAAGAAAAGTCAACGTCCACAGGCTGGCGGCGTGTCGTCCACAGCAACGGGGTCGTCGTCCACACGGTCGACGCCGCTGTGCACAGGTTGTCCCCCGCCGCCTGTGGACACGGCGGACCGCGCCGCGGGTGTCAGGCGACGGACGCGACGACGGCCTCGAGCAGCCGGGCGGCCGCCTCTGCGTCCTCGGCCTCCGTCGGGTCGCCGGCCGCACGGCGGTGCCGCGCCGCCTCGAGGAGCGAGGCGACCTCCGCCGCGACGAGGGCGCGCTCGTCGTCCTCGCTCAGCTCCCGACGGTCCACCTCCGCCGCCCCGACGCCGATCGCGGCGGCAGCGACGTGCTCGGACCCCGTCACGGGACCGGGCCCGCCGGCCACGGCGTCCAGCGGGACGGCCTCGGCGTTGTCGAGCGCGGCGAGCGTCGTGCGCACCGCCGACACCGCGACCCGGTCGCGCTCACGCATCGCGGCCGTGAGGTGGGCGCGGAGGGCCAGGCGCAGGCGAGAGGTCGTCATGGCACCGACGCTAGGGCTGGACCGTCCACGGCGCCAACGCATTTGGCTCCCCCACGTCCGCCGTCCGGGGCCCCGCGGACGCGACGGAGGGGTGGCCGGCCCGCGCCGTCCACCCCTCCGCCCTCCCCTCCGGAGGTCTCAGCCCCTCACTGGTTGACCGCCACCTGCATGAACGAACCCTGCGTCGAGGAGGACACGACGCGGATCTTCGTGCCGGTCTTCGGCACCTGGACGCTGGACCAGCCGAGGTTGCCGGTCGACGCGTCGGGCGCGACCCAGTAGCTCTTCGTGTCGTCGAAGAGCGGGTTGGCCGCGAGACCGCCGTACGTCTGCCCGATCGAGCCCGCGTGCAACGTGATCCGGTCCGTCGGCTCGAGCCCGAAGGTCGAGTCGTAGGACTGGATGCGCGGCCGCCACACCTTGCCGTTGTCCGGCCGGAGGAGCATCCCGGGGTGGGCGTCGACCGGCAGGTAGAGGCCACCGCAGCGGCCCGCGAGGCAGGCGTCGCCGACGTTGTTGTCGGCGAACGAGGTGTCGTAGTACCAGACGAGCAGGCCGTCCTGGTACGGGAAGTGCTCGACCTGGTTCTGCAGGTTCGGGTTGTCGAGGAAGCCGAAGTTGTACGGCCCCGTCTTCAGACCACGGTCGTAGCCCTGGTAGTTGCGCAGCTCGGCGAAGTAGGCGTTGAAGTACTTCTTCGTCACCGACCCCGTCGTGCGCGAGAAGCCGGACAGCGTCCAGCCCGTGTCGGACTCGGCCCCGTCGACCGCCTGACCGGTGACGGCCACGTCATCGACGCCGAAGCCGGCCGGCGCCACGGCGCCGTCGGTCCAGTACCGGAACCCGAGGGTCACCGTCTGGCCGGCATACGCGGACAGGTCGGCCGTGAGGTCGGCCCAGGCGCCACCGGTCGAGCCGGTGATGCCGTTGCCGAAGTTCTGCCCGTTCGGGTTGGTCGACGTCGAGCGGCTGGTCGCCACGGGGTTGCCGTTGACCGTGAGGTAGGCGTAGTCCCAGTCCTGCTCGATGTCGTAGCGCACCTTGGCCGACAGCGAGACCGTGCCGGCCGGGAGCGTCACCGACTTCGTCATCGAGGTGTCGAGGTCGTTGCCCGAGCCCGAGTGGTAGAAGTACGAGCCCGCGTAGGGCGCGCCGATGTCGGTCGTGACGGCCTTGTCGGGCAGCATCGCGACGACCTGTTGCGCCTGCTTGGTGTTGGCCGAGGCCGGGCCGAGCTTGATCGAGGCCTTCTTGCCGTAGGGCACGACCGTGTAGTTCGACCAGCCGAGGAAGATCTTCTCGTAGGCCGACATCGGGATCGGCTCGCTGCCGATGCCGTCCTCGGGGCGGCCGCTGCTGCCGTAGGACCCGGACGAGTAGAGCGTCCAGAAGCCGGTCGAGTTCTCCGCGCCGCCGGTGTTGCCGGACGTGTCGTAGAGGTCGGGCAGTCCGAGGTCGTGGCCGAACTCGTGCGAGAACACGCCGACGCCGCCGTTCTCGGGTTCGACGGTGTAGTCGCCGATCCAGAGGTTGCTCGAGCCGATGCGCACGCCGCCGAGCTTGTTGAAGGCCGGCCCGGTCGAGCCGATGTTGTTGTAGAAGGCGTACCAGCGGTGCGACCAGATCGCGTCGGTGCCGTAGGCGCCGCCGCCGGTCTCCTCGCCCTCACCGGCGTGGATCGACTGGAAGTGGTCGATGTAGCCGTCGGGCTCGTTGAAGTTGCCGTCGTCGTCGTAGTCGTAGCGGTCCCAGACGTCGTACTTGGCGAGCTCCTGGGCGATCTGCGCGTCGGTCTTGCCGCTCGCGACCTCCCTTGCGTACCAGGCGTTCACCGAGTCCTGGACGAAGAGCCACGTGCGCGCGCAGGTGATGCCGCCGCAGTAGTTCGAGCCGTAGTACGCGGCGTTGTACGGCACCTGGACCCAGTCGGTCACCTCGCCGTTGACCGTGTACCGGTTCGAGCTCTGCTCCTTGTAGAAGTTGCGCATCGAGACGTCACCGGCGGTGTCGGAGAAGAGCAGCTTCTCGTAGTAGTCGCTCGAGAAGTCCGGGGCCCAGATCGTCGTGTTGTCGACCGACCGGTCGGGCTGCGGGATCTGGTTGTGCATCGGGCCGGGCAGGCCCCCGAAGCTGGTGCTCGACTGTGTGCCGAACTCGCCCGTGACGGTCCAGATCGAGTCCTCGCCCTCGCGGGCCAGCTCGACGTACTGGCCGCCCGCCACCTTCGCCACCTTGGCGTCGGCGGCCAGCTTGCCGGACAGCTTCATCTGGACACCCTTGGTGCGCAAGGAGTCCTGCTTCTTGCCGAGCGGGTGGGCCGGGTTGTCCCTGCCCTGCTGCGCGCCGGCCCCCTTGCCGTTCGCTGCGGTGACGGCCGAGGCCGCCGTGGTGTACGACCCGAGGGTCAGGGCGACGGCCAGAACCCCTGCCGGGACCGCCAGAACTCTCTTCCTCATGGATAAGCCCTTCGACGACGGACTCCCCCGAGCCGCCGGCGATGTCCGGCGCAAGCGCAGCGTAGGGCCGTGCGGGACCCGTTCGTGCAGGGATCGGTGAAGGTGTCCGTTGTACCCGGATTGTCCTGCCGCTCAAGGGGTCGAGCGGAGCCGCTCGCGGAAGAAGGTGCGCACGGCGTCGACGGCCTCGGGGTGGCGGTGGTCGGTCAGGGTGGCGTGGCCGTGCCCGTCGAGCTCGACGGCGAGGAAGCCGTCGCCGAGCTCGCGCCGCAGCGTGTCGAAACGGGTGCCGGTCACCCAGTCGTCGCGGTAGCGCAAGCCGAGCACCGGGCAGCCGGCGGCCACGCGGCGTCGCACGGCGTCGAGGTCGTCCGCGTCGAGGTTGACGTCGGCGGCCCGTCGGGCGCCCAGCGGCAGCGGCGTCGCGGGCTGGGCGACGACCGGCGCGACGACGACGGGGTCGACCATCATGGCCAGGGCGAAGCCGCCCGTGACGCACATGCCGAGCGCCCCCACCCCCGGGCCCCCGACGCGTCCGTGCAGGTCGCGCGCGAGGCTGCGCAGCCAGCCGGCGAGCGGGGCCGTCCGGCCGGTGGCGACCATCGTGAACTCCCGCGTGACGCAGAGCCGCGGCACGACCCGCACGGCCTCCCACGTGCGCGGCCGCGCGTGGGAGGAGCCGAACAGGTGCGGCATCGCGACGGTGAACCCGTCCTCGACGAGCTCGTCGCCGAGCTCGATGACCTCCGGCGTCAGGCCGGGGCTCTCGTGCACGAGGACGATCCCGGGGCCGGTGCCGCGCTCGTAGACCGGGTAGGCGAAGCCGTCCGCGGCGTGGTCGCCGCGCCGCCAGCCGGAGAGCAACGACACGTCTGGAACGTACCCACGATGACTACAGTGACGGCATGTCGTCCCCCGGTGCCCTGGCCCGGTTCCTGTCGCGCCCCTCACCGTGGGACCCCGTGCTCGTCGACGAGCCCGCGGCCCGGCGTTCGCTGCGCGGCGAGACGCTCCTCGTCCTCGGCGTCAGCCTCGGCTCCTCGGCCGTGTACGCCGTGCTGTCGATCGTCGAGAAGCTGACCCGCGCCGTGCCGCTGTCGCAGCAGACGACGGCGATGAACCAGTCCGCGACGCCCGACCGGCCCTGGCTCGACCTCGCCTACCAGCTGGCCAACATCCTGCTGCCGCTCGTGCCCGTGCTGCTCGCCCTGTACCTGCTGGGCCACGTGCGGCGCCCGTCCGTCGACGTGCGGGCCGGGCGCTTCGTCGGCCTGGACCGCACCGAGCCGGGCCGCGACCTGCTCCGTGGCGTCGGGCTCGCCGCCGTCATCGGCATCCCCGGCCTGGGCCTCTACCTGCTGGCCCGCGCGCTCGGCGTCAACACCAACGTCTCCGCGGCCAACCTCGAGGCCGCCTGGTGGACCGTCCCGGTGCTCGTGCTCGCCGCCGTCGGCAACGCGGTCCTCGAGGAGGTCGTCATGGTCGGCTACCTCTTCACGCGCTGGCGGCAGTCCGGCTGGGCCTGGCCGCTCGTCATCGCCCTGTCGGCGCTCGTCCGCGGCTCCTACCACCTGTACCAGGGCTTCGGCGGCTTCGTCGGCAACATCGCCATGGGGCTCATCCTCGGGCTCGTCTTCGTGCGCACCCGACGCGTCATGCCCCTCGTCGTGTGCCACACGATCCTCGACGTCGTCGCCTTCCTCGGCTACTCGGTGCTGCGCGCCCGCGGCATCTCCCTCTGAGCCGTGCGGCCGCACTGCATACGATGGCGCGCATGAACTCGACCCGGCAGGTGCGCGTCCGCCTGCTCGGGGACCCCGCCGACGACTTCCGCCTGACGCGTCGGGTCGCCGGACGCGTCGCGTGGCTCGGCTGGGCCGGCCCCCTGTTCTTCACGATCGTCGGCGGCTTCATGCGCTTCTGGCACGTCGGGGCGCCGCACCAGCTCGTCTTCGACGAGACGTACTACGTCAAGCAGGGCTGGTCGATGGTCCTGTACTGGTTCGAGATGAAGAACGACGAGGTGCTGCAGCAGGCCAACCAGGTCGACCAGCACTTCACCGCCAACGACCCGATGGTCTACGGCACCGAGGGCGACTTCGTCGTGCACCCGCCCGTCGGCAAGTGGCTCATCGGGTGGGGCGAGATGCCGTTCGGCATCCTCAACTCCTTCGGGTGGCGCTTCGCCGTCGCCCTCGCCGGCACGATCTCGATCTTCATGCTCGGGCGCATCGCGCGCCGCCTCTTCCGCTCCGACCTGCTCGGCACCGTCGCCGCCGCCCTGCTCGCCTTCGAGGGCCACCACTTCGTCCACTCGCGCACCGGCCTGCTCGACATCTTCGTCATGTTCTTCGGCCTCGCCGCCTTCGGGGCCCTGCTCATCGACCGCGACCGGGCGCGCGAGGTGCTGGCCCGCAAGGTCGGCGACCGACCCCGGGCCGCCACGACACGGCTCGGGCCGTGGCTGGGCTGGCGACCGTGGCGCTGGGTGGCCGGCGTCATGCTCGGGCTCTCGGCCGGCACCAAGTGGTCGGGCCTCTACTTCGTCGTCGCGTTCGGCCTGCTCACGGTCCTCTGGGACGTCGGCGCGCGCCGTGCAGCGGGGGTGCGCCGCTGGTTCTCCGGCGCCCTCGTCAAGGACGGGCCGTTCGCCTTCGTCCAGGTCGTCGGCACCGCGGTCGTCACGTACGTCGCCAGCTGGACCGGCTGGATCCTCACCCAGGGCGGCTCGTTCCGCACCTGGGCGGCGAACAACCCCGACACCCGCTACGCCTGGCTGCCCGACTGGTGGCGGTCGCTGTGGGCCTACCACCAGCAGATGTACGCCTCGACGCAGGCGATCACGTCCTCGCACCCGTACCAGACCAACCCGTGGTCCTGGCTCATCCAGGGCCGTCCCACGTCGTTCTTCTACGAGGGTCCCAAGAAGGGCGCGGAGGGCTGCCTCGTCGACCAGTGCAGCAAGGCGATCACCTCGATCGGCACCGTCTCGATCTGGTGGACGGCGACGCTGGCGATCTTCGTCCTGCTCTTCATGTGGGCGCTGCGGCGCGACTGGCGCGCCGGGGCGATCCTCTGCGGCCTCTTCGCCGGCTACCTGCCGTGGTTCTTCCTCGGCAACCGCACGATCTACTCCTTCTACGAGGTCGCGTTCGTGCCGTTCGTCGTCCTCGCCTGCGTGTACGTGCTCGGCCTGGTGATGGGCGGGCGCGACGCGTCGGCGACGCGCCGACGCGTCGGCCTCGGTGTCATCGGTGGGTTCGTCCTGCTGACGATGGCCCTCTTCGCCTTCTTCCTGCCGATCTACGTCGCCGACGTCATACCGCTGTCGGAGTGGCAGGCGCGGATGTGGTTCCCCAGCTGGGTCTGAGGGGCTGTCTGAGGGGCTACAGCCGATGACGTAGTCGGCCCTCCGCCGCGGACCGGTCGTACGGGGCCCGACGCGTCCCTAGCGTCGGGCCATGAACGTGGGGTCGCCGCTGTCTCCTGCCCGAAGCCCCCGCCGACGCGGTCGGTGGCTGGCCCGGGTCCTGCCGCCCGCCGTCGTCGCCGCGCTGGCGCTGCTCGTGGGGGCACCGGCCTCACCGGGCTGGGCCGACACCGCCGTCGACAACGTGCACTACACCTTCACCGGGTCGACGTCGGTGGCCATCGACTGGCGCGGCACGGCGAACGACGTCCGCTGGGGCACGTCGACCGACTACGGCCAGACCGCCACCGGCGTGGCGCCGGGGTGGACGCCGTGGGACTCCACCGGGCCCTTCTGGCAGCTCGAGCTGGGCGGCCTCGTGCCGGGCACGGAGTACCACTACTCGATCGGCGGCGGACCGGACTACACCTTCCACGCGCCTCCCTCCGCGAGCTCGAGCTTCCGCTTCGACGCCATCGGCGACGTCGGTGACAGCGTGCACTTCTCCCACCTCGGGGCGACCCTCGACAACATCAGTGCCGACGACCCGTCGTTCGTCCTCATGGTCGGCGACCTGACGTACGCGAACGGGACGAGCTCCTCGCTCTCGGCCGTCGCGCAGCACTTCAACGACGTCATGCGCTGGAGCACCCGGGCCGCCTACATGCCCGCGTGGGGCAACCACGAGTACGACGTCGCCGGCTCGGACGACCTGCGCAACTACAAGGGCCGGCTGCTCATGCCGCACGCGGCCGCGTCACCCGGGTCGCCGGCGATCTCCTCCGGGGGCAACGACTGGGGCTGGTTCGACGCCGGTCCGGTGCGCTTCATCGCCTACCCGGAGCCGTGGACGGGCGCCTGGAGCGACTGGCAGTCCAAGGCCGGCCCGCTGATGCGCCAGGCCCAGGACGACCCGAACATCAAGTACATCGTCACCTACGGCCACCGGCCCGCGTACTCCACCGGCTACCACCCGGGCGAGACCGGGATCGCCTCGATCCTCGACGGTTTCGGGCAGACCTACAGCAAGTACGTCCTCAACATCAACGGCCACTCCCACGACTACGAGCGCTTCCAGCCGATCCAGGGCGTCACCCACGTGACCGTCGGGGCGCCGTCCTCGGCGGAGACGCCGTGGACGAGCACCGACCCGCGCACCGCCTTCCGCACCTTCCACCTGTCGCACATGCGGGTCGACGTCGGCAGCACCGGCCTCAAGCTGCAGGCCGTGTGCGACGAGGCCGCCTCGCGCGACGACATGACGTGCACCGCGGGCAGCGTCATCGACGAGTACGTCATCGGCACCCCGCCGGTGATCCCGGTGGCCACCGACTACTACGTCGACAAGACCAGCCCGGTGTGCAGCGACGCGGGCAACGGCACGGCGAGCGCCCCGTTCTGCACCGTGACCAAGGGCGTCAGCCGCCTCCAGGCCGGCAACGCGCTCTACATCGGTGACGGCACGTACGCCGAGACGATCAAGCCGTCCGCGTCGGGCACCGCGAGCGCCCCCATCACCATCACGAGCTGGCCCGGGCGCAACCCCGTCATCGGCACCGGCGTGACCAACGGCGCGTACATCTCGACGAAGAGCTACATCTCCCTGTCCAACCTCACCTTCACCGGGACCACCGGCGACGGCATCTACGTCACCAAGAGCGACCACATCACGGTCCGTGGCAACACCGTCACGAACGCCGGACGTCCGGCGCAGAGCGCGACGGCGCCCGGCATCAGCATCCGCACGACGAACAACTCCCTCGTCGCCGACAACAACACCAACCACAACAGCGACACCGGCATCTACGTCACGAACACCTCGACCGGCAACACCGTGACGAACAACCAGTCGAGCTTCAACGCCCAGGGCTGGCAGCGCAACGCCAACGGCATCAACGTCACGAGCCCGGGGAACGTCATCTCGTCCAACGTGACCCACGACAACGAGGACTCCGGCATCCAGCTCTACACCGGCGGCAACAACAACCTCGTCACCCTCAACGTCACGTACAACAACGGCGACCACGGCATCGACGACCTCAACGTGACCGGCGGGACCATCGTCGGCAACACGGTCTTCCGCAACTGCACGAGCGGCATCAACCTCGAGGGAGCCTCCTCGGGCAGCTACCGGATCGCCAACAACATCGCGGTCGACAACGCCGTCTACCCCGCGTACGCCGGCATCAGCTGTGCGCGGCGCGCCGGCAACATCGGCGTCTGGGACGGGGCCCAGAACAGCACGCTCGTCGACCACAACCTCGTCTACCTCAGCAAGACCGGGGTCATGTACGCGTGGGGCACGACGTACACGAGCCTCGCCGCCATGCGCACCGTCTCCGGCCAGGAGGCCGCAGGCATCCAGGCCGATGCGAAGTTCACCGACCCGGGCGCGTGGGACCTCACCCTGCGTGAGGGCTCGCCCGCCATCGACCGTGGTGACAGCGGCGTGCCCGGTGCGCAGGCGGCCGACATCCTCGGCGCCCCGCGCGTGCGCGACCCGAACGTCACCAACACGTTCGCGGCCGGCCCGCGCCTCTACGACGACCTGGGCGCCTACGAGTTCCAGCCCGACCTGCCGCCGCCGGTCCAGCCGCCGGTCGCGGCCCTCGGCGTCACGCCGACGAGCGGCACCGCGCCGCTGCTCGTGAGCGCCGACGCGTCCGCCACGACCGACCCGCAGGGCCAGGCCATGACGTACACGTTCGACTTCGGCGACGGCACGACCCTCACCGGTCAGGCCTCCGCCGTGGCGACCCACACCTACGACACGGCCGGCACGGACACCGTCACCGTGACGGCACGCAACGCCTCCGGCCTCACAGGGACCGCGAGCCGCACCGTCGCCGTGGCCGCACCGCCGCCGCCCGTCCAGCCGCCCACGGCCGGCCTCGTCATGACGCCGAGCAACGGCACCGCGCCGCTGTCGGTCACCGCCGACGCGTCGGCCTCGAGCGACCCGCAGGGCCAGTCCCTGACGTACGCGTTCGACTTCGGTGACGGCTCGACGTCGGCCGCGCAGCCCTCGCCCACCGCGTCGCACGTGTACACCGCCGTCGGCACGTTCACGGCGAAGGTGACGGTCCGCAACACGAGCGGCCTGAGCACGACGACGACGGCGACCGTGACCACGTCGAACCCGCCCGTCGTCGTGCCGCCCACGGCCGCGCTCTCGGTGACACCGGCGAGCGGTGACGCGCCGCTGTCGCTGACGGCCGACGCGTCGGCCTCGAGCGACCCACAGGCGCAGACGCTCTCGTACGCCTTCGACTTCGGTGACGGCACCACCGTGCCCGCGTCGACGACCGCGACGGCGAACCACACCTACTCGACGCCCGGCAGCTACACGGTCACCGTCACGGTCACCAACACGTCGGGCCTCAGCGACAGCGCGGCACGGACGGTGTCCGTCACGACGCCGCCGCCACCGGTGCAGCCGCCGGTCGCGACGCTCGCGGTCACGCCGTCGACCGGTACCGCTCCCCTGGACGTGACGGCAGACGCGTCGGCCTCGACCGACCCGCAGGCACAGGCGCTCTCGTACGCCTTCGACTTCGGTGACGGCACCAGCGTGACCGCCTCCGCGACGGCCACCGCGAACCACACGTTCACAGCCGCCGGCACCTACCCGGTCACCGTGACCGTCACGAACACGTCGGGGCTGACCGCGACCGACACCCGGTCGGTCACGGTCTCGGGGCCGCCACCACCCCTCCAGCCGCCGTCGGCGTCGCTGACCGTGACCCCGTCGAGCGGCGACGCGCCCCTCGTGGTCACGGCGGACGCGTCGGGCTCGAGCGACCCACAGGGACAAGCACTCTCGTACGCCTTCGACTTCGGTGACGGCACCACCGTGCCGGCGTCGGCGACGGCCACGGCAGGCCACACCTACTCGATCCCGGGCAGCTACACCGTCACGATGACGGTGGCAAACACGTCGGGGCTGACCGCGACCGCCCAGCGGGCCGTCACGGCCGACACGCCGCCGCCACCCATCCAGCCGCCGACAGCGGCGCTGACCGTGACCCCGTCCAGCGGCACCGCACCGCTCGCCGTCACGGCCGACGCGTCGGCCTCGACCGACCCACAGGGACAGGCACTCTCGTACGCGTTCGACTTCGGTGACGGCACGACGGTGCCCGCGTCGACGACGGCGAGCGCCAGCCACACCTACTCGACGGCGGGCAGCTACGCGGTGACGGTCACCGTGACGAACGCGTCGGGCCTGACCGGCACCGACAGCCGCGGCGTCACCGTCACACCGCCGATCCTGCCGCCCGTGGCCTCGCTCACCGTCACGCCCTCCACCGGCACGGCTCCGCTCGGCGTCACGGCCGACGCGTCGTCCTCGACCGACCCACAGGGACAAGCACTCTCGTACGCCTTCGACTTCGGTGACGGGGTCACGGTGGCGGCGTCGTCGCTGCCCAGCACGACCCACACGTACTCGACGGCGGGCAGCTACACCGTCACCGTCACGGTGGGCAACACCTCGGGTCGCACCTCGACGGCACAGCGCACGGTCACGGTGTCGGCGCCGATCCGGCCGCCGACGGCCGCCCTGACGGTCACCCCGTCGAGTGGCACCGCGCCGGTCGGCGTCACGGCCGACGCGTCGGCCTCGACCGACCCGCAGGGCCAGGCCCTGACGTACGCGTTCTCGTGGGGCGACGGTGGCTCGACGACGGCGTCGGCCGCCACCACCGCGACGCACACGTACACGACCGCCGGCAGCTACACGGTGACCGTCACGGCCACCAACACGTCCGGACTCGTCGGGACCGCCACGCGGACCGTGAGCGTGGCGGCGCCGATCCTGCCGCCCACGCCGGCCCTCACCGTCACGCCCTCGAGCGGCGTGGCACCCGTGACGGTCACCGCCGACGCGTCGGCCTCCACCGACCCGCAGGGGCAGACAATGACCTACGGGTTCGCCTGGGGTGACGGCACGACGACGGCCGCCTCGGCCACCGCGACGGCCACCCACACCTACGCGACGGCCGGCACCCGGACGGTGACGGTGACCGTCACCAACACGTCCGGCAAGACCGCGACGGCGTCGCGCTCGGTCACGGTGACGGCACCGCAGGCGCCAACGGCTGCACTGACGGTGACGCCGTCCAGCGGCACCGCGCCGGTGACGGTCACGGCCAACGCGTCGGCCTCGACCGACCCGCAGGGCCAGAGCCTCACCTACGGTTTCGCCTGGGGTGACGGCACGACGACGGCTGCCTCGGCCACGTCGTCGGCCACCCACACCTACCCGACCGCGGGCAGCTACACGGTGACCGTGACGGTGAGGAACACCTCGGGCCTCACGAGCACCGCCCAGCGGACGGTGACGGTGACGGCACCGCTCCCCGGCTACGTCGGGACCATCGGCACCGTCTCGTCGACGTCGACGAGCACCAGTGGCGTCCTCACGCTCGCCGGGACGACGACGGTCCAGCAGAACCACACCGTCGTCCTCACCCTGCAGATGCGGACCCAGTCGACGAACGGCACGGTCGCCGCGACCGACACCGCCGGCAACACCTACACCGTGGCGCGGTCGGTGACGGTCAGCGGCGGACGCCTCGTCGTCCTCACGGCCCAGGCGATCGCGCCGCTGCCCACCGGAGCGAGGATCACGGTCACGTTCCCGAGCGCGACGACCTACCGGATGGTCGCCGACGACCTGGTGG
Organism: Intrasporangium flavum; assembly: GCF_001956915.1. Lineage (GTDB taxonomy): Bacteria > Actinomycetota > Actinomycetes > Actinomycetales > Dermatophilaceae > Monashia > Monashia flava. The sequence continues at coordinate 37,245 of NZ_MLJO01000004.1, read as the reverse complement.
GCGTCAGCCAGGTCGACCGCGTTGCGTCGGCCACGGGCACGAACCGGTCCTTCTCGTCCGGTTCGACCCAGACGACGAGGGCGGCCCGCGAGGTCGTGTTCGGGGCGGTGGCCTCGTTCACCTCCTCGAGCAACCCGACGTGGACCTCGGCCTGGACGGGGCTGACCCCGCAGGCGACGGGCAGCACCAACCTCGGCCGGGCCTACCAGCTGCCGACGTCGACCGGCACCTTCCGGGCCGACGGCACCACGTCGGGGACGTGGGCGGCCCTCGTGCTGACCTTCCGGCCATGAGTTCCGGGCGCCGCGTCGAACCCCTCCGGCGCGGCGTCCGGCATCGCCGGTCCGGTTTCGGGCCGGCGCGGCCGGCTGGTCGATCGGTCCGGTCGATCAGCCGGCCAGCTCGGTCTCGACCGTGCGGTAGAGCTCGAGGACCACGACCTGGCTCGTCGCCGCCGGTCGCCTCGGCGCCTGCGCGTGGGATGGCCCTTCTCCTCGGTCGGTGAGCGGCAGGACCGGTGGGGAGGTCGAGCTGTATCGCCGTCCGGTGGGGGTGGTGGTCTCGACCGTGTGGGGCGGGTCGTCGCCGTGGACGGGTGGAGGCTCGACGACGCGAGAGCGCCACCCGGGTTGTTCCTTGACGATGTTGCACCGCACGCACAGGCCCTGGCCGTTCGTGGCGCTCGTCGCCCCGCCGTTCGCATGCGGGACGACGTGGTCGAGGTGGGCCACCGGCGCGTCGCACCACGGGGTGCGGCAGGTGCCGTCGCGGGCGACGACGAACCGGCGCAGAGCCTCCGGAAACAGGCGACGCGTGCTCTCCATCGCGACGAGGGTGCCGGAGCGGGGGTGGGTGAACAGCCGCCGGACCCACACCTTGGCCGTCCTCGGCGACACCGCGTCTGCCGAGCCGTCCGAGCCGTCCGAGTCGCCCTGGCCGCCCTGGCCACCGCAGCGCGACGCGTCGGACGGGGAGTGGACAGCACGGGACAGCAGGTCGCGGGCCCAACCCGCGGGAACCGGACCGTAGCCGGGCACGTGGGCCGGGGATTCGTCACCGGCGAGCAGGGCGCGGTCCGTCATGACGACCTGGACCTCGACCGGGATGTCGACGGCCGTCGCCTGCCCGGTCACGAGCTCGACGAGCGTGTCGGCCATGACCTGACCCTTGCCACGCTCGTCGCCGAGAGCCTTGGCCGACATGGCGGCCCGGGTCAGGGCCGCATGAACGGCGACGGCCTCGGCGACCGGCAGCAGCGCGGTGACGAGTGCCATCGTGTCGGGGACGGGTCGGATCGTGACGCGTCGCTCCGCCTCGGCGATGCGGCACCGTTCGACGGCCGCCTCGGCGTCGAGCCGGTCGGCGCACGCACGGACGCGGCGCTCGAGCTCGCGGTCGCCCCAGCCGCCGACCCCGGCAGCCGCGTCGGCGGGGTCGAGGTGGGCGCCGACCACCTCGGCATCGACCCTCGACCGCACGGACGGCTGGAGGTGGCTGGTGACCCGGACGACGATCTCGGCACGTCGCTCGTTGAGGACCCCGGCCGACAGGGCCTCGAGCGTGCGAGGCAGGTGGCGCACCAGCGCGACGGCCGTCGTGGCGAGGCGTGAGCCCCGAGCCGGCGACTCACGACGGGCCAGGGCGACCTCGGCCGCGAGGCCGGTGCGTGAAAGCGTCAGACGCCGGGCCGACCGGGAGCGGGCGCCGTCACGGTCGCCGCCCGACGCAGCCCGTGGGCGTGGTCCCAGCGTGCCGGGCGCCTCGGGCTCCAGCTCGAGCGTGCGGGCGCGGTCGCGCGCCAGGACCCAGCCGTCGAAGTCGCCGGCGTCCGCGCACGCGCGCGCTTCGTGCCGCAGGCGTCGCGCGGCCTGCGCGCGGGACTCGACCAACCGCTCGGTCAGGCGCGCCTGGGCCGCCGCGCACGCGGCCTTCGCGACCTCGAGGGCGGCGAGCCCGTCGACGAGCGACGCGTCGTCGAGCGCTTCCGGCGCCAGGCCCGTGAGCTCGGCTTGCAGGGCGGCAGTACCCGCCTCCAGGCGGCTCACCACCCCAGCACCGCCAAGCTCTTGGCCTTCGAACATGTGTTCGATTCTACGCTTCTCGGGTCGGCAGATCAACGGTTACCCACATCGAGTTCGATTGCAGCGGAGAATGATTCGGTCAGCCGCCTCCCGGCCGACGGGCGCTCTGCGAAGGGCTGGGTGACCGGCTGTCACCGGTCGGCTTGCGCGCGACGACACGGCGGCAGCAGTGGAGGTCCAGCGAGGTGCCAGACCGATTGGATGCGTCGACGCGGCGAGTGTTATCGTTCCTTCCGCACCAAGGGGCTGTGGCGCAGTTGGTAGCGCGTCTCGTTCGCAATGAGAAGGTCAGGGGTTCGAATCCCCTCAGCTCCACCACACAGCAGAAGGGCCGTCACTCCGTGGCGGCCCTTCTGCTGTGCGATGGAGCTGGCCCCCGATTCGAGGAGGAGCCGGAGCGAAGCGGAGGCGACGGAGTCCCCTCAGCTCCCCAGGTTCCCCAGGCTCCCCCCGTCCTGCCCCTGGGCCCCGGGCCGGGCCGTGGCTCGGGCAGGATCAGGACATGACCGTGGCCCGCTCGCTGCTGCTCTTCGCCCTTGCCGCCCTCGCCGAGATCGGCGGCGCGTGGCTCGTCTGGCAGGGGGTCCGCGAGCACCGCGGCTGGGCCTGGATCGGTGCAGGCGTGGTCGCGCTTGGGCTCTACGGCTTCGTGGCGACGCTGCAGCCGGACGCCCACTTCGGGCGGATCCTCGCCGCGTACGGTGGCGTGTTCGTGGCGGGGTCGCTGCTCTGGGGCATGGTCGTCGACGGGTTCCGGCCGGACCGGTGGGACGTCGCGGGCGCGCTCGTGTGCCTCGTCGGAGTCGCGGTCATCATGTACGCCCCGCGGGGTGCCTGACGCGTACGGTGGCGGCATGGGTCGCTTCCACGTCGGGGTCTCCGGGTGGCGTTACCCGTCGTGGCGCGGCGACTTCTACCCGAAGGGCCTGCCGCAGCGGCTCGAGCTGACGTACGCGGCCGAGCGGATGACCTCGGTCGAGCTCAACGGCTCGTTCTACTCGCTGCAGCGACCCACGTCGTACGTGCGCTGGCGCGAGGCCGTCCCGCCGTCGGTCGACCTCGCCGTCAAGGGCGGCCGGTTCATCACCCATCTCAAGGCGCTGCGCGACGTCGAGACGCCGCTCGCGAACTTCTTCGCCTCCGGCGTGCTCGCGCTCGGCGACCAGCTCGGCCCCTTCCTCTGGCAGCTGCCCGAGCGGGTCGCCTTCGACGCCGACCGCTTCGGTGCCTTCCTCGAGCTGCTGCCGCGCACGACCACCGAGCTGGCCGACCTCGCCAGCCGCCACGACGACAAGCTGGACGCCGACGACGCGCTGACGAGCACCGACGCCGACCGACGCGTCCGGCACGCCCTCGAGCCGCGTCACCCGAGCTTCGACACCGACGCGGCCCGCTCCCTGTGCGCCCGCCATGACGTCGCGCTCGTCGTCGCCGACACCGCTGGACGATTCCCCGTGATGCGCGACGCGACGAGCGACTTCCGCTACGTGCGCCTGCACGGCGAGACCGAGCTGTACTCCGGCGGCTACTCGGACGCATCCCTCGACCGATGGGCCCGCCAGTGCCGTGCGTGGGCCGACGAGGGCCACGACGTGTACGTCTACTGCGACAACGACATCCAGGGCCGTGCCCCGTACGACGCCGTCGCCCTGCTCGAGCGCCTCGACGCCGCTCCGGTGCCGCCGCTCCGCGACATCCCACCCGCCCGCCGCTCCCGCACGCGGACGACCGGCTAGGTTCGGGGCGTGAGCCGCAGCGTCTACCTCGCCTCACCGGAGGGCCTCACCGGCAAGTCCGCGGTGGCCCTCGGGCTGCTCGACGCGTTGGTGCGCGAGGTCGGGTCGGTCGGCATCTTCCGGCCGCTGACCACGCTCGGCGGCACCGGGCCCGACGACGAGGTCGACACCGTCGTCGAGATGCTCGTCGCCCAGCCCGGCACCGACCAGACCTACGAGGAGACCCTCGGCGTCACCTACGCCCAGGCCCACGACGACCCCGACGAGGCGCTGCACGCCATCGTCGAGCGCTTCGGCCGGCTCGCGAGCCGCTTCCAGGTGATGCTCGTGCTCGGATCCGACTACACGGACGTCTCCACCGGCACCGAGCTGTCGTTCAACGCCCGTGTCGCGGCCAACCTCGGCTCGGCCGTCGTCCTCGTCGTCCACGGCCGCGACCGGTCCCCCGAGCAGGTGCGCGTCGCCGCCGACGGCGCCCTGGCCGAGCTGCGCGCCAACCACGCCGAGCCGGTCGCCGTCATCGCGAACCGCGTCGAGCCCGACGACGTCGACGCCGTGCGCGCGGCCCTCGCCGACCTGCCTTTCGCCGTCACCGCGGCCCTGCCGGAGAACCCGCTCCTCCGGGCGCCGAGCTTCCGGCAGCTCAGCGTGGCCACCGGGGCCCGGCTCGTCCTCGGCACCGAGGCGTGGACGGACCGCGACAGCCTCGGCCTCGTCGTCGCGGCGATGAGCCTGCCCAACGTCCTGCCGCGGCTGCGCACCGACGTCACCGTCATCGCCCCGAGCGACCGCACCGACCTCGTGCCGGGGCTGCTGCTCGCCCACCAGTCCGGCACGTTCCCGAGCCTCGCGGGCATCATCCTCACCGGCGGCTACGAGCTCCCCGAGGCGATCGTGCGCCTGTCGGCCGGTGTGCAGCAGGACCTGCCGATCGCGCTGACCGACGCCGACACGATGACGACCGCGGCCCGCGCCGCCCGCGTCTTCGGGCCGATGACGCGGTCCTCGCGCAACAAGATCGAGGTGGCGCGGCGCCTCTTCTCCGAGGGCGTCGACCAGGCCGCGCTGCTCGCCGCCATCGACGTCTCGGCCTCCCCCGTGCGCACCCCGCTGATGTTCGAGTACCAGCTCATGGAGCAGGCCCGCTCGGACCGTCGCCACGTCGTGCTGCCCGAGAGCGGCGACGACCGCATCCTCGAGGCCGCCGACGTGCTGCTGCGCCGCGGCGTCGCCGACCTGACGCTCCTCGGCGACGAGACGACCGTGCGCGCCCGGGCCTCGACGCTCGGGCTCGACCTCGACGAGGCGCGCGTCGTGTCGAACACCGACCCCGACCTCGTCGAGCGCTTCGCCTCCGAGTACGCCCGGCTGCGCGCCCACAAGGGCGTGACCCTCGAGAAGGCACGGGAGGTCGTCACCGACGTGTCGTACTTCGGCACGATGATGGTCCAGCTCGGCCTGGCCGACGGCATGGTGTCCGGGGCCGTCCACACGACGGCGCACACGATCCGTCCTGCCCTCGAGTTCGTCAAGACGCGCGACGGCGTCAAGACCGTCTCGAGCGTCTTCCTCATGTGCCTCGCCGACCGCGTCCTCGTCTACGGCGACTGCGCCGTCATCCCCGACCCCACCGCCGAGCAGCTCGCCGACATCGCCGTCTCCTCGGCCCAGACCGCCCGCCAGTTCGGCATCGAGCCGCGCGTGGCGATGCTGTCCTACTCGACCGGCTCGAGCGGGTCGGGCGCCGACGTCGAGAAGGTCCGTGCCGCAACGGAGCTCGTCACCGAACGCGCCCCCGACCTGGCCCTCGCAGGGCCGATCCAGTACGACGCCGCGATCGACCCGGCCGTCGGGCGGGCCAAGCTGCCGGGCTCGGACGTCGCCGGGCGCGCCACGGTGTTCGTCTTCCCCGACCTCAACACCGGCAACAACACGTACAAGGCCGTCCAGCGCAGCGCGCACGCCGTCGCCATCGGCCCCGTGCTGCAGGGCCTGCGCAAGCCGGTCAACGACCTCTCGCGCGGCGCGCTCGTCGACGACATCGTCAACACGGTGGCCATCACGGCCGTCCAGGCCCAGCAGACCCCGCAGTCCTCGCAGTCCCCGGAGCAGGAGCAGGCATGACCGACGCCACCCAACCCGTGCTCGTGCTCAACGCCGGGTCGTCGTCGCTGAAGTACCAGCTCGTCGTGCCCGAGACCGGTGAGAAGCAGGCGGGTGGCACGGTCGAGCGCATCGGCGAGGCGGGCAGCGGCGTCGCCGACCACGCTGCGGCGCTCGAGCAGATGGCTACGGACCTCCGCGCCGACGGGGTCGACCTGGCAGCCGTGCGGCTGCGCGCCGTCGGGCACCGGGTGGTCCACGGCGGCCCGGGCTTCTCCGAGCCGGTCGTCATCGACGACGCCGTCCTGGACCGGGTGCGCGAGCTGAGCGCCCTTGCGCCGCTGCACAACCCGGCGGCCGTCACGTGCATCGAAGCGGCTCGTGAGCACTTCGACGTGCCGCACGTCGCCGTCTTCGACACGGCCTTCTTCTCCTCGCTGCCGCCCGAGGCGTCGACATACGCCGTGCCCGCCGACCTCGCGGAGCGGCACTCGATCCGCCGCTACGGCTTCCACGGCACGTCGCACCAGTGGGTCTCGCAGGCCGCGGCCGACCTGCTCGACCGCCCCGTCGGCGAGCTGCGCCAGGTGGTCCTGCACCTCGGCAACGGCTGCTCAGCCTCGGCGGTGCGCGGCGGCGTCGCGGTCGACACGTCGATGGGCCTGACCCCGTTGCAGGGGCTCGTCATGGGGACCCGCTCCGGCGACGTCGACCCCGGCCTGCACGCCTACCTCGGCCGCGAGGCCGGGCTGACGCTCGAGGAGGTCGACACCCTGCTCAACAAGAGGTCCGGGGTGCTGGGCCTCAGCGGCGTCAACGACTTCCGCGAGCTCGAGGACCGTCTGGCCGCCGGCGACGCCGACGCCCGGCTCGCCTTCGACGTCGTCGTCCACCGCCTCAGGCACTACATCGGCGCCTACCTGGCGATCCTCGGCGGCATCGACGTCCTCGTCTTCACCGCCGGCATCGGCGAGAACAGCGTCGCCCTGCGCGCCGCGGTCACCGAGGGCCTCGAGGGGCTCGGCATCGCGGTCGACCGGGCCCGCAACGGCGCCCGGTCGAGGCAGGCTCGCGTCATCTCGCCCGACGGTTCGCCGGTCGTCGTCGCCGTCGTGCCCACCAACGAGGAGCTCGCGATCGCCCGGCAGACCGCCGAGCTCGTCGGCCGGGACGCCTGAGCCGAACCAGCCCCGGACCGCCGGGAACGCTGGTGGCTCAGTGCTTCTCGCGCTCCAGGTACTCCCGCAGAGACACCGGCCGACGCCCGGTCAGCCGCTCGACGTCGTCGGTGGCCCCGTCGAGCTCGCCGGCCCGGATCGCCGTGTACGTCGACACCCACGCGTCGACCTGCCACGGCGGGGCGCCGTACACCTCGCGAGAGGCGTAGGCCTCCTCGACCGTCTCGTCGTGAAAGCTCACCCGCCGCCCGGTGACCTCGCTGAAGGTGCGGGCCGCCTCGGTGAGCGTTAGTGCCTCCGGGCCGGTGAGGCTGTACGTCTCGCCCGCGTGCGCCGCGGGGTCGAGGAGCACGGCGACCGCCGACCGGGCGATGTCCTCGTGCGCGACGACCGCCGCCCGGCCGTCGCCGGCGGGCCCGCGGATGACGCCGTCCTCGCCGGCCATGTGCGGCACGAACTCGAGGTAGAGGTTGTCTCGCAGGAAGGTCCACGCCAGGCCCGACTCGCGCAGGTACGTCTCGGTGGCGGCGTGGTCGCGCGCCAGGGTGAAGGTGGCATCGGGTGCCGCCCCGAAGAAGGAGACGTACACGACGTGCCCGACGCCGGCCGCGACCGCCACGTCGACGAAGGCCCGGTGCTCGGCGAGCCGGTCGGCGTTCTCGGCGGCCGAGACCATGAACAGGGTGTCGACGCCGTCGAGGGCCGCCCGGGCGGCGTCGCCGTCGGCGTACGTGCACTCGCGCACGACGGTGCCGGGCAGGTCGGGGGCCCGCGACGCGTCGCGGACGAGGAGTCGCTGGGCGACGCCACGGCCGGCGAGGTCGCGCGCCACGAGGCCGCCGAGCCACCCGGTGGCCCCGGTCACGGCGAGCGTCGGCAGGTCGGCAGGCGCGGCATCGGTCATCCTCCGAGCGTAGGCGCCCCGGCACGGGCCGGCGGCTGGCAGGATGCCGCACATGTCATGGCTAAGCCGCCGCCGCGAGCCCGAGCCCGAGCCCGAGGCCGGCACCGCACCCCACGAGACCGACCCGGCCGTCACGGCCGCCCTCGAGGGCGAGCTCAACGAGCTGCTCAACCACGGCAACGACCTCGCGCAGCGCGCCACCACCGCGAACCTCGGGTGGGGCCTCGGCTCGGCCGACCGCTACGACCTCGACCAGGAGACCGGCCTCATCACCTTCACCTGGCCCGACCGGGTCGCGACGGCGCCGTTCCAGCTGCTCGGCAGCTACGCCCACCGCCCGGGCACGTGGCTGTGGAGCTGGGCCAACGACAGCGTGCTGCCGGCCGTCAAGGCCGACTCGCTCCGGCTGCTCGACTACGGCATCGAGCACGGTCACGACCTGCTGCGCACCGAGCACCTGCACCTCGCCGCCGAGGACGGCGACTGCCTGGCCCTGCTCGGCATCGCCCTCGCCACGACGAGCTCGTTCTACCGGGCCCCCGGCGAGCGGTCCACGACCTACCTCACCTTCGGCGACGTGACGGTCACCCACCACTCCGGCGAGACGACCGTCGTGCGGGACCTGCGCCGCTGACGGAGCGGTCATCCACCGCTGGTGCGGCGCGGCAGCATACGGTGTGCACGTGACCGACAACGTACGTGCCGACGCCTCCCCCTCCGCCGTCCCTGCCGGCGTCAAGGCCGCCAGCGAGTGGTCGTGGCGGCTGCTGCTCATCGGCGTCGCCCTCTACGCCCTCGCGATGGTGCTGCGTGGTGTGTCCGAGGTCGTCGTGCCCGTCGCGATCGCGGTGCTCCTCACGGCCCTGCTGCACCCGCTGGCCGCGCGCCTGCACCGGAAGCTGCCCACGGGTGCCTCGGCCGGCATCACGGTCTTCGGCACCATCATCGTCATCGGCGGGCTGTTCACCCTCGTCGGCACGCAGTTCACGGCCGGGTTCTCCGACCTGACCAAGCAGGTCGCCACCGGCATGGGCCAGATCCGCGACTGGGTGCGCACGACGTTCAACATCACCGACGCCCAGTTCGACGAGTACTTCGACACGGTCCGCGAGAAGGTCAGCCAGTCGGGCAACCTCGGCGACACCGCCGCGGCGGTCGGGCTCACCGCGACGCACTTCATCGCGGGTCTGTTCATCGCGCTCTTCTCGCTCTTCTTCTTCCTCTATGAGGGGCCGCGCATCTGGGGCTGGATCGTGCGGCTGTTCCCGCACGCGGCTCGCGACCGCGTCAACTCCTCCGGCATCGTCGCCTGGGGCCAGCTGTCGGCGTTCGTGCGCGCCACGATGATCGTGGCCCTCGTCGACGCCATCGGCATCTCGGTCGGTGCGGCGATCCTCAAGGTGCCCTTCGCCTTCGCCATCGGCATCCTCGTGTTCCTGCTGGCCTTCATCCCCATCGTCGGCGCGCTGCTGTCGGGCGCGGTCGCGGTGCTGCTCGCCCTCGTGGCGCACGGGCCGGCGGTCGCGATCATCATGCTGGCGGTCGTCATCGGCGTGCAGCAGCTCGAGTCGCACGTGCTCCAGCCGTTCCTGCTCGGCAAGGCCGTCAGCGTCCACCCGCTCGCGGTCATCCTGGCCATCGCGTGCGGGTCGATCATCGCCGGCATCGTCGGCGCCCTCGTGGCCGTGCCGTTCGCGGCGGTCTCGAACGCGGTCGGCAAGCACCTGCTCTCGGGCGAGTCGCGCGCCGAGCTCGACGGGGAGCTCGAGCACGCCGCCGACGAGGGCAGCACCCCAGCCCAGGCCTGAGGGCCCGGCGCCGGAGCACCGGGCCGCCGCGAACCTCGGCTCAGCGCGTCGCGGCCAGCGACGCCGTCAGGAAGTCCTGCACGGCGGCGTCCCACAGGTCGGGGCGTTCGAGGTTCGGGTAGTGGGCGGTCCCCGGCACCTCGGCGTACCGGCCGTCGCGCACGCCCGCGGCGAGCCGGCGGCCCATGTCGCGGTGGTCGGGCGAGTCGAGCCCGCCGCACAGCGCGAGGACCGGGACGGTGATCTCACCGAGCCGGGCCTCGGCGTCGCGCACCGGCTCGGGCATGACGGCGTCGGGGCTCGCGTGACGGCTCAGCGTGTCGGTCAGCATCTGCCGGCACCGCTGCACGGTGTCGCCCGTGACCTCGTCGAGGGTGCGCGTCGGGCCGGCGCAGAAGGCGAGGCTGGCCTCGACGTAGGCCGCGGCGTCGCGCTCGGCGATCGCCCGCTGCCACTCCTGCAGGATGCCGAGCACCCACGGGTCGGTGAAGGTCGGGACGCTCGTGGCCGTGCCGCTCACGACGAGGGCCCGCACGAGGGCCGGGTGCTCGAGAGCGGTGTCGGTGGCGGCGCCGCCACCCATGGAGAGGCCGACGAGGACGGCCGGCCCGGCGTCGAGCTGTCGCACGAGCGCGGCGACGTCGTCGCAGTGCCGGCTCGGCACGTCGAGGGTCGAGGCCTCGCCGTGGCCGCGCAGGTCGGGCACGACGACGCGGTGGCCGGCGGCAGCGAGGACACCGACCTGGTCGTCCCACATCCGGTGGTCGACGCCGCCACCGTGGAGCAGCAGCACGAGCTCGCCCTCGCCGGTGTCGGTGTAGGTCAGGTGGCCGTGGTCGAGGTCGAGGCGGTGCATGGGTCACTCCCTGTGGGCTGTCAGTGGTGCGAGCAGGTGGGTGGGACGGTCTGGTCGGATGGCTCGGGTCGGTGTACCGGCGTCAGTCGTCGCGGGCGCGGTCGGCGGCCGCGACGTCGGGGTGCAGCCAGTGGGCGTCCGCACCGGCGATGCGCCGGACGCCGTCGGTGAGCCGGGCGAGCACGTCGGCGCACCGCGCGAGGTCCTCCGGGTCGATGCCGGAGGTGGCGGCCTCGAGGTTGGCGCCCTCGGCGCGCTGCAGGTCGGCGAGGGTGGCGCGGCCGTGCCCGGTCAGCCCGACGAGGCGCGACCGGGCGTGCGCCGGGTTGTCGCGCAGCTCGAGGTGGCCGAGGCGCACGCCCTCGTCGACGACCTTCTGGATGCCCTGACGCGTCACGAGCAGCTCGCGGCCGAGGTCCGGCACGGTCTGCGGGCCACCCTCGAGCAGCAGGACGAGGATCGCCCGGAGCGGGAGGGTGAGGTCGGTGCCCTCGAGCAGGTCCGCGACGGCGCGGGCCGAGTACTGGTGCAACGGCCGGACGTGACGCAGGACGGCGTAGGCGGCCTCGACCCGATTCATGACAACCAAGTTGTCATATTGCCGGGCATGCGGCAACTGCCAACAGGCCACCGTGACCCATCACCCCGCACCCCACCCATCGAGTGAGCACGAAACCTCACGCGTCACGCGTCGCGTCGGGCGCAGGCGGAGCGCTCCGGGGCCGGGCGGGAGAGGCGCGTTACTGCGAGGCGGCGCGACGGGCGAAGAGGGCCCGGTCGTCGAGCTCCTCGGCCTCGTCGGCGAACTCCGGCGTGTCGAACACGTCGGCGGGGATGCCGCCCTCGGTGTAGCGCGGCTCGGCCTTGGCCTTGAGCGCGTACGTCGGCTTGGGCACCGGCACCGGGCTCCAGCTGCCCGGGGGCAGCTCCTGCGCGGCCTCGAGACCCTCGGAGGCACCGGCGTCGGTCGTGGGGTGGACGCCGGCCTCGGCGCCGGCCGCGACGGCGACGCCCGCGGACGCGACCGGGACGGCGCCCGTGGCGGCGGCCTGGACGTCGAAGACCCGGTCGCCGACCGGAGCCTCGACCGACTCGGGGGCGGCGGCCTCGACGGCCGGGATGACGACGCGGTCGACGCCGAGCGGCGTGCGCGTGCCACGCACCGGCGTGGCCGCGGACGCCGTGGCACCCGCGGTGGACTGGATGACCTGGGTGTCGTCGGCCGTCAGCACCGGCTCGTCGGCGACGCGCGAACGCGAGCCACGGACGCGGCGCACCCGACGCGCGGCCGCGGCGCGGATGCGGTCGTGCTGGGCCTCGGTGCGCAGCCACACGAGCACGGCGACGACCGTGAGCACCGCGAACGGGACGGAGATCCACATGAGGACCCCCGTGACGGCCAGGCCGATCGACGCCGGGATCCACAGCATGGCTGCCAGGAGCACGACGGCGCGAATCCGCCTCTGCGCCATGGAGACTCGACGGGCCGGCCGCTCGGCCTGCTCGCGCGGAGCGTCAGGACGTGCGTCGTAGCCGACCTCGTGCTCGACGTGGAACTCCTCGAGGTGCTCCTCGGTGCGACGCGCCACGAGCGGCGACTGGCGCCGACCGGCGGGCACGGCCCGCTTGACGTCGACGGTCGGCCGGGCGGTGCGCGCCGGGGTCACGGAGTAGGAGTGCGGGCGCGGGGTGCGCGGCTCGGCGGTCGGCAGGACGGGGCGCTTCTCGAGGACGCGCATCGCCTCGGAGAACCCGTCGACCGACCGGTTGGCGGCGGCGTCCTCGCGGCGGCGCATCCAGTGCTGCACGAGGTAGGCAGCCCAGATCGCCACGATGACGACGAAGATGAGGCTGCTGACTGGCACGGACCCCACGGTAGGGGCGCCGTGCACGCACGCCCTGCACATTCGTGGCGTGTCGCGCAAGAGGCTGGTGTTACACCTGTGACGAACGGTCGAGCAGCGTGCCGCCCTCGAGCTCCTCGCGCGTCACGGCGAAGGAGCGGTGGTCGCGCCACCGGCCGTCGATGTGGAGGTAGCGCTCCCGGACGCCCTCGTCGCGCAGCCCGAGCCGCCGCGCCACCCCGAGCGAGCGCTCGTTGTCGACGCGGATGTTGACCTCGACGCGGTGCAGGCCGGCCGGGCCCAGCGCGTGATCGATGGCGAGGGCCAGCGCGCGCGTCGCGATGCCGCGTCGCGTCACCCCGCGCGCGACCCAGTAGCCGGCGGCGCACGACTGCTGCGCCGCGCGGACGATCCCGAAGAGGTGGACCTGCCCGACGATGCGCCCCTCGACCTCGATGGCCCACGGCATCGCGCGGTCGGCGCGCGCCTCGGCGTCGAGCTCGCGGACGAAGTCGCGGAACGACACGGGAGCCCGCGGGTCGGCACCGGGCGGCAGGGTCGGCTCCCAGGGCTTGACGTGGTCGGCGTTCTCGCGGCGCACCCACTGCCACTCCCGCTCGTCGCCCGCCACGAGCGGGCGCAGTAGGACGGCGGGCTCGGCCGACGCGTCGCGCAGCACGACCGGCCAGCGGGCCCGGCCGTCACGCGCCGGGCGCCAGGGCATCCTCATCGCGAGCCTCGCTGCAGGCACGGCCGCAGGCACGGCTGCCGACACGGCTGCACACGCCGAGGCCCGGGCCGGTCAGTGGTCACTGCCGGGGATCTGGTCGAGCGCGTGTCCGAGGACCTGCTCGAGCACGTCGAGGGCGTCGACGACCCCGCCTCGCGAGCCGGGCAGGTTGGCCACGAAGGTCTGCCCCGCGACACCGACGAGCCCGCGCGAGAGCATCGCCGTGGGCACGCCCTTGGCGACGCCGGCCGCCCGGATCGCCTCGGCGACCCCCGGCACGAGGCGGTCGAGGAGGGGCGCGGTCTGCTCGGGCGTGACGTCGGTGGGCGTCAGGCCCGTGCCGCCGGTGGTCAGCACGAGGTCGGGCTCGCTCGCGAGCACGTCGCGCAGCTCCCAGCCGAACTCGTCGCCGTCGGGCACGACGAAGGGGTGGCCCACCTCGAACCCCCACGCGCGCAGCCGCTCGACGATGACCGGTCCGGACCGGTCGGGGTAGACGCCGGCGGCGGCCCGGGTGGAGGCCGTGACCACGACGGCGCGCCGGCCGCGGCCGATCGCCGACGCGTCACTCATGCCAGTCCCCCGACCGGCCACCGGACTTGGCCGTGACGCGGACGTCGGTGATGCGGGCGTGCTTGTCGACCGCCTTGACCATGTCGATGAGGGCGAGGGCGGCGACGGCGACGGCCGTGAGCGCCTCCATCTCGATGCCGGTGCGGTCGGCGGTGCGCACCGTGGCGGTGACGTCGACGCCGTCGTCGGCGACGGTGAGGTCGACCGCGACGCCGTGCACCGCGATCGGGTGCGCGAGCGGGATGAGCTCGGGGGTGCGCTTGACCGCCTGGATGCCGGCGATGCGGGCCACGGCGAGCGCGTCGCCCTTGGGCACGACGCCGTCGCGGAGCGCGGACACCGCTGCGGCAGAGAGCAGGACGCGTCCGGCCGCGCTCGCCTCGCGCGCGGTGACGGCCTTGGCCGAGACGTCGACCATGTGCGCGCTGCCGTCCGCGCGGACGTGCGTCAGCCCACCGGGCGCGTCGGACGCGTCGGGGACGCCGGGGGTCGCGTCGGGGTCCGCGGCCACCTCAGCCCTCCCGGTCCAGCACCAGGACGTCGACGACCTCGCCGGCGACGAGCTCGGTGACGTCCTCGGGCACGATGAACAGGGCGTTGGCCCGCGAGAGGTCGGCGACGAAGTGCGACCCCTGGCCGGCCACCGGCACCGCGACGAGCGTGCCCTCGGCCGAGCGGGACACGACGGCGCGGCCGAACTGGCGCCGGCCCTCGAACGAGGTGACGCCCGAGATGAGCGTGGCCGGGCGCATCCGGCGCTTCTCCGGCGTCAGGCGCATGAGGCGGCGCAGGGCCGGCCGTACGAACACCTCGAAGGAAACGAACGAGGACACCGGGTTGCCCGGCAGCGTGAAGATCGGGACGCGCCGGCCGTCGGGCGCCTCGAGCATCCCGTAGCCCTGCGGCTTGCCCGGCTGCATGGCGACCTTGACGAAGTCGACGCCGCGCGAGGCCAGCGCGCTCTTGACGACGTCGTAGGCACCCATCGACACCCCGCCGCTCGTCACGACGATGTCGGCGTCCTTGACCGCCACGTTGAGCTGCTCGAGCAGCTCGTCCTCGGAGTCGCCCACGGCCTGGCGGATCTCGGCCGAGGCCCCGGCGGACACCGCCGCGGCCCAGAGCATCGAGGAGTTGGAGTCGTGGATCTGCCCGGCTCCCAGAGGCCGTCCGGGTTCGACGAGCTCGGAGCCGGTCGACATGACGACGACGCGCGGGCGCCGGTGCACCTCCACCTCGGCGTACCCGCACGCCGCGAGCAGGGCGATGGTGCGAGCCCCGACGACCTCGCCGGCCGAGACGATGACCGCCCCGCTGCGCACGTCGTCGCCCACGGGCCGCACGAAGGTGCCGGCCGCCACGGACGCGCGGCACTCGACCTCGCCGGACGCGGCGGCGTCGGTGTCCTCGACCTTGACGACGGCGTCGGCCCCGGCCGGCAGGGGCGCGCCGGTCATGATGCGCGCGGCCTCCCCCGGCCCGACCTCGAAGGCCGGGTCGTCGCCGGCGGCCACCTCGCCGACGATCCGCAGCCGGACAGGAGCGGCGTCGGCGCCCTCGAGCGAGGCGGACTGCACGGCGTAGCCGTCCATCGAGGAGTTGTCGAAGCGCGGCAGGTCGACGCGGGCGCGGACGTCGCGGGCCACGACGAGCCCGAGCGACTCGGTGAGCGGCGTCCACTCCCTCGGCATCGGCTCGAGCGTCGAGAGGATGGCGCGCAGGTGCTCGTCGACCGACCGGACGTCGCCGCGGCCCTCGACCGGCTCCGGCGTGGCGACCACGGGCTCGCCGAGCACGGCGTCGTCGAGGACGCGGCGGTAGCCGTCGATGAGGACCTCGCCGACGCACCGGACGTTGCGCCCGAACACCGGGTCGCCGATGACGCGCAGGCTCGTGCACTCCTTCATCGACGGCACGCCGTACGGGAAGCGCTTCTCGAAGCCGGGCACGAACCGGTAGGCGGAGTCGAGGTCGACGTACGGCTCGGGCCCCTCGGCGGTCTGCACGACGTGGAAGCTCTCGTCGAGGGCGAAGAAGTCGGAGCGGATGACGAGCAGGTCGTTGGTCGTCTTGACCGGCCGGAACCGGGTGCGCGGCACGAGGATCGCCTCGCTGCCCTCGAACACCTCGATGGCCGTGCCCATGGCCGACTCCATCTGGATGACCTCGGGCGAGGTGGGGTCGGCGGGGTCGACGTTCTTGTGGTTGACGATGATCGGCAGGCCGAGGACGCCCTGGCGGGCGGTCATCCGCTCGCGGAGCACCTCGAGGTCGATCCACACGTTGTTCGCGTTGAAGGTGCTGTGCCGGCGGATGTCGCGGAAGTAGCGCTCCTCGCCCTCGGCGACCATCGCGGTGTCGCGCAGCACGATCCGCCCGTCGGAGCGGCGGACCGCGAGGTGGCCGCCCTTGCGGTCGCTCTTGGTGCGCTTGCACACCTCGGCGACGTACGGCAGCCCGCGCTCGACCATCCAGGCCGCGACGTCGGGGTCGCACGTCGCGCCGAGGTTGTCGGAGTTGGACAGGAACGCGTAGCGGATGCCCTTGGCCAGCAGCGCGTCGAGGACGCCGGAGGTGACGAGCGAGACGTAGACGTCGCCGTGGCCGGGCGGGCACCACTCGAGCTCGGGGTCCTCGGGCCACTGGACCGGCGTGAGGTCGCCCGGGCGCAGCTTCGGCTCGGCGTTCTGGATGAAGTCGAGCGGCAGGCCCTCGACGGGCAGGCTGTCGTACTTCTCGAGGATCCGCAGCGACTCGTCGTGGGTGCGGAAGCTGTTCATGAGCACGAGCGGCAGCTCGACGTCCCACCGCTCGCGCAGCGCGAGGACCTGCTTGGCGATGATGTCGAGGAAGGTCAGGCCGTCCTTGACGTCGAGGGCCGACTTGGCGCCCGTCATGCCCATGCCGGTGCCGAGGCCGCCGTTGAGCTTGATGACGGCGGTCTGGGACAGCGCGTTGCGCGCCTCCTCGTCGGTGACCGACACCTTGCGCAGCTCGGTGACCTGCCCGAGCGGCTCGATGGAGTCCTCCGGGATGGTGCCCTGGGCGCCACCCTCGAGCTGTTCGTAGTAGTACTCGAAGACCTTGATGGCCTCGGGCCCGAGGCCTCGTCGCTCCATCAGCTCGACCGACGCGCGCAGCCCCTGGTCACTCATGGGCATCACCTTACGATGGGCCGCATGTGCGGCAGCCGAGAGCAGGAGAAGTGCCCGCTGTGGGCCCGCACGTGACCGGGCCGGACAAACGTGAGGTGCGTCACGCGGCCCGCCTCCGGCGTCGCTCGGTCGCCGCCGCGCTCGACGCCGCCGGGCTCGAGGACGCCGGCGCCGCGCTCGCGCGCGCCGTCCTGCCGCTCGTGCCCGCGGGTGCGCGGGTCGCCGTGTACGAGTCGCTGCCGGACGAGCCGCCCACCGGGCCGCTCGTCGAGGAGTTGCTGGATACCGGTCACGAGGTGCTCGTACCCGTGGTCCTTGACGACTACGCGCTGCAGTGGCGGCACGCGGTCCGCGGCGCGCGGGCCGACGCGTCGGTCGTGCGCCGGCTGCGGCGCGAGCCCACCGACGCCGAGCGCGCGGCCTGGCTCGGCGAGGACGCCCTGGCCACGTGCGGCGTCGTCGTGACGCCGGGCCTGTCGGTCGACCGCCACGGCACGCGCCTGGGCCAGGGCGGCGGCTGCTACGACCGGGCCCTGCTCCACCGGGCGCCGGGTGCGCTCGTCATCACGCTGCTGCACGAGGGCGAGGCAAGCGAGTCCGACCTGCCGCGCGACGCGCACGACCAGCCGGTCGACGGCTGGGTCACGACCACCGGACGCGTCGTCCTGCTCCGCTGAACGGCAGGTCCGACGCGTCCGGGTCGACGGCTCAGGACCGACGGCTCAGGGCTGGGGCGTGCCCGGCGGCACGAGCGTCAGCTCGTCGTCGGTGGCCTCGGAGACCGCGCCCTGGGAGAACGGCCACGGGAACGCCTCGTTCGCGGCCCACGCGTCGATCTGGTCGGAGTAGTGGTCCTGGTAGGCGTGCCCGGACTGGCCGGTCGAGTTGACCCACGTCGACGCGTCGAGGTTCGACAGGTCGACGACCATCCTCATCGAGGGGCCGGTCGTGACGCCGTAGCCGGGCTCGGAGGCGTTCCAAGAGTTGGCGTTGACGATGGAGTTGCCGCCGCCGAGCTCGATGCCGCCGCGGTCGAAGAGGCCGCGCACCACCTGGGGCACCGACGGGTCGCCCATGACGGGGTGCTTGAGGTCGAGCTGGTGCAGCCGGCCCCAGCGCCACGTCGAGGGCACCTTGCCGAGCTCGCGGGCGAGGTCGAGGCGCGCCTCGACGAGGGCCCGCTTGAGGATCTCGTCACGACCCTCGGTGAGCCCCGGCGTCGTCTTGTCGTCCCACCAGTCGTTCTTGGGGTCCTTCATCAGCTGCTCGACGACGACCATCCAGCGGCTCCCGCCGTCGGGGGCGATCTCCGGCGGCAGCTCGTCGAAGGTGTACTCGAGCAGGTGCTTCCACACCGCGTTGTAGTAGGCGGCCGCGGCCGAGTCGCGCGACTTGTCGCCCGGCTGGCTGCCGTCCCAGTCGCGGAGCAGGCGCTGCGCCTGGCCGGTGAAGTCGTCGACCTGCACCGCGAGCAGCCGCTCGACGAGCGAGGGCGCGTAGGTGTTGCGGACGTCGCCCTGCACCTGCGCCATGAGCTCGGGCGAGACCTTCGCCGCGCCCCCGACCAGGGTGCGGATCCGCTGGGCGCGGAAGCCGTAGTCCCACTCGCTCGTCAGGAACGGCTCGGGGCTGGCGGTCACGGCCTGGTTGGCGGTGACGACGAAGCCCTCCGGCGGGTCGAAGGTGTGCGGGAGGTCCTCGAAGGGCACGTAGCCCTTCCAGTCCCACTGGCTGTCCCAGCCGGGCGCCGGCCAGTAGCCGGGGGGCGAGCCGGGCGTGGCCGAGCGGCGCACCGGGATGCGGCCCGGGGACTGGTAGCCGATGTGGCCCTCGGTGTCGGCGTAGACGAGGTTCTGCGACGGCACGGTGAACAGCGCCGCGGCCTTGCGGAAGTCGTCCCAGCCCTGCGCCTTGTTGAGCGCGAAGATCGCATCGCCCGTCGTGCCCGGCGTCAGCGCGGTCCACGCCAGCGAGACGGCGAATCGGTTGGTCTGGGCGGCGCCACGGACGGCGAGCCGGTCGCCGGCGTCGTCGATGGAGGGCACGACGTCGCTCATGATCGGGCCGTGGGCCGTGCCGCGCACCGTGATGGTGACGTCGGGGCCGCCGGCCACCTTGATCGTCTCGTCGCGGGTGCGCACCGGCTCGTGCTTGCCGTCGCGCAGATAGGTGTCGCCGCTCGTCTGCTCGAGGTAGAAGTCGGTGACGTCGGGTCCGAGGTTCGTCATGCCCCACGCGACCTTGTCGTTGTGGCCGATGACGACGCCGGGCACGCCGGAGAAGGTGAAGCCCGACACGCGGAACGGGCACGCCTCCGACACGGTGCGGCACTGGAGGTTGACCTGGCTCCAGACGCTCGGGATCGACAGGCCCAGGTGGGGGTCGTTGGCGAGCAGCGGCTTGCCCGTGGTCGTGCGCGAGCCGGAGACGACCCACGAGTTGGAGCCGATGTCGGACCCGCGGCCGAGGCTCGCGGGCACCGCCTCGAGCGCGGCGAGCGCGGTGTCGACGGCGTGCCGCCCGTCCGTGCCGCGCAGCTGCTTCAGGGCCGGGGGCTCGATGCTCGCGGCCTGCTGGGCGGCGGCCGGCTGCCAGTCGTCGGCGGACAGGATCGGCTGGTTGCGGTCGTAGGGGTAGGGCGGGTAGAGCAGCTGGATCTGCTTGAGGTTGCGGTTGCGCGAGAGGCGCGCGCGGGCCAGCTCGTCGTTGTAGTCACCGCGCAGGTCCCAGGCCATCGCCTTGAGCCACGCGAGGGAGTCGACCGGCGTCCACGGCTCGACGCGGTAGCCGGGGTTGGTGCGCCGCAGGAAGGTGTACTCCAGCGACATCTTCTCCGGGGACTCCGCCTGCTTGATGTAGGCGTTGACGCCGTCGGCGTAGGCCTGCAGGTACTGACGCGTCTCGGGCGCGAGCTTGGGCAGCTCGGCCTCCGCGACCCGTCGCCACCCCATGGTGCGGATGACCTTGTCGCTGTCGATGCCGCCGGACCCGACGAGCTCGGACAGGCGCCCGGCCGTCACGTGGCGGCGCAGGTCCATCTCGAAGAAGCGGTCCTGCGCGCTGACGAAGCCCTGCGCCCGGAAGAGGTCCTGGGCGTTGTCGGCGTAGATCGTCGGGATGCCGCGGTCGTCGCGCTTGACCGACACCGAGCTGCTCAGCCCCTCGATCTGCAGGGTGCCGGTGGTCTGCGGGAACGTCTGCCGCACCACGCCCACCGACAGGACGCCGGCCCCGACGAGCACGAAGACGACGAGTACGGCGACGAGCAGGAGGATCCGACGGGCGCGTTTCAACCGTGACACGCGACGAGCCTAGGCCACCGGCCGCCGACGGGTGACCCGGCGTGGACCGTGCCACGGCGCGGCGGCACCGGATGGTTGGATTGGCCCGAACCCGAGGAGCCGCCGTTGACCGGAGCGCCGTCCATCACGTCGTCGACCATGACGCTCGACGACCTCACGGGCGTGCTCCTCGTCGGTTCGGTCGTGCTCCTCGTCGCGGTCGCCGCGGTGCGCCTGTCGGTCCGGTCGGGCCTGCCCTCGCTGCTCATCTACCTCGGCATCGGCCTCGTGCTCGGCAACGCGGGCGCGGGCATCCAGTTCGACGACGCGTCGATCACCCGGGTGCTCGGCTACGCGGCCCTCGTGCTCATCCTCGCCGAGGGCGGCCTGACGACGTCGTGGGAGAACATCCGCGAGTCGGTGGCACCCGCGTCGGTGCTCGCGACCCTCGGCGTCGTCGTGTCGGTGCTCGTCGTGGCCGTGGCGGCCCACGCGTTCCTGCCGCTCTCGTGGACCATCTCGCTGCTCGTCGGCGCCATCGTCAGCTCGACCGACGCGGCCGCCGTGTTCGCCGTGCTGCGCAACGTGCCGCTGCCCAAACGGCTGTCCGGCATGCTCGAGGCCGAGTCCGGGTTCAACGACGCGCCCGTCGTCATCCTCGTCGTCGCCTTCGCGGCGCAGGGCGTTCCCGGTGGCCACGGCGAGCCGTGGTGGATGCTGCTCTTCCACGCCGGCGTCGAGCTGGTGGGCGGCGCGGTCGTGGGCGTCGCGGTGGGCTGGCTCGGCGGCCAGCTGCTCCGACGCGTCGCCGGCGGCTCCTCGGCCCTCTTCTCCATCGGCGTCGTCGCCCTGACCGTGCTCGCCTACGCCGTGGCGGCGCAGATCCACGTCAGCGGCTTCCTCGCGACCTACCTGTCGGCGCTCGTCCTCGGCAACATGGGCCTGCCCAACCGCACCCCCGTACAGAGCTTCGCCAACGCGCTCGGCTGGATCGCCCAGATCGGCCTGTTCGTGCTCCTCGGCCTGCTCGCCGACCCGAACCGCCTCGACGAGCAGCTCGTGCCGGCGGTCGTCATCGGCCTGGTGCTGCTGCTCGTGGCCCGGCCGCTGTCGGTGGTCCTGTCGACCGTGTGGTTCCGGGTGCCCTGGCGCGAGCAGGCGTTCCTGTCGTGGGCGGGCCTGCGCGGGGCCGTGCCGGTCGTCCTGGCCACGGTGCCCCTCACGGCCGGCACGCCCGACACCGAGTGGATCTTCGACCTCGTCTTCATGCTCGTCGTCATCTTCACCGTGGTGCAGGGCCCGACGCTGCCGTGGATCGCCCGCCGCCTCGGGCTCACCGAGGGCGTCCACTCCGTCGACGTCGACCTCGAGTCCACCTCGCTCATCGAGATCGGCGCGGACGTCGTGCAGGTCTCGGTGGGCGCCGAGTCGCGGCTGCACGGCGTCGCGGTCTTCGAGCTGCGCCTGCCGAAGGGCGCCAACGTCACCCTCGTCGTGCGCGGCGGCGAGGGGTTCGTGCCCGAGCCGCACACGACACTGCGGCACGGCGACCAGTTCCTCGTCGTGGCCACCTCGCGGGTGCGGCGCCGCACCGTCGACCGCATCCGCGCGGTCAGCCGCGACGGACGCCTCGCGGGCTGGACGTAGACTGGACGACGGTCTCCCGCTCCTCTCCCGATCACCGAGGTCTCCATGCCCACCTACTCCTACGCGTGCACCGAGTGCGGGCACGCCTTCGACATCCGCCAGTCGTTCACCGACGACGCCCTGACGGTGTGCCCGGAGTGCGGTGAGCCGCGGCTGCGCAAGGTGATCCACCCGGTGGGCATCGCGTTCAAGGGCTCCGGCTTCTACAAGACCGACTCGCGCACGTCGGGCAACGGCTCGACGTCGTCCGGCTCCGCGTCGAAGGACTCCTCGAGCGGCGCCACGTCGACGGGGTCGACCGGCTCGTCCGACTCGTCCTCCTCGTCGTCCTCGTCCTCCTCGACGTCGAGCTCCTCGTCGTCCTCCTCGGGCTCGTCCACCGCGGCCACGAGCTCGTCGTCCACAGCCTCCTGAGGCGGCGGCCCGTCGTCCCCAGCCCCGGCTGACCCCCGCGTCGGCCGCCGGTCCGCGCCCTAGGCTCGGGCCATGACGACTGACTCCCCCGGCAGCCACCCCGACGCCGAGCCCACCGCCCTGCTCGCGCCCTCCGCCGACGCGTCCGCGTCCGTCGGGTCGGCGTCGACCGTGGGCGGTCCACGCGCCGAGATCGGCGTCATCGGCGGGTCCGGGCTCTACGACTTCCTCGACGACTACGACACCGTCGAGGTCGACACCCCGTTCGGGCGCCCGAGCGACCCCCTCGTCATCGGCGAGGTCGAGGGCCGGTCCGTCGCCTTCGTGGCCCGGCACGGCAAGGGCCACCGGTTCCCGCCGCACCGGGTCAACTACCGCGCCAACCTCTGGGCGCTGCGCGCCGTCGGCGTGCGCCAGGTGCTCGCACCGTGCGCGGTGGGGTCGCTGCGCCCCGAGCAGGGGCCGGGCACCGTCGTCGTGCCCGACCAGGTCGTCGACCGCACGTGGGGTCGCGAGCACACGGTGTACGACGTCGAGGGCCCCGTCGTGCACGTCGGCTTCGCCGACCCGTACTGCCCGAACGGCCGGCAGGTCGCCGTCGACGCGGCGCGCCTGGCCGGGTTCGAGGTCGAGCCCGAGGGCACGCTCGTCGTCGTCAACGGGCCGCGGTTCTCCTCGCGGGCCGAGTCGGTGTGGCACCAGCAGGCCGGGTGGTCGATCGTCGGCATGACGGCGATGCCCGAGGCTGCGCTCGCCCGCGAGCTCGCGATGTGCTTCACGACGATCGCCCTCGTCACCGACGCCGACGCCGGGGTCGAGGGCGGCGAGGCCGTCACCCACGAGGAGGTGCTGCGCGTCTTCGGCACCAACGTCGAGCGGCTCAAGTCGGTGCTGCGCGACGCCATCGGCCAGCTGCCCGCGCACGAGGCCGACGACGACGCCACGTGCCCGTGCCGCCGGGCCCTCGACGGCCTCGAGCTGCCCTTCCCGCTCCCCTGATGTCCGGCTCGGGGTCCTCGCAGCCGCGCGCACCGCGTCTCACGGGCCCGCCGACCGGGCGTGCCGGCGACTCGGCGCTCGGCAGGGCGCTCGGTGGAGCCGGCCTCGCGCGGGCCGGCCGGCGCGGTCGACCGCTTCCGGCCGGCCCGCGCCGGCGGGCGGCTCGCAGGCTGCGCCGGCGGCGGGTGGTCGCGGCGCTGCTGGCCGGGGTCGCGGTGTGGGTCGGCCTCGGAGCCCTCTCCCCGCGAGCGGCCGGCACCGCCGGGGTGCCGACGGTCGTCGCCGCCCGCGACGTCGCGGCCGGGGCCGTGCTCGTGGCCGACGACCTCGCCGTCGTGCAGCGTGCCGCCGCCGACCGACCGGACGGCGCCGTCTCCGACCCGGCCGCCGTCGTGGGCCGGGCCGCCGCCGGGCCGCTGCTCGCCCGTGAGGCCGTGACCCCAAACCGGCTGCTGGGCGGGTCGGTCCTGGCCGGGCAACCCGCCGACCACGTGGCGCTCACCGTGCCGGTCGTCGATGCCACCGGCGCCGGCGCACGGCCGGGTGCGCGCGTCGACCTCTACGCCACGGGCACCGGCGAGCGCGCCGCCTCGGACGTCGTCGTGCTCGCCGTCCGCGACGCGAGCGAGTCTGGTGCACTGGGCAGTTCGCACCCGCCGCAGGTCACCCTGTCCCTCGGGCCCGACGACGCCACCCGGGTCGCCCGCGGACTCAGCGCCCTCGAGGCCGGGCAGAGCTTCGTCGTCGCCATCCGGCAGCCGGTCGCGACGCCGCAGTAGGCTCGTCGCGACGCCCGATCCCGGTTCGGGGGCAGACGTGAAGGGGACCTTCAGTGCTCAAGGGATTCAAAGACTTCATCATGCGGGGCAACGTCGTCGACCTCGCTGTCGCAGTGGTCATCGGCACGGCGTTCGCCAAGGTCGTCGACGCGTTCGTCGTCGTCATCATGGACCTCATCGGCAAGATCGGCGGCAAGCCCGACTTCTCGTCGTTCAAGCCCGGCGGCGTCGCCATCGGCGCGTTCCTCACGGCCCTGGTCGGCTTCCTCATCGTGGCGGCCGCCGTGTACTTCATCGTCGTCGCACCGCTGAACAAGCTCGCCGAGCGGCGCAAGCAGGGCATCGAGCCCGAGCCCGAGGCGCCTTCCGAGGAGATCATCCTGCTCACCGAGATCCGCGACGCGCTGCGGGCACGCTGAGCCGCCCGGTCCGCGACGGCGGACCCCATGACGCCGCGACGGGGCGGGAGCACGATGCTCCCGCCCCGTCCGTCGTCTGGACGCGCTCACCCTCCGGCGCCGCGGACACCGAACCCCCGCGAGGGGTGGCATCGGCGTAGCGCCAGGACCCCACCCGCTACGTCAGTGCCCCGCGAGGAGGGGCAGTGACGTAGCGCCGGGACCCCACCCGCTACGTCAGTGCCCCGCGAGGAGGGGCAGTGACGTAGCGCCGGGACCCCACCCCCTACGTCAGTGCCCCGCGTGGAGGGGCAGTGACGCAGCAGTGGGCGCGGGGGGTCAGGCCTCGTCGTCGCCGTCGCCGTGACCGAGGACCGGGCCGCCGTAGGCCTGCGGCCGCTCGTAGCCGCCGTAGACCTCCGCGAGCGCGAGGGGTCGCGCGGCCTCGGCGTGCCGCCCGGCCCGCTGGAGCGTGCGCCCGAGCAGCAGGTGCGCGTACGCGTCGGTCGGGCACTCCTCGATGATCCGCTGGAGCGTCTCCTCGGCATGCCGGAACTGCGCCGAGTGGAAGTAGGCGCGGGCGAGCAGCAGACGCAGGTCGGTGGTCGAGTGCGGCGCCCAGCCGGCCTCGGTGGCCGTGGTGAGCTCCACGGCCTGCGCGTCGGCCTCGTCGACGAGGTTGGCGAGCGCAGTGGCAGCGGCGAGGTGGTCACCCCGCTCGAAGAGCCCTTGCGCGAACGACAGTCGCAGCTGGAAAGGGGTGGTGTTCATGCGCTCACCAACGCCCCGGGTGCACGGCTCATTCCCGCGGCCCGCCCTGCCCAGCACAACCCCCGACCATCGCTGCGCCCGGCCGTCACCCTCACTCGTAGTGGGGCGGGCGCTGGTCCTGGAGCCACTGGTCGCGGCTGTCGGAGTCCCCGCCACGCGCACCACCCCATCCGAGGTCGGTGTCGTCGCGGCTCCGGCCGCCCGTGGGCGCCGGTGTGAGGTCCTCGATCGGGTCGTCGGCCGCGGTCTCGGCGGTCCCGCGGCGGAACACCCGACGCCGCTTGCGCCGGGGCGCCGCGCCGACCTTCTCGTCGGTGCGGGCCTCGGCACCGGCGTCCGGCGTGGCGGCGTCGGCGCTCGTGCCGTCGCCGGACGCGTCCGCCGCGGTCGGCGCGGTCTGCGTCGGGGCCGCGTCCCCGGGCAGCTCGGCGGATGGGGTCCCGGACACCGGTCCGGGCTCGGGCGCCGGCGGTCGGGTCTCTCGGGCCATCGTGACGATGCGGGAGATCTCGCGTGCGGGGTCGCGGAACACGTCGGTGCTCCAGACCCGCTCGTGGATCCAGCCCAGACGGGTCAGCTGCTCGGGGCGCAGCCGGTCGCGGTCGCGGGTGCTGCGCAGGGCGGCGTAGCGGTCGCCGTCGGTCTCGACGGCGATGAGGCCGCGACCCCGGTGGTACGGGTCCTCCACGGCGAGGTCGATGCGCTGGCTCGCCGAGCCGTAGTCCTCGTGGACGGTGAGGCCCTCCCGGCGCAGCCGCTCGGCGAGGTCCCTGCGCAGCGGGTCGCCGCTGGGCGGGTTGGCCGCGAAGAGAGTGCCGTCGTCGCCGCGGCGGCCGCCGGTCTCTGCGTAGGCCAGGAAGTCGCGCAGCATGACCGCGCCCCGGGCCTTGAGCCGCTCGGGGTCGAGGTCGGAGGCCCGCAGCGCCGACACGACGGTCATCCGCTGCCGGGCCCGGGTGATGGCGACGTTGAGCCGCCGCTCGCCCCCCTCGATGTTGAGGGGTCCGAACCGGTGCAGCACCCGGCCGTGCGGGGTCTTGCCGTAGCCGATCGACAGGATGATCGCGTCGCGCTCGTCGCCCTGGACCCGCTCGAGGTTCTTGACGAAGAACCGCTCGGGCCGGTCGGTGTCGAAGAAGTCGGCGACGTCGGGGGCCCGGCGCAGGGCGTCGGTGACGGCGTCGTCGAGCCGGTCGGCGTGCTTGATGCCGAGCGCGATGACGCCGAGCGACTCGGTGGGGCGGGTGCGGGCGTGCTCGAGGACGAGCTCGACGACCCGCGCCACCTCCGCGTCGGTCGTCTCGATGGTGTCGACCCCCGGCTGCAGCGTGGCCTGGCCGTCGACCGGCTCGAAGGTGACCGCCGACTCGATCGAGGTGCCCGGGAAGGTCGTCAGGCCACCGTCGTAGACGGCGTCGTTGGCGAAGGCGATGAGCCGCTCGTCGCGGCTGCGGTAGTGCCACGTCAGGCTGCGCGTCGGCAGCGTCGCGGCGAGCACGTCGAGGACCGACTCGAAGCCCTCGGTCAGGGTGTCGTCGGCCTGGGCCGGAGCGGTCTCGTCGTCGGACACGACCGTGAAGAAGTTCGTCGGCGGCAGCTGGCGCTCGTCACCGGCGACGACGACCTGGCGTGCGCGGCTGATCGCCGAGATCGCCTGAGCCGGCTGGACCTGCGAGGCCTCGTCGAAGACGACGACGTCGAACCACTTGCCGGGCGGCAGGGTCGAGGCGACCACGAGCGGGCTCATCGCCCAGCACGGCTTGATCGCCGTGAGGGCAGCCGACGCCTGCGGCACGAGGTCGCGAAGTGGCTTGTGCCGTCGGGCCTTTCCGGCCTCGGCGCGAACCAGCGCCTCCTGCGCGGGGTGGTCCTCGAGCACCTCACGGACGTTGCGGGCCACGGCGTCGCGCACGCGGGCGACGGTCGCGTCCTGGTGGGCGCGGTCGGCCTCGACGTACTCGGCGACGTCCCGGCGCAGGCCCGCGCCGTCGTGGGCACCGTAGGCGGGGTCGCGGACCGTGACCTCCTGGGCCACCGAGGCCCACCAGACGTGGTCGACCTCGGCCGTGACCTGCTCGGTGCCGACGCCCCGGCGCGCCAGGTCGTCGACGAGCGGGCCCAGCCCGGCCGAGCGCATCTCGTCGAGGATGCTCGTCACCTGCGGCAGGACGCCGACGCGGTCGGGACGTGCCGCGAGCGCGGCGAGACGCTCGCGCAGCTCGTCGAGGGGCAGGTCGGTCAGCGGCGGCCGGCTGTCGTGCGGCGGCAGCCGGTCGTCGAGCCAGTCGAGGTCGCCCTTGACCTCCGCGAGGAGCGCGAGCCCCTCGTCGAGGCGCGGTGAGATCTCGGGGCGGCCGCCGCCGCCGACGAGGGCGTACCAGTGCTCCCGCTGCTCGGACGCGGCGACGAGCCGGTCGTGCAGGTCGGCCGGTGGGCGGCCCGGGCGCAGCAGCCGCTTGGTCTGCCGGCGGATCCGCCAGCGGTCCATCCAGCCCATCTCGATGCCGCGGGCCTCGCGCCAGTCGCGGGTGGCCGTGGCCGAGATGTGCTCGCGCAGCGGGGTGTCGAAGACCTCCGGCCGGAACACCTCGAGCGTCTCGCGGACGCGCGACATCGTCTCGAAGGCCGAGGCCCACACGTTGATGGACTCGGCGGCCGGCACCTGGGACTCGTCGAGGATGCCGTTGAGGCGGTCGCCAGTGTCGTCCAGGCCCGTGGTGCTGTAGCGCGTCGTCACCTCGAGGGCGCGCGACGCGTCGTCGGCGCTGAGGATGCGGGCCCCGAACCACGGGTCGTCGCCCTCGCGCACCCAGGCGCCGAGGCCTGCGGCGTCGCGCAGCCGGCGGCCGAGCTCGACGGCGCGGGCCCGGCTCGTCGCCGACAGCTCGCGGCCCCCGATGCGCACCCGGGACGTCGGCGGCGGCTTGCGCATGCCGAGCTCGACGAGCGCCTCCTCGGCGTCGTGCGCGCTGACGCCCCACGGCTCGCGCACGTCGTGGAGCGCGCGGACGTGGCGCTGGAGGCGGGCGCGGCGGTCGCGCAGCTCGGCGCCCGTGCCGTCGGCCCGGACGTCGGCGTGCTGGAGCGCGGCGTCGAGGCTGCGGGCGAACTGCAGAGCCGTGGCGCGCTTGTTCGTCGGGCCGTCGTAGGCGTCGAGGACGAGGTCGCCGAGGCCGAGACGGTCGAGGCGGGTGAGCACGGCGTCGATGGCGGCACGCTTCTCGGCGACGAAGAGCGTCGACTTGCCCTCGGCCGCGAGCGCCGCGATGAGGTTGGCGATGGTCTGCGACTTGCCGGTGCCGGGCGGTCCCTTGACGACGAGGTGGGCCCCGGCCCGCACGGCGTCGATGGCCGCGTGCTGCGAGGAGTCGGCGTCGAGGACGAGGTACTCGTGCTCCGGGTCGGGGTCGGGCTCGCTGTCGGGCACGCGCAGGCGCACCGCCGCGAGCGCCGACTCGTCGCCGGCGAGGGCCGCGACGACGTCGTGGTCGGCCAGGGACCCGCCCTGCAGGGCGAGGTCGGCCACCATCGGCAGCTTGGCGTACGAGAACGTGCCGAGGACGATGCGCTCCTCGACCCGCAGGTCGGGCACGTGCGCGCACTGCGCGCGCAGCGCGTCGTACACGGGGAGGGCGTCGAAGCCTGCGGGACCGGTGGCGAGGTCGGCCAGGGCGTCGCCGTCGACCTCGATGCCCTGCTCGGAGCGCAGGTACTCGCGCAGCACCGGGTTGAACTCCACCTCGGGGCCGAGGTCGATCTCGAAGTCGTCCTGGGCGGCGCCGGTGGGGCGCAGCACGCAGGCGCGCAGCAGCACCGGGGCGGCCGGCGGGCGGGCGGCCCGGGGCACCGACCACGTGGCCATGCCGATGGCCACGAACCCGGCCGCGATGCCGCGCTCCTCGCGCAGCTCGAGGGCCTTGGACCGGATGGCGCGGGCCCGGCGTCGGGCCTCCTCCAGAGCCGCGGGCTCGCGGAAGAGGTCGGACAGGCGCGTGCGGCGCCCGGCGAGCAGCATCGAGACGCCGCCGGGGTGGGCGGTCGTGAGGTCGAGCGTGCCGGAGGGCAGGTCGCGGTACCAGAGCAGGGTGTTGCGACCGCCGAGGTCGACGAGGGCGCGCTGCCACGTGCGCACCGCCGCGGCGACGCGGTCGGCACGGGGATCGCCCGAGGTGGACTCGGCCGTGAGGGCAGGGTCGCGCCTGGGGGCTTCGGTCATTCCTGCAGGCTAACCAATGGGACACGCCCGGCCCGGGACCGACGCCTGTGCGTCGGCTGGGTGCGCCGCGGTCAGGCGCAGCGGATCGTCGGGGCGACCCCGAGGCGGTGGAAGGTCTCGTGGTGCCCGGCGTCGTCGGAGAACTGTGCGATGCCGTCGAGGAGGACGACGCGCCCCGCGTGGTAGGGGTTGCCCCAGCCCGCGGGCGGGTTGCCCTGACCGTCGTCGAGCAGTCCCCCGGCCCGCTCGAACCAGTTGCCGTCGACGACGAGGTAGCGCACGCCGCAGTGCGTCTCCAGGAGCACCTCGACGCCCGCCAGGGAGGTCCCGACGCGCGTCGTGAGCCCCGGGTCGGGCCCGGCCGAGGTGCAGCCGCCGAGCGCAGGTGCGCCGAGGGCGAGCAGGACGGAGCCCGCGGCGGCGCACAGCTGCGCACGCGTCCGTCCCATGGCGGCCCTCCGTCGGCGATCGTCGGGTCTGTCGGGTGTCTCGGTCCCTGCCGGCCAGTATCCCGCCCGCCGGGCCGCGCGGCTCGCCGGACGGCGCGAGATCGATGGGCGAGGCCGGCGGGTACGGTCAGCGCGCGCGGAGGGCCGCGTC
Source organism: Intrasporangium flavum (assembly GCF_001956915.1). Lineage (GTDB taxonomy): Bacteria > Actinomycetota > Actinomycetes > Actinomycetales > Dermatophilaceae > Monashia > Monashia flava. Next base: position 7,172 of record NZ_MLJO01000004.1, on the reverse strand, counting down.
GACGGCCCGCACGAGCCCACCGACGCGTCCGCCACCGCCGGGAGCGTCGGGGAAGCGCCGGAGCACGTCCACCACGACCGGCGACGCGTGGCCCACCACCCGGGCGACGACGGCGTCGGCAGCGCCCGAGTCGCCTGCGTCCAGCTCGACCGCGAGGGCCGCGTACGCCGCCGAGCCGACGACGTGCTTGACCTGGGTCGCCTTGGCGAGCGGGTGCAGGAAGGCTGCACCGCACGCGGCGCTGGCCGCGTGCGCGGCGTTCGACGCCACAGGGTCGGGCGCCTCTAGGGCAGCCCGGTAGGCGGCCCAGGCCGCCGTCCTCAAGGCCTTGCTGCGCGCGGCTCCGCCCGCGAACTCCCCTGCGGCCTCGACGGCTTCGCGAGGGCGCGGGTCGTCCGGCAGGGCCCGCTCGTACAGCGGCAGGACGGTCTCGGCGCAGCGCGTCGCGAACGCGGTGACCTCTCGCAGCTCCTCGAGGGTGAGGTCGACGGTGTCCGGGGTGTCGGGCACGGGACCGGTGCGGGGCGGGCCGGGGCGACGGGATCAGCCCGTGGCGCCCGAACCGCCGTCGCCGAGGGTGAGCACGATCTTGTCGGCGCACGCGTCGCGGACGGTGACGGTGTGGCCGGCGACCGTGACGGTGTCACCTGCGGCGAGGTCGTGCGACTCGCTGACGCCGGCGCCCATGAACATCACCTTCCACGTGCGCGGGTCCGCCTTGACCTCGTACTGCAGGCCGGCGCGCAGCGTCGCCGCGGCGTCGAGCGGGAAGGTGCCGCCGCGCAGCACCGACACGTCGCCGGGCTGCTTCTCGCACGCCGAGGCCGAGGCGTCGGCGCTCGAGGTCGGGTCGCTCATGGGGGTCTCCTTCTGGCAGCCGCCGAGCACGACGGCGAGGGCGGCGAGGGCGGCGACGGCGAGCGCGGGGGTGCGGGCGCGTCGGGCGGGGCGGGGGTCGCGGGTCACGTCAGCTCCTCGGCTGCATCGCCTGGGGGTCGTCGAAGAGTCGGTCGAACTCGTCGTGGTTCACGGTGATCTTCGTGGCATCGGGCCCCCACGGGTTGCCGAGGGTCACGGTGCCGTCGGCGTTGACGCTCTGGACGTAGTACACGTGCCGGGTGACGTAGCCCTCGGGCGCGTCGGCCGGGGCGTCGGAGGGCGTGCTGACGATGACGCCCTGCTTGTCGTTGAACGCCCGGACGGCGCCGTCGAACCCGTCGACGCCGTGGGCCTCGTTGCCGGTGATGTACGAGGGTGCCTTGTCGTTGTAGTCCCACTCGACGGCGCCGTAGGTGCCCTGCTCCTCGACGTCGTACGGGGCGCCGCTCTTGCCGTCGGGCGCGCCACCGTCGTCCTCCCCGTACACGACGGCAAACGCCTTCTCGTAGTAGGCCGGCCACGTCTCACCGTTGGTGCCGTGTGCGCCGACGGGGTTGCCGTTGGCGTCGAGCGGGAGGTCGGCCGTGACGGTGACGACACGCGGGTTGCCGTCGTGGTCGAAGAGCCGGACGTCGACGGTGCCGTTGGGGTTGACGGTGATGTTGTCCCTGACGAAGTCGGGGTCGGCCTGGGTCGTCGCGGTGAGCGAGGCGATGGCCCAGCAGTCGCTGAAGCTGCCCTGGTTGACGTCCTGGGCGCTGAGGTCGTCGGTGCCGAGCTCGCCGCTCGGCAGGCCGTAGTGCAGGTCGCTGCGGTGCTCGCCGTCCTGGCTCTGCTGGCCGTCGAGGGCCACGTCGGTGGTGTCGAAGCCCGGCTGGCTCCACGGCATCGCCGCCTGCAGCTTGGTCGCCGACGCGGGCGTGATCTTCGACAGCAGTCCGCTCGTGACCTCGGACCGGTCGAACGGGTCGAGCCCGTCGTCGACCCAGAGGAAGCCGCCCTCGTCCTTCATGATCCGGCCGAGACGGGCGAGGTCCTCCGGGCTCATCCGCTGGATGAAGGCCTCGGCCTCGGCGGGTGTCAGCTCGTTGATGCGGTCGCGCATCGTCTCGAGGTCGTCGCGGTTGCCGTCCATCGACCAGAAGCCCGGTCCGTCGAGGACGTCCTTGACGGCGTCCTTCGCGGCGTCGACGTGCTCCTGGTCGAACGGCCCGGGCGGGACGTACGGCTTCGGACCGGGGGTCGGCCCGGCCGGCGGGTCGCCGCCGTCGGGGACGGGCGCAGGGCCTCCCGAGCCGCCTGCTCCGCCGGCGAACGGGCCGGTGCCGGTGCCGGTGCTCGTGTCGTCCTGCTGGCCGGCCTGGCGCTCGAGCGTCCGGCTCATCCGGGTGATGGTGTCGCGCAGGGCGCGGATCTGCGACTCGGCCGCCGGCCAGGACCCGGCGAGGTGCTCGAGGTCACCGCCGCCCCACTGCGAGCGCAGCGAGGACACGGCCCGCCCGGCGGTGTCGCAGACCTCGCCGGCCGTCGTCGCGCACAGCTCGAGGCGGCGTGCCGAGGCACGCAGCGCGACCGGGTCGGCGCCCTTGCGGTAGATGGCCATGTCGAACCCTTCCCCTGTGGGCACCGACCCTAGCGCCGGATCGGCCGGGGTGCGGGTCCTGCGGCGGCGCAGCAGACTACGGGGATGCGCAGCACGAGTCGGTCCTCCGCCGACGAGCGACACCCGACGCCTCCGGGCGCCGGCTCGCCGGCGGGCTTCGCAAGGGTGGCCGAGCGCTCGGTGGTGGTGATCGCGTGCCTGCAGGCTCTGGCGTCGGCGGTCGCCGCGGGCTTCGGCGTCGTCTACGCGCTCGAGTCGGCCAGCCCCGACAACGGCAGCGACCTCGCCGGGCTGGGCGTCGGCATCGGGATCGTCGTGGCCGTGCTGGGTGTGGGCGGTGCCGCCGTGTTCGCCGCCCTCGCCGTCGGCCTGCGGCGCCGGTTCCGCGTGCGGCGTCACACCTTCGCCGCGATGCAGGCCGTGCTCGCGGTCCTCGTGCTGCAGGCGCGTGAGGCGTGGACCTGGCCGGTCGTCGTCTACCTCGTGGCCACGGTCGTGCTCTGCTACGTCGGGCACGCCGGACGCGTCCGAGATGTCCGGCGGGGTGGGCCGGGCGATGTCGAGAACGCGACGCCGGCTCCGTCCCAGGGGGCAGGAGCGGCCACGACGGGCCGCGACGATGACGGAGGAGAACGAGCATGACGATCCGGATGGACCACGTGAGCGTCGTCGTCGACGACCTCGAGGGGGCCAAGGCGTTCTTCGGGGCGCTCGGCCTCGAGCTCGAGGGAGAGCCGCCGATCGAGGGCGAGGCGGTGGACCGCCTCAACGCACTCGACGGCATCCGCGTCGACATCGCGATGATGCGCACCCCGGGCGGTGAGGGCCGTCTCGAGCTGACGCGGTTCCACTCCCCTGCCTCGGTGGAGCCCGAGCCGCGCAACGCCCTCGGCAACGTGCTCGGCCTGCGCAGCGTCATGTTCGCCGTCGACGACGTCGACGCCACAGTCACGGCGCTGCGTCCGCACGGGGGCGAGCTCGTCGGCGAGGTCGTGCAGTACGAGGACCTCTACCGGCTCTGCTACGTCCGCGGGCCGTCCGGGATCATCGTCTCCCTCGCCGAGTCGCTCGGCTGACCCCTCTTCGACGGTCGGCGACCGGTTCGGTGCTGGGCCGGGCCGGGTGGGCAGGCGCAGACTGGGGGTGGCGGGGCCGGACCCTCTCGGCCCCGCACGGTCTGAGCAGGAGGCGCCGTGGCCGGCGTGGCGAGTCGCCGACGATGGCCGACGCCGCGACACCCGGTCACCGGGCGGCGTCGGGGCCGCGGGGTGCGCGGCGCAGGTGGCGTCGCGCTCGTCGTCGGGCTCCTCGTCGGGCTCCTCATGGGGCTCGCGGCCTGCACCGGCTCGACGCGAGGTGGGTCCGCGTCGCCTCCGGTGGGCGTGCTCCCCGACGCGCGCCCGGACGCGCGGCCCGGCGGAGCGTCGGCGCCCGAGGCGAACGGTGACGCGACGCCCCTGCCGGCGGGCGCGTCTCGCGACTACACCGTCGCCGAGGCGCCGGCCCTCGTCGACCGGGACGCGTACGCGTTCCGGACCCTGAGCGCCGTCCGGCCCGGGGCGACCTACCGGCTGCGCATGCCGGGCAACCTCTACCCCGTCGCGTCAGGGTCGCGGCTGGCCGTGGAGCTCACCGTCCCGGGCGGCGGCTGGTGGCTCTTCGAGCAGGGCGTCGTGACGCAGCAGCCGTCGTTCGTGCAGGAGGACGCCGGCGTCCGCGTCATGGAGCTGGGGACGATCCCCTACGGACCGTGCCAGGACCAGGAGCACCCGCCTGCGGACCCGGGCCCCACCCCGGCCGACCTGGCGCGCGCCATCGTCACGCGGTACCCGCTCCGCATCATCGAACCCGCCTCTCCCGTCACGCGATTCGGAGGGTCGGGTGTCCACCTGGTGGCTCGGCTCGACGACCCGAAGGCCGGCCTGTGCGACAACAACGGCCTCATGACCTACCGCCCGATGGCGGGCCAGCACCAGCTCGTCGAGCTGTGGGTCGTCGTCGTGCGACGCGAGCGGGTTCTCGTCGAGCGGTCGTGGTTCCCGGACACGAGCCATCGCGTCCTCGCCGACCAGCAACGCGTGCTCGCCTCGCTCCGTCTCGTCCCCCTCTGACGACCGGCGGGGCGTCGGCCCTTGCTAGGTTCTGCCGCGTGGAGATCACGCGCATCGGGCCCGACGACTGGGAGACGTTCCGGGCGGTGCGGCTGGCCTCGCTGTCCGAGTCCCCCTCTGCCTTCGGCTCCCGCTACCGGGACTGGGTCGAGGCCCCCACGGAGCGCTGGCGGTCGCGCCTGACGCAGGTGCCGCTCACGCTGCTGGCGCGCGAGGACTCGGCGGTGCTCGGCGTCGTGAGCGGGCAGCCCGACGGAGAGGACTGGGTCGAGCTGATCTCCATGTGGGTGGACCCGTCTGCACGCGGCACGAGTGTCGCCGGCCGGCTCATCGGCGCAGTGGTGGACTGGGCTGCGGGTCAGGGCAGGAGGACCTACCTCATGGTCCGCAGCGACAACACCCGGGCCCGCACCGCGTACGAGCGGGTCGGCTTCGTGGACAAGGGAGTTCCCGACGGCTGGCCGGACGACGAGCCCCCGGAGACGCGCATGGAGCTGCGCGGCTGAGCCACCGCCGACGGCGCGGCGATGCGCCTCGCGGGCGGGGTGCCTCGCGGGCGGGGTGCCTCGCGGGCGGGCGCCTACCGCAGATGCACGAGGCGCCCGGCCGCGCCGCGGAGGACGGTGGACGCACGAGGAGCCTTCCTCGGCCAGAGGTCGGCTCGAGGCTCTACTGGTGCAGGGGGCATCCGATGAAACGAGCCATGACGACACTTGCGGCCCTGCTGGCCGTGGTCGGCACCGCGTGGCCGGCCTCGGCCGAGGACGGCACGCCGGACCTCGGCGTGACGATCACGTGGGGTGCACCCGGTGGTCCACACGTGCGGTCCGGCGAGACCGCGACGTGGACGGTGACCGTGACGAACCTGGGCGACGCGACCGCTCCTGCGGCCGAGGTGCTGGCCAGCGGGTCGGACCAGTTCGGCCGGTTCACCTCCGACTGCGGGGACCAGTTCTGCGTCATCGGTGACCTGGCGCCGGGGCAGTCCCGCACCGTCACCTTCTCCGCGACTGCGTGCCTCATTCAGGCCGGGGGCCCTCCGGCCCGACGCCTGTGGTGGGTCACGGCGTCGGCGTGGACCGCGACCGACCCGAACCCCGCGAACAACGTGGCGAGCCTGGACGTCCGGATCACCGGGTCCGCCAACGCGTCGTGCTTCCCGGCGTGACCCACCGGGGCTGACCCGCGCGGCGGGACGGTTCGGCCGGCGTCCGCCGTCGGTCTCGGGCGCGCGAGGGGCCGAAAGGCCCCGTGGACGACGACCATCTGCCAGCATCGCGTCCATGCCGTTCGAGGTGGGGAGGATCCCCCGTGTGACCGCCCCCGTCCTCAGCGACTTCTCGCTCTGGGACGGCCTGGCCTTCACGGTGGAGGGTCGGCGCTTCAGGCCGCGCGGCATCTTCCATCGCCGGGTCACCCTCCCGGGGATCCCGACGAACGTCGAGGCCACGGTCACGGGTGCCCTGCCGGGGACCCATCGGCTGGTCGTCGACGGTACGGCGTACCCCGTCGGGCCGCCGGTCCCGCTCGGCCTGAAGGTCCTGGCGCTGCTGCCGTTCCTGCTGGGGCTGCCGATCAAGGGCAGCCTGGGGTGGCTGGTCGTCGCGTTGGCATTGCCGTGCAACAGCAGGATCCTCTTGTCGTCGCGGACCAACGTCGCCAAGGCCGCCCTCCTGGTCGCGACGCTGCTGGTGGGAGCCGGTGTCGAGGTCGCGTTGGCCGTCTGGTTGGCCGCGACCTGGTGGCAGTAGCGACACCGCGCTGCCGGTCGGGGGCCCACCCGCGCGGCTGCCCGAACCCAAGGTGCTGCGTTCACGCACGCAGCGACCGCGGGGCGCCCTACATTGGGGCATGGCAGACATCGTGCTGGGCCTCTTCGCGATCGTTGCCGGTGGCTTCATGCTCTTCGCCGGACAACTGGTGCTGCGCCTGATCCTCCCCATCTGGGGCTTCTTCGCCGGATTCGCCTTCGGGGCAGGGCTTTTCGCGGAACTTGCCGATGAGCACTTCCTCGGCACCGTGCTGGGTTGGGTGTCGGGGTTCGTGTGCGCCCTGGTCTTCGCCCTCCTGGCGTACCTCTACTTCGCGGTGGCCGTCGTCATCGCCATGGCCGCGTTCGGCTTCGCGATCGGTTCGGGCCTCGTCGTCGCCCTGGGCATCAGCTGGAACTGGGTCGCCGTGCTCGTGGGCATCGTCGTCGGCGCCGCGCTCGGCCTGGTGGCGGTCGTCGCGAACCTGCCGATGATCGTCCTAGCCGTCGTCAGCGCGCTGGCCGGGGCCGTCAGCGTCGTCGCCGGCCTGATGCTGCTGGTGGGCACGATCAACTCCGCCGACTTCACCCGAGGGGACTTCTCGCAGGCCGTGCACGCCGGCTGGGGCTGGTACCTGACCCTGGTCGTCCTCGCCGTGATCGGCATCGTGGCCCAGACCCGGCAGCGGCTCGCGATGCGCCGCACCGTCCAGCAGACCTGGTACGCCGAGAGCGGCTGACGAAGCGCCGGGACCCGGGCCCTCGACGCGCCCGCCATCCGCCGGTCCGCCCCCGTCGACGCCTGACTTCTCACTGGTGGACCGTGGGG
>NZ_MLJO01000039.1 GCF_001956915.1 Intrasporangium flavum | reverse complement strand
GAGCAGCTCGAGGACCCGCTGCGGCGAACGCGCCGTGGAGTCGGCCAGCGCGGCACCGGCGTGGGTGTCGTAGCCGAGCAGCCGGGCCCGCTGCGCCCGCAGCCGCACGATCTGCAGGACGAGGTCCTTGGTGTCGTCGGCGTTGCCACGGTTGCCGCGGCTGCTCTGCGCCTCCTGGATGCGGCGACGCAGGTCGCGGTCGGTGAGCGAGGCCAGGTGCGGGTGGCTCGTCGGCAGGACGAGGGTGATGAGCCAGGCCCCGTCGTGGCCCTGCTCGCGGGCGGCCTCGGCCGCGGCGGAGATCTCACCGGCCGTGAGGCCGTCGAGCTGCGCGGCGTCCTCGACGAGGACGGCGAGGTCGTTGGAGTCGGAGAGCAGCTGCTTCTCGAAGCGCGTGTTCAGCGTCGCGAGCTGCCCGTTGAGGTCGCGGAGGCGCTCCTTCGCGTCGTCGTCGAGGGCGGCCCCCGCGACGGTCATCTCGGTCAGGTGCCGCTCGACGAGGCGGCGCGACTCGGCATCGAGGGCCGCCATGGCGTCG
>NZ_MLJO01000038.1 GCF_001956915.1 Intrasporangium flavum | reverse complement strand
GGGCAGGACGGGCAGGGCGGGTGGGCACGCTGCGGCGGCTCATCGGACCATCACCACGCCCACGGCGGTCAGGGCGAGCTGGAACAGCGACAGCGGCACGAGCCACACCCAGGCGAGGCGTTGGAGCTGGTCCTCGCGCATCCGCGGCCACGACACCCGCAGCCAGATGACGACGACCGCCACGAGGAAGCCCTTGAGCAGCGTCCAGAGCCAGCCGAGCATCGACTCGAGCGGACCGGCCCAGCCGCCGAGGAACAGCACCGCGAAGAGCAGCGAGAACACGACGATGCCGGCGTACTCGGCCAGCAGGAAGAAGGCGAAGCGCAGCCCGGTGTACTCGGTGAAGGCGCCGAAGACGATCTCGGAGTCGGCGACCGGCATGTCGAACGGCGGCCGCTGCAGCTCGGCGAGGGCCGCGACGAGGAACACGACCATGCCGGGCAGCTGCCAGAGCAGCCACCACGGCGTCCACGCCTCGGCGATGCCGATGACCGACAGCGTGCCGGCGGCGAGCGCGACCGAGGCGACGGACAGCACGAGCGGCAGCTCGTAGGACACGAGCTGGGCGGCCGCGCGCATGCCGCCGAGCAGGGAGTACTTGTTCGCCGAGGCCCACCCGGCCATGAGCGTGCCGATGACCCCGACGCCGACGGCCGCGAGGACGAGCACGACGCTCGCGTCGACGTCGGCCCCGACGACGCGCGGCGACAGCGGCACGACGGCGAGGGCCACGAGGTAGGGCACGAGCGCCACGAACGGCGCGAGCCGGAACACCCACCGGTCGGCGCGCGCCGGGGTGATGTCCTCCTTCTGGACGAACTTGACGCCGTCGGCGACGAGCTGGGCCCAGCCGTGGAAGCCGCCGGCGTACATCGGTCCGAGCCGGCCCTGCATGTGCGCCATGACCTTGTGCTCGGTCTGGCCCACGAGCAGCGGCAGGACGAGGAAGGCGGCGAGCACGGCGACGGCGCGCACGACGACCTCGAGCCACGGGGCGAGGGTCATCGCGGCCCCCACTCGGGGCCGGGGACGCCGGGTGCCTGGACGCGTCGGCGGCCGGGGGCGCGGGCGCTGTCGTGGCCCTCCCCCGGCTCCTTGGCGCCGGGCCACTGCTTCGAGGCGCGGGCCGCGAGGACGAACGACTTGCGCAGCGGCGTGCCCTCGAAGCCCTCGGGCAGCAGGAGCGGTCGCAGGCCCAGGCCGGTGCCGTCGTCGAAGCCGTCGAACTCGATGCCGAACATCTCGTGCGTCTCGCGCTCGTGCCAGGCGGCACCGGCGAAGACCGGAGTCAGCGACGGCACGGCCCGGTCGACCGGCACGCGGGTGCGCACGAGGACGCCGGTGGCGGAACCGGGCGTCCCGGGGTCGATGAGGTGGCAGACGACGTCGAACCCCGGCGCGTCGTCGCGGTCGGTCTCGTCGACGGCCGTGAGCCAGTCGAAGTAGGTGTGGCCCTCCTCGCGCAGCGCCAGGACGGTGCTCGCCCAGTCGCCGAGCGGGACGTCGCGCGGGTCAGCCGTGATCATCGGTCCGCCCCCGACGGCGCGCCGGTGCCCGACGCGTCAGGCGAGCGGGACGCGTCGGACCCACGAGCCGGAGGCGACAGGAGGGGCCGGCGCACGTCGCCCGAGCTCGCGACGCGGTGGCCGGCGTACCGGCCGCGGATGCGCTGGGCCGTGAGGCGCTCGTCGGCGATCTGCTCCTGGAGGCGGATGATGCCGTGCAGCAGCGCCTCGGGCCGCGGCGGGCAGCCGGGCACGTAGACGTCGACGGGGACGACCTGGTCGACGCCCTTGGTCACCGAGTAGGAGTCCCAGTACGGGCCGCCGGAGTTGGAGCAGGCGCCGAAGGAGATGACGTACTTCGGCTCGGGCATCTGGTCGTAGAGGCGGCGGATCGCCGGCGCCATCTTGTCGGTCACCGTGCCCGAGACGACCATGAGGTCGGCCTGCCGCGGGCCCGGCGCGAACGGGATGACGCCGAGGCGGATGAAGTCGTGGCGGCCCATCGACGCGGCGATGAACTCGATGGCGCAGCAGGCGAGCCCGAAGTTGAAGACCCAGAGGGAGTAGCGCCGGCCCCAGTTGAGCACGACCTTGATCGGCCGCGGGGCGTGGCCGCCGAGGGCACCCATCTGCACGGGCGCGTGGGCCGAGGCCACGGTGGGCATCGGCAGGGAGACGGGCTGCCCCGGCTGCGCGGGCTCGTGGTGGGCCATCACACCCACCTCAGCAGGCCGCGTCGGGCCGCGTGCGCCAGGCCGAGGACGATGACGCCGATGAAGATGCCCATCTCCACGAGGCTGGCCCGGCCGATCGACGCGTCGCGCAGCACGAGCGCCCACGGGAACAGGTAGATGGCGTCGACGGCGAAGACGACGTAGAGGAAGCTGAAGACGAAGTAGCGCACCTTGGTCTGGGCCCAGCCCTCGCCGACGGGGTCGACGCCCGACTCGTAGGTGGTCAGCTTGGCCGGCAGCGGGGCGCGCGGGGCCAGCAGCCGCCGGGCCAGCATCGCGGCGGTCACGAGGACGACGCCTGCGGCGAGCACCGCTGCGACGGCTACGTACCCGGACATGTCGGCCAGCCTATCCATGCCCGGAGGCGCGTGGCACGGTGCGTCGTGGGCACGAACCGCCGTCGTCCACGTTGTGGCACCTGCACAAAGTGGGCCGAGGTGCGTCATAGCATGGAAGAAGCCCGCCGCGTGCTGCCCCGGGCCGTGAATCGTAGGAATTCGAGGACGTCGCAGAGCATGAGCACCAAGAAGGTCCAGCAGCTCGATCGCGTGGTCATACGGTTCGCCGGGGACTCCGGCGACGGCATGCAGCTGACCGGTGACCGCTTCACATCCCAGACGGCGCTGCTCGGCAACGACCTCTCCACGCTGCCGAACTTCCCCGCCGAGATCCGCGCGCCCCAGGGCACGCTGCCCGGGGTCTCCAGCTTCCAGCTGCACTTCGCCGACCACAACGTGCTGACGCCGGGCGATGCCCCCGACGTCCTCGTCGCGATGAACCCGGCCGCGCTCAAGGCCAACCTGCGCGACCTGCCCCGCGGCGCCACCCTCATCGTCAACACCGATGAGTTCTCCAAGCGGAACCTCTCGAAGGTCGGCTACGCCCAGAGCCCCCTCGAGGACGGCTCCCTCGAGTCCTGGCACGTGCACCCCGTGGCGCTGACCTCGATCACGGTTGAGGCCCTCGCCCCGTTCACCGACCTGACGCGCAAGGAGAAGGAGCGCGCGAAGAACATGTTCGCGCTCGGCCTCCTGTCGTGGCTCTACACCCGGCCGATGGAGGGCACCGAGGCCTTCCTCAAGGGCAAGTTCGCGAGCAAGCCGGACATCCTCGAGGCCAACCTCGCCGCCCTGCACGCGGGCTTCAACTACGGCGAGACCACCGAGGACTTCGCCGTCGCCTACGAGGTCGCCCCGGCCCCGATGCGCTCGGGCGCCTACCGCAACGTCACCGGCAACGTCGCGCTGTCGCTCGGCCTCGTGGCCGCAGCGCACCGGGCGCACCTGCCGCTCTTCCTCGGCTCCTACCCGATCACCCCGGCCTCCGACATCCTCCACACGCTCGCCGGCCTCAAGCGCTACGGCGTCGCCACGATGCAGGCCGAGGACGAGATCGCCGGGGTCGGCGCCGCCCTCGGGGCCAGCTTCGGCGGGGCGCTCGGCGTCACGACCACCTCCGGGCCGGGCCTCGCGCTCAAGGCCGAGACGATCGGCCTCGCCGTCTCGCTCGAGCTGCCGCTCATCGTCTGCGACATCCAGCGCGGCGGCCCCTCCACCGGGCTGCCGACCAAGACCGAGCAGGCCGACCTCCTGCAGGCGATGTTCGGGCGCAACGGCGAGTCGCCGGTGGCCGTCGTGGCCCCGGCCACCCCGGCCGACTGCTTCGACACCGCGCTCGAGGCGGTCCGGATCGCGACGACGTACCGCACCCCGGTCATCGTCCTGTCCGACGGCTACCTGGCCAACGGGTCCGAGCCGTGGCGCCTGCCGCGCACCGCCGAGCTGCCCGACCTCACCGTCGAGCACGCCACCGAGCCCAACGCCACCGACGCCGACGGCAACCCGGTGTTCCACCCGTACCTGCGCGACCCCGAGACCCTCGCGCGGCCGTGGGCGGTGCCGGGCACGCCGGGCCTCGAGCACCGCGTCGGCGGCATCGAGAAGGCCGACGTCACGGGCAACATCTCCTACGACCCCGACAACCACGACCACATGACCAGGCTGCGCCAGGCCAAGATCGACGGCATCGCCGACAGCATCGACCCGATCGAGGTCGACGACCCGACCGGCGACGCCGACGTCCTCGTCCTCGGCTGGGGCTCCACGTACGGCCCGATCGCCGCGGGTGTGCGCCAGGCCCGCGGCCGGGGCGCCCGCGTGGCCCAGGCCCACCTGCGCCACCTCAACCCGTTCCCGGCCAACACCGGCGAGGTGCTCCGCGCCTACGACCGCGTCATCGTGCCGGAGATGAACCTCGGCCAGCTGGCCCTGCTGCTGCGGGCGAAGTACCTCGTCGACGTCGAGTCGCACACCTCGGTGCGCGGCCTGCCGTTCCAGGCCGGCGACCTCGCCGACGTCATCGCCGCGGCCTCCGCGTCGACGGTCGAGGTGCCCGCGCGCAACGGCAGCACCAACGGCGAGCTCGTGAAGGAGACCGCGAAGTGAGCACCGACCTCGGCATGCCCGCCGTCGGCACCGCCGGCGTCCCCCGCCTCGACGAGGGCGTCGCGCTGACGAAGAAGGACTTCACCTCCGACCAAGAGGTGCGCTGGTGCCCGGGCTGCGGCGACTACGCGATCCTCGCCGCCGTGCAGGGCTTCCTGCCCGAGCTCGGCCTCAAGCGCGAGAACATCGTCTTCGTCTCCGGCATCGGCTGCAGCTCGCGCTTCCCGTACTACCTCGACACGTACGGCATGCACTCGATCCACGGTCGCGCGCCGGCCATCGCCACGGGCCTGGCCGCCACGCGCGAGGACCTCTCGGTGTGGGTCGTGACCGGCGACGGCGACGCCCTGTCGATCGGCGGCAACCACCTCATCCACGCGCTGCGCCGCAACGTCAACCTCAAGATCCTGCTGTTCAACAACGAGATCTACGGCCTGACCAAGGGCCAGTACTCCCCCACCTCGCAGGTCGGGCAGGTGACCAAGTCGACGCCGCTCGGCTCGCTCGACACCCCGTTCAACCCGGTGTCGCTCGCGCTCGGCGCCGAGGCCAGCTTCGTGGCCCGGACCATGGACTCCGACCGCCAGCACCTGACCTCCGTGCTGCGGGCCGCGGCCGAGCACCGCGGGTCGGCCTTCGTCGAGATCTACCAGAACTGCCCGATCTTCAACGACGGCGTCTTCGACGTCCTCAAGGACCGCACCGAGGCGGCCGCCCGCATCCTGCACCTGGCCGACGGGCAGGAGGTCGGCACCGCCGAGACCGTCGTCGTGCGTGACGACCGCGGGTCGCTCGCGGTCGTGCCGCGGGCCGAGGCCGACCCGGCCCGCGTCGTCGTCCACGACGCCGGCGCGGAGGACCCCTCGGCCGCGTTCGCGCTCTCGCGCCTCGACTCCCCCGACCTCGGCCACGTGCCGATGGGCGTGTTCCGCAACGTCTCGCGCCCGACCTACGACGACCTGCTCCGCGAGCAGGTGGCCTCGGCGCGCACCACCGAGATCACCGACGCCGACATCGACGCCCTCCTCGCCGGCCGCGACACGTGGACCGTCGGCGAGACGCCCGACGCGTGACGACCTCCCGACCCGTCTCTCCTCCGGCCGCCCGACCCGCGTCGAGCCCCGGCGGCCTGGCGCCCGGCTCGCCCGAGGGCGAGGTCGGGCGCGGCACGCTGCTCGGCTTCGCGGCGTACGGCCTGTGGGGCCTGTTCCCGCTCTACTTCGACGCGCTGCGCCCGGCCGGCGCCTGGGAGATCCTCGCCAACCGGATCCTCTGGACGCTGCTGTTCTGCGCCCTCGTGCTCCTCGTGCGCCGCGACCTCGGCTGGGTCGCGCCGCTGCTGCGCCGGCCCCGGCTGCTCGTCGGGCTCACCGTCGCGGCCGTGCTCATCGCCGTCAACTGGGTCGTCTACGTCGCGGCCGTCGTGTCGGGCAACACGAGCGAGGCCGCCCTCGGCTACTTCCTCAACCCGCTCGTCACCGTCGCCCTCGGCGTCGTCGTGCTGCGCGAGCGGCTCCGGGTGCTCCAGTGGGTCGCCGTCGGCATCGGCGCCGCGGCCGGGGTGTACCTCGGGATCGCTGGTGGACGCGTGCCGTGGGTCGCGCTCTCGCTCGCCGTGTCGTTCGCCCTCTACGGGCTGACGAAGAAGAAGCTCGGCGCCAGCCTCGAGGCGCTGCACGGCCTCACCGTCGAGACCGTCGTCCTCGCACCGGTCGCCGCCGTGACGCTCGTCGTCGTCGGCCTGCACGGCGGGCTCGCCTTCGGCCAGCACGGCGCCGGGCACACGACGCTGCTCGTCCTGTCGGGCGTCGTCACCGCGGTGCCGCTGCTGTGCTTCGCCGCCGCCGCCCGACGCGTCCCGCTCGTGACGATCGGCCTGATCCAGTTCATCACCCCGGTCATGCAGCTGCTCTGCGCGGTGCTGCTGCTCGGCGAGCACCTGCCCGCCGAGCGGTGGGTCGGCTTCGGCATCGTCTGGGTGGCGCTGCTCGTCCTGACGACCGACTCGCTCCTCAGCGTCCGGGCCACCCGCCGGGCCAACCGCCGCGCGGCCCTCGAGCTGCGCCCGGTCCCCGCCGACGACTGCCCCCGCTGACGCCGAACCCCCACGCCGGCGTCCGACGTTGCAGGATGGGGTGATGAGCGACGCACCCGGGCAGGGCTTCCGGACCGAGCACGACTCGATGGGCGACGTGCAGGTGCCGGCCGACGCGCTCTGGGGCGCGCAGACGGCCCGCGCCGTCGAGAACTTCCCGATCAGCGGGCAGCCGGTCCCGCCGGGCGTCGTGCACGCGCTGGCCCGGCTCAAGGCCGCGGCGGCCCGGGTCAACGCCGACCTCGGCGTGCTCGAGGGCCCGATGGCGCAGGCCGTCGCGGCCGCGGCCGACGAGGTCGCGCGCGGTGAGCACGACGACCAGTTCCCCGTCGACGTCTTCCAGACCGGCTCTGGCACCTCGACGAACATGAACGTCAACGAGGTCGTCGCCCGGCTCGCCCGCCTGTCCTCGGGCCTGGCGGTGCACCCCAACGACCACGTCAACGCCGGCCAGTCGAGCAACGACACCTTCCCGAGCGCGCTGCGCGTGGCGGCCACGGTGGCCGCCGTGAACGACCTCGCGCCGGCGCTCGAGCACCTCGCGAAAGCCTTGGGACGCAAGGAGACCGAGTTCGCCGACGTCGTCAAGGCCGGGCGGACCCACCTCATGGACGCCGTGCCCGTCACCCTCGGCCAGGAGTTCGGGGGCTACCGCCGGCAGGTCGAGCTCGGGGTCGAGCGCGTCCGCCACGCGGCCGGTGCGACGGCCGAGCTGCCGCTCGGCGGCACTGCCGCCGGCACCGGGCTCAACGCCGCACCCGGCTTCGCCGAGGCGGTCATCGCGCGGGTGTCGGCCGACACCGGCGTCGCCTTCCGCGAGGCGCAGGACCACTTCGAGGCCCAGTCGACCCAGGACGCCGTCGTCGAGCTGTCGGGCGCGCTCAAGGTCGTCGCCGTCGGGCTGACGAAGATCTGCAACGACCTGCGGTGGATGTCCTCGGGGCCGCGCACCGGGCTCGGCGAGATCCACCTGCCCGACCTCCAGCCGGGGTCGAGCATCATGCCGGGCAAGGTCAACCCGGTCGTGCCGGAGGCCACCCTCATGGTGTGCGCGCAGGTCATCGGCAACGACACCACGGTGACCACCGCGGGCGCGGCCGGCAACTTCGAGCTCAACGTCATGCTGCCGGTCCTGGCGCGCAACGTCCTCGAGTCGCTGACGCTGCTCGCCGCGTCGGCCCGGCTGCTCGCCGACCGGTGCATCGACGGGATCACGGCCGAGGTCGAGCACGCCCGCACCCTGGCCGAGAGCTCCCCGTCGGTCGTCACGCCGCTCAACCGCTACCTCGGCTACGAGACCGCGGCGGCCGTGGTCAAGCAGGCCGTCCGCGAGCGCCGGACGATCCGGGAGGTCGTCATCGACCAGGGCCACGTCGCCGACGGACGCCTCACCGAGGAGCAGCTCGACGCCGCCCTCGACGTGCTCGCCATGACGCGTCCGCAGAGCCGGTCGTGACCGCCGGCGCGCAGGTCGGCGGGCTGGCCCTCGGCACGCGGGCCGGCCGGCTCGTCGTGACGGCCGCCGTGCTCGGCTCCGGCATGGCGATGCTCGACGGCACCGTCGTCAACGTCGCCCTCGTGCGCATCGGTCGCGAGCTGTCCGCCGACCTCGCCGGGCTGCAGTGGATCTCGAACGGCTACCTCCTCGCGCTCGCCTCGCTCATCCTCCTCGGCGGGTCGCTCGGCGACCGCTTCGGCCGCCGACGCGTCTTCGTCATCGGCGTCGCCTGGTTCACCCTCGCCTCGGCGGCGTGCGGCCTGGCCCAGACGCCCGGGCAGCTCATCGCGGCCCGGGTGCTCCAGGGCGTCGGCGGCGCGCTGCTCACCCCCGGCAGCCTCGCCATGATCCAGTCGACCTTCCGCCACGACGACCGCGGCCGCGCCATCGGCGCCTGGTCCGGCCTCGGCGGGATCGCCGCGGCGATCGGGCCGTTCGTCGGCGGCTGGCTCGTCGAGTACGCGAGCTGGCGCTGGGCGTTCCTGCTCAACGTGCCCCTCGGCGTCCTCACGGTCGTCATCGCGGTGACCGCCGTGCCGGAGACGCGCGACGCGCGGGCCGACCACACCTTCGACGTCGCCGGTGCGGTGCTCGCCACGCTCGCGCTCGGCGTCACGACCTTCGCCCTCATCGAGCACGACGCGCTCGGCGCCGGTGGCACCGCGGCGGTCGCGGCGGTCGGCATCCTGCTCGGGGTGGTGTTCGTCGACGTCGAGCGCCGCACCCACCACCCGATGGTCCCGCCGTCGCTGTTCGCCTCGCGCCAGTTCAGCGCCGCCAACGCCATGACGCTGCTCGTCTACGCCGCGCTCGGGGCGGTCTTCTTCTTCCTCACCCTGCAGCTGCAGACCGTCCTCGGGTGGGGGCCGCTGCCCGCCGGCGTGGCCACCCTGCCGATCACCGTGCTCATGCTCCTGTTCGCGGCCCGCGGCGGCGCGCTCGCGGCGCGGATCGGCCCGCGCGTGCCGATGACGGTCGGACCGGTGCTCTGCGGGGTCGGCACACTGCTGCTCTCCGGCGTCGGGGCGTCCTCGTCGTACTGGACCGGGGTGCTGCCCGGGGTCACGGTCTTCGGCCTCGGGCTCGTGTTGCTCGTCGCGCCGCTCACCGCCACGGTGCTCGCCGCGGCGCCGGACCGGTTCGCCGGGGTCGCGAGCGGCGTCAACAACGCCGTCGCACGGTCGGGCAGCCTCCTCGCGGTGGCCGCGCTGCCGGCGGCTGTGGGCCTGTCCGGCGCGGACTACGCCCGACCCGCGGCGTTCTCGTCGGCCTACCGCACCGCCATGCTCGTCTGCGCCGTCATGCTGCTCGCGGGCGCTGCGGTGTCGTGGCTGCTCATCCGCAACGACGCGCCGGAGCCCGAGGGCGAGCCCGGCGAGGTGGCACCGGAGACCGTGGCGGCCGCCGCGGCCGCACCGCGGGGCCCGGCCGGCTGGTCGTGCTCGGGCACGCAGGGCTGCCCCGGCACGAGCACCGAGCGCGCTGCGACCGTCGGGGCGGACCCGGCTCGCTAGCATCGGCCCGTGGAGCCACCTCGACCCGCGCTGCGCGTCGGCGCCGTCTCGCTCGACTGCGGCGACCACCGGGCACTGGCCCGGTTCTGGGCCGACCTGCTCGCGGGCCGCGTGCTGTGGTCGAACGACCACGCCTCGGCGGTCGACGTCGGCGGGCTCGTGCTCGTGGCGCAGCAGGTGGAGGGCCATGTGGCGCCCGCCTGGCCCGGCACCTCGGTGCTGCACCTCGACCTGACCGTCGAGGACGCCGGCTCCCTCGACGCGCTCGCCGACCGCGCCGTGTCGCTCGGCGCGAGCCTCGCCGACCCCCAGCCGGACCTGCGCTGGCGCGTGCTGCTCGACCCGGCCGGCCACCCGTTCTGCATCACGCCCTTCGCCCCGTGACCTCCGGCCGCGGCTACGCTCGACCGATGACGCTGGACGACGTCGCGGCCTTCCTCGCGACCCTCGATGGCTGCCGCGAGCGACGCGTCGACGGCCGGCGGGCTTGGTACGTGGCCGGGCTCCTCGTGGCGCGGGCCGACGCGCCCGGCACGCTGCTCGTGCGCCTCGGCGGCGAG
>NZ_MLJO01000037.1 GCF_001956915.1 Intrasporangium flavum | reverse complement strand
GTGCGCAGCGCCACGTAGCCCTTGAGCTCCGGGTGGGCGGCGACGAGCGAGGCGGGCAGGCCCGCCGGGTCACGCGTCAGCGTGGCCACCGAGCCACCGGTCACGGCCTCGGCGTCGACCGCCAGGCCCCCGGTCGCCGACCAGTGCAGGCGCCACGAGAGCGTCGCCGGGTCGGTGCCGGCCGGGAGGCCGCTCGCCGGCCACGCGACGAGGTCGGGGCCGACCACGAACGCCTTGGCCTTGGTCAGGTCGGGCGCGGCCCCCGCCTTGGAGGTCTTGACCGAGATCTGGTGCGTGGCCAGCACGTAGCTGATCGTCGTGACGACGCCGTCGGAGGGCACCGTGAAGGCGACGTTCGCGCCGCCGGGCGCGCCACCGGCTCCGTAGTTCTCGTCCCACGTCAGGCCGTGGGCGACCTTGAACTCGTAGCTGCCGGCCGGGATGGCGTCGGTGCTGAAGGTGTACGTGCCGTCGCCGTCCGGGTCCTGCAGCCACGAGCGCATGCAGTCGGGCGACCAGTCGCCGGGGCAGCCGAGCTCGCTCTGGAAGGAGCCCGGCGCCGTGATGATCGGCCCCTGGGCGTCGCTCGTGACCCAGTGCGTGCGGTGGTCGTAGTAGAAGTTCACCGCCTTGCCGGCGGGAACGGTGAGCGGGATGTTCGAGCCGC
>NZ_MLJO01000036.1 GCF_001956915.1 Intrasporangium flavum | reverse complement strand
CGCCGGTGTCCTCGACGAGACCGACCGACTCGAGCTTGCGCAGGTGGTAGCTCGTGGCGCCGGAGTTGGTGCCCAGGGCCGCGGCGAGGTCGGTGGCCGTGGCCGGCCCCCCGCGGCGCAGCGCCCCGAGGAGGCGGGAGCGCAGGGGGTGGGCCAGGACCCGGAGGCTCTCCGGGGTGAGCCAGATGTTGTCCGGCATCGGGGGGTGTGCAGCCATAGTGTGCACACTACCTTTGCACAATCTGTTTGCACAAGAAGTCTGCATGGTTGGCTGGAGCGGGCATCGGTGCAGGTCAGCGCCCGTTTCGGGGCCCTGCGCCGTCGATTTGGCCGTGGGTCAGCTCCTCCGTAAACTGGATGACTGTTGTGCCGAACCGGCAGGGCGAGGCCCGGACGCCCGCGCGATCAGCGCGGAGGGTCCGAGCCACACGCATCGGACCGGCGCGGGTCATCGCCCCGGCGGCACGCATCCATCGTTTTGAAGCGAGAAGGCAGACTCCATTGCGTACGTACACCCCGAAGCCCGGCGAGGTCACTCGCGCGTGGCACGTCATCGACGCGACCGACGTCGTGCTCGGTCGCCTCGCGAGCCAGGCTGCGATCCTGCTGCGCGGCAAGCACAAGCCGCAGTTCGCGCCGCACGTCGACACCGGTGACTTCGTCATCATCATCAACGCCGACAAGGTCGCCCTCACCGGCGCCAAGCTCGAGCAGAAGAAGGCCTACCGCCACTCGGGCTTCCCGGGCGGTCTGCGCTCCACGTCCTACACCGAGCTGCTCGCCAAGAGCCCGGAGAAGGCCGTCGAGAAGGCGATCCGGGGCATGCTCCCGAAGAACTCGCTGGCCCGCCAGCAGCTGTCCAAGCTCAAGGTCTACCGCGGTGCCGAGCACCCGCACGCGGCCCAGCAGCCCGTCCCCTTCGAGATCACCCAGGTCGCGCAGTAAGCCCGGCTCCGCCGCTGCTGCGTAGAAAGCGAACACACACGTGACTGACATCATCAACGAGGGCGTCCTCGACACCGACGAGCCCGAGCTGACCGAGTACACCTCGGAGTCCGACGCCTCGGCGACCGGCGAGGCCAAGCGCGCCCGCCAGGTCTCGACGCCCGGCTCGGCCACCGGCCGCCGCAAGCAGGCCATCGCCCGCGTCCGCATCGTCCCGGGCACCGGCGAGTGGAAGATCAACGGCCGCGCCCTCGCGGACTACTTCCCGAACAAGGTGCACCAGCAGATCGTCCGCGAGCCGCTGACCATCCTCGAGCTCGAGGGCTCCTACGACGTCCTCGTCCGCGTCCACGGCGGTGGCCCCTCCGGCCAGGCCGGCGCGGTCCGCCTCGGTGTGGCCCGCTCGCTCAACGAGGTCGACGCCGAGCTCAACCG
>NZ_MLJO01000035.1 GCF_001956915.1 Intrasporangium flavum | reverse complement strand
GTCGACGCCGAGCTCAACCGCCCGGCGCTGAAGAAGGCCGGCTTCCTGACCCGCGACGCCCGCGTCCCGGAGCGCAAGAAGGCCGGTCTCAAGAAGGCCCGCAAGGCCCCGCAGTACAGCAAGCGCTGACCCGCTGCGCCCCCGGGCGCACCCGTCACGCCCGAAGGCCCCCGAGCACTGCTCGGGGGCCTTCGTCGTGCGGTGGTGCGGTGGTGCGGTGCTTCGGTGGTGCGGGGCGACGCCTCAGCTCACGGTCGCGTGCGACAGGTCGCAGCGGTTCGTGTCGTTGGACCACGTCGCCTGCATGGCGAAGGAGCCCTGCGCCGTCGACACGTTGCCGGCGCCACCCGCCGAGCCCGGGGCGATCCAGGCGCACTCGTCGGCGTTCTCCTGGCCGGAGTAGGTGCGCGAGGTCGTGTTCGTCCAGCCGCCCGCCGGGTTCTGGTCGGTGATCGTCTCGGCGTACTCGTGGCCCTCGACCATGCTGTAGCCGTCGTCGGTCCCGGCCGCGCCGGCGTTGACGAAGTTCTGGCCGCAGCTGGTGCCCATGTCCATGACGTAGGGCATGTTCGTGAAGGCGATGTCGCCGTAGGCCGAGGCCGAGCCCACGTACGGGTCGCCGTTGTAGTCGTGCCAGGCGCAGAACGTGCCCGACGGCGTGTTGAAGCCGTCCGGGTGCGTGCCGGTCGGGGACAGCACGACGTACTGGGCGTAGCGGTTGCTCGCCGCGGTCGTGTTGCCGAAGTGGCCGGCCGCCTTGACGGCCTCGTCACCGAGCTGCTTGGCCGTGGCCGAGGACGGGGCGGCGGTCGACGGGTCGTACCAGACGCCGGCGAGGTTGCCGCCGGTCGGGTAGCCGACGTGGGCCGCACCGGCCGGGCACGAGGTCGCACCCTTGGCCACGAGCGGGCCGTCGCAGTACTGCGTCATGACCCCGGACCACGCCTCGTTGTTCGTGCCGAGGCCCTTGAAGAGCTTCTGCACGACGGGCGCGCCCGTCTTCGGGTCGCCGGTGAAGGTGAGGTTGCCCGACGCGTCGGTGC
>NZ_MLJO01000034.1 GCF_001956915.1 Intrasporangium flavum | reverse complement strand
CCTTCGTCATCGCGTGCGCGAGGGGGGATTTGAACCCCCACGCCCTTTCGGACACTGGCACCTGAAGCCAGCGCGTCTGCCGTTCCGCCACTCGCGCGTGACAAGAGGACAGTGTGGTGCATGGCCCACCGGATCGCCAAACCGGGGTGGGTCGGACAGCCCGGAGACGCCCTGACCGCCGACTTCACCGAGGCCTTCCGCGGCTTCGCCGGGGACGCCTGAGGCCACTCGCCGCTCAGGACCGGTGCTCCCGGCCCCCGTGGGCCTCACCGAGCCGGTAGGACGGGTCGGCGAACCCGCCGCCGAGCACGGCGGGCGCCTGCGACGCGTCCGCCCGCTGCACCTCCGCAGCGAACGTCTCGGCGTCGTCCTGCGGCTCGAACCCGACGGCGCGGCCCGGCTCGAGGTCGACCCGACGCCGGGTGTTGGCCGAGACGCCCCACACGACGTGGTGCCCACCGGCGTCCGTCGTGCGCACCGCCTCGACGAGCCGGGCCATGTCGTCGCCGGACAGCCACAACTGCAGCGAGCGCGGGCTGCCGGGCTCGTCGGCGAAGGTCATGATCCGGGCGCTGACGACCGTGAGCCCGAACCGCCCGGCGTACAGCCCGCCGAGCGCCTCGACCGCCGCCTTGCTGGCGCCGTAGTACGTGTCCGGCGCGGGCAGCGGCATCCCGGCCGCCGTGGCCGGGTCGTCGACGCGCGCGTAGCCGGCGGCGTGGACCGAGCTCGCGAGCAGGACGCGCCGGACGCCCGCCCGCACCACGGCGTCGAGCACGGCCCGGGTCCCGTCGACGTTGACGGCGAGCAGGTCGGGCCACGGGCGCTCGTCGGACAGCCCGCCCAGGTGCACGACGAGCTCGGCCCCGGCGAACGCGTCGGCGTGGGCGTCGACGTCGCGCAGGTCCGCCTCGACGACCTGCTCACCGGCCACCGGCTCGGGCACCGGGACCGCGTCGAGGAGCACGAGGTCGTGCCCGGCCGCACGCAGGCGCGGCCGCAGCGACGCCGCGATGCGTCCGGCGGCTCCGGTCAGGGCGAGGCGGGCCATGGCACCGGGATACCCCACGGAAGCACTCCGGACGCGACGACGCGCCCGTCACCGAGGAGGGACGGACGCGTCGGGCGACGTGCGGGGCTCAGAGACCGTCGACGACGACGGCGGCCATCTCCATGCAGGCGTCGTGCGTCTTCTTGCTGATCTTGAGCGGGTCGAGGTGCAGGCCCGGGGCGAGCATCGGGTCGTAGGGGATGTCGACGACGCCGCGCACCCACTGCTCGAAGTGCTCGCGGGTGTGGACGCCGGCGCCGATGTCGTTGCCCTTGGCCGACGTGTGCGAGATGACGCAGACGGCGTTGCGCACGAGGTCGCCGCGGCCCATCGCGACGAGCGCGTCGAGGTTCTTCGCGGCGACGACCGAGGTGTCGTCCTTGAGCGAGGTGGCGAAGACGAGCATGTCGGCGCGGGCGGCCGCCGCGAGCCAGTTCGGCGCGAGGCGGTTGTTGCCGGTGTCGACGATGATCATCCGGTAGAAGCGGGACAGCTGCGTGTGGAGGTCCTCGAACTCCTGCTCGCCGATGATGCGCATCGCCTCGTCGTCGTCGGCCGAGGCCAGCACGTCGAAGGAGAGGCCGCGCTGCTCGCGCACCCAGTGCTCGAGCTCGGAGGTGCCGGCGTTCGGGTCGCCGGCGATGGTCGGCAGCGCGCCGAGCAGGTCGACGACCGTGCGGTGGTGGCTCTGCGACGGGGCGCGCATGCCGAGCGTGCCCTCGGTCTCGTTGTTGTCCCACGCGAGGACCGAGCCGGAGCGGTACCGGCCGAGGTAGCTGGCGAGCATGAGCGTGACGAGCGTCTTGCCGCCGCCGCCCTTGGTGTTGATGACCATGATCGTCTTGCGGCCGTTGAGCGGCCGGGCGATGCGGTCGATGCGGTCGCGCTCGAGCAGCTCCTTGGTGCTCGGGCCCAGCCCGAAGGCCTTGCGCAGGCCCGAGTTCGCCTTGACCTTCTGGCGCTCACCCTTGGAGCGGGCCGTGATGAGGTCCTCGGCGCTCGGACGGTCGGAGTTGCCGGCGCGGTCGACGGGCGTGAGGTCGTAGGAGTGGCCGAGCTCCTCGGCGGCCGCGGCGACGTCGGGGTCGACGGCCGGGGTGGCGGCGTACGCGTCACGCGCGCTCGTGTGGTCGGTCGAGAAGCGACCGGTGCGCTCGGCGGCGGGGGTGGTGGAGGCCGTGGAGGTGCTCGACGCCGACCCCGCGGGCACCCAGCCGGAGTACTCCTCCTGCGAGGCGTCGGCGACCTCGGCGTCGTGCTGCAGGGACTGCCAGTGGCGCGTCGACTCGTCGGCCTCGGTGCTGCCGCTGCCGGACTCCCAGGAGGACCAGCCGTTCTGCCCCGACCCGTACGAGGTGGAGCCGCTCGAGTAGGAGGAGTCGTAGTCGCCCTCGTAGGCGGCGAAGTCGCTGTCGGAGCTGCTCGTGCTGCTCGTGCCGCCCGAGGCCGACGCGTCGTCGGCCGTCGTCGACTCGCCGCTCGAGGCGTAGGGGTCGCTCCACGTGTTGCCGCCGGACGCCTCGGGGGAGGACTGCTCGGACGCCGCCTCCTCCGACTGCCAGGAGTCGTCGTCCCACGTCGAGGACCACGGGTCGCTCGAGGGCTGGTCCTCGGACGTCCCCGTCGCGACGGGAATGGGCAGCGCGAACCCCCCTGGGACCCGGTTGTTCGAGGAGAAGCCGGGGATGCCCTGGCCCTCGGTGTTGCCGGTCTCGTCGTTGCTCATCGAGCGCTCCTTGCTGGCCTGCACGTGCGGGGCCCGCTCACGGACCCCCCGCGATGGTCCCATGCTTCCGCGACACATCAAACCTGCTGACCACGCGTGGCGCGGGGCGAAACGGACTTTCCACACCCGTACCCAGCGCCCGTCGGTTGGGGCCTTGCACGGGTGACCCGGTTACGATGAAGCGCCCAGCGGCAAGCGCGCACACGAAGGAGGAGACGGCGTGGGACTCATCAACCGTGTCGAGCACGGTCTGGCCAAGGCTGTCCACGGTGCCTTCGCGAAGGCGTTCAAGTCCGAGGTCCAGCCCGTGGAGATCGCCTCGGCGATCCGCCGGGCCATGGACGACCGCGCCGCGATCGTCGGCCACGGCCGGGCCATGGTGCCCAACCTCTACACGATCGAGCTCAGCCCCACCGACTACGAGCGCCTCGGTGACTACGAGGACGACCTCACCGACGACCTCGTCGCCGCCGCCCAGGAGCACGCCGACTCCCAGGGCTACCAGCCCGGTGGCCCGCTCGAGGTCGACCTCGTCGAGGGCGAGGGCCTCGAGACCGGTGTCTTCCGCGTCCGTCCGGCCACGGCCAAGCGGGCCGGCGCCGCCGCCGCACCCGCCCCGTCGCGCGAGCCCGCGCCGGCCCCTCGCCCCCAGACGCCGGGCGGCACCATGGTCGACGAGCCGCCGGCGCAGCGTCCGGGCGCCCGCAGCAACCCCTCGGCCCGCCCGTGGCTCGACATCAACGGCGACCGCTACCCCCTGCTCGGGGCCCTGACGACGCTCGGGCGTGACGACTCCGCCGACATCGTGGTCGACGACCCCGGGGTGTCCCGGCGGCACAGCGAGATCCGGGTCACCACCGACGGCCCGCACCTCGTCACCTCGATCCGCGACCTCAACTCGACGAACGGCACGTTCGTCAACGGCGAGCGCATCGCGAGCCAGCGCCTCCAGGACGGCGACCGCCTCACCCTCGGGCGCACCACCGCCACCTTCCGAGCCGGGCGGCGTTGACCGCCGTGACCACCCCGACGACACGTGGTGATGCATGAGTGAACTCACCCTGACCCTGCTGCGGCTGGGTCTGCTCGCGCTGCTGTGGATCTTCATCTTCAGTGTCGTCGGCGTCCTGCGCACCGACATCTACGGCACGTCGGTGAGCCGCCGGACCCAGCGCAAGGCGGCCAAGGCCCAGGAGAAGGCGCAGGAGAAGGAGCGGGCGCGCGCCAGGCGCCAGCCCGCCGCCGTCGGGGGCGCCGCCGCCGGTGCGGCCGGCGCCGCGGGCGCGGCTGCCGCGGGAGGCGCGGCCGGTGCAGCGGCGGGCGCCGCCGCGCGTCGGCCCCGCGGGCGCAAGAGCGTCCCGACCACGCTCGTCGTCACCGAGGGCCCGCTCACCGGCACCTCCCTGCCCCTGCGCAGCAGCGGCATCCTCATCGGCCGCAACCCCGAGTGCGCGCTCGTCCTCGACGACGACTACGCGTCGGGCCGGCACTGCCGCATCTACCCCGACCAGGCCCGCGACGGCTGGCTCGTCGAGGACCTCGGCTCGACCAACGGCACGTTCATCGGCCGCGACAAGCTGACCGGCTCGCGCCCGGTCGAGGTGGGCACCACGCTGCGCATCGGCAAGACGGTCCTCGAGCTGCGGGGCTGACCGGATGGCCATCGCCCTGCGCTACGCCGCGCGCTCCGACCTCGGTCTGGGACCCAAGTCCCGCAACGAGGACTCCGGCTACGCCGGCCCCAACCTGCTCGTCCTCGCCGACGGCATGGGCGGCCACGCCGCGGGCGACGTCGCGAGCTCGATGATCGTCGGCGAGCTGGCCCCGCTCGACGAGGAGGACGTCACCGCCGACCAGGCCGTGCCGCTGCTCGAGGAGGCCCTGCACTCGGCCAACGCCAAGCTGACCCGCGCGATGCGCGAGAACGCCG
This sequence comes from Intrasporangium flavum, assembly GCF_001956915.1. Classification (GTDB taxonomy): domain Bacteria; phylum Actinomycetota; class Actinomycetes; order Actinomycetales; family Dermatophilaceae; genus Monashia; species Monashia flava. Next base: position 18,613 of record NZ_MLJO01000034.1, on the reverse strand, counting down.
ACCTCGCCGGCATGGGCAGCACGACCATCGTCATGCTCCGCACCGGCAACAAGCTCGCGATGGCCCACATCGGCGACTCCCGCGCGTTCATGCTCCGCGGCGACACCTTCAGCCAGATCACCAAGGACCACTCCTTCGTCCAGCAGCTCATCGACGAAGGGCGCATCTCCAAGGAGGACGCCGGGCACCACCCGCAGCGCTCGGTCGTCACCCGCGTCATGACCGGCCAGCCCGACGACGAGCCGGACACCTCGCTGCGCGAGGCCAAGATCGGCGACCGCTTCCTGCTGTGCTCCGACGGCCTGTCCGACTTCGTCGGCGCCGACGTCATCGAGGAGATCCTCCGCGAGGCCCGCACGCCCGACGACGCCGCCGACCGCTGCATCGAGGTGGCCCTCAAGGCGAGCACCCGCGACAACGTCACGGTCATCGTCGCCGAGGTCGTCGACGCCGACGGCGACGACCTCCCGGTCACCGTGCCGCAGGTCGTCGGGGCGGCGGCCAAGCGCCTGCCCAACCGCACCCGCGCCATCCCCACCTCGCCGGCCGAGAAGGCCGCGGCGCTCTCGCGCGCCGCCACGGGCCGCGACGCCGCCGACGACGACGAGTCGCACGTCGAGCTCGCCGAGGGGCCGGCCCGCTCGCGCCGGGCCAAGGTGGCCCGCCGCACCATCGGCGTCGTCGTCGTCGCGGCGATCCTCGGCGCCGGGGGCTACGCGGCGTACGCGTGGTCGCAGAAGCAGTTCTACGTCGCGGCGAGCAACGGGCACGTCGCGATCTTCCGCGGCGTCTCGGCCGAGCTCGGCCCGATCGCCCTGTCCCGCGTCGACACCGAGTCGGAGGTCCGCGTCAGCGACCTGCCCGTCGACGTCCAGGGCTCGGTCGACAACACGATCCCGGCCCGCGACCTCACCGACGCCGAGGGCAAGGTCGACCGCCTCCGCGGCGAGGCGATGCGCTGCCAGCACCTGGCCATCACCGGCACGCCCTGCGGCACCACCCCGCAACCGACGCCGACCCCGACGCCCACGCCGAGCACGCCCACCCCGACGACGCCCGCGCCCACCACGCCGCGTCCGTCCACGCCCGCGCCGCGTCCGTCGACGACCGTCGAGCCCCTGACCCCCCGCACGCGCCGCAACGCCGAGCTGGGGCTGCTGATCCTCGCCATCGGCATCGTCCTGCTCGCGTGGGTCACCACCGACCTCAACCGCAACGGCACCGTCCCGGCAAACATCATCCCGGTGGCCGGCGGCTTCACGCTGCTCATGCTCGCCGTGCACCTCGTGCTCCGGTGGAAGGCCGCGTACGCCGACCCCGTGCTGCTGCCGATCTCCACGGTCCTCAACGGGCTCGGCCTGGTCATGATCCACCGCCTCGACCTCGCGCGCGGCAAGCTCGGCACCGACGGCGACGCCTACCGCCAGATCATCTGGACGACGCTCGCCGTCGTGCTGGCCATCGGGGTCATCATCGCGCTGCGCGACCACCGCCTCCTGCGCCGTTACACCTACGTCTCGATGGCCGCCGGTCTCGCGCTGCTCCTCGCGCCCCTCGTGCCGGGCCTCGGCCGCTCGATCAACGGCTCGCAGATCTGGATCTCGATCGGCCCGATGAACTTCCAGCCGGGCGAGTTCGCCAAGATCGCCTTCGCCGTCTTCTTCGCCGGCTACCTCGTGCAGACCCGCGACGTGCTGTCGCTCGCCGGCAAGAAGGTCCTCGGGTTCACCTTCCCGCGCGGCCGCGACCTCGGCCCGATCGTCGTGGCGTGGGTCATGTGCCTGCTCATCCTCGTCTTCCAGAGCGACCTCGGCACCGCGCTGCTCTTCTTCGGCCTCTTCGTCGCGATGCTCTACGTCGCCACCGAGCGCACGTCGTGGATCGTCATCGGCCTGCTCCTCTTCTCGGCCGCCGTCGTGTTCGCCCTGTCGGCGTTCTCCCACTTCACCAAGCGCGTCGACCTCTGGCTGGATCCGTTCTCGCCCGACAACCTGGAGCGGTCCAACCAGCTGGCCAACGGCCTGTGGGGGATGGCCGCCGGTGGCCTGACGGGTACCGGGCTCGGCGCCGGCCGGCCGTGGCTCACCTCGTTCGCCGAGAGCGACTTCATCTTCTCGAGCCTCGGCGAGGAGCTCGGCCTCTTCGGCACGCTCGGCATCCTCGTGCTCTACGTCATCTTCTGCGAGCGCGGCGTCCGCACGGCCCTCGGCGTGCGCGACGGCTTCGGCAAGCTGCTCGCCGTCGGCCTCGCGTTCTCCGTCGCCTTCCAGGTCTTCATCGTCATCGGCGGCGTCACGCGCGTCATCCCGCTGACCGGCCTCACGACGCCCTTCATGTCCCTCGGTGGCTCCTCGCTGCTCGCGAACTGGGTCATCACCGCCCTGCTCCTGCGCATCTCCGACCAGGCCCGGCGCCCGATGCCGGAGATCCCGGTCGGTGTCGCCGTCGACGACCCCGCACCGGCCGAGGTCACCCAGGTGGTGAGGATGCCGTGAACACCCCGATCCGACGCCTCTCGCTGCTCATGGCGGCGCTGTTCACCGCGCTGCTCGTGTCGGCCACGGTCATCCAGTTCGTCCAGGCCAAGTCGCTCGGCGCGATGGCCGCCAACAAGCGCACGCTCCTCGACACCTACTCGCGCGAGCGCGGCTCGATCGTCGTCGGCGGCCAGGCCATCGCCAAGTCGATCCCGGTCGACGACCAGTACAAGTTCCTGCGCCGATACCAGCCGGGCGAGCTGTACTCGCAGGTCACCGGCTTCTACAGCTACGTCGTCGGGGCACCGTACGGCCTCGAGCACGCGGCCGACGACCTGCTCACGGGCGACTCCGACACCCTCTTCGTCCGACGCGTCACCGACCTCATCACCGGCCGCAAGACCGCCGGTGCGACGCTCGAGCTGACCATCGACCCCAAGGCGCAGAAGGCCGCCGACGACGCCCTCGGCAAGAGCAAGGGCGCCGTCGTCGCCCTCGACCCGAAGACCGGCGCGATCCTGGCGATGGTCAGCCACCCGCAGTACGACCCGAACCCGCTCTCGAGCCACGACCTCGCCAAGGCCTCCAAGGCCTGGCAGCAGCTCTCCACCGATCCCGACAAGCCCTACGTCAACCGGGCCCTCAGCAGCCTCTACCCGCCCGGTTCGACGTTCAAGGTCGTCACGGCGGCCGCGGCCCTCGAGAACGGCGTCGTCACCGACGAGAACTCCAAGGTGCCGGGCCCGGCCGAGCTCGACCTGCCGCTGACGAGCACGAACCTGCCGAACGAGACCGGCCAGCCGTGCGGGCCGAACAACGAGACGACGCTGATCCACGCGCTCGAGATCTCGTGCAACACCGCGTTCGGCTCGCTCGGGCTCGACCTCGGCGGCGAGAAGCTGCGCGCCCAGGCGGCGAAGTTCGGCTTCGGCGACTCCCTGCAGGTGCCCCTGCGGGCCGCCACGAGCTCGGTCCCCGTCGACATGAACGAGCCGCAATCGGCGCAGGCCGCCATCGGCCAGTACGACGTCAAGACGACGCCACTGCAGATGGCGATGGTCGCGGCCGGCATCGCGAACAAGGGCAGCGTCATGACGCCCTACATCATCGACTCGGTGCGCAGCGCCAACCTCGACGTCATCTCCTCGACGCCCGACCCGACCGAGCTGTCGCAGGCGGTCTCGGAGCAGACCGCCTCGACCCTGACGAAGATGATGGTCTCGGTCGTCGACAACGGCAGTGGCGCCCGGGCACGGATCGACGGCGTCAAGGTGGCCGGCAAGACCGGCACGGCCCAGCACGAGAAGGGCAAGCCGCCGCACGCCTGGTTCATCAGCTTCGCCCCGGCCGACGACCCGAAGGTCGCCGTGGCGGTCGTCGTCGAGGACGGCGGCGTCACCGGCAGCGAGGTCGGTGGCGGACGCGTCGCGGCCCCGATCGCCAAGGACGTCATGGAGGCGGTGCTCGGCCGATGAGCCTCCTCGAGCCCGGCACGACGCTCGGGCAGCGCTACACCCTCGACACGAGCATCGCGTCGGGCGGGATGGGCGACGTCTGGGAGGCCACCGACACCGTCCTCGAGCGCCCGGTCGCGGTCAAGGTGCTGCGCCCGGCCGACCCCGACGACACGACGTTCATCGACCGCTTCCGCGACGAGGCGCGCGGCAGCGCCGGCCTGCACCACCCGAACATCGCCGCCGTGTACGACTACGGCGAGGAGGACGACGTCGCCTACATCGTCATGGAGCTCGTGCCGGGGCGCACCCTCGGCGAGCTGATCCGCGAGAGCGACGGCGGGATGGCGCCCGACGACGTCCGCTCGATCCTCGGCCAGGCCGCGCTGGCGCTGTCGGCGGCGCACGAGGCCGGCGTCGTGCACCGCGACGTCAAGCCCGCCAACATCATCGTCACCGGCGAGGGGCAGGCCAAGCTCACCGACTTCGGCATCGCCCGCATCGGTGACGGCTCGGGGCACACCCGCGCCGGCGAGGTGCTCGGCACCCCCGACTACATCAGCCCCGAGCAGGCGCTCGGCGAGCCGGCCACGGCGGCCAGCGACATCTACTCCCTCGGCGTCGTGGCCCACGAGATGATGACCGGCCTCAAGCCGTTCGACATGGGCACCCCGGTGGCCACGGCCCTCGCGCAGGTCAACGACCCGCCACCGCCGCTGCCCGACACCGTGCCCGAGGACCTCCGCGGCATCGTCGGCGCGTGCCTGGCCAAGACCGCCGCCGAGCGCCCGCACGCCGCCAGCGAGGTGGCGGCCGCCGTCGGCATGCCGCTCGGCGCGCTCCCCGGCGTCACCCCGGCCCCGCTCGGGTCCAGCGACGCCACGGCTCCTCTCGCGGCGCTCGACCCGACGCGCGCCTTCACCGCAGCCCACCCGCGCACCGACGCGTCGGGCTCGTCCCGTGCGGCCGGCCGGGCCGGCGCTGCAGCCGGGGCGGCCGGGGCTGCGGCCGGGGCGGCCCTGCCCGAGTCATCCGCCCACCGCGGCGACACCCCGCCCCTGGGCACCCACGGCGACGGCCCGACCCGCGGCCTGAACCCGCGCTGGGCCTGGCTCGCCGTCCCGCTCGTGCTGCTCGTCGCGTGGGGCGCCTTCGCCCTCGGCGGCCGGATGGGCGGCGCCGCGGGCCAGGCCCCCGCGTCGCCCACCGTGTCGGGCACGACGGGCACCGCCGGCGCCGGTGCGTCGTCCGAGGCCACGAGCACCACCTCCACCACCACCCCGCCCACCACGACGACCAGCGACGCCCCGCAGCAGGACGCACCGAAGGGCCCGCCCGGCAAGGACAAGGGCAAGGGCAAGGGGAAGGGCAACTGACATGACCGACCGGCCCGACGAGATGGCACGACGAGCGGACGACGATGACGCAGCATTCGATCAGGCAGCACCCGAGCGAGCGAGGGCGAGCGACGTGACCACTTCCCCCCGGATCCTCGGCGGACGCTACGAGGTGGGTGAGCTCATCGGCCGCGGCGGCATGGCCGACGTCCACATCGGCCACGACACGCGTCTGGGGCGCACGGTCGCCATCAAGATGCTGCGCTCCGACCTCGCCCGCGACCAGAACTTCCTCATGCGGTTCCGCCGCGAGGCGCAGTCGGCCGCGGGCCTCAACCACCCGTCGATCGTCGCGATCTTCGACTCCGGGGAGGACGACGCGTTCATCGACGGCCCGAACGGCACGCGGACGCACCTGCCGTACATGGTCATGGAGCACGTCGACGGCCTGACCCTGCGGCAGAAGCTCACCGAGCACCAGCAGCTCGACCCGGCCGAGGCGATCCGGGTCACCGAGGGCGTCCTCGACGCGCTGGCCTACAGCCACCGCATGGGCATCGTCCACCGCGACATCAAGCCGGCCAACGTCATGATCACCGACGACGGCACGGTCAAGGTCATGGACTTCGGCATCGCGCGGGCGATCGCCGACACCGCGGCGACGATGACCCAGACCCAGTCGGTCGTCGGCACGGCGCAGTACCTCTCCCCGGAGCAGGCGCAGGGCCAGACCGTCGACGCGCGGTCGGACCTCTACTCGACCGGCTGCATGCTCTTCGAGCTGCTCACCGGCCGGCCGCCCTTCACCGGCGACTCGCCGGTGGCCATCGCCTACCAGCACGTCGGCGAGCTGCCGCAGCCGCCCAGCGTCTGGAACGACGCCGTGGGCGGCGACCTCGACGCCGTCACCCTCCACTCGCTCGAGAAGGACCGCGACGCCCGCTACCAGGACGCCGCCGCCTTCCGCGCCGACCTCGAGAACGTCCGCCTCGGGCGTCCGATCAGCGCCGCCGCCCTCGGCACCGGCGCAGCCGTCGGCGCCGCGGCCACCCAGACGCTCCCGGCGTCCTACGCCTCGGCCGGCGCGCCCACCGCGGTGCAGCCGGTGACGCGTCGGTCCCAGTACGGCAACACCGCCGGGCTGCCGGCCGTCGGCCACGACGAGGACGAGGAGCGCCAGGGCCACAAGGGCCGCGCCGCCCTCATCACCGTCCTCGCCCTCGTGCTGCTCGGGCTCGTCGGCTGGCTCGCGGTGACGTGGTTCGGCAACCAGACGCCCGACGTGAAGATGGTCGCGGTGCCCTCGATCGTCAACATGCAGGAGGCGCAGGCCACCCAGACGCTCGCGGCGAACAACCTGCGCGGCGAGAAGTCGACCGCCCCGAGCACGACCGTGCCCAAGGACAGCGTCATCAGCCAGGACCCCAAGCCCGGCGGTCAGGTGGCCGAGCAGTCGGTCGTCCGGTTCGTCGTGTCGACCGGTCCGGACAGCGTCCAGATGCCCGACGTCACCGGGATGAACAAGGACGATGCGCGCACCGAGCTGGAGAAGCAGGGCTTCAAGGTCGCCAAGTTCGTCGAGGAGAACACCCCCGACCAGGACAAGAACAAGGTGACCAAGACGGAGCCGTCGGCCAACTCGACGGTCGCCGCCGGCTCGGACGTGACGGTCTATTACGCCACCGGCAACGTCAAGGTGCCCGACGACCTCGTCGGCAAGGACTGGACGCAGGCCGTCATCTCCCTGCAGAACGCCGGCCTCAACCCGAAGAAGGAGCCGGTCGACTCCGACAAGCCGGCCGACCAGGTCCTCGACGTCGAGAAGTCCGGCGACATCGTCAAGGCCGGCTCGACGATCACCGTCAAGGTCGCCAAGACGCCGACGCCCACCCCGTCGACCGTCACGATCACGCCGACGCCGACCGACACCGGCACCCCGACCGACACGACCTCGCCGCCGCCGATCCTGCCCTGACGCCGGCGCCGGCGCCGGCGCCGCAGACGGGAGAGGGCCCGTCCGACCACGTGGTCGGACGGGCCCTCTGTCGTGTGGTCAGACGGCGGCGGTGACGAGCGGGCTCAGGCCCGCCGACCGGGCGACCGCCCCGGTGTCGCCGCACATCGCGAGGAAGTTGGCGAGCATCCGGTGCCCGCCCTCGGTCAGGACGCTCTCGGGGTGGAACTGCACGCCGTGCAGCGGCAGGTCGCGGTGGCGCACCGACATGACGACACCGGAGTCGGTGTGGCCGGTGGCGACGAGCTCGTCGGGCAGGGTCGCCGGGTCGATGGTCAGCGAGTGGTAGCGGGTCGCCGTGAACGGGGACGGCAGGCCCTCGAGGACGCCGGTGCCGTCGTGGTGCACGAGGGAGGTCTTGCCGTGGAGCAGCTCGGGGGCCCGGTCGACCGTCGCGCCGGCGACGACGCCGAGGGCCTGGTGGCCGAGGCAGACACCGAACATCGGGGTACCGAGGCGGGCGCACTCGCGGATGACCTCCATCGAGACCCCGGCGCCCTCGGGCGTGCCCGGACCGGGGGAGACGAGGACACCGTCGTGCTCGGCGACAGCTCCGACCTCGACCGCGTCGTTGCGCACGACGACGCACTCGGCGCCGAGCTGCTCGAGGTAGCCGACGATCGTGTAGACGAAGCTGTCGTAGTTGTCGACGACGAGGATGCGGGTCATGCGGGCCTCACGGGGGTGCTGCGGTTCGGGTGGTCGGGTCTCGGGGTGGTGGCCGGTCAGCGGATCGGGGCGGCGTACTGGAGGTCGACCGTGCCCGAGTATGCCGGGAACTCCTCGGCCGCGTGGGTCTGCACCCCGTAGCCGAGACCGACGGCGTCGACGTACTGCTTGTAGATCTGCACGGTCTGGTCGTTGTCGAGGCCGAGCTGCAGCGCCTGGACGTCGCCGATCGCCTTGATGCGGTACGGCGGTGAGTAGACGCGGCCCTGCAGGATCAGGGTGTTGCCGACGCACCGCACGGCGCTGGTCGAGATGATCCGCTGGTCCTGGATCATCATCGCCTCGGCCCCGGACTGCCACAGCGCGTTGACGACGCCCTGCACGTCCTGCTGGTGCACGACGATGTCGTCGGCCGTGAACCCGTCGGGCAGCGAGTCGGCGCTGCGGTGCGCGTCGTCGAGGGTCACCTCGACGGCCGGGCCGGTGACCTTGGTGTCGGCCGCGGCGTCGGCGAGCGCGTCGCCCTTGGCCGCGAGGGTCGAGAGCCGCTTGTCGTAGGGCGCGTTCGCCTTCGACAGCGCGTCGACCTCCTTCTGGAGGGTGTCGAGCTCGGCGGCCTTGTCGGCCACGCGCGAGTCGCCGTCCATGATGAGCTGCGGCAGGTCGCGGTCGGCCCGGAGGTCCTGGCCCTGCGCGGCGACGAAGCTCATCGCGAACATGATCCCGGCCACCGCGGTGATGACCGGCACGAGCGCCCGCCACGTGAGGCGCGGGCGCCGACGCGGCTCGACGGCAGGGGCGTCCGGCCCACCGTCGGCGGGCGCGTCCGTTCCCGGTGCCCCGGCAGCCTCGTGCGCCTCGTGCGCCTGGGCGACCTCGTCGGCCCTCGGCTCGTCCGTCATGCCTGCGTCCTCCACGGGGGCGGTCGGTCCGCACCCACCGCCATTCTGCCCTGACCCACGGCGGGCGCGGGCCGGGCCTGCGTCGGGTGGCGGCCCCGGCGACCGCTCGGGCCCGACCCGGGAGCCGGGCCTACGGTCACGTCTGCGCCACCGAGTCCCCCCGCCCGCCGCGCAGGACGAGGACGACCTCGACGCGGTTGCGCGCCTCGAGGGCTGCCACGAGCCCGGCGACGTCGGCGGCCACGGTGCGCACCGACACCCCGAGCTCGCGCGCGATCGCCTGGTCCTTGGCCCCGAGCGCGAGCCGACGGGCCACCTCGAACTGCCGACGCGTGAACGGCGGCTGCTCACCCGGCGGCACCACCGGGACGGCCCGGGCCCAGGTGCGGGTCCACAGGTCGCGGACGCGCTCCACCACGTCGTCGCGGGTCGCGAGCCAGGCGGTCGGGAAGCCACGGGGGTCGGGCGGTCCGCCGACGACGGCGGCGGTGCGGTCGATGAGGATGAAGCGCGCGACGGTCGGGCCCACCCGTGCGTGCGGGTACATCGCCACGAGCATCGGGTTCATGGCGAAGGCCCGCTCCGACCCGACGAACCGCAGGGTGAGGCCACGCGAGCGCGACGCCTCGTCGAGGGGCTGGGTGCGGTCGTGCGGGTTGAACGTCGAGGTCGGCTGGACCGACTCGACCGTGCGGCGGGTGCGCGGCTCGATGGCGGCCAACCCCTGCGCGATCTGGTCGACGCCCGCTCCGAGGATGCGGAAGCCCGTGTGTCGTCCGCCGTCGAACATGGTGTCGTGCGCGAGGTCGACGACCTGCTCCTCGAGGGCGCGGCCGTCGCGGATCAGTGCACCGAGGCCGGGTGCGACCCAGGCGTCCGTCGGCGGTGGATCGGCGGCATCGATCCCGTAGGCGGCCGACAGGCCGGCGGTGGTCGGAGGGTCGGCGGTGCCTGAGCCCCTCGCGACCCCGGAGGGTCGCCTCACCTGCGCAGCGTCGTCACCCGGGCTCTCGTCCGGTGTCATGCGGTCCCCTGTCGTCGGCGGCGACGGGACACGGCCGGGTCGGTCGTGCCGGGCGCCGGAACCGTCATTGTGCAACGCGGCGCGCGGATGTCGGGCCGCGAGCCCACACCCGGTTCGACGCACCGGGCGTGCCGGTGGCGTCGTGACGGGCGGGGCGGGTGGGACGGCGACATGCCGCGAGGACACCCGGCCGTACCTCGAGGACGCCTCGTCCACGGCCGCACGCACTACGCTGGGCCGCACACGACGCAAGGAGAGAGCAAGTGCCCGAGTCCAGAGGCCGCGACCACAAGGCGACCGCCTACACCCCGCCGCAGAAGAGCAAGGCGGCCGAGCCCAACCCGACCTGGTGGGCCCCCGTCTTCATCACGCTGCTCGTCGTCGGGCTGCTGTGGATCGTCGTCTACTACGTGACCGAGTACAAGTACCCCATCGGCTCGATCGGCGTGTGGAACCTCGGCGTGGGCTTCGTGCTGCTCATGGCCGGCTTCATCATGACGATGCGCTGGCGCTGACCGCGTCGTGCCGCGGCCAACCGGCCGCACCCGGACCGCTCACGGCCCGTCCCCGATCCCCGGGGGCGGGCCGTTCGTCGTCCCCCGCACGGCGCGGGCTCTGATCGGGTCGGTCGGGTCGGTCGGCTCGGTCGGCTCGGGCGGCTCGGGCGGCCCGGTCGGCCCGGTCGGCCCGGTCGGCCCGGCAGTCCACACCTGCCCACACGGTGTTGACATCTTTTCCACACGGTTGTCCCCAGCTGGGGATGAATGACACGTGTGTAACTACATCCACAGGTTTGTCCACAGCGGTGGACAACTCGGGGTGGGGACACCTGTGGATCCCGTGCTCACGCACGGTGTGGAACCCGTTGTACACAGGGTGTGGATCCTGTGTGCAAGACCGCCTCGGTGACGGCGTCCGAGCGTGTGCGGGTCGGGACGCAGCGGAAAGCGCCCGGAGCTGTGGAGAACCAGGACGCTCACCCCGTGGACAACCGGGCGAGGGTGGTCAGCTGCCGAAAGAGCTCGAGTCGATCATCCGGACGGCCTCCGGCAGCGACAGGTACTTGAGCGCGGCCACGGCGACGACGACCACGAGGACCGCGCCGAGGGCCAGCCAGACGAGGTGGCGGATGCCCTGGCGCCGGAACGCGATGATGACGGCCGCGCAGGCGAGGCCCGTGACGAGGCCGCCGAGGTGTGCCTGCCAGGCGATCCCGGGGTAGATGAACCCGAAGGCGGCGTTGATGGCGATCGTCGCGTACATGAAGGCCGATGAGCGGCCGAGGTGCCGGTTGAGCACCAGCAGGGCGCCGAAGAGGCCGAAGATCGCGCCCGAGGCGCCGACGACGGCGGTCAGCCACGCGTCGTCCTGGCCGGAGTGCAGCCCGGCGATCGTCGGGGACCCGGCGAGCAGCACGACGGCGACCTGGCCGCCGATGCCGCTGATGAGGTAGAGCGCGGCGAAGCGGGCGCGACCGAGCAACGGCTCGAGGTACTGCCCGAGGCTCCACAGCGCGAACATGTTGAGCAGGATGTGGAAGATCGTGTCGGGCGAGTGGAGGAAGGCCGCCGTGACGAAGCGGTACGGCTCGGTCCAGCCGAGCGCCGGCAGGAACGCGAACTGGTTGGTCAGGGGCGGGTAGGCCCGCTGGAGCAGGTACACCACGGCGCAGATCGCGATGATCGCGTAGGTGACGACGGGGGTGCCGTCGGTGGCGCGGCCCCCGAAGACGGTGCGGGCTCCCGGCATGGCGCGCGAGGCCTCGCGGACGCAGTCGACGCACTGGATGCCGACCGCGGCGGGCCGCTGGCACTCGGGGCACGCGGGGCGTCCGCAGCGCTGGCAGCGGACGTACGCCTCCCGGTCGGGGTGGCGGGGACACACGGACGGACCGGCAGCAGGCTGCGGCACCCCCGGCTCAGCGGGAGGTGGAGCGGTCGGGTTGTCGGACAACGGGATTCCCCCTGCCGGTCTCGTCCGTGCGTACGGGTTGAGCTGGTGGCTCGGTCGGTCAGTCCTCGATCGTGACCGAGCTGATGACGACGTCCTCGACCGGCTTGTCGTTCGGGCCGGTGGCGACGTTGCCGATCTTGTCGACGACGTCGCGCGAGGCCTGGTCGGCGACCTCGCCGAAGATCGTGTGCTTGCCCTGGAGCCAGGTGGTCGGCGCCGTGGTGATGAAGAACTGGGAACCGTTGGTGCCCTTGCCCATCCGCTTGCCGGCGTTGGCCATGGCGAGGATGTACGGCTTGGTGAAGTCCTTGTCGGGGCTGATCTCGTCGTCGAACGTGAAGCCCGGGCCGCCGAAGCCCTGACCCAGCGGGCAGCCGCCCTGGATCATGAAGTTCGGGATGATGCGGTGGAAGATCAGGCCGTCGTAGAACGGCGTCGGGTTGGTGCGACCCGCCTCGTCCTTGTACTCCTTCTCGCCCTTGGCGAGGCCGACGAAGTTCTCCACCGTCTTCGGAGCCTGGTGCTCGAAGAGGTCGACGACGATGTCGCCGTGGTTCGTGTGCAGGGTTGCCTTCATGGGCCCAATCCTCGCACGACGCGTGAGCCGGCAACCCGTGCGGCAGCCGTGCGACGGCTGTGCGGTCGGGGTACGTCGCCCGTACGGACGGGGAACGCCGGCGCCGGACCCACCGTTGGCCGAGGAGAGACGGTTCGGCCCGACGGACCGGGACGTGACGCGTCGGGACCCACCACGCGACGAGACGAAGGGCGGAGCAGCGATGTCGTTCCTGGACAAGCTGAAGCAGAAGGCCGACGAGCTCGACCTCGAGACCAAGGCCCGGCAGCTGCAGGAGGCCGCCACGCAGGCGGCCAAGCAGGCCCAGCAGAAGGCCGGGGAGTTCACGGCCGAGAACCGCGAGAAGATCGACGGCTACGTCGACCGCGCGAGCAGCACCATCGACGAGAAGACGCACGGCAAGTACCACGACCACGTGGCCAAGGTGCGCGCCGGCGTCGACAAGGGCATCGACAAGGTCGCCGAGGGCGGGTCCGCCGCGGGCGCCACCGGTGCGGCCGCAGCCGCGGGGGCCACCGACGCCGGCCCGTTCCCCGCCGACCCCGGAGCGCCGGTGGCTCCGACCCCCGACGCGATGCCGGCCGACGTGCCGCCGCCGACCCACGAGGCCGTGGCCGACTCGACGCTCGAGGACACCGTGCTCGGCCTGGACACCCCGGCGCCCACCGAGCCGACCACCGACTCCACCAGCGGGCCGTCCACCGACCCGACCACCGACGCGGACCCGACGCGTCCGGCCGGGTCCGCGGGCTGAGCCGACACCCGCCACCCGCCGCGCGGCTCCGACCGTGACGGTGACCGGGACGGTGACGGTGACCGGGACGGTGACCGTGACGGTGACGGTGACGGCGTACTGGTCCCGGATGGGTGCGGCTCGTGGCCGATGTTGGCAGGATGGGTAAAGACGAGAGGACTTTAGGAGGACGCATGTTCCGCACCAAGCAGTCCCGCGCCGAGGCCGCGGTCGACCAGGCCCGAGCCGCCGCCGTCGACCTCGGGTCGGCTGCCGGCGACCAGTTCGAGACCGTCCGGGACGGTGCCGCAGACGCGGCAGCCCAGGCGTCGAAGGCCGCCCGCAAGCAGGCCGAGCACGCGTCGAAGGTGGCACGCCAGCAGGCGGCCGATGCCTCGACGGCGGCCCGCAAGCAGTTCGAGGCAGCCCGTGAGGCCGCCACGCCCGTGGTCCAGGACGCCGCCGAGGTGGCGCGGGAGCGGCTCGCCGACGCCGCGGCCACGGCCCGCGACGTCGCCGGCGAGGCCTTGCACGAGGCCACCGAACGGGCTCGCCCGAAGATCGAGCACGCCCAGGACACGCTCGTCGACACCGTGCTGCCGAAGGTCGGCGCCGCCATCGCGACGGCCGCCGCCGCACTGGCGGCCGGTGCCGAGCAGGCCCGCGAGTCGGCCGCCCCGCACCTCGAGTCGGCTGCCGCGCAGGCCCGCGAGGCCGCGTCGGTCGGTGGCCACCGGGCCCACGACGCGTACGCCGTGCTCAAGGGTGACGCCGTGGCCAAGAAGAAGGGCGGCAAGGGCAAGTGGCTCATCGCCATCGGCCTCGCGGCCGCCGGCGTCGCCGCCGTGGCCGCCTACCGCAAGCAGAAGCAGGCCGACGACCCGTGGGCCACGCCCCTCGACACGAGCACCGGCGGTCACGCCGCCTCGTTCAAGGACAAGGCGAGCACCCAGGTCGAGCACGCCAAGGGGGCCGTCACCGACGCCGCGACCAAGGCCAAGGAGAAGGGCTCCGAGCTCGCCGACGCCGCCAAGGACAAGGCCGGTGACCTCGCCGCCAAGGGCCAGGCCGCCATCGCCGACGCCAAGGACCGCTCCGACGAGGCGGTCGGCGACGTGTCCGAGGCCACCGACGCCGCGGCCACCGGCGCGGCCGACCCGCTGAGCGGCACCACGGCCGCCGAGGGCCAGGTCACCGACGCCGAGCAGGCCCCCGGTGCCGATGCCATCAGCGACGACGCGCTCGAGGGCGGCGCCGTCAACGGCGCCTCGACGAAGACCTCGCCGCGCGGCTCCTCCCGGCCGAAGAGCTCCAAGGAGGAGACCGGCAAGGGCTGAGCCCGCCGCAGCAGCAAAGAGAAGGACCCGGATGCCAATGGCATCCGGGTCCTTCTCTGCATGAGCTGGCTCGCACCGACAGGGGGACAGTGCGAGCCAGCACATGCAGAAGGGCTGGGCGCGGTTCGTGCGGGCCCAACCCTTCGCTGCTCCCAGTCTAACCATGGACCGGGGGCGCGCGCGACAGGTTGGGTGAAGTTTCTATTACGTCCTCGGGGCCGAGTCCGCTGTTTTCCACGCCGTCAGCCTCAGTCTCCGCCGGACGCCGGGCTGACGGCCGACCGGAGAACTGCTGCTCCACCGAGCATGGCACCAGCGGGCCGGGTCCGCCAGAGGAACGCGCTGTCGATTCGCTGTGACGGCACAACCGCCCGAACCCGGTGTCCGCTTCGCCCGATCTGTTGACGGTCGGGACGGGACGCTCTACGGTCCTGATCCAAGAGCGTGACTGTTTGTGATCGAAAGGATGCCTTAATGCGCAGTTTCAGACACACAGTCCACCGATGGGTGGCCGCCGCCGGGATCGGCGCGGTTGCCCTCTCGGGACTCGTCGCCCACGCCGCCCCCGCGGCCGCGGCCGACGGACACCTCGGCGACGTCACCGGCTTCAGCCGCACCGGCGACACCTACACCTTCGACTCGGGTGCCGCGAAGGTCCGCGTCGAGGTCGACGACGCTTCCCTCGTCCGGGTGCAGCTGGCCCCCGACGGCACGTTCACCGACCCGGCGAACGACGACCCCGCCGACGCGTCGGCCCCCGACGCCGACATCGTCGTCGGGCGGCACCGCGTCGCCGGCAGCTCGACCGTCACCGAGACGCCGGACGCCTACGTCGTGACGACGGCCAAGGCCCGGCTCACCGTCGCCAAGCACCCGCTGACGATGCGCCTGCAGGACGCGTCGGGCCGCGACCTCTGGCGCGAGACGGCGCCGCTGGCCTGGAGCAGCGCCGGCACGACGCAGACCCTCGCGCAGGGCGCGCAGGAGCAGTTCTTCGGCGGCGGCATGCAGAACGGGCGCTTCAGCCACCGCGACACCTCGATCACGATCAGCCGCGACTACAACTGGGACGACGGCGGCAACCCCAACGCCGCCCCCTTCTACCTCTCGAGCGCCGGCTACGGCGTCCTGCGCAACACCTTCGCCGCCGGCACCTACGACTTCCACGCCCCGGTGCGCACGACCCACCAGGAGCAGCGCTTCGACGCGTACTACTTCGTCGGCGACACGCGTCAGGTGCTCGACGGGTACACGCGTCTCACCGGGCGCCCGCTCATGCTGCCGATGTACGCCCTCGAGGTCGGCGACGCCGACTGCTACCTGCACAACGCCAACCGCGGCGAACGCCGCACGCTGCGCGACTCGACCACCGTCGCCGACGGCTACACGGCCGCCGACATGCCGCTCGGCTGGATGCTCGTCAACGACGGGTACGGCTGCGGCTACGAGCAGCTGCCCGAGACCCACCAGATGCTCGCCGACCACGGGTCCGAGCTCGGCCTGTGGACCCAGGCCGACCTGACGAGCCAGCCCTCCGAGGTGGCCGCCGGCGTCCGCGTCCGCAAGACCGACGTCGCGTGGGTCGGCCCCGGTTACCGGTTCGCCCTCGACGCCTGCGAGAAGGCGCGCGACGGCATCGAGCAGAACAGCACCGACCGCGCCACCGTCCTGACCATCGAGGGCTGGGCCGGCACGCAGCGCTGCGGCGCGATGTGGAGCGGCGACCAGTCGGGCTCGTGGGACTACATCAAGTGGCAGATCCCCACCTACGCCGGCTCGACGCTGTCCGGCCAGCCGGTGACGACGGGCGACATCGACGGCATCTTCGGCGGCAGCGCCGACACGTACACCCGTGACCTGCAGTGGAAGATGTTCCTGCCGATGACGTACGCGATGAGTGGGTGGGCGGCCAAGGACAAGCAGCCCTACCGCTACGGCGAGCCGTACACGTCGATCAACCGCAGCTACCTGCAGCTGCACGAGCGGCTGCTGCCCTACCTCTACACGCACACCGTCAACGGCTCGAAGAACGGCCTGGGCCCGACGCGTCCGCTCTACGTCAACTACCCGAACGACCCTGCCACGTGGGGCGACTCGGCCAAGTACGAGTTCCTCGCCGGTGACGACTTCCTCGTCGCGCCGGTGTACTCCGACACGACGGTCCGCGACGGCATCTACCTGCCCGAGGGCACGTGGGTCGACTACTGGACCGGGCGGCTCTACGCCGGCAAGCAGACGGTCAACGGCTACAAGGCGCCGCTCGACCGGTTGCCGCTGTTCGTCCGGGCCGGCGCGGTCGTGCCGCAGTTCCCGGAGGGCACGCTCGACTGGAAGGCGGGCAAGGCCTCGGGCCGGCTCGATCTCGACGTGTACCCCTCGGGCGCCTCGAGCTTCACGAACTACGAGGACGACGGCCGGTCGCAGGAGTGGGCCGCGGGCCGCAGCGCCACCCAGCGGTTCGACGTCGCCGCCCCCGTGACGGGCAAGGGCCCGGTCACCGTGACGCTCGGGTCGGTCGACGGCACCTACGCCGGCAAGCCGGCCACCCGCGGCTACGGCCTCGCGGTCCACACGAACACGGCGCCGTCCGACGTCGCGGTCGACGGCGCGTCGGTGGGCGCGGTCGCCTCGAAGGCGGCGCTCGACGCGGCGACGGCCGGGTGGTTCTACGACGCCGCCACGGGCGTCGTCCACGTCAAGACGCGCTCGGTGCCGACGGCGTCTTCCCACACCGTCCGCCTCACCGGCGCGGGGGCGGTCGGCGGCGCGCAGCCGGGTGAGCTCGACGCGACGCTCGACGTCAAGGCGCCCGTCATCTCGGTGGCCGGTGAGGGGCGCGAGGTGACGGCGACCTTCACGAACTCGACGGGCAAGCCGGTGCAGGTCACGGCGACGTCGGTCGGGGTGCCGGCCGGCTGGACGGCGACGGCTTCCGGTCCGACGACCGCCACCGACCTCAAGGACGGCGCGTCGTTCACGGCCCGGTTCGCCGTGACACCGCCCGAGGGCGCCAAGCCGGGGTCGTACCCGGTCACGGCGTCGGCCGCCTACACGGTGCGCGACGTGTCGCACACCCTCACCGACGCGACGACGACCCGCCTCGCGTTCCCGTCGCTCGCGAGCGCGTTCAGCAACGTCGGCGTCACGGCCCTCGCCGCGCCGGCGGCCGGGAACATCGACGGCGGAGGGTCGAGCTTCATCGCCGAACGCCTTGCAGCGCAGGGTGTCTCGCCGGGTGCGACGGTGACGGCCAACGGGTTCGACTTCACCTGGCCGTCGTCGCAGCCCGGGACGAAGGACAACGTCGCGTCGGCCGGCGAGACGATCCAGGTGTCGGGCAAGGGCAACGCCCTCGCCTTCCTCGGCACCGGCACGAGCGGCTCGGCGGGCGGTGCGGCGACGGTCCACTACACCGACGGGTCGTCCGCGGCGGTGACCGTCGGCTTCCCGAACTGGTGCTGCCTCGCCACCGACACCTACGGCGCGAAGACGGCGGTCACCACGATGGGCAAGAACACCCCGAGTGGTGCCGCCTACCCGACCGTGGCCTACCGGCTCTACACGAAGACGGTGCGCCTCGACCCGACCAAGGAGGTGGCGGCCGTGACCCTGCCGGCCAACTCCGCGGTCCACGTCTTCGCGATGACCGTGGGCACCGAGGAGGTCGTGCCACCGCCGATCGCCGACGGGCAGTACTCGATCGGCAACGTCGGCTCGGGGCTCGCGCTGGAGGCGCCGGGCTCCGACTCGGCCCAGCTCGGGACCGCCCCGGTCAGCTCGTCGGCGTCGCAGAAGTGGGTCGTGACGCTGCAGGACTCGGGGGCCTACGAGGTGAAGAACGCCCAGAGCGGGCAGTGCATGGACGTCTTCTACAGCTCGCAGACGCCCGGCGCGCTCGTCGGTCAGTACACCTGCACCGGAACGACGAACCAGCAGTGGACCATCACCCGGTCGGGAACGCAGCTGACGCTGAAGGCCAAGCACAGCGGGCTCTCCCTCGCGGTCGACGCGTCGGGCCGGGTCGTGCAGGTGACCGACACCGGAGCGGCGACGCAGCGCTGGACGGCCACCGCCAACTAGCGCGCACCACCCGCGGCGCCTCCGGGCGTCCGCACCGGTCGAGGGCGGCCGCACAC
>NZ_MLJO01000033.1 GCF_001956915.1 Intrasporangium flavum | reverse complement strand
CCCTCCCTTCCCGTCGAGTGCGTGTCCAAGCTCGGCACGCCCGGCCATTACTCCCGTCGAGTGAGCACTGAGTCCCACCCGTCACAAAGTCAGATCCACGTGGGCGGGGTCGGCACGACGACGGCGACGACGTCGGGGAGGTTGCCGATGCGTCCGAGGTCGAAGACCGACCCGTGCCCTCGGCTGTGCGTGCGGGCCGCGATCTCACGGCACTCGACAGGGGTGCACCAGCGCGGGAAGGTGCCCTCGTCGTCCTGGCGCACCGCGAAGCGCAGGGTGCCGGCCATGATGTTGCCGGCACGCGTCGGGCGCACCGCCGGGTCCTGGTAGACCACGACGACGGGGTCCTTGCCGTCGGGCCGGGCGTGGGTGGCGTCGGCCGCGATGGCGGCGTACTGGGCGCGGGTGGACTGGTGCTCGCCGACGTCCGCGCGCCACGCGAGCACGCCGCCGGCGGCGAGGACGACGAGCGCCGCGACGGCGAGCCGGTCGACGGGCAGCCAACGGCCCCGGGGCAGCCCGAGATGGAGGACGCGTCGGCCGTCGAGCAGCAGCGCGACCGGGAGCAGCGCGACGAGCCACGTCCACAGCTGGCCCCGCGCCTCGGTGACGATGCCGGTCAGGAGGGTCTGGGCCGCGTCCATCGTGGCGACGACGGCCAGCCCGACCAGGAGGCGCTCGAGCCGCGGCCGCACGGCCGGGTCACGCCAGCCGACGACGACGGCGACGGCCGCCGCGACCGCGGCCCACCACTGGCCCGCCCAGAGCGACAGCGACGCGTGCACGTAGCGGGAGGCGTTGACGTGGAGGGCGTGCAGCGAGGTGAGCGGGTCGGGGTGGCGCCAGGAGGCGATCTTGAGCCCGAAGTCGCCGAAGGCGACCCAGTTGAGCGTGTAGGCGATCCCGACGCCGACGGCGAAGGCGGCGACCCAGCCGCCGAGCAGCGCGAGCACGCCGCGCCACGGCGCGTCGCGGAGCAGGACGACCGCGAAGAGCACGAGCACGACGCCGACGGGCGGGTAGGAGAGCACGGCCGCGACCTCGGTGAGCAGCAGCCACGCGCCGAGCCCGACCCGCGAGCGGGCGGCCCACGGCAGCGTCCACGCGCCCGCCGCGGCGACGAGGACCGACGGCGTCAGCGTGCCCGGCCAGTAGAGCAGCTGCACCCACACCGCCGAGGCGAAGACCGCGAGGCCGAGGAGGGCGTCGACGAGCGGGCCGGGGCGGATGCCGGCGTGGTGCAGGACCCGCCAGAGGCCGGCGACGAGCAGGGCGTAGCCGGCGGCGTACGTCAGGGCCGCCGTCGTCGGGGTGCCGTACTGGCCGACGAGGTGCCACCAGGCGGTGTTGAGCCAGCGGCCCTCGGTGAGGTCGTGGGCGACGGCCGAGGGGACGCCGGTGGTGCCGGCCGGGACGAGGAAGGGCCAGTCGTCCTTGCGGATGAACGGGGTGACGGCCTGCGACAGGCCCTCGGTCACGAGCAGTGCGACGGCGACGACGGCCGGGACGAGGAAGGGACCCGCGCTCCTCGGGTTCGGGAACCGGGTTCGCCGCGGGTTCGCGGCGGGGGCGAGGGTCTGCGTCGTCATGGTGTCGTCATGGTCCTGGGTGCGTCCGTGCGGTCGGGACGGCGCGGGCGATCGGCCCGCGACCCTTTCGACGATAGGCACCGGGAACGGCCCGGGGCGGCGTCCCAAGTGAACCCGCAGGCACTTCGCAGCCACCTCGCGGCGGGTGCCCCGAATCCGGGAGCCACCTGCGTCGAGGATGCTCGTGCGCTGCACGGTTCCTGTGCGCGGGAGCGGCGGATGGCCTCAGAGCCAGGCGGGCGGGGTGGGGATGACGACGCCGACGACGGGGCGGCCGTCGGTGGTCGGGTCGAGCCGTACGACGCTGCCGGGTCGCTGCGCGGCCAGCTGCGAGCACTCCTGACCCGCGCACGGTTGCGGCACGAGCCCCTGCTCGACGCGCAGCGCCATCGAGAACGTGCTGAGCGTCAGGCGTCCGTTGCGGGAGTCGGCGACGACGGGGTCCTGGTAGAGCACGACCACCGGTGGCTCCCCGTCCGGCGTCGAGGCGGTGACCTGCGCGGCGGCCCGAACGGCGATGTCCGAGAAGGTCATCCGGGTGGCCTGGTGCACGCCGATGTCGGCCCGCCACGCGAGCACGCCACCGATGGCGAGCACCGCGAGCAGCAGCGTCGCGACCTGGTCGGCCAGGCGGCCACCCGGCCCCGGGGCGGCCGGGCGCACGTCGGCGGACGAACCGGACGCGTCGGACGGGATGCCCGACAGCCCGGCCGGCGCGGACGGCAGGAGCAGGAGCGCCACCGGCAGCACCGCGAACAGCCACGTCCACAGCTGGCCGCGACCCTCGGTGACGACGCCGGTGCCGATGGTCTGGGCGGCGTCGATGCCGATGGCGAGGGCGAACGCGACGAGGAGGCGCTGGAGGCGCCGGCGGACCGTCTCGTCGCGCCAGCCGATGCCGACGGCGACGAGCCCGACGAGCCCGACCCACCACTGCTGTGACCACAGGGCGCCCACCGTCTCGAGCCAGCGGCCGGTGTTGACGGACAGGGCGTCGAGGGAGGTGAGCGGGTTGGAGTGTCGCCACGCGGCGAGCCGGAGGCCGAAGTGCTGGTTGACGACGAGGTTGAGCGTGTACGTGACGAGGACGCCGATGCCGAAGGACGCGACCCACGCGCCGACGACGGCGAGCACGCGTCGCCACGGGGCGTCGCGCTGGTGGAGGACGGCGAAGATGAGCAGGACGACGCCGATCGGCGGGTAGGTGAGGACGGCGCCGATGCCGCCGAGGACGAACCAGAGCGCGAAGCGGCGGCGGGTGCGGGCCGCCCACGGCAGCAGCCACATCGCCGCCGCGCCGACGATGATCGACGGGGTCAGGGCGCCGGGCCAGTAGAGCAGCTGCACCCAGATGGCCGACGCGTAGAGCGCCAGGCCCAAGAGGGCGTCGACGACGACGCCGGGGCGCACTCCGGCGAGGCGCAGCACCCGCCACATGCCGGCGACGAGCACCGCGTAGCCGATCGCGTAGGTGATCGCGGCGCTCGCGGGTGTGCCGTGCTGGCCGACGAGCCACCACCAGCCGGTGTTGAGCCAGCGGCCCTCGCTGATGTTGTAGTACGACGGCGGGACGACGTCCTTGGTGTTGTCCGGCAGCAGGAAGGTCCAGTCGTCCTGCCGGATGAACGGGGTCACCGCCTGCGCGACGCCCTGGGTCACGAGGAACGCGACGGCCAGCGTCACCGGCACGACGAGGGCCCGGCGCGACGCGACGGAACGCAGCCGCGTCGGCCGGTCGGTGTCGCCGGAGGCGAGCGTCTGCGTCGTCATGCGGTGGCCCCTGTCATGGACAGGAGGATCCCATGAACGGCTGAACGCCCGCGCGGGCCGGCGCGCCGCTGTCATGCTCGTCGGAGGGGCCTGCTCCCGGCGGGGCGGGTGGGCGACCCGGACGTCGGGAGGCGAGCGAGGTGCGACGCGCAGTGGCCTGGGCGGGCTCCGGTGCGGTGGCCGCGGCCACGGCGGCGGCCCTGTGCGCGTCTGGGCTGTGGAGCGACGGGGTGCTGCGTCCGGTGACCGATGCGGCGGGGCGTCCGGTGCCGGGCAGCCTGTCGGAGAAGACGTCCGTGCGTGTCGACGGCGCGCGGCTGGGGATGGTCGTGCGGGGCGTCGACGCCACGAACCCGGTGCTGCTGCACCTGCACGGCGGCATGCCGGAGTACTTCCTCGCGGCGCGCCACCCGACGGGCCTCGAGTCCGTGTTCACGGTCGCGTGGCTGGACCGGCGGGGTGCCGGGCTGTCGTTCGACCCGCGGTCCCCGACGCGGGACGTGCCGCTGGAGCAGCACGTGGCCGACGCGCTCGCCGTCACCGACCACCTGCGCGAGCGCTTCGGCCAGGACCGGATCTACCTCATGGCGCACTCGGGCGGCACGTTCTTCGGGCTGCAGGCGGCGGCCCGGGCGCCCGAGCGCTTCCATGCCTACGTCGGGGAGTCGCAGATGGTGCGCCAGCTCGAGTCGGAGCGGATCGCCCACGCGTACCTCGTGGCCCGCTACCGGGAGCTCGGCGACCAGCGGATGGTCAGACGGCTGGAGGCCGCGCCGGTGACGACGGCGGGCGGTACCCCGCCGGCGTACCTGCGGCTGCGCGACACCGCGATGCATCGCGTCGGGGTCGGCACGACGCACGACATGCGCTCGGTCGTCACCGGCGTCGTCGGGCCCTCGCTCACCTGCCGCGAGTACACCGTCGGGGAGAAGGTGCGGCTGTGGCGCGGCAAGCTCGCCACCGGCGTCATGCCGGGGTGGCAGCAGGTGCTTCGCACCGACCTCTGCGAGGCGGTTCCCGAGCTCGGCGTGCCCCTCTACCTGCTGCACGGAGTCCACGACTACACGTGCAGCATCGGTCTCGCCCGCGAGTACCTCGACCGGGTGCGGGCTCCGGTCAAGGGCTTCTACACGTTCGAGCGGTCGGCGCACAGCCCGGTGCTCGAGGAGCCGGAGCGAGCCCGGCGGATCCTGGCCGAGGACGTGCTGCGCGGTGTCACACGCCTCGCGGACCCCGTGCGCGGCATGACCAGCTGAGGTCGGGCGCGTGGATCTGGTTGTCAGAGTGAGAGGTTGGCGTCCTTGTTCCACGTCGAACCGCCGCCGCCGATCCGGGCGTGCACCGACGAGCCGGCCCGGTGGTGACCCGCGGCGAGCACCACGTCGCCCTTGACGAGGAAGAAGTCGACCTCGACCGACGTGCTCGACTGGACCCGCGGCGCGAACAGCCGCCGCTTGACCACCATCTGGTACGTCTCGGCCGTGCCCGCGCCGACGACGAGGACGAGCGGGGTGTCGTCCGGCGCGGTCAGCGGCTCGACCGACAGCGCGACGGCCAGAGGGCTGTCCTGCGCGCCGGTCGGCGGGGCCGTCACGCGCTCGGCGAAGGCCCGGGCCTTCTCCACGGTCGCGGTCAGCGGGGTGCGGACCGCCTGGAGTGCGTTGAGGCGGTCGAGGTCGCGCGGGGCCTGCTCGGCCTTGGCCCGAGCGGCGTCGCGGTCGGCCGGCGACGTCTCGGGGTCGGCGGCCGCCTTCGTGGCCGCCGCGAGGCTCGACGCGGGGTCGCCCAGGGCGGTGATGGCGCCGTCGAGCCTCGCGTCGAGCGCGTGGGCCCGGACGTCGAGCCGCACCAGCGCCTTGACCGCCGTGAGGAGGGCGGACGACGAGGGCAGCACCCGCGCCCACTGGTGCCTGACCACCGGCGTCGGGGCCTCCCGAGCAGGTGGCGGATGACCGCCGCCTGGACCGACGTCGCCGGCACGGCGGAGTCGCCGGTCCGCACGTCGACGTCCAGCTCGAAGAGGGAGGCGACCTCCGTGACGGCCTTGCCGGCGACCGCGGCGGCCGCGAGCCCGGCGTCGGCGGGCGGCACGACGCGCGTCGTCGGCTCCGCGGGCTGCTCGAGCGCCCCGGCGGCCGCGGACTCGGCGTCCGTGAGCTCGAGGGTGAGGACCTCGGCCTCGTTCCTCAGCTGCCAGTAGGCGGCCATCGAGGACACGACGCGCGGGTCCGACACGACGAACACCGAGGGCAGGGGGTCGAGGTCCTTGATGACGGCCCGGACCGAGACGGCGATCTCGGCGGCGACCTTGTCGAGCGCCAGCCCGACCAGCTCGCCCTGCCGCAGCGCCTTGCCCTCCGCGAACGTGACCGAGCTCCTGGCCAGCGAGCCGAGGTCGGGCACGGCGCCGGCGACCTGCTCGACGAGCTTGTCGGTGCGGGCGGCCCGGGCGTCCGCGCGGGCCTTCTCGGAGTCGGCGCGCACCTTGTCGGCGTCGGCGAGCGTCTTGGTCGTGTCCGCGAGCTTCTGTGCCAGGTCGGCCAGCTCGCCCGGTGTCAGCGTCATGTCCCATCCCCCGCCGTCTCCGCGTCGGCGCACACCGGAGAGGACCTGCGGGATGGCCGCGTACCGCCTGCCGCGATCGTCCCGCAGCCTCGCCCGGGGCGCAGGCGAATGGCCATCCCGGGTGGTCGTCACGCGCGTTGTCGATGCGTCCGCGCGGCGTTCGCGTGCGCGGGCTCGACGCGGTGCCTAGCGTTGGGGGTGGTCGCCGCCGTTCGGTTTTCGAGGAGGCCTCATGGCTGGGAGCGTGGTGCGGTTCGAGTCGCGGACGGTGATCCGTCGGCCCGCGAGCGAGGTGTTCGAGCGTCTGGCGGACCTGCCGGGCTACCGGCGGTGGATGCGTCGGGACGGGGTGTTCGGCGGGACCGAGCTGACGTCGCCGACGCCGGTCCGCACCGGCACGACGTACGTCGACCGGACGCGGATGGGGCGCTTCGTCGGCGAGGTGACCGAGCACGTGCCGTCGACGCGGCTCGCCTTCAGCGAGACGTTCAGCCTGTTCGGCCGCCCGCTCACCCAGGCGCGCCCGGGCTACCTGCTCGAGCCCGACGGCGACTCGACGGTCGTGAACCACACCGCGGAGGCCGAGCTGTACGGGCCGGCGCGCATCTTCAAGCCGATCGTCGCGCGGATCGTGACCCGCGAACGCAGCCACACCGTCGACGCGCTCAAGCGGTCGCTCGAGCGCGCCGTGGACGCCGTGGACGGGACCGACGCAGCGCCCTGACCGATCCCGGCGTGGATGTGCCGCGGACGCGCGAGGGCGTCCGCGGCACACCACGTGGTCCGGGCCTCAGCCCGTGGTGGCGGCTCCGAAGATGTCCTGGTCGAGCCCGCCCGCGTTGGGGCAGGTGTCGGCCGACCAGGCTCCGGTGGAGTCCTGCGTGCGGCACTGGAGCACGTCGAACCCGACGCCGCCCGCGTAGCGCGGGTCGTCCCCGGGTGCGACCTGACGCGTGTCGGTCCACGTGTTGTAGGCGAACGAGCCCACCGACGACACGTAGTTGTAGTCGCCGTGGAACGGGACGCGTCGGTCGCCGAACATCTCGTAGTTCGGCATCTGGCTGCTGCCCGACAGGCGCGCGACGGCCCACGTGCCGCCGCCGTCCGTCGAGGACGCCGCGTAGGTGTCGAGCCCCGCCGTCGCGGCGGCGAAGCCCGCCGAGTCACGCACCGCGCCGTTGTTGCCCGGCGGGTACTGGACGCTGTAGGCGGGGTCGTTGCGGCTGTCGTGCCACACCGCGTGGAGCACGCCGCCGTCGGCGTTGATGTCGGGGAAGAACTGGTGCCCGCGTGCCGTCGGCGACACGAGCCTCGGCGTCGTCCAGCCGCCGGCGCCCATCATCGCGAAGTAGACGCCGCCCTGACCGACGCGCAGGGTCGTGCCCGACGGGTCGGCGGTGTTGTACGTCGTCTGCGACGCCTGCTCGGTGCCGGGGATCGTCGCGTCGTACACGAGGTAGACGTTCTGGTTCGAGGCCTTCGGGTCGGCGGTGATGCGCGGCTGGCTGTCGTGCCGGAAGAAGACGAACCCGCTCTGGCACGCGAAGGGCCCGGAGCCGCAGTCGCGGCTGTCGCCGACCGACTCCTCACCGGGCTCGGACTCGGGGCCGTCGGCTGCCTGGTAGGCCTTCTCGTGCGCGGCCTCGGCGGCGGCCGGGTCGCCCGCGGAGTCGGCGGCGTCGAACGGCTCGAAGGTGGCGGCCGTGGCCGGCGGGCTGAACGTCGCCCCGCCGTCGCGCGACACGACGTACTGGATCGAGCTCTCCTGGTGGCCGCGGTTGGAGTCGAACTGGCGGTAGGCGATGTACACCGTGCCGTTGCTCGTCACCGCGATGTCCGCGTTCTGCACGTTCTTGGAGCCGGTCGAGATCTTCATCGGGTGGCTGAACGTGGCGCCGTGGTCGGTCGAGCGCACGAACTGGATCGAGTTGTTGCCGCCGATGCCCTGGAAGAGGCTCCACGCCGCGTAGACGTTGCCCTGGTGCGGGCTGCTGACGCCGCGGTCGACCTCGATCGCGGTCTTGTCGTTGAAGCGACCGTTGAGGGCCGGGCCGGCCTTGCCGACGATGACGGTGCGCAGGTAGCGCGCGGCGTCCTGGTCGTAGCTGGCGACCCAGACGGAGCCGTTCTGGGGTGCGACGCGGTTGAAGGCGTTGCCCATGTAGAAGAGGCGGCCCTGCAGGTCCCAGGCCTGCACGGGGTCGCCGGCGTTGGTGATGCCGGCGCGCTGCAGCGGGCTGGCCTGGCCCTCGGGCGAGGTGTCGGTCGGGTAGCCGGGCAGCAGGCTGTCGGTCCACGTGGCACCGGAGTCGGTGCTGCGGTAGAAGCCGGTCCACGTGCCCCCGGCGATCTCGACGGTGCAGTAGTCGTTGGAGCCGGCGACGACGATCGAGGCCATGCGGGCGTCGACGGCGGCCGACGGCTCGTTCTGCTGGCGACGGTTGGCGCCGCACGCGGCGATGGCGTCCCCGGGCGTGATGGCGCGGCCGTTGGCCTTGACGTACGGAGCGTCGACCGTGACCGGGGTGTCGGTGCGGACGACGGTGGACGCCTGCGCGGTCAGCAGCGTCGGTCCGAGGACCAGCGCGCCGGCCGAGAAGGCGGCGACGGTGAACAGTTGGATCCCTCTGCGGTGGCGCATGTGGCCCCCTCCCCGCGCCCGTGGGCACGGTGCCGGTGCCGGCCGGGTGGGCCGGCGACGCAACCCCGGTGCCCGGTCGAGCCCGGGGAGACACCTGGCTGGTCCACCCCGAAGGGCCAGTCCGGCAGGTTTCACCATCGCACGGGCGAGGGAGCGGCAGCAGCGATCCGCACGTTCAGGTTCCACTCAGGTTCGCCCGACGCGACGCCTCGTGCCCGTCGGCTCGAGCCGCGCTCGACGCACTCCGCCCGCTCTCCCCGTCCCTGTGTCTCCGTCCTCACGTATCTGGCAGCTCGTGAACGGCTCCGACATGCAAGGCGAGCGCGACGAGCTGCTGCGGCGAGTGGCTGGGTTGGTGATGGCAATGACGACACGAGACCTCCGGCGTCACCATCGGGTGGACAGTGCCGTCGTGCTGGGCCTGCTCGTCATCGCCTTCCCGTGCGTGGCTGCGTCCGCGGCCCTCCTGCCGGGGGCCGAAGCCCGGCCGTTCGCTCCCGCGCCGGCGCGGGCGGCGGCGCCGCAGCTGACGGTCAGTCCGGAGCCGGTCGCGGCGGGTGGCACGCTCACCGTGACGGGCACGAACCATTGCACGCTCTACTCGCAGGCCAACGACGGGTACTTCACGGTGGCGCTCGGCTTCGGGAACGGGACGCCATGGCACGCGACCGGCATCCGTGGCGGGTTCACCACCTCGGTCACGGCGCCTTCCTCGCCGGGCAGCTACGTGCTGACGAGCACGTGCGTCGGCGACTCGGTCGACGAAGGGGCCTCGAGGGCGGTCACGGTGTCGACGCCGGACGTCGCCAGGCCCGACCCGGTCGTGCAGGTGACCCCGGACCGTGTCGAGCGCGGTCAGGCGATCGCCGTCAGTGCCGCTCTCGTGCCGCCCAGCTGCCTCGACGGCGGCATGCGGGTGACGTGGGACTCGGCCGAGCTCGTCACGGCGTGGACGATGTTCGCTGGCGTCCCGGGCGGTTCGACGTCCTTCCTCGTCCCGACGGACGCATCAGGCGGCGTGCACGCGGTCGGCGTCCGTTGCACGGGCGCCAAGGGGGAGGTCGTGGATCTGCCCACGGTCGAGGTCACGGTCGACGTGCCCTCGGTCTCCGGTGGGGCAGGAGGCCCGGTCGTCGGACCGGGGGGATCGAGAGGGAAGGCTGCGAGCACGTCGACGACCCCGCCCGCCAGCACGTCGACGACGCCACCCGGGACGTCCGCGTCGGCGACGACCAGCGGGACCGCGACCACGAGCCGATCCACGACCTCCCACAGCGCCACGTACACGGCCGGAGCCACTGCGACGGGTCCTCCCACGACATCGCCCGTGGTGGGGACGCGGGTTCGGGTGGACGCGCCGCCGAAGCGGGCGGCCGTCGCGACGTGGCTGCGGCCTCCGACGGACGCGGCCCTGATCGAGCCGACGCACCTCGTGACCTCTGCCGTGCTCGCCATCCTGCTCATGCTGCTCATCGGCTTCCCGTCACAGCTCTTCGAGGCCACGTACGAGGAGAACGAGGAGCGGATCAGGGCGTTCCTCGCGCGCCGGATGCCGCGAAGGTCGCGGCGGGACCGTCATCGGCGACACCTTTCGACTCCCCTGGCGATCACGGGTTTCGCCCTGTTCGGGGCGGCGCTCTACGGGCTGACCGACTCCAACTTCGGGCGCGACGGGGTCCAGACGGCCCTCGACGCGGTCGGTTTCCTCGTGGCGCTGCCGCTGGTCACGCTCGCTTTCGAGGTGCCGGCCGAGCGCTACGCCCGACGGGCCGGACGCGTGCCGTCGCGACTGCGCGTCGTGCCGGCCGCGCTCGTCATCGCCCTCGCGTGCGCGTTGGTCTCGTTCGTCGGGCACTTCCAGCCCGGTTACGTCTACGGGCTCATCGCCGGGTACGCGGCCCTGTCGACGACGCGGCTTGATCGGGGAGAGTCGGCGCGTGCCGTCCTCGCCGGGTGTGCCGGCCTCGCCGTCGTGGCGGTGGTCGCGTGGACGGCTTGGGCACCCCTCGACGCGGCGCTGGCCACGGATGCCTCCGGCAGCGCGCGACGGGTGCTCGACGCGGTCCTGGCGAGTGTTGTCGTCGTGGCCGTGCAGGGCCTGGCCTTCCAGCTGCTCCCGATGAAGTTCGTCGACGGGCACGCGGTGACCCAGTGGAGTCGGTGGGTCTGGCGAGTGGTCTTCACCGTCGCGCTGTTCGCGCTCATCGCCGTGACCTTCGACCCGCGCACGCGCGAGGACACCACCGATCCGCAGGTGCTCATGATGGTGGCCCTGTTCGCGGCGTTCGGGATGGCGTCGGTCGCGTTCTGGGCCTGGTTCCGGTTCCGGCCGGCCGGCACCCCGACGCGCGGTGGCGCCTACCGCGCCTGAGCCGCCTGACGGGGTCGAGGTGGACGTAGCGTGGCGGGGTGATGTTCAGCCGTGACCTGCGCGAGGCGGTGGCGCGGGGCGAGATCACCGTCTCGATCCGGCTGTGGAGCCGTCCGCAGGTCAAGGTCGGCGGCCGCTACCCCACCGCCGGCGTCCTCATCGAGGTCGACTCGATCGAGGTGCTGCCGTTCTCGGCCGTGACCGACGACGACGTCCGGGCGTCGGGTGAGGCGGACCGGGAGTCGTTGCGGCAGAGGGCAGCCCACGCCGGTCCGATCGTCGATGACACCCTGGTGCACCGCGTCGAGTTCCACGTCGTCTAGGGGCCGATGCGGCCCCGAACGGGCGCGGGACACGGCGCGATTTGTGTCTAGTGCTTGACACAAGAGGGCCGGAGCTGCATCCTCCTACTTGTCACAACCAGGTGACACAAGATGTGTGGAGGTCGCGATGCCGCTGCTGGTCCTTCTGGTGCTCGTCGTGGGTGTCGTGGTTCTCGTCGCCGTCGCGTTCGCGGGGCGGTCGAGCGGAGAGTTGCACGTGGGCACGACGCGCGAGTGGCGAGTCGTGCAGGGGGTGCTGGCGGCGTCCGTGGTCGTGGGTGCAGTGGCGGCGTGGGTCCTGGCGGGGAGCCTGGCGCTGGGCCGCGGGACGATGCTCGCCCCGGCCGTCCTCGGCTTCTTCGTCGTGGCGGGCGTGGCGCTGTCCGAGACCGTCGTGCGGCCGGCCCGCCCGGCCGGCGTCCGCACGGCGTCCCTGGCGCCGCGACGCGTCGCCGGCTTCGCCCAGCGCACCCTCGTCACCGCCGTCGTCGCGATCACCGCGCTGCACGTGGCCACCCTCGTGCTGACCACCGGCACTGCGTCGGCCGACGACCTGGGTCGTGCCGGGCGTCAGGTCGCCGCCGACTGCGGCGCGTACGGCAGCGCCGCAGGCCCGTACCCGGGGAGCTTCTACTCCGCTCTCTTGGGGCTGGTCCTGCTGACGACGGCGCTCGCGGCCGCTGCGGCCCTGGTCGCCGTCGTGCGGCGACCCCGCGGCTTCGCCCCCGACGAGTTGGGCGACGACGTGCTGCGCAGGCGCTCGACGACGCGGGTGCTCGCGGCGTTCGGCGGGGCCGTGGCTGCGAGCCACGCCGGCGTCGCCTTCTTCACGGCCACGGCGCTGCTCCGGATGGACTGCACGGCCGGGTGGATGACGCCCGTGGGCTGGCTGCTCCTCGCGTCGGTGCCGGCGGCGGTCGTGCTGCTCGGATGGTTCGTCGGTCGCGTCGTCCGGCGGTCCGAGCAGCCCTCGGCCGCAATGCAGCCCGTTGCCGAGAGGCAGCCGCGTTGAGCCTCGTGCTGCGGCTCGACCCCGACGACCCGACGCCGCCCTACGAGCAGCTGCGCCGCCAGCTCGGCGACCTCATCACGGCGGGCCGGCTCGCCCCCGGTGACCGGTTGCCCCCGCTGCGCCAGCTGGCGGGCGACCTCGGCGTCGCGGTCGGCACGGTCGCCCGGACCTACCGCGAGCTGGAGCAGGAGGGCCGGCTCGTCTCGCGGCGGGGTGGTGGCACACGGGTCGCGGCCGGACGGCCCGCCGCCACCGACCGGCGTCGACTGCTCACCGGCATGGTGGACGAGTTCGTCGAACGCGCCCGAGGCCTCGGGTTCTCCGACGACGAGATCGTCCGGACCCTGGGTGGCTCGCTCCCGCTCGGGGACCCGGACCGCCGCTGACGCCGTGCCGGTCGGCGACGTCGGTCGCGTGGCCGGCCCCGGGTCAGTCTGCGGCGGTCAGTCGACGGCGGTCAGTCGGCGGCGCGTGCGACGAGGTAGAGCGGCAGGAACACGACGACGACCACGAGGCACAGCGCGGCCCAAACCTCCGGCCGTTCGACCGTCAGGCCGAAGGCGGTCATGACGACCGGTCGGCCTCGTTGCGTGCGCGACCGCGCATCGGCCAGCACCCACAGGCTGGCCGCCACGACGGCGAGCACCAGGACGAGGGCGCCGAGACCGGGCTGTTCCACCCGCCCAGTATCGCCGCCGAACGGCTCGGTCACCCCTCGTCGGTCGTCGCCACGAGGCCGCCGAGAGAGTACGGCGACGACCGGGGACCGCCGAGGGGGGAACCTCAGCGGAACGCGGACGCGACGGCAGAGATCAGGAGCAGCAGGAAGAACGGCAGCGACGCCAGGCCCACCACGTACCGGATCTTGCCGAACCAGCTCTCCTGCCGGAACATCTCGCCGTGCGCCCGCGCCTGGGCCCGAGCGTGGCGCTTGAACCAGTTGCCGACGTGGGTGAGCAGCGACGTGCGGGCGGGGATGGCGGACGCGTCCCTCGGCGCCTGGGGCAGAAGCAGGTCCGCGCTCACGCTCCTGTCGATGGCAGCGACGACGGCGCGACCTCGTCGGTACAGGTTCGGCTCCACGAGGACCGACCACCCGTCCCTGCCGGTCAGCTGGCGGGCACCGTCGGGGTAGGTCACCACGCCCGCGAGGTCGTCGAAGTAGACGGTCGACAGCATGCCGTTGCCGACGAACTGGACGGCCCGGTCGCTGAGCCACAGGTAGGCGGCGCCCGAGCCGTGCGGGTGGCACGTCGCGCCCTCGAGGACGCCGGTCGTGCCCGCTCGCAGGGCCCCGGTCCCGGCGGGAACCTCGGCTCCCCAGGGGAGGCTGAGCACCAGGGAGCTGCGGAACTCGGCCACGACGTGGGCCACCTCCGCCGGCGTCACGGCTGCGGCGTGCGCCTGGGCCTCCTCGAAGGTGTACACCTCGGACCCGGTCAGGGCGGCCGTGGCGGCAGCCCAGGCGACACCGGGCGCGATGGCCGGGTCGCGGTAGGCCCGCTCGCGCACGACGGCCAGGTCATCGAGCATCGACTGCGGCGGCCCCTCGTCGGCCAGCCGGTCCAGGAGCGTCATGAACTCGCTGCCACTCGTGGGCCGGCCCTCGTCGGTGATGTCGGTCCCGCACGCGAGCAGCGCGTTCTGGCTGTTGACGCGTTCGAGGTCGGCCCACGGTGCGTACGCGACACCGTGGCTCTGGCGGAACGCCTCCGTCATGGTGCGCGAGAGGACCTCGGGCGTCAGGCCGGCGGCGAAGGAGCGGGTGACGCGCCCCGATGCCACGAGCCCGGAGTTGATCCAGTGGGTGCCCGGGAACGACGACGCGACGCTGCGCGGCAGGGCGGGCACGTGCGGTTCGCCGTGCGGCAGGGTGGGCTCGAAGTCGTCGGGCAGGGGCTGGTCCGTGGCCAGCACCCCGTTCTCCGCGACGAACATCTGCCCGACCCAGGACCGCAGCTCACCGTGGGTGACCCGCGACAGTCCCAGCTCGCGGTGGGCCGCCAGGCCCGGACCCTGGGCGCCGTACCTCCACTCGTAGTTCGTCGCGATCGCCGACATCGGACGCTGCTGCGTCTCGGCGCGGAGCACCTTGGCCTCGTGGTCGATCCGGTCGAGCTCAGGCTCGGCCAGCCACCCCATCAGCCTGAGGAGGTGCGCCAGGACGGCGTCGCGCTCGCCGTCGAGGTCGAAGCGCGTGGCGTAGAGACCCACGGACGCGTTGAACGCGAGCCGCGGGTCGTTCCAGCCGTGCAGGGCCGAGTGCTCGACCAGGTGGGTCCAGCCGGAGGTGGTCAGCTGCTCGTCGGCCTGACCCACCCGGAAGAACAGCGTCGCGCGCATGGTCTCGCGCCCGCTGTCGACGCTGAACACGCGGAGGCCGCCCCGCGTCTCGTCGTTGAGATTCATGATGTCCCCTGTCGTGTCGCGGACAACCTAGTGCCGCGGCGCGACGCCAGCCATGGGTTTGCCGAGAGGGTCGACGGCGCACCGCGTCGCGGGCGTCGGAGGACGTCATCCGTTGCAGGGCGGCTCCGCGCCGGACCTCACCCGCCCGAGACGACCCTCTGCAACGAACCCGCCTTGAAGCGGCGGACCTCCTGCGGCCAGCCGCACCCCTCGGCGACCCGACCCGCCCACATGCGCGCGGTCTCGTCGTCGGGTACCTCCACGATGGTCAGCCCGCCGAGCCACTCCTTGGTCTCCACGTACGGTCCGTCGCTCACGACGACCTCGCCGCTCGTGGCGTCGGCGCTGGCCGCCTCCTCGAGCTCCTCGACCAGTCCACCGGCGTAGACCAGGACGCCCTGGTCCTGCATGTCCCGGACGACGGCCGTGGACGGTTCGACGCGGCTGTTGAACCAGGCCTCGTCGTGGTCGCCGACCCACTGCTGGTTGAAGTAGATGAGGTACTGGGCCATCGCTGCTCCCCTTCGTCGGGCGGACCGGGC
The DNA here is from genome assembly GCF_001956915.1 of Intrasporangium flavum. GTDB lineage: Bacteria > Actinomycetota > Actinomycetes > Actinomycetales > Dermatophilaceae > Monashia > Monashia flava. The sequence continues at coordinate 79 of NZ_MLJO01000033.1, read as the reverse complement.
GTCCACTCCTACCTACGCTACGAACAGCAGTCGGCCGATACGACACTCGCACGGTGCGGATTTGGCTCCCTTCTGTGTC
>NZ_MLJO01000032.1 GCF_001956915.1 Intrasporangium flavum | reverse complement strand
CGGCGAGGGCCACGACGCCGGGGACGGCGAACGGGCCCCGAGGAGAGCACGTCTCCCCGGGGCCCGCTGTCTTACCGGCGGCGCGTCAGTGCGCCTGGACGAACACCGCCACCGTGCGGGCGGGCACGGTCAGCGTCGACGATCCGGCGTTCCACGTCGACTGCTTGACGACCGCGTCGGACCCGCCGGCCTGCACCGGGCTCAGCGTGAGCGCGCCCGTCAGGCCGGGCACCTTCTGCGTCACGGCGTCCGGCGTCGCGTTGAACACGACGACGAGGCCGTCGAGGCGCGGGTCGGCGTCGGTGCCCTTCGTGTCGTCGACGCGCATGACGACGACGCCGGCGTGCGCGTCGGCCGTGCCCGAGACGGGGAAGGACACCTTCGACTCGATGGCCGAGGCCGAGCCCAGGCGGAACAGCGGGCTGCTGAACCGCAGGCGCAGCAGGTCCTGGGCCATGGCGCTCGCGGTCTGCACGTCGCTCGCCGCCGGCTTGAGGGCCGGGTTGCCGAGCAGCGGCTTCATGAACGACCACTTGTTCGAGTTGGGGCCCTCGGGCGGCAGGCCGTGGCCGAAGCCGTTGTCCGCGCCGGTCCAGTCGAGCCGGTTGAACCAGTCGCCGCTGTCGTAGGAGTCCCGGTCGAGCGACTTGCTGCGCAGCAGGTCGGCGCCGGCGTGCCAGAACGAGGGCGTCTGTGCCAGAGCGGTGGTCGCGAGCGACAGGGTGTTCATGCGCACCCGGTCGGTCATCGACGTCGCCACCGGCAGCTTGTAGGTCAGCGCGTCGAACAGGGTCTCGTTGTCGTGGGCGTCGACGTAGCTGACGACCTCGTCGGGCTGGTCGGCGTAGCCGGCCGGCGCCCCGTTGTAGTCGACCTTGTCGCCGCGCACGACCTGCC
>NZ_MLJO01000031.1 GCF_001956915.1 Intrasporangium flavum | reverse complement strand
GAGGTGGTCGGGGCGGTCGGCCGCGGCCGAGGCCCGACGCAGCGGCACCGTCACGTGGTGCACCTCGGGGTAGGCCGCCGGCGCGGCGTCGGAGTGCTCGCGCACGAAGTCCGTCTCGAGCGACCGGGCCAGGCGTCCGGAGAAGGCGCGGGTGACGCGGGTGCCCGTGAAGGAGGGGTCGGCGAGCGCCCGGCGATAGGCGAGCCCGGTGCCCGCCTCGGGCGTCAGCAGCAGGGCGGTCCCCACCTGCACGGCTGCCGCGCCGGCGGCGAGGAGCGCCGCGACGCGGTCAGCGTCGGCGATGCCACCGGCCGCGACGACCGGGACGTCGGCGAGGGCCGCCACCTCGGACACGACGTCGAGCAGGTCCGCCTCGTCCGGCACGGCCTGCGGGTCGAGCGTGCCGCGGTGGCCGCCGCCCTCGTGGCCCTGCACGACGAGGCCGTCGACGCCGGCCTCGAGCGCCGCGCGGGCCTCCACGGTGTCGGTGACGGTCGCGACGGCGAGCGAGCCGGAGCGGCGCAGCGCCCCGAGCACCGCGGCGTCGGGCAGGCCGAAGGTGAACGACACGACCGGCACGCGCTCGCGCAGGAGGAGGTCGACCTTGCGGTCCCAGTCGTCGGTGTCGCCCGGCTCCGGCAGGGGCAGCCGGACGCCGAGGCGCTCGGCGTCCGGCAGGAGGCGCTCCCGGTAGGCCGCCACGGCGCCGGCCCGCTCCGCCCCGTCGAGGCCCGGCCGGGTGGGGTGGGCGTTGGCCGACGGCGGCACGAAGAGGTTGACCCCGAAGGGGCGGTCGGTGGCGTCCCAGACGTCGGCGAGCTGGCGGGCCAGCCGGTCGACGCCGAGGTAGCCGCCGGCGAGGAAGCCGAGCCCGCCGGCGTCGCTCACGGCAGCGGCGAGGTCTGGTGTCGAGGGACCGCCCGCCATCGGGGCACCGACGACGGGCACCTCGAGCAGGGCCAGCAGCGTTGACGCGCGCGGTGAGTCGGCCATGCCCCGACGCTACCGCCGCGGCCGGGCCGCGTCACCGCGGCCTCAGCGGGGCCGGACGACCCGCCCCTCGTCCCACACCGGTTCGCCCGACTCGTACACGCGTCCGTCCTGGCCGAAGACGAGGTAGCGGTCGAACCCGCGGGCGAACCAGCGGTCGTGCGTCACCGCGACGACGGTCCCGTCGAACCGGTCGAGCCCCTCCTCGAGGGCCTCGGCGGACTGCAGGTCGAGGTTGTCGGTGGGCTCGTCGAGCAGCAGCAGGGTCGCCCCCGACAGCTCGAGCAGCAGGATCTGGAACCGCGCCTGCTGGCCGCCGGACAGCGACTCGAAGCGCTGCTCGCCGCTGCGGGCCAGGTTGTACCGGTCGAGCGCCCGCGCCGCCTCCTCGCGGGGCTTGCCGGCGCGGTGCTCGTCGCCCCGGTGCAGGATCTCGAGCAGCGTCCGGCCCACGAGCGTCGGGTGCTGGTGGGTCTGGGCGAACCACCCGGGCCGCACCCGCGAGCCGAGCCGCACGGCGCCCTCGTGGGCCACCGGCTCGGGACGGATGTCGCCGACCGGCTGGTGCTCCCGCTCGGGGTCGGTGCCGCCGGAGGCGAGCAGCCGCAGGAAGTGCGACTTGCCCGAGCCGTTGCTGCCGAGGATCGCCACGCGCTCGCCGTACCAGACCTCGAGGTCGAACGGCTTCATCAGGCCGGTCAGCTCCAGTCCCTCGGCGACGACGGCGCGCTTGGCCGTTCGGCCGCCCGTGAGGCGCATCTTCACGTGCTGGGTCATCGGCGTCGCCTCGGGCGGGCCGGCCTCCTCGAACTTGGCCAGACGCGTCTGGGCCGCCTGGTAGCGCGAGGCGAGGCCGTCGTTGTAGGCGGCCTTCGTCTTGTACATGAGCACGAGCGCCTTGAGCTTGGCGTGCTCCTCGTCCCAGCGCCGGCGCAGCTCCTCGAGCCGGGCGTTGCGGTCCTCGCGGGCCTGGGCGTAGGTCGAGAACCGGCCGGGGTGCACCCAGAGCGTCGCGCCCGCGGCGCCCGGCTCGAGCGTCGCGATGCGGGTGGCGACGCGGTCGAGCAGCTCGCGGTCGTGGCTGATGAACAGGACGGTCTTCGGGGAGGCCGTCAGGGCCTCCTCGAGCCAGCGCTTGCCCGGCACGTCGAGGTAGTTGTCCGGCTCGTCGAGCAGCAGCACCTCCTCGGGGCCCCGCAGCAGCGCCTCGAGCACGAGACGCTTCTGCTCGCCGCCCGAGAGCGTGTTGACGGCCCGCCACTGGGCCTTGTCGTAGGGGATGCCGAGCGCCGCGGTGGTGCACTGGTCCCAGAGCGTCTCCTGCTCGTAGCCGCCGGCCTCGCCCCACTCGACGAGCGCGTGCGCGTAGGCCATCTGGTCGTCCTCGGAGTCGCGCTCCATCATGAGCAGCTCGGTGCGGTCGATCTCCAGGGCCGCGACGCGGATGCGCTCGGGCGCCACCGACACGAGCAGGTCGCGCACGGTGGAGTCGTCGCGGACCGACCCGACGAACTGGCGCATGACGCCGAGGCCGCCCGAGCGCGTCACCGCACCGTCGTGGGCGGCGAGGTCGCCGGCGATGATGCGCGTCAGCGTCGTCTTGCCGGTGCCGTTGGGGCCGACGAGCGCCACCTTGGCGCCCTCCCCCACCCGCAGCGAGACGTCGCCGAGCAGCGGCCTGCCGTCGGGCAGGCTGAAGGAGACCGAGTTGACGTCGACGTGACCCACGAGGGTCAAGCCTGACGCATCGCCCCGGGCGCCGTCACGCGGATATCCCCCGGCAGCCGCCCGGAGCGCGACCGGCCGACGCTCAGCCCCAGGACCACGCGTCGAGGACCGCCTCATAGGCCGCGAGCGCCGTGGGGTCGTGCGGGTCGTAGGTGAGGCGGATCGCGAAGGCCTTCTGGGTGTAGACGACGATGTAGTAGACGTGGCGCACGTCCTCGGACTGGTCGACGACGATGCCCTGCGCCTGGTAGCCGGCCACCTGCCGCTCGGGGGCTGCCTTGGGCGCGAAGCCCTTCTGCTCGAAGCCGGACCGCAGCTTGTCGACGACGTCGGGCAGCTGCGAGGAGCCCACGTCGAACGGCCGCTCGACGGCGATGAAGCCGGGCACGTCGGTGTCCTGCGGCTGCACGAGGGTGTCGGGCCTCGGGGTGAGGTCACGCTCGCCGGAGGCCCAGCCGGCCGGGATCGGGTAGCTGTAGTCCATGCCGCGGACGCGGTCGTCAGTGAGCGGGGCCTGCGGCAGGTTCGTCGGCAGCGGTTCGATGAGGTGCCCACCGCTGTCGGTCGTCGGCGCCGTCGACGTGGGCAGGAGCACGGTGCCGGTGTCGGTGGGCTTGGGTGCGGCGGCGGGCGCCGGGTCGGCGGAGCAGCCACCGAGGAGCGCGGACGCGAGGACGAGGGCGAGCGTGGGCAGGGCGGGTCCGAGTTGGTTCACGAGGGATCGTTTCGGTGTCGTCCGGTGTCGGGTCAGGCCCAGGACCAGGACGAGAGGATCTCGTCGAGCTCGGTCGAGGCGTGGTCGGCGTCCTGCTGCGAGGAGGACAGGGTGAGCAGGAAGACGCGGCCGCCGTGCACGAGGCCGTAGGACCGCGCGACGACCTTGATCCCCTGCTGCTCGAAGGCCGAGGTGAAGCCGGTGGCGGTGGTGCCGGCCACCTGCTGGTCCGGGGCCGCCGACACGCTGCGACCGGCCGCCTGCAGCTGCGTGCGGCCCTTGTCCAGCTCGTCGCGCAGCGTCTGCTCGTCGCCCGGGCTGCTGAGCACGACGAGGTTGTTCGCGAAGCCGGCGACCTTCTTCGAGGACAGCAGCACGATGTCGATGTCCTTGATGCCCTGCGCCCGGTCGGTGGCCTCGGCCCAGCCCTCCGGAGGCACGACCGTGAACGTCGAGGAGCGGCCCGGGACGGCGTCACCGGCGCTCGCGCTGCCGGCCGTACCCGACCCGCTCGGGGGCGTCGTGGAGGTCGTGGAGACGGCTGCGGTGGACGCCCCGCCCGACGCTCCGGCCGGCGCGCCGCTGTCCTTGGAACAGCCGGCGAGGACGAGCGCGCACGTCACGGCCAGGGCCGACGCGATGCGGGTGGGGCGGGCGATCATGCGGAAGATCCAACCACAGGGCCCGTGCGAGCGCCCTGTGAGCGCCATCGGGCGGACGCCGGCGCGACGCCGGGCGTCGGGCTAGGCGTCGTGCCCGCCGACCGCGTCTCGACGTGCTCGCGCCTGCTCGACGCGGGCGGCGAGGCCGGCGTCGTCGGGGTAGCGCACCTCCTCGAGGCTCAGGCCGTGCGGCGGCATGACGTGCACCTCGCTCGCCCGCCCACCGCGGGCGACGAGCCCGGCCGGCCACTCGACCGGGCGCCGGCCCTCCCCCACGGGGACGACCGCGCCGACGAGCGATCGGACCATCGAGTGGCAGAACGCGTCGGCCCGGACGGTCGCGGCGAGGACGCCGTCCTCGAGGCGGCGCCACGAGAACTCGAGGAGGGTGCGCACCGTGGTGGCGCCCTCCCGCTGCTTGCAGAACGCGGCGAAGTCCCGCAGCCCGACGAGGCGGGCCGATGCGGCGTCCATCGCCTCGGCGTCGAGCGGCTTGCGCCACGCGACGGTGTCGAGGCGCCGCAGCGGGTCGCGGGCGGCGCCCGGGTCGGCGATCCGGTAGACGTACCGGCGCTCGAGCGCGGCGAAACGGGCGTCGAAGCCGGGCGCCGCGGGCACGGCCCGGCGCACGACGACGTCCGCGGGCAGCACGCCCGCCAGACGCGTCACGAGTGCGGCCCCGGGTGCGCGGTCGGAGCGTCCGGGCAGCGCCGCCCAGCCGTCCGGGTCGACGTCGACGTGCACGACCTGGCCCCGGGCGTGCACCCCGGCGTCGGTGCGCCCGGCGACCGTGAGCCGCAGCGGCTCCGCGGGGCGCAGGATTGTGGTGAGCCCCTCGCCGAGGACGCCCTCGACGGTGCGCCGGTCGGGCTGCAGCGCCCAGCCCGAGAAGTCGGTGCCGTCGTAGGCGAGGTCGAGCCGGATCCGCAGGGCCCGCGTCGTCGCGGGCACGTCCGGCCGGCCCGGCGTCCCGTCGCCCGTCATGTCGCCCGTCATGCGGGACAACCTATCCGGCGGCGCGGCCACGTCCTGTCGCGCGGGCCCAGCCCGACCCGCGTCAACCGACGGGGCGCGTCGGCCGTCTACAGGTGGGGCCGGGCACGGGGCCCGGCTCCGCAGCATTAAGGGGGCTCACATGTTCGCGACACCACGCCGTCGCCTCGCCGTCGCCGCCGCGGCCGCCGTTCTGGCGACCACCGCCGGCGCCGCCATCGCGTCACCCGACGCCTCCGCCGCGCCCTACTGCGGCATCACCTGGGGCTCGCTGGCCAAGGCCACCAGCCCCACCGCGCTGTGGTCCGGACGCGTCACCGGCGTCCGGGCCGGCCAGCACGCCTGCTACGACCGGCTCGTCCTCGACCTCGCGCCCGGCCGCGGCCGCGTCGGCTACAGCGTCCGATACGTCAGCACCGTCACCGGGCCCGGCAGCGGCCTGCCGGTGCCCGTCGCCGGCGGGGCCCGGCTGCAGGTCACCGTCGACGCGCCGTCGACGCTCGGCACGGGCACGCGCACCTTCACCGGCTGGCGCACCTTCCGCCAGCTCAAGGACGTCGGCAGCTTCGAGGGCTACACGGACTTCGGCCTCGGGGTGCGGGCCCGCCTGCCGATGCGCGCGTTCGTGCTCACCGACGCCGACGGCGGGCGGCGCCTCGTCGTCGACGTCGCCCACCACTGGTGACCGGAGGGGCGGCGCGTGCCGTCCCGGAAACGACGGAGCAGCCCGTCCCGGAGGACGAGCTGCTCTGTCGTGGTGGTGCGAGGTGGCTCAGGAGCCGGAACCGGCCTTCGTGAAGCCGGCGGCCTCGGCGTCCTCGGCCGACTTGAACCAGAACTCGGCGATCGTCTGGTCGTACCACTGGCCGTCGGGCTCGTGGTACTTGCCGGAGTCGGCGTTGCCCTTGACGGTGTAGCCCTCGGGAGCCGAGCCGTCCTCGTTCGCCGCGACGGCGCCCTTCGGGACCTCGACGGCCGGCGTCTCGGCGGCCTCGGCCTCCTCGGCCTTGGTGTCGGCAGCGGCCTTCTTCGACTCGCTCTGCTTGGCAGCGCGCTTCGTGGCGGCCTCGGCCTCCTTGACCGTCGCCTTCTTGGCCGACAGCGGCTCGCGGACGAGCTCGATGACGACCATGGGGGCGTTGTCGCCCTTGCGCGGGGCGATCTTCGTGATGCGGGTGTAGCCACCCTCGCGAGCCGCCATGTCGGGGGCGATCTCGGCGAAGAGGCGGTGGACGACACCCTTGTCACGCACGACGGTGAGGACCCGACGACGGGCGTGCAGGTCGCCGCGCTTGGCGAACGTGATGAGACGCTCGGCGAGCGGGCGCAGGCGCTTGGCCTTGGCCTCGGTCGTCGTGATCTTGTCGTGCTCGAAGAGCGATGTCGCGAGGTTGGCCAGGATCAGCCGCTCGTGGGCGGGGCCGCCACCGACGCGGGGACCCTTGGTGGGCGTGGGCATTTCGTATCTCCTAGGAGGACTGCCAGGGCTGCGCTCTCGCGCGCGGTGACCCGGTCAGAGATGGTTGGTCAGGGCGGGGTGGGTCAGAGACGCTCGTCCTCGACGAACGACTGGTCGTCGTCGTCGCCGTAGTCGTCGCCGTAGCCCTCGACGAGGGCCGACGGGTCGAACCCGGGCGGGCTGTCCTTGAGCGCGAGGCCCATGCCGGCGAGCTTGGCCTTGACCTCGTCGATCGACTTCGCACCGAAGTTGCGGATGTCGAGCAGGTCGGCCTCGCTGCGGCCCACGAGCTCACCCACGGTGTGGATGCCCTCGCGCTTGAGGCAGTTGTAGGAACGGACCGTGAGGTCGAGGTCCTCGATCGGCAGCGCGAGGTCGGCGGCCAGGGCGGCGTCGGTCGGCGACGGACCCATGTCGATGCCCTCGGCCTCGACGTTGAGCTCGCGGGCCAGGCCGAAGAGCTCGACCAGCGTCTTGCCGGCCGAGGCCATGGCGTCGCGCGGGGTCATCGAGTTCTTCGTCTCGACGTCGACGATGAGCTTGTCGAAGTCGGTGCGCTGCTCGACACGGGTCGCCTCGACCTTGTAGGTCACGGCGAGCACCGGGCTGTAGATCGAGTCGACCGGGATGCGGCCGATCTCCTGGTCACCGGACTTGTTCTGCTGCGCCGACACGTAGCCACGGCCACGCTCGACCGTCAGCTCCATCTCGAGCTTGCCCTTGTCGTTGAGCGTCGCGATCTGCAGGTCGGGGTTGTGCACCTCGACACCCGCCGGCGGCGTGATGTCGGCGGCGGTGACGACGCCCGGGCCCTGCTTGCGCAGGTACATGACGACCGGCTCGTCGTGCTCCGAGGAGACGACGAGGCCCTTGATGTTGAGGATCATCTCGGTGACGTCCTCCTTGACCCCCGGCACCGTCGTGAACTCGTGGAGCACGCCGTCGATGCGGATGGAGGTCACCGCGGCACCCGGGATGCTCGAGAGCAGGGTGCGACGCAGGGAGTTGCCGAGCGTGTAGCCGAAGCCCGGCTCGAGCGGCTCGATGGTGAAGCGGCTGCGGTTCTCGACCACGACCTCTTCGGAGAGCACGGGACGCTGTGCGATGAGCACTGTTCAGTTCCTTCCCACGGGCGCCCGCCATATGACGCCTCGTGAAACTGCCCGGTCGTGAGCCGGGCGGGTCTGGTCGACTCGGTCTGCGACCCGACCCCGCGGACGCGTCCGGTGCGTGCCGACGGGATGACCCCGCGGCACGCACCGGGATGCGTCAGTTCTTCGAGTAGAGCTCGACGATGAGCTGCTCGGTGAGCTGCGAGTCGATCTGCGCGCGCACCGGGAGCTGGTGGATCAGGACCTGCAGCGAGCCGTCGACGACCTGCATCCAGGCCGGGACGGGACGCTCGCCGAACGTCTGGCGAGCCAGCTCGAACGGGAAGCTCTCGACGGACTGCTTGCGGACCGTGATGATGTCGTACTGCTCGACGCGGTAGCTCGGGACGTCGACGCGCACGCCGTTGACCTCGAAGTGACCGTGGGTCACGAGCTGACGCGCGTGGCGACGCGTGCGGGCCAGGCCCGCGCGGTACACCACGTTGTCGAGACGGGACTCGAGGATCTGGAGCAGGTTCTCACCGGTCTTGCCGGGGCGGCGGGCCGCCTCCTTGTAGTACCGGACGAACTGCTTCTCCATGACGCCGTAGGTGAAGCGAGCGCGCTGCTTCTCCTGCAGCTGGGTGAGGTACTCCTTCTCCTGGATCCGGCGACGGCCGTGCTGGCCGGGCGGGAACGGGCGGAGCTCGAAGTTCTTGTCGCCGCCGACGAGGTCCATCTTGAGACGACGCGACTTCTTGGTGATCGGGCCGGTGTAACGAGCCATGGTTCTCTACTTCCTTCGCTCAGGCCGGATCAAACGCGACGGCGCTTGGGCGGACGGACACCGTTGTGCGGCGTGGGCGTGACGTCGCTGATCGCGCCGACCTCGAGGCCGGTGGCGGTCAGCGAGCGGATCGCCGTCTCGCGGCCCGAGCCCGGGCCCTTGACGAAGACGTCGACCTTGCGCATGCCGTGCTCCATCGCGCGCCGGGCCGCAGCCTCGGCCGCCATCTGGGCAGCGAACGGGGTGGACTTGCGCGAGCCCTTGAAGCCGACCTGGCCGGCGGAGGCCCACGAGATCACGGCGCCGGTGGGGTCCGTGATCGAGATGATGGTGTTGTTGAACGTGCTCTTGATGTGAGCGTGCCCGTGGGCGACGTTCTTCTTTTCCTTACGACGAACCTTCGTCGTACGAGCCTTGGGAGGCATGTTTCTCCTACGTCAGAACTTGTCGGTGGGACGCGACCGCGGGGCGGTCAGCGTCACTTGGCCTTCTTCTTGCCGGCCACGGTGCGCTTCGGGCCCTTGCGGGTGCGCGCGTTGGTCTTGGTGCGCTGACCGCGCACCGGCAGACCGCGACGGTGACGAAGACCCTCGTAGGAGCCGATCTCGACCTTGCGACGGATGTCGGCCTGGACCTCACGGCGAAGGTCGCCCTCGAGGCGGAAGTTGCCCTCGAGGAAGTCACGAAGCGCCACGAGCTCGGCCTCACCGAGGTCCTTGACGCGGGTGTTGGGGTCGACGCCGGTGGCAACCAGCGCCTCCTTGGAACGGGTGCGACCCACACCGAAGATGTAGGTCAGAGCGACCTCGACGCGCTTCTCGCGCGGAAGGTCGACGCCAACAAGACGAGCCATGTTGGGTGTTCTCCTGATTTCTGTGTTCGCGGAGGTCTGGAGCAGTCACCGGTCCGGTGCTCGGTCGCCCCGCAGAAGGACGACCGCCGGTCCCCGGCCTCCGTGCCGGGGGTGACGTCCTGCGCCGACTCGACGGTCGGTCATCAGGGGCCGGGTGCTGCTGTCATGCATGTCTTGCGTGCTGTCGAAGACTGTCGACGGCGAGGGTGGTGGGTCTGCTCAGCCCTGGCGCTGCTTGTGGCGCAGGTTCTCGCAGATCACCATGACCCGCCCGTTGCGGCGGATCACCTTGCACTTGTCGCAGATCTTCTTGACGCTCGGCTGAACCTTCATCTGCCTGCTGTCTTCAGATCGCGCTCCTGCTCCTCGCGGGCCGTGGTCGGCCCGTGACGCGCAGGTGCTGGTTGGGGAATCGGGAGTGGTGCCTCACGCTCGTGCCGGGGCGACCCGCACCCGTGGGTGCGTGCGCTCCGGCCCAGGCGGTCAGCGGTAGCGGAAGACGATCCGACCGCGGGTCAGGTCATAGGGCGAGAGCTCGACGACGACCCGGTCCTCGGGGAGGATCCGGATGTAGTGCTGACGCATCTTGCCCGAGATGTGGGCGAGCACCTTGTGACCGTTGGTGAGCTCGACCCGGAACATCGCGTTCGGGAGAGCCTCGACGATCGTGCCCTCGATCTCGATGACACCGTCCTTCTTGGCCATGTCCTCCATCAATCTGTCGGTGGCCGGACCGCGGTGTGGCCCGACCTCGAATGTGCCGTGGTGCCCGCGCACGGGGCGCAGGCGAACAACGGGCGTCGAGGCACACGACACCCAACGCACAAGACTACGCCACGCCGCGCGATAGCCGAAATCGGCGCCGGACGGAAGGGCCACGCTCACGCGCGGCGGGTCTCAGCCCTCCAGCTCGGCCCGGCGCAGGGCCACGACACGCTCGACGACGGCGTCCGGCAGCGGCTGGTCCACGCCGAACCGGATCGTCCCCTTCGACAGCGAGAAGCCCTCGAGGTCGCCGCGGACCGCGTCGACGACCGCGGGGCTGAACGGGAAGAGCGACAGGTGCCCCTTGGCCGCGGTGAACCCGACGAGCGGCCGCCCACCGAGGCGCAGCGCCGGCATGCCGTAGCTCGTGCCCTCCTCCGCGTCGGGCGCCAGGCGCCGGGCGAGGTCGGTGACGTGGCGCAGCGCCCGCTGCTCGGGCTCGGGCAGGTCGGCGAGGTAGTCGGTGAGGGCTCCCACGCCTCCATGGTGCCGCGTGCACCGCGGGCGCGAGCACGCTTCGGGCCACCCCGGTCCGGGTCCGGGCGAGGGCGGGGCGGCCGGATCGGGTACGCGTCCGGCTGGTGGTCCTCGCGGGGGCGTCGACCACGTCGCCGGTCCCACGCGGGCCGCGGCCGCCCCCGGTCCTCCGGACGGCCCGGTCCGCGCAGGGCTCGGCACCAGCCGTCCCGACCGCTCCGCCACCGGCGGGGCTCCTCCACGAAAGGTCACCATGGCAGTCCGCAGGCGCACCGGCACCCGCATCACGTCCATCGTCGTCCTCGTCTGGCTCCTCATCGGCGTCGTCGCCGCGTTCCAGCGCGGCTACTTCGGCTCCTCGGCGCCGAGCTGCAGCCGCGTCGCGAGCGCGGCCGTGACGATCGTCGCCGGCCCGCTCAACTACGTCGGCCTCGACCCCCGGATCGGCTGCACGACCCCGAAGCCGAGCTGACACCCCGCCACTCCGAGCCCGGACCGGGCGCGGCCGACACCGTCGGCCGCGCCCGGTGGGCGATGGGAGTCGTGCCCGGCGCGTGCCCCGGGGCGACGGCATACTGACGGGATGAGCGAGCGCACCGACGCCCAGGCCCCGCCCGACGTCACCGACACGGTCACCGCGCCACCCGACGCGGCCGAGAGCGTCGAGGACTACTACGCGCGGATCGTCGCGGCGGCAGGTCCGGACGGCCGGCTGCCCGTGGCCGTCGAGGAGATGCCCGGCTGGGACATCTACCCGTACGAGGTGCAGAGCCTTCGCCTCAAGCCGGTGCAGCCGCCCACCGACGAGGAGCCGCCCCGGCGGGGCGAGCAGGCGGCCGACTGCTGGTGCGCCCAGCCGGGTGCGACGGCACCGGAGGCGACCCCAGACGCGGATGCGCGGCTCGTCTGGAGCAACGACCGGTGGCGCCTCACCCTGACGACCGACACCGGGCTGCCCGTCATGCTCATCCTGTCGCCGCTCGAGCACCACGACCTGCCCTCGCTCCCCGGTGACCTCGCGGCCGAGATGGGCCAGCTCGTCGTCGCGGTCTCCGACGGGGTCGAGCACGTGCCGACGGTCGGGCGCGTGCAGCTGGCCAAGTACGGCGACGGCGGCGCCCACCTGCACCTGTTCTTCCTCGGCCGCCCGGCCCGGATGCTCCAGTTCCGCGGCTCCCCCCTCATCGACTGGGAGGAGAACCTGCCGCGCGTGCCCCTCGAGGTGCTCCAGGCCAACGCCCGGGTCGTCGCCGAGCGCCTCGTCGTGCACGTCGGCGGCCGCGCCGGGCATCTCGGGCGCTGAGTCCCGAGGCACCGCGTCGCGGCGTCGTCGCCACGGCACCACTGCGCCGGGGCGACCGGCGGCTCAGGCGGGGTGGCTCTGCGGCCGCTCGAAGAACAGCACGGCGACGAGCCCGACGACGAGGACGAGGGCCGGCAGGAGCATGGCCTCGCTCATGGCGTCGGAGAAGCCCTGGCGCACCTGGGCGGGCAGGGTTCGTCCGATGGCCTGCTGCATGCCGCCCGCGCTGAACCCCATGCCGGACAGGTCGGCGGCGAGGCGGGCCTCGATGAGCGCGGCGATGGCCGCGCTGCCGAGCACCGCCCCCACCTGGCGCGTCGTGTTGTAGACGCCGGAGCCGGCGCCGGCGGCGCGCAGCGGCAGGTTGCGGGTGGCCGTCGCCCCGAGCGGCCCCCACATGAAGGCGTTGCCGAGGCCCATGAGCGCCATCGGCGGCAGCAGCTGCCACGTGTGGGTGTCGGGCTTCATGACGAGCGCGACCCAGAGCAGGGATGCCGCCGTCAGCGCGATGCCGACCGCCGTGATGCCCCGCGGGTGGACGCGGTCGGCCATCCGGCCGGCCACCGGCGCGAGGCCACCGGAGATGACGGCCATCGGCACGAGCAGCAGGGCCGACTGGGTGGGCGTCAGGCCCCGGACCACCTGGGCGTAGAGCATGAACGGGAAGCCCATCGCCGTGATCGAGAAGCCGATCGTCGTGATGGCGATGTTGGCCAGGGAGAAGTTGCGGTCGCCGAAGAGCCCGAGCGGCAGCAGCGGCTCGCGGCGGTTGCGCGCCTGCCACACGACGAAGAGCACGAGGACGACGACACCGGCACCGATGAGCAGCGGCACGGACACGAACCCGCTGATGGTGCCCCAGTCGTAGGTCTCACCCTCCTGGACGCCGAAGACGAGCAGGAACATGCCGACGGCCGACAGCGCGACGCCGAGCCAGTCGAAGGAGTGGCTGTGGGTCTCGAGGTGCGGTACGAGCCGGGCCGACAGGACGAAGCCGATGATGCCGACCGGGACGTTGATGAAGAAGATCCACTCCCAGCCGGGGCCGTCGACGAGCAGGCCGCCGACGATCGGGCCCACGAGGATGGCCACCCCGGCCGTGGCACCCCAGAGCGCCATCGCCTGGCCGCGCGAGGCGGCCGGGAAGGTGCGGGTGATGACGGCCATCGTCTGCGGCGTCAGCATCGCGGCGCCGAGGCCCTGCACGACGCGGGCCACGACGAGCCCGGTGATCGTCGTGGTCAGGCCGCACCACAGCGAGGCGGCCGTGAAGACGGCCAGCCCGATGAGGTAGACGTTCTTGGGGCCGTACCGGTCGCCGAGCCGCCCGGTGATGAGCAGCGGCGTGGCGTAGGCCAGCAGGTAGGCGCTCGTGACCCAGATGACGCCGTTGACGTCGGAGTCGAGGCCCCGCATGATCGCCGGCGTCGCCACCGAGACGATGGTGGAGTCGACGAGGATCATGAAGAACCCGATGACCATGGCCCACAGGGCCGGCCACGGGTTGTGCCCGTCCGGCACGCCACCCGGGAGCGACGGTGCCCCGGCCGGCTGGATGTTGCGCACCGCCGCGGCGTCGACCGACTGCTCGTCACCGGCCACGGGGGTCCCCTCTCGAGGTGTCGTCATCCCCCGATTCTGCGCCCCGGCACCGACAGTGCGCCCGCCTTTTCCGGTCTCAGGCCCAGCGGGTGGCCAGCCAGAGCGGGTCGTGGCCGGTCAGCGGCACCATCCGCCACGTCAGGTCGGCGTCGCCGCCGCGCAGCCGGGCCTCGACGCGGAACCGGTGCGGGGTCTCGATGGCGATGACCTCGGCGCGGAAGGTGTCCTCGTCGACCCAGCCGCCGCTCGCGACGACGGGCAGCGTCGCTCCCCCGCCGACGAGCTCGGACTCGCGCCAGCCACCCGAGGCCACCGGCACCGTCAGCCAGTGGTCGCGGCGGAGCAGCCCGAGGGTGTGCCCGCCCTCCGACCGCGTGACCGACACGGCCGTGTAGTCGCCCGCGAGGTCGGAGACGTCGGACCGGAGGAACTCGGCGTAGTCGGGCCCGAGGGCCTCCCCCGCCATCGCCGGGATCTCAAGTCCCGCAAGCCGATCGGCCAGGGCCGAGTCGGCGGCCGGCGAGCCCGGACGCCCGATCGCCGGCACGACGTGCTCCCACAGTGCGTCGAGGGTCGACTGCATCCGGGCCTGCTCGGCGGTGACCGCGACGACGGTGTCGAGCTCGGGCAGCACGACCAGGAACTGGCCGAACGCGCCGTCGCCACGGAAGCCGACACGCTGCATCCAGAACGAGTAGCCGTAGCCGCGGGCCCAGTCCGGCTCGGTCGCCGGGTCCTCCGCGAGCGGCCCGAACCCCCGCGTCGCCTCCTCGACCCAGGCCTCCGGCAGGAGCTGGTGACCCTGCCAGCGGCCGCGGTCGAGGTAGAGCTGGGCGACCGACGCGATCCCCTCGGTCGTCAGGTGCGCGCCGGTGAAGCCGAGCTCCCGCCCGAGCGGGTCACGGTGCCAGGGGACGTCGGGCAGCCCGAGCGGCGTCAGCAGCCGCGGCCGGAGCGCCTCGGCCAGGCCCGTGCCGGTGAGCCGGCCGACGATGACCGACAGCAGGTAGGTGGCCACCTGGTTGTAGGCGAAGTGGGTGCCCGGTGCGCGCGTCGGCCCGGTCGCGAGGACCCGCGGCACCCAGTCGTCGCGCTCGGCCGCCGCCATGCCGCTCATCCGGTCGAAGACGTGGGCCCACGCGTCCTCCTCGTGCCCGACCGTCATCGACAGGCAGTGCTTGACCCGGACGTCGTGCCAGCCGGCCGGGACGGTGGCCGGGTCGTACTCGGGGAAGAGGTCCAGGACCCGGTCCTCGAGCGACAGCCGTCCTTCCTGCACGAGGAACCCCACGGCCGTGGCCGTCAGAGTCTTGGACAGCGAGTAGGCGAGGTGGACGCGGTCGGCCGAGTACGGGCGCCACCAGCCCTCGGCGACGACGTGGCCGTGGCGGACGACCATGAGGCTGTGCAGGCCGAGGTGGCCGGCCTCGACGGCGTCGACGAACGCGAGCAGGCCCGAGGCGTCGACGTCCTGGGCGTGGGGGGTGCTGCGGGGAAGGGTCACGGGCGTGACGCTACGCGGTGCGCGACCTCGTGTGGGCCGGTGGGCCGGTCGACCGCCGGAGCGCGAGCCCGTGGGACGCGGGCCCGGACCCGGGTCGGGTCAGTCGAGCGGCGCGTACGGCGCGCCGAGGCGCTCCAGCGCCTCCTTGCCGCCGTCGACGGCCGTGAGGATCCACAGGCCGTCCTGGCGCACCGCGACCGAGTGCTCCCAGTGGGCCGCGCGGGAGGCGTCGGTGGTGACGACGGTCCAGTCGTCGTCGAGGACCCGGGTGTCGCTCGTGCCGAGGGTCACCATCGGCTCGATGGCACCGGTGAAGCCGTCGACGAGCTTGGGACCGCTCTCTCGCACCGCGTAGTTCGGGATCTGCGGGTCCATGTGCATCTGCGGGCCGATACCGTGGCCGACGTACTCGTCGATGACGCCGTAGGTGTGGCCGTCGCGCTCGGCGGCCGCCTCGATGCTCGCCTCGACGGCGTCGCCGACGGCGTAGAGCCGGCCACCGACGCGCATGGCCGCAATACCGGCGTACAGGCTGGCCTCGGTGGCGTCGATGAGGTGGAGGTCCTCGGGGCGAGCGGCGGCGGCGCCACCGACGACGGTCGTGAAGGCGGCGTCTCCGTTCCAGCCCTTGACCTCGGCGCCGCAGTCGACGGACAGGACGTCGCCGGCCTTCAGGACGCGGTCGCCCGGGATGCCGTGGACGACCTCCTCGTTGACGCTTGTGCACAGCGTGTGCCGGTAGCCCGGGACGAGCTGGAAGTTCGGGATGCCGCCGTGGCTGCGGATGAAGTCCTCGGCCAGGGCGTCGAGCTGGAGCGTCGTGACGCCCTCGCGCACCTCGCCCCGGAGCATCTCCAGGGTGCGCCCGACGAGCAGCCCAGCCTCACGCATGAGGCGCAGCTGCTCGTCGGTGCGGCCGGTCAGTCGGTTGCGTCCGAACACGGGTCTGCTCGTCGTCCTTCGGGTTGGTTCGTGCAGGTGGAGGGTGCTGCTGCGCTCAGTGCTGCTGCGCTCAGTGCTGCGGCAGGGCGGCGATGACGCGGTCGGTGACCTCGTCGACCTCGCCCATGCCGTCGACCTGCACGAGCAGGCCGGCCAGCTGGTAGTGCGCGGCCAGCGGGGCGGTCTCCTTGCGGTAGATCGCCTGGCGCTCGCGGATGACCTCCTCGGTGTCGTCGGCACGACCCTCGATCTCGGCGCGCTTGAGGAGGCGCCCGACGACGGCGTCCTCGTCGACGACCAGCTCGATGACGGCGTCGAGCGCGTGCCCGTGCTTGGCCAGCATCGCGTCGAGCGCCTCGACCTGGCCCGACGTGCGGGGGTAGCCGTCGAGCAGGAAGCCGTGGGTCGCGTCGTCCCAGGACAGGCGGTCCTCGACGATCTCGTTGGTGACCTCGTCGGGCACGTAGCCCCCCGACGCGAGGATGTCCTTGACCTTGAGCCCGAGCTCGGTCTCGTTCTTGATGTTCGAGCGGAAGATGTCGCCGGTGGAGATCGCGGGGATCGACAGGCGCTCGGCGATCCGGGCGGCCTGGGTGCCCTTCCCGGCGCCGGGCGGCCCGAGGATGATCAGTCGCGTGGGGGCTGGCATCAGCGGAGGAACCCTTCGTAGTGACGCTGCTGGAGCTGCGCCTCGATCTGCTTGACCGTCTCGAGTCCCACGCCGACGACGATGAGGATCGAGGTGCCACCGAACGGGAAGTTCTGGTTCGCACCGACGAGCACGAGTGCCACGAGCGGGATGAGCGAGATGAGCGCGAGGTAGATGGCACCCGGCACGGTGATTCGGGTCAGGACGTAGTTGAGGTATTCGGCCGTGGGTCGCCCGGCCCGGATACCCGGGATGAAGCCGCCGTACTTCTTCATGTTGTCCGCGACCTCGGTCGGGTTGAACGTGATCGACACGTAGAAGAAGGTGAAGAAGAGGATGAGGGCGACGTAGACCGCCATGTAGATGGGGTGGTCACCCTTGACGAGGTTGGCCTGGACCCACGTCACCCAGTCGGGGTTGTTGCCGTCGGCGCGGTTGTTGAACTGCGCGACGAGGCCGGGCAGCGCCAGCAGCGAGCTGGCGAAGATGACGGGGATGACGCCGGCCATGTTGACCTTGAGCGGGATGTAGGTGGACGTGCCGCCGTACATGCGGCGTCCGACCATGCGCTTGGCGTACTGCACCGGGATGCGGCGCTGGGACTGCTCGACGAAGACGACCGCGGCGATGACGAACATTCCGAGGATGATGATGAGCAGGAAGGTGCCCCAGCCCTTGTTCTCCTTGATCGCCCAGAGCGAGCCCGGGAAGCCGGCCGCGATGGACGTGAAGATCATGAGCGACATGCCGTTGCCGACACCCTTGTCGGTGACGAGCTCGCCGAACCACATGATGAGGCCGGTGCCGGCCGTCATCGTCAGGACCATGATGACGATGGTGACCATCGACTGGTCGACCATGATCGTCTGGCAGTTGCCGCCGAAGAGGCTGGAGGGGTTGCGCGCGAAGGTGACGAGCGTGGCCGACTGGAGGATCGCCAGGCCGATCGTCAGGTAGCGCGTGTACTGCGTCAGCTTCGCCTGCCCCGACTGGCCCTCCTCCTTGAGCGCCTCGAAGCGCGGGATGACGACGGTGAGCAGCTGGATGATGATGCTCGCCGTGATGTAGGGCATGATCCCCAGCGCGAACACCGACAGCTGGAGCAGCGCGCCACCGGAGAAGAGGTTGGCGAGGTTGAGGAACCCGCTCTGGTCACTGCCACCGGCGGCCTTGCCGGCCTGGAGGCACTGCTGCACCAGGGTGTAGCTGATGCCGGGCGTGGGCACGTGGGACCCGAGCCGGAACAGCACGATGATGCCGAGGGTGAAGAGCAGCTTCTTGCGCAGGTCCGGGGTGCGGAACGCGCGGACGAAGGCGGCGAGCACAGGGTCCTCCTGGGGGTGCCGCGCGGGTGGCGCGGCCTGAGTCATGCAATCCGTGGAAGGTTAACGCAAAGGCGCAACGCCCCGGGCACCGCTCCGCGGTGGTCGACGTCACGTCGACCCGCGGTGCGACTGCCCGGGGCGTTGCTCACACGAGGTGTGGGTGGTCCGGATCGAGTCCGGCCGGGGGTGGTCAGCCCGCGAGGGGCGTGACCGAGCCGCCGGCGGCCTCGATCTTCTCCTTGGCGGAAGCCGAGAACTTGTGCGCCTCGACCTGCACCTTGACGGAGATCTCACCCGTGCCGAGCACCTTGACCGGGAAGCCGTCACGGACGGCGCCCTTGGCCACGAGGTCGGCGACCGAGACCTGGCCACCCTCGGGGAAGAGGGTCTGCAGGCGGTCCAGGTTCACGACCTGGTACTCGGTGCGGAACGGGTTCTTGAAGCCACGGAGCTTGGGAAGGCGCATGTGCAGCGGCATCGAGCCACCCTCGAAGCGCTCCGGGACCTGGTAGCGGGCCTTCGTACCCTTGGTACCGCGACCCGCGGTCTTGCCCTTGGAGCCCTCACCACGACCGACGCGGGTCTTGGGGGTCTTGGCGCCGGGGGCCGGACGCAGGTGGTGGACCTTGAGGGCCGAGCCCTCGGTCTTCTTGGCCTCAGCCATGGTCAGTCAACCTCCTCGACGGTCACGAGGTGCGTCACCGTCTTGACCATCCCGCGGATCTCGGGACGGTCCTCCTTGACGACGACGTCGCCAATGCGCTTCAGACCGAGGCTGCGCAGCGTCTCGCGCTGGTTCTGCTTGCCACCGATCTCGGAACGGATCTGGGTCACCTTGAGACGAGCCATCACGCACCAGCCTTCTCGGCCGCGGCCTTGGCCTCGGCGAGACCGGCGGCACGGGCCTTGAGCATGGCGGCCGGGGCCACCTCCTCGAGGGTCTTGCCACGGCGGGCAGCGACCGACTCGGGGCGCTCGAGGTCGCGCAGGGCCTGCGCGGTCGCGTGCACGATGTTGATGGCGTTGTCCGAGCCCAGCGACTTGGAGAGGACGTCGTGGATGCCGGCGCACTCCAGGACCGCACGCACCGGGCCACCGGCGATGACACCGGTACCGGGGGCGGCGGGACGGAGCATGACGACACCGGCCGCGGCCTCACCCTGGACGGGGTGCGGGATCGTGCCCTGGATGCGCGGGACCTTGAAGAAGTTCTTCTTGGCCTCCTCGACACCCTTGGCGATGGCCGAGGGAACTTCCTTGGCCTTGCCGTAGCCGACGCCCACGGTGCCGTCACCGTCACCGACGACGACGAGCGCGGTGAAGCTGAAGCGACGACCACCCTTGACGACCTTGGCGACACGGTTGATGGTCACGACGCGCTCGACGTACTGGTTCTGCTCGCGGCTGTCGCGGTTGTCGCGGCCACCGCGGTTGTCACGGCGGTCTCCGCGCTCGGCGCGCTCGCCGCCACCGGCGGGGCCGGTGCCTCGACGCTGCTGTCCGGGCATCAGATGTTCCTCATCTCAACAATTGCGTTCACGAAAGTGCTCACAGGGCCAGACCGCCTTCGCGGGCGCCCTCGGCGATCGCCGCGACACGGCCGTGGTACTTGTTGCCACCACGGTCGAACACGACGGACTCGACGCCGGCGTCCTTGGCGCGGGCGGCGACGAGCTCGCCGACCTTCTTGGCCTTGGCCGTCTTGTCGCCGTCGAACGCGCGGAGGTCGGCCTCCATCGTCGAGGCGTAGGCGACGGTCTTGCCGACCGTGTCGTCGACGACCTGGACGAAGAGGTGACGGCTCGAGCGCGAGACGACGAGGCGGGGGCGGGCCGTCGTGCCGGCGATCTTCTTGCGACCGCGCACCTGGCGACGGATGCGGGCGGCAGCCTTGGACTTGCCGCGCTTGATGATCATTGCCATGGCTTACTTACCGGCCTTTCCAACCTTGCGACGGATCTGCTCGCCCGCGTAGCGAACGCCCTTGCCCTTGTACGGGTCGGGCTTGCGCAGCTTGCGGATGTTGGCCGCGACCTCACCGACGAGCTGCTTGTCGATGCCCTGCACCGAGAAGCGGGTCGGGTTCTCGACGGCGAAGGAGATGCCGGCGGGAGCCTGGATGAGGATCGGGTGCGAGTATCCGAGCGAGAACTCGAGGTCCGAGCCCTTCGCGGCGACACGGTAACCCGTGCCGTGGATCTCCATCTTCTTCTCGTAGCCCTCGGTCACGCCGAGCACCATGTTGTTGATGAGCGAGCGCGTCAGGCCGTGGCGGGCGCGCGAGTCACGCTCGTCGTCGGGGCGCTTCACCTCGAGGTTGCCCTCGGCGACCTCGACGGTGATCGGCGTGACGACGGTCAGCGAGAGCTCACCCTTGGGGCCCTTGACGGTGACGTCCTGGCCGTTGACGTTGACGTCCACACCCGAGGGGATGGAGACGGGGAGTCGTCCGATTCGCGACATGTCAGCGTCTCCTTACCAGACGTAGGCGAGGACTTCCCCACCCACGCCCTTCTCGTGTGCCTGCTTGTCCGTCAGGAGGCCGCTCGAGGTCGACAGGATCGCGACGCCGAGGCCACCGAGAACCTTGGGCAGGTTCGTCGACTTGGCGTAGACGCGCAGACCCGGCTTCGAGACGCGACGCACGCCGGCGATGGAGCGCTCGCGGTTCGGGCCGTACTTGAGGTCGATGGTCAGCGTCTGGCCGACCTCGGCCTCCTCGATCTTCCAGGAGGCGATGTAGCCCTCGGCCTGGAGGATCTCGGCGATGTTCTTCTTGAGCTTCGAGTACGGCATGGAGACGACGTCGTGGTGCGCCGAGTTGGCGTTCCGGACGCGGGTCAGCATGTCCGCAATCGGGTCAGTCATGGTCATGGTGGGCTCTTTGCCCTTCCTCACCGGGGTTTCGGACACCGGGGCGCCTTGCGGGCGCTCCGGGCCGACCTACGGTGCCAGAGGTTTTGGCTGGTCTTTGGGTGGCTACCGGTGGATTACCAGGAGCTCTTGGTCACGCCCGGCAGCTCGCCCGCGTGCGCCATCTCGCGAAGGCAGATGCGGCACAGGCCGAACTTGCGGTACACCGAGTGCGGGCGACCGCACTTCTGGCACCGCGTGTAGGCGCGGACCTTGAACTTCGGCTTCCGGTTCGCCTTGTTGATCAGGGCGGTCTTGGCCATGTCAGTTCTCCTTGAAGGGGAAGCCGAGCTGCTTGAGCAGCGCGCGACCCTCGTCGTCGTTGGTGGCCGTGGTGACGACGGTGATGTCCATGCCACGGACGCGGTCGATGCGGTCCTGGTCGATCTCGTGGAACATCGACTGCTCCGTCAGGCCGAACGTGTAGTTGCCGTTGCCGTCGAACTGCTTCGGCGACAGGCCACGGAAGTCACGGATGCGCGGGAGCGCGATCGTGACGAGACGGTCGAGGAACTCCCACATGCGGTCGCCGCGCAGCGTGGTGTGCGCGCCGATCGGCATGCCCTCGCGGAGCTTGAACTGGGCGATCGACTTGCGGGCCCGCGTGACGACCGGCTTCTGGCCGGTGATCGCGGTGAGGTCACGGACAGCACCCTCGATGAGCTTGCTGTCGCGCGCCGCGTCACCGACACCCATGTTGACGACGACCTTGACGACGCCGGGGACCTGCATGACGTTGGCGTGGCCGAACTGCTCCTGCAGGGCGCCCTTGATCTCGTCCTGGTAGCGCTGCTTGAGGCGCGGCTTGGTGGTGGTCTGCGTCATGTTCAGAGGTCCTTGTCCGACTTCACGGCGACGCGCACGCGGGAGGCCTTCTGGCGACCGTTGCGCTCGACCGTCTCGACGCGCGTCTTGACGCGGGTCGGCTTCTTCGTCTCCGGGTCGACGACGGCCACGTTGCTCACGTGGATCGCGGCCTCGGTGTGGGTCAGGCCACCGGTGCGGGTGCCACGGGCGGTGGCGCCGGCCTTGACGTGCTTGGTGACGCGGTTGATGCCCTCGACGAGCACGCGCTGCGTCTCCGGGTACACCGCGATGACCTTGCCCTGCTTGCCCCGGTCGCCGCCGTTCTTCTGGCTGCGGCCCGAGATGACCTGGACGAGGTCACCCTTCTTGATCTTCATCTTCGCCATGGGTCAGAGCACCTCCGGCGCGAGCGAGATGATCTTCATGAACTTCTTCTCGCGCAGCTCACGGCCGACGGGACCGAAGATGCGGGTACCACGCGGGTCACCGTCGTTCTTCAGGATGACCGCGGCGTTCTCGTCGAACTTGATGTACGAGCCGTCGGGACGACGACGCTCCTTGACGGTGCGGACGATGACGGCCTTGACCACGTCGCCCTTCTTGACGTTGCCGCCCGGGATGGCGTCCTTGACGGTGGCGACGATGGTGTCGCCGATGCCGGCGTATCGACGGCCCGAACCGCCGAGAACACGGATGCACAGGATCTCCTTGGCACCGGTGTTGTCGGCGACGCGCAGTCGCGACTCCTGCTGAATCACTGTCTAACTCCTGTCGTCGTGCTGGTTCTCACCCGGTCACCCGGGTGAGCCTTGCCGAACGGAAATGGGGGGTGGCTTACTTGGCCTTCTCGAGGATCTCGACGACACGCCAGTGCTTCGTCGCGGAGAGCGGACGCGTCTCCATGATGAGCACGCGGTCACCGAGGCCGGCCTCGTTCTTCTCGTCGTGCGCCTTGACCTTGGAGGTCCGACGGATGACCTTGCTGTAGAGCGCGTGCTTGACGCGGTCCTCGACCTCGACGACGACGGTCTTGTCCATCTTGTCGCTCACCACGTAGCCCTGACGGGTCTTGCGGTTCTTGCGCTCGGTGGTCGAACCGGTCGTCGCGTCCGTGGTCACGGTGTCCTTCTCGCTCATGCCTGGGTCTCCTCAGCCGTGTCGGCCTCGGCCTTCTTGTCGGCCTTCTTCTCGGCCTTCTTGTCAGCCTTCTTGGCCTTCTTCTCGGCCTTGTCGTCCTCGGCCTTGGCCGGGACAGCCTGCTCGACCGGGGCCGAGCCGATGCCGAGCTCGCGCTCGCGCATCTCGGTGTAGATCCGCGCGATGTCCTTCTTGACCGCGCGCAGACGACCGTGGTTGTCCAGCTGGCCCGTGGCGGACTGGAACCGGAGGTTGAACAGCTCCTCCTTGGCCTTCTTCAGCTCGTCGGCGAGCTTCGTGTCATCGAGACCACGCAGCTGGTTCGGAGCCAGGTCCTTCGTTCCGACTGCCATCAGTTGTCACCACCCTCACGCTGGACGAAGCGGCACTTCATCGGGAGCTTGTGCATCGCGAGACGCATGGCCTCGCGGGCGACCGGCTCGGCCACGCCCGAGAGCTCGAACATGACGCGACCCGGCTTGACGTTCGCGACCCACCACTCGGGCGAACCCTTACCGGAACCCATGCGGGTCTCGGCCGGCTTCTTCGTGAGCGGACGGTCCGGGTAGATGTTGATCCAGACCTTTCCGCCACGCTTGATGTAGCGGGTCATCGCGATACGAGCGGACTCGATCTGGCGGTTGGTGACGTAGGCCGGCTCGAGAGCCTGGATGCCGTACTCACCGAAGGCGATCTTCGTGCCGCCCTTGGCAGCACCGTGACGATCCGGGTGGTGCTGCTTGCGGTGCTTGACTCGACGGGGAATCAACATGGGTCAGGCCTGCTCATTCTCGGTGCTCGCCGCGGCGGGGGCCTCGGCAGCAGCGGTCTCGTTCACTGCCGGAGCAGCGGCGGTCTCGTTGCGGTCACCACGGCGGGCGCGGTTCGGACGGTCGGAACCGTCACGACGCGGGCCACGCGACGGGCGGGGGGCGGCGGCCTGCTGGGCCGCGAGCTCCTTGGCCGTCAGGTCGCCCTTGTAGATCCACACCTTGACGCCGATGCGGCCGAACGTCGTCCGGGCCTCGTAGAAGCCGTAGTCGATGTTCGCGCGCAGCGTGTGCAGCGGGACGCGACCCTCGCGGTAGAACTCGGTGCGGCTCATCTCGGCGCCGTTGAGGCGGCCCGAGACCTGCACGCGGATGCCCTTGGCGCCGGCGCGCTGGGCGGACTGCATGCCCTTGCGCATGGCGCGACGGAAGGCCACACGGGCCGAGAGCTGCTCGGCGATGCCCTGGGCGACCAGCTGGGACACGATCTCGGGGTTCTTGACCTCGAGGATGTTCAGCTGGACCTGCTTGCCCGTGAGCTTCTCGAGCTCGCCGCGGATGCGGTCGGCCTCGGCGCCGCGGCGGCCGATGACGATGCCCGGGCGGGCCGTGTGGATGTCGACGCGGACGCGGTCACGGGTGCGCTCGATCTCGACCGAGGCGATGCCGGCGCGCTCCATGCCCGTGGCCATGAGGCGACGGATGGCGACGTCTTCCTTCACGTAGTCGCGGTAGCGCTGACCCTGCTTGGTGGAGTCGGCGAACCAGCGGCTCTTGTGGTCGGTGGTGATGCCCAGACGGAAGCCGTGGGGGTTGACCTTCTGACCCATCAGCGGGCTCCCTTCGTGTTCTCGGGCTGGGTGACGACGACGGTGATGTGGCTCGTCCGCTTGTTGATGCGACCGGCGCGGCCCTGGGCACGCGGACGGAAACGCTTCATCGTCGGACCCTCGTCGACGAACGCGGCCGTGATGACGAGGTTGCGCTCGTCGAAGGCCACCGACTCCTTGTCGGCCTTGAACCGGGCGTTGGCGATGGCGCTCTCGAGCACCTTCTTGACCGGGTCGGAGGCCGACTGCGGGGCGAACGTGAGCACCGTGACGGCGTCCGTCGCGGCCTTGCCGCGGATCAGGTCCACGACACGGCGGGCCTTCTGGGGGCTGACCCGGACGTGCCGGGCCGAAGCCTTGGCTTCCATGACAACTTCCTTGGATTCGATGGCCATCAGCGACGACGACCCTTCTTGTCGTCCTTCACGTGACCCTTGAACGTGCGGGTCGGTGCGAACTCGCCGAGCTTGTGGCCGACCATCGACTCGGTGACGAACACCGGGACGTGCTTGCGGCCGTCGTGGACGGCGAAGGTGTGACCGAGCATGTCCGGGCTGATGACCGAACGACGCGACCAGGTCTTGATGACGTTCTTCGTGCCCGCTTCGTTCTGGGCGTCCACCTTCTTCTGAAGGTGGTCGTCGATGAAGGGGCCCTTCTTGAGGCTACGAGGCATTCCAGAGGCTCCTTATCAGCGCTTCTTGCCAGTACGACGGCGACGCACGATGAGCTTGTCGCTTTCCTTGTGACCCTTGCGGGTGCGGCCCTCGGCCTGACCCCAGGGGCTGACCGGGTGACGTCCACCGGACGTCTTGCCCTCGCCACCACCGTGCGGGTGGTCGACCGGGTTCATGGCGACACCGCGGACGGTCGGGCGCTTGCCCTTCCAGCGCATGCGGCCGGCCTTGCCCCAGTTGATGTTGCTCTGCTCGGCGTTGCCCACCTCGCCGACGGTGGCGCGGCAGCGCACGTCGACGTTGCGGATCTCACCGGACGGCATGCGCAGCTGCGCGTAGGGGCCGTCCTTGGCGACGAGCTGCACGCGAGCACCGGCGGAGCGGGCGATCTTGGCGCCGCCACCCGGCTTGAGCTCGATGGCGTGCACGACCGTACCGACGGGGATGTTGCGCAGCGGCAGGCTGTTGCCCGGCTTGATGTCGGCCGCGGGGCCGTTCTCGATCGGGTCGCCCTGCTTGAGGCGGTTCGGCGCCAGGATGTAGCGCTTCTCGCCGTCGGCGTACTGGACGAGCGCGATGCGCGCCGTGCGGTTGGGGTCGTACTCGATGTGAGCGACCTTGGCCGGCACGCCGTCCTTGTCATGACGACGGAAGTCGATGACGCGGTAGGCGCGCTTGTGACCGCCACCGATGTGACGCGTCGTGATGCGGCCGGAGTTGTTGCGGCCACCCGTCTTGGAGAGCGGTCGCACGAGCGACTTCTCCGGGGTGGAACGCGTGATCTCGACGAAGTCGGCGACCGACGAGCCGCGACGGCCCGGGGTGGTCGGCTTGTACTTGCGGATACCCATGTTCGTTAAGTCCTTACGATTCTTCGTCGGTCTCAGGCGCCCGCACCGAAGATGTCGATCGTGCCCTCGCGGAGGGAGACGATCGCACGCTTGGTGTCCTTGCGCTTGCCGATGCCGAAACGGGTGCGACGGCTCTTGCCCTGGCGGTTCAGGGTGTGGACCTTGTCGACCTTGACGTCGAAGATCTGCTCGATGGCGATCTTGATCTCCGTCTTGTTCGCACGGGGGTCGACGATGAAGGTGTACTTGCCCTCGTCGAGCAGCCCGTAGGACTTCTCGGAGACGACCGGCGCGATGAGGATGTCGCGGGGGTCCTTGGCGTGGATGCTCACTTGGTGGCCTCCTTGTCGGCCTCGGCACCCTTGGTGCTGCCGGCGACGAAGGCGTCGAGGGCGGCCTGGGTGAACACGATGTCGTCGGCGCAGAGGACGTCGTAGGTGTTGAGCTGGTCGGCGACCAGGACGTGGACGTTCTGCAGGTTGCGCACCGACTTGAACGTCAGCTCGTCGCCGCGCTCGAGGACGACGAGCAGGTTCGGACGCTCGGTCAGACCGGCGAGGAACACCGCGGCGTCCTTGGCCGAGGGGACCTCGCCCGAGACGATGGCGTCGACGACGTGGATGCGCTCGAAGCGGGCCCGGTCGGAGAGGGCACCGCGCAGGGCGGCGGCCTTCATCTTCTTGGGGGTGCGCTGGGCGTAGTCACGCGGCTGCGGACCGTGGACGGTGCCACCGCCGGCGAACTGCGGCGCACGCGTCGAGCCCTGGCGGGCGCGACCGGTGCCCTTCTGGCGGTAGGGCTTGCGCCCACCGCCGCGGACCTCGCCGCGCGTCTTCGTCGCGTGCGTGCCCTGACGAGCGGCCGCGAGCTGGGCCACCACGACCTGGTGGATCAGCGGGACGTTGGTCTGGACGTCGAAGATGTCAGCGGGAAGCTTGGGGGTCTTCGTGGCCATCTGGATCATGCACCCTTCGCAGCCGTGCGGATCAGGACGATGCCACCGCGGGGGCCGGGGACGGCACCCTTGATGAGCAGGAGGCCCTTCTCGGCGTCAACGGCGTGGATCTGGAGGTTCTGGGTCGTCTGGCGGACGCCACCCATGCGACCGGCCATGCGCATGCCCTTGAAGACACGGCCCGGCGTGGCGCAGCCGCCGATGGAGCCCGGCTTGCGGTGGTTGCGGTGCGCACCGTGCGACGAGGAGACGCCGTGGAAGCCGTGACGCTTCATGACACCGGCGAAGCCCTTGCCCTTGGTGGTGCCGGTGGCGTCGACGCGCTGGCCCGCCTCGAAGGACTCGGCGGTGATCTCCTGGCCGAGCTCGTACTCGCCGGCGTCGGCGGTGCGCAGCTCGACGAGGTGACGGCGCGGGGTGACGCCGGCCTTCTCGAAGTGGCCGGTCATCGGCTTGTTGACCTTGCGCGGGTCGATGGCGCCGAAGGCGATCTGGACGGCGTCGTAGCCGTCGGCGTCGCCGCTGCGGACCTGGGTCACGACGCAGGGGCCGGCCTTGACCACGGTCACGGGCACGAGGCGGTTGTCGGCGTCCCACACCTGGGTCATGCCGAGCTTCTCGCCGAGGACGCCCTTGATGGTCTTCTGCTGAGCAACAGTCGTCATGTTCACCACCGCCTCAGAGCTTGATCTCGATGTTGACGTCCGCCGGCAGGTCGAGACGCATCAGCGAGTCGACGGCCTTGGGCGTCGGGTCGATGATGTCGATGAGGCGCTTGTGCGTGCGCATCTCGAAGTGCTCGCGGCTGTCCTTGTACTTGTGCGGCGACCGGATGACGACGAAGACGTTCTTCTCCGTCGGCAGCGGGACCGGGCCCACCACGGTCGCGCCGGCGCGCGTCACTGTGTCAACGATCTTCCGGGCCGAGTTGTCGATGACCTCGTGGTCGTACGACTTCAGCCGGATGCGGATCTTCTGTCCCGCCATCTGATGAACGTCTCTCTCTCGCTTCTGACTGCCGGTTCCCTTGGCCTCCGACCCCCGAGGTCGGGCGTGTCGCCCTCTCCACGAGGAGAAAGTGCGCACGGAAGTGCCACTTTCGTCGTGAGTCCCGGCCGAACCGGGTTGCATTGCGCTTCCCTCGGGCCTCCGAGAGGAGTCCTGGCGAGTCCCCGTCAGGAGGCTCTCGAGGGGCGGCGACGCCGACATGGGTCAGCGACGCGCGTCAAGCAACCTGAACAGTGTGCCAGAGCGGCGGGGGCCCTATCAAATCGAGGAGGGCGCCGCACGCACCACCCCCGATGCCGGGCCGATGCCGGGCCGAGGCCGGTCCGACGCCGGCCCGTCGGCGGGCGGGACGGTCACCCGTCCGCGGTGCCGCGGTTCGCGTCGGGAGCCGGTCGCGCGCACGCCGCGGTGCCGCCCGGCAGCTGGTACCGGTGGTCGGCCACCCAGGCGTACACGCGGGCCGCCAGGCTCGAGACGCCCGGGGCGAGCAGGAGGTGGCCGAGCGGACGCCAGGCCGGGGCGCCGTGCGTCACCGCGCTCGCCACGGCCCGGTGCCCAGAGCGGATCGAGCCGTCGGCGGTGATGAACTGGGCCGCCTCGTCGCAGTCCCGCGGGGTGAGCCCCACCGCGGCCAGGTCGAGCTCCTGCCACGGCCGCACGTCGTAGCGTCCACGCCGGTCGACCCAGCGCCGGGCGAACTGCGCGCTGCGGGTGCAGAAGCCGCAGTCGGCGTCGTACACCAGCGTCGGCCGGTCGGGCACGGTCAGCTCCACGCGTCGATCCTCCCACGGGGGCACGGCGCGTCCGACGGCGCGACGCGCGTCGCTCAGGCGGGGGCGAGGAAGGCGCTCAGCGCGCCGGCGTACATCGCGGGGTCCTCCGCACCCATGAGCTCGCGGGCGCTGTGCATCGACAGCGCGGCCGCGCCGAAGTCGACGGTCGTGGCGCCGGTGAGCGCCGAGGTGACCGGGCCCACGGTCGAGCCGCACGCGAGGTCGCTGCGCGTCACGAAGGTCTGCATCGGCACGCCCGCCTGCTCGCAGGCCAGCCGGAAGGCCGCCGCGCCGACGGAGTCGGTGGCGTAGCGCAGGTTGGTGTTGACCTTGAGCACCGGGCCGCCGTTGACGCGGATCTGGTGGAGCGGCTCGTGCAGCTCGGCGTAGTTGGGGTGCGTCGCGTGGCCCATGTCGCCCGAGGCGATGACCGTCGCCGCGAGGGCGCGGAAGTAGTCGTCGCGGCTGCCGCCACCGGCCAGGACGATGCGCTCGAGGACCGAGGGCAGCAGCGTCGAGACCGCACCGCGCTCGGAGGTGCTGCCGATCTCCTCGTGGTCGAAGAGGACGAGCACCGGCACGTGGTCCGGCTCGGAGGCCGACGCGTCGACCATGGCACGGACCCCGGCGTAGGAGGTGGCGAGGTTGTCGAGCCGGGGGGCGGCGATGAGGTCGCGGTCGCGGCCGATGCGGGCCGAGGGCTGCACCGGGTGGGTCATGACGTCCCACGCGAGGACGTCCGCGTGGTCGACGCCGACGTGGGCCGCGAGGTAGGCCGGGAAGTCGCCCGGGGTGTCGCCGACGCCCCACACCGGCACGAGGTGCTGCTGGCGGTTGAGGGTCAGCGCGTCGTTCTGGGTGCGGTCGAGGTGGATCGCCACCTGCGGCACCCGCAGGATCGGGTTGCCGTCGTGGAAGAGGCGCTCCTGCACGCCCGAGGCCGTGCGCACCGTGACGCGTCCGGCGAGGCCGAGGTCGCGGTCGAGCCAGGAGTTCTGCAGCAGGCCGCCGTACGGCTCGACGGCGAGCATCTGCCAGCCGGCCTTGACGTGGTCGGCGTTCGGCTTGATGCGCAGGTTCGGGCTGTCGGTGTGCGCCCCGACGACGCGGAAGCCCGCGGCTGGACCGGCGCCTGCGGCGTGGGCTCCGGTCGTGTCCCACGCGATGAGCGACCCGCCACGGACGAGCCAGTGCCGCCCCGGCTCGGTCGGGAACGGGTCGGTCTCGACGACCTCGGTGAAGCCGGCCTCGGCGAGGCGGCGCGCCGCCTGCTCGCACGCGTGGAACGGCGTCGGCGACGCGTCCACGTAGTCGATGAGCCCCTGGGCCTCGGAGTCGGTGTCGAAGGAGTGCGCCATGGCTCCCGACCCTACCCACCGACGGCGGTCCCCACTGCGCCGGCCTGACAGGATCGACGCCATGCCCGATGCCATCCTCGCCTCGCTCGTCGACGACCTCGCCTCGCCCGACCCGGCCGTGCGCGACGACCGCGCGTTCTCCGGGCTGGTGCGCCTCGTGCGCGAGGGGTCGCTCGACGCGGACGACCGCACGTGGCTCGCGGGGCGGATGCTCGAGCGGCTGCGCCACGAGCGGGTAGAGGCCCGTGCCTTCGCGCCGCTCGTCCTCGCGGCGCTGGTCCGCAGCGGCGACGGTGACCCTGCCTGGGTGGCCGCGGTGACGCGCTGGTGGCTCGGCGAGCGCGACCTGCGGGGGCACGACCCCGAGCTCGGCTGGGTGCACGCCGTCGCCCACGGCGCCGACTTCTACGGGGCGTGCGGCGCCGCCGGCCTCGGCGACCCCGCCTCGCTGCTCGGTGCCCTCGCGGCCCGTCTCGTCGAGCCCACGGACGCCGTGTGGCGCGACCAGGAGGAGGACCGCGTCGCCTGCGCGGTCGCGCTCGTGCTCACCCACCCGCGCCTGGAGGCCCCGGACGCGGGTGACTCCGTGGCCTGGCTCGACCGCGTGCGCGCCCTGTTCGCGTCGGGCGAGCCCGGGCCGGTGCCGCCCCACGTGTCGAACACGATGCGTGCGCTCCGGTCGCTGCACGTCGCCCTCGGCGAGCAGGTGCTGGTGGACGACCGCCCGGTCGTCGTGCCCCACGCCGCCGCGGTGCGCGCCGCGGTCGCGGACGTCCTCGGCGTCGTGACCCCGTGGTTCTGGCAACCGGCCCCCACCTCCTCGGGCGCACGTGGGTAGCGCTCCCCATTGGCCGACCGGCACGAGGCTGCCTAGGGTCTGGAGGGGAGCCACCCGCGCCGCCTCTCGGGGAGTCGTCGCGCAGCCGTCGTCACAGGGGAAGGGCCGGATCGTGGTCGTGTACAGGAAGGGCGCCGATCCGGACGCCCTCGAACGGTCGGCGGGTCAGCTCGACCGGTGCGCCGGCGAGTGCCGGGCCGCGCGGACGGCCGTCGACCACGCCTTCGGGTCGCTCGGGTCGGCCTGGGGCGGTGGCGACTTCGAGGCCTTCCGCGGCGACTGGCGCTCCTCGGCCCCGAGCATCGACGCCCTCGAGCGCGCCCTGCACGGCCTCGGTGCGAAGCTGCGCGAGAACGCGGCGCGGCAGCGCTCCGCCAGCGGTCCCGGCTCCGGCGGCAGCGGTGGCAGCGCCGGCAGCGCCGGCACCGGCGGCACCGGTGGAGGCGGCAGCCCCCTGGGCGCCGCCGTGCCCCTGTCGTTCGGCCCGAACCCGTCGCCGTCGCCCGGGCCGGCGCCGACACCCACCACTCCCCCGCCGCCTGCCACCACCGGGACCGGCGGCCCCGTCGACGGCTACGACTTCGGGGAGCCGAAGAAGCCGGACATCCCGTGGGACGAGGGCTTCGACTACGACTCCAAGGACGCGACGTGGCACGACTACGTCGCCAAGGCCGAGTGGATGGCCAAGCTCGAGGCCGGCCGGGCCCTGAAGTCCGACCTCGACGACGCCACCGCGATGTACGCCCACTACTGGGACAACGACGGCGAGCCGGCCCGCTTCGACTACGAGGAGGGCTACAAGGAGGACCCCTCGATCGCCCGGAACGTCAACGGCGAGGTGTCGCGCACCGCCGCGGCCGTCGACGAGATGGTGCGGAACGGCAACACCCACTTCAGCATGACGGGCGGCGCCCACCCCGCCACCGCCTACCCGCAGACCGAGAACTGGCAGAAGACGATCGGCGGCTACCAGCAGTGGAGCAGCGCCGACGTCACCGTCGAGAACGGCCAGGTGACGATGAAGGTCACGGTCCACGCCGAGGACTACTACAACTTCAACCCGGACCAGAAGGACATCGCGAGCGGCGCCGGCGACAACGAGAACGGCCGGTTCACCGAGATCGGCTGGGCCAAGCCCTTCCCGTCGAGCGGCGACGTCACCCGGACCGTCACGTGGCCGGTCGGCTCGCCGCCGCCCACCGTCGACGTCGGCCCGGGCGACGTCGAGCGCACACCGGGGCTCGGTCGCGAGGACCGCGCCGACGAACGAGGAAGCAGCCGATGACCCCCGCCCGACGCGTCACCGCCGTGACGCTGGCCGTGACCACGACCCTGCTCGCCCTGACGACCGCCGCGTGCAGCACGTCGTCCCCCACGCCGCCGAACGACCGAACGAGGAGCACCGTGAGCGCAGCGACGAAGACCGGCACCGGCGAGGTGCGCCACGACCTCGACCCGCTGACCAAGCGCTTCAGCGCCCTGGGCACGCCGGTCTCGGCGACGTGGATGTCGGGCACCCTCGGTGGCGACGCCCCCGGCCCCTCGACGTACTGGATCGACGCCGTCGTCCGGCTCTCCCCCGACGCCGCGTCCGCCCTCCGGGCGGACTCCCCCGCGCCGACCACCGAGACCCCCGACGTCGAGGACGGCGTCCGCTCGGCCCTGCCCACGGGGCAGCTGCTGCGCTCCGAGTCGCTCGACGCCGCCTTCGCCCAGGGCTCCTTCCGTGCCAAGGCCTACCTGGCAGCCGAGTCCGACACCGTCGTGCTCGTCGCCCTCGGCCAGTGACGCCGGCGGCTCGCCGGCCCCGAACCCGGTGACCACCACGCCCCGATCCGGTTGGATCGGGGCATGAGCACCGCCTGCCGGCCCCACTGCCCCGCCGACCGCCGATGAGCCGCCCGCTGCGGGTCGGCGTCCAGCTGCCCGAGGTCGAGCGGCGCGTCGAGTGGCCCGAGCTGATCACCATGGCCCGCACGGCCGAGGACCTCGGCCTCGACTCCCTCTGGCTCGGCGACCACCTGCTCTACGACCTGCCGGGCGGGCTCACCCGGGGTCCCTGGGAGGTGTGGACCTCCCTGGCCGCGGTCGCGGCCGTCACCTCCCGCGTCGAGCTCGGGCCGTTCGTGGCCTCGACGGCCTTCCACGCGCCGGCCATGCTCGCGAAGATGGCCGCCACCGTCGACGGCATCTCCGGCGGACGCCTGGTGCTCGGGCTCGGCGCCGGCTGGAACGAGCGCGAGTACAGCGCCTTCGGCTTCCCCTTCGACGAGCGGGTCACCCGCTTCGAGGAGTCCTTCACCGTCATCCGCACCCTCCTGCGCGAGGGACGGATCGACCACCACGGCCGCTTCCACGACCTCGTCGACTGCGTCCTCGACCCGGGCCCGACCCGCCCCGGCGGGCCGCCGCTCATGCTCGGCTCGACCGGGCCGCGGATGCTGCGCATCGGGCTGCCCCACGTCGACCTCTGGAACACGTGGTGGAGCGACTACGCGAACTCGCCCGCGCGGTTCGCGCGGCTGCGCGAGCGCGTCGAGGCAGCCGCGCTGCAAGCGGGCCGCGGGCCGGGTGAGGTCGGTGCCACGGCGGCCGTCCTCGTCCAGCTCGCCGGTGGCGCCGGACGCGTCATGGGCGACTCCGCGTACGCGGCGTCGGTGACGCCGGTGAGCGGCGAGCCCGGCGCCCTCGCCGAGCACCTGCACGCCATGGCCGAGGCCGGGGCGGTGCACGTGCAGCTCGTCCTCGACCCGGTCACCACCGAGTCGATCGTCGCCGTCGGCGCCGCCCTCGCCCGCCTCGACGGCTGACCCGCCCGAGGTGACCTGTCGCGCACTGACGCGACGGACCACCTCGACCCCGCCGAGGCGTCGGCGCCGGGTACGCGGAAGGGCCCGCCCCGCCGAAGCGGAACGGGCCCAACCGGTGTAGCTGGTGCAGCGTCAGATCACTTGATGATCTTGGTGACGCGACCGGCGCCGACCGTGCGGCCACCCTCACGGATGGCGAACTTGAGGCCGTCCTCCATGGCGATCGGCTGGATGAGCTCGACCGTCATCTCGGTGTTGTCGCCGGGCATGACCATCTCGGTGCCCTCGGGCAGGTGCACGACACCCGTCACGTCCGTGGTACGGAAGTAGAACTGCGGACGGTAGTTGTCGTAGAACGGCGTGTGACGGCCGCCCTCGTCCTTGGACAGGATGTAGACCTGAGCCTCGAAGTCGGTGTGCGGGGTGATCGAACCCGGCTTCACGACGACCTGGCCACGCTCGACGTCCTCGCGCTTCGTGCCACGGAGCAGGAGGCCGACGTTCTCGCCCGCGCGACCCTCGTCGAGGAGCTTGCGGAACATCTCGACACCGGTGACGGTCGTCTTGGCCGGCGGGCCGGTGTGGATGCCGACGATCTCGACCTCCTCGTTGACCTTGAGGACACCGCGCTCGATACGACCGGTGACGACGGTGCCACGACCGGTGATCGTGAAGACGTCCTCGACGGGCATGAGGAACGGCTTGTCGATGTCGCGCTCGGGCTCCGGGATGTAGTTGTCCACGGCGTCCATGAGGTCGAGGACCGACTGGCCCCACTTCTCGTCGCCCTCGAGGGCCTTGAGCGCCGAGACCTGGACGACCGGCAGGTCGTCACCCGGGAACTCGTACTGCGAGAGGAGCTCACGCACCTCCATCTCGACGAGCTCCATGATCTCCTCGTCGTCGACCATGTCGGCCTTGTTGAGCGCCACGACGATGTAGGGGACGCCGACCTGGCGGGCCAGGAGGACGTGCTCCTTCGTCTGCGGCATCGGGCCGTCGGTCGCCGCGACCACGAGGATCGCGCCGTCCATCTGAGCCGCACCCGTGATCATGTTCTTCACGTAGTCGGCGTGGCCCGGGCAGTCGACGTGGGCGTAGTGACGACCCTCGGTCTGGTACTCGATGTGCGCGATCGAGATCGTGATACCGCGCTGACGCTCCTCAGGAGCCTTGTCGATGTCCTCGAACGCGAACTGCGGGTTGAGGTCGGGGTACTTGTCGTGCAGGACCTTGGAGATCGCAGCCGTCAGCGTCGTCTTGCCGTGGTCGATGTGACCAATGGTGCCGATGTTGACGTGCGGCTTGGTCCGCTCGAACTTTGCCTTCGCCACTGTGTGTCCTCCTCAGGACTTTCTAGTGTTACGCCGTACGACCAGGGCAGGACGTGGCGCGATGGGTTGGGATTTCCGAAGAAAGAGACTACCGGGATGACCCGTCGTCACTCGCCGCGGGTCTTCTTGATGATCTCCTCGGCAACGGCCTTGGGGACCTCTGCGTAGGAGTCGAACTCCATGGAGAAGCTCGCGCGACCCTGCGTCTTGGACCGCAGGTCACCGACGTAGCCGAACATCTCGGACAGCGGGACCAGGCCCTTGACGACCTTGGCGCCGCTGATGTCCTCCATGCCCTGGATCTGGCCACGACGGGAGTTGATGTCACCGATGACGTCGCCCATGTAGTCCTCGGGCGTACGGACCTCGACGGCCATCATCGGCTCGAGCAGGACCGGGTCGGCCTTGCGGATGGCCTCCTTGAGGACCATCGAGCCGGCGATCTTGAACGCCATCTCCGAGGAGTCGACGTCGTGGTACGCGCCGTCGTTCAGGGTCGCCTTGATGCCCACGAGCGGGTACCCGGCGAGCACGCCGTACTGCATGGCGTCCTGGATGCCGGCGTCGACCGACGGGATGTACTCACGCGGCACGCGACCACCGGTGACGGCGTTGACGAACTCGTACATCGAGCCGTCCTCGGTCTCGCCCAGCGGCTCGAAGGACACCTGGACCTTCGCGAACTGGCCGGAACCACCGGTCTGCTTCTTGTGCGTGTAGTCGTACTTCTCGACCGAGCGACGGATCGTCTCGCGGTAGGCCACCTGCGGCTTGCCGACGTTGGCCTCGACCTTGAACTCGCGCTTCATGCGGTCGACGAGGATGTCGAGGTGCAGCTCGCCCATGCCGGCGATGATCGTCTGGCCGGTGTCCTCGTCGAGGTGGACCTGGAAGGTCGGGTCCTCGGCCGAGAGCTTCTGGATGGCCGTGGAGAGCTTCTCCTGGTCACCCTTGGTCTTGGGCTCGATGGCGACCTGGATGACCGGGTCCGGGAACGTCATCGACTCGAGGACGATCTGCTCGTTCGGGTCCGACAGGGTGTCGCCGGTCGTCGTGTCCTTGAGGCCGATGGCCGCGTAGATGTGGCCGGCGAGGGCCTCCTCGACCGGGTTCTCCTTGTTGGCGTGCATCTGGAAGAGCTTGCCGATGCGCTCCTTGCGGCCCTTGGTCGTGTTGATGACCTGCGAGCCGGCGGCGATGCGGCCGGAGTACACGCGGATGAAGGTGAGCGTGCCGAAGAACGGGTGCGCGGCGACCTTGAAGGCGAGCGCCGAGAACGGGGCGTCCTTGCTCGGCTCACGCGTCAGCTCGACGCTCTCGTCGCCCGGCTTGTGGCCGATCATGGCCGGCACGTCGAGCGGGGACGGGAGGTAGTCGACGACGGCGTCGAGCATCGGCTGCACACCACGGTTCTTGAAGGCGGAGCCACAGAACACCGGGTAGAGCTCGGAGTTGACCGTCAGCTTGCGGATGCCCGCCTTGATCTCCTCCGGCGTCAGCTCCTCGCCGCTGAGGTACTTCTCCATGAGGTCGTCGTCGGACTCGGCGACGCGCTCGACGAGCGCCTGGCGGTACTCGTCGACCTTGTCGAGCATGTCGGCCGGGATGTCCTGGATCTCGTACTTCGCGCCCATCGTGACGTCACCCTTGGCGTCGCCCGGCCAGACCAGGGCGCGCTTGTAGATGAGGTCGACGACGCCGAGGAAGTCGTTCTCCGCACCGATCGGCAGCTGCATGACGAGGGGCTCCGCACCGAGGCGGTCCTTGATCGTCTGCACCGTGAAGTAGAAGTCGGCGCCCAGCTTGTCCATCTTGTTGACGAAGCAGATGCGCGGCACGTCGTACTTGTCGGCCTGACGCCACACCGTCTCGGACTGGGGCTCGACACCCTCCTTGCCGTCGAAGACGGCGACCGCGCCGTCGAGGACGCGCAGGGACCGCTCGACCTCGACCGTGAAGTCGACGTGGCCGGGCGTGTCGATGATGTTGATCTGGGTGCCCTCCCAGAAGGAGGTCACGGCGGCAGACGTGATCGTGATGCCGCGCTCCTTCTCCTGCTCCATCCAGTCGGTCGTCGACGCACCGTCGTGCGTCTCACCGATCTTGTGGTTGACACCGGTGTAGAAGAGGATGCGCTCCGTCACCGTGGTCTTGCCAGCGTCGATGTGCGCCATGATGCCGATGTTGCGGACCTTGTTCAGGTCCGTCAGGACGTCAAGTGCCACGTCAGTTGTCTCGTCTCATTCGTGTAGTGAGTCTGCGGTTTTCCCGCATCCGTCTCGTGCCCACGCACCTCGGGTGCCGAGGTGCTGCGGACGTTGCCCGGTGGGGGCACCCGTACCAACGCGGGTGGCGGGAGCCGGTGTTCCCGGCCGGGTGGCGCGTCGACCCGCGAGGGCGGGGCCGCGCCACCCGGCACGGGAGTGGGTCACCAGCGGTAGTGCGCGAAGGCCTTGTTCGACTCGGCCATCTTGTGGGTGTCCTCGCGACGCTTGACCGCGGCGCCGAGGCCGTTGGAGGCGTCGAGGATCTCGTTCATGAGGCGCTCGGTCATCGTCTTCTCACGACGCTGACGCGAGTAGCCGACGAGCCAGCGCAGGGCGAGCGTGGTGCTGCGGCCCGGCTTGACCTCGATCGGCACCTGGTAGGTCGCACCGCCGACGCGGCGGGACTTGACCTCCATGGCCGGCTTGACGTTGTCGAGCGCGCGCTTGAGCGTCGCGACCGGGTCGGTGCCCGTCTTGGCGCGGACGCCCTCGAGGGCGCCGTAGACGATCGTCTCCGCGATCGACTTCTTGCCGTCGAGGAGGATCTTGTTGACGAGCTGGGTGACCAGCGGGCTGCCGTAGACGGGGTCGACGACGAGCGGGCGCTTCGGAGCGGGTCCCTTGCGAGGCATCAGCTCTTCTCCTTCTTCGCGCCGTAGCGGCTACGAGCCTGCTTGCGGTTCTTCACGCCCTGCGTGTCGAGCGTGCCGCGGATGATCTTGTAGCGGACGCCGGGGAGGTCCTTCACACGACCGCCACGCACGAGCACGATCGAGTGCTCCTGCAGGTTGTGGCCGACGCCGGGGATGTAGGCCGTGACCTCGATGCCGCTCGACAGGCGCACGCGGGCGACCTTGCGGAGGGCGGAGTTCGGCTTCTTGGGGGTGGTCGTGTACACACGCGTGCACACACCACGACGCTGGGGCGAGCCCTTGAGCGCCGGGGTCTTGGCCTTGGAGGCCTTGTCCTGGCGGCCCTTGCGGACCAGCTGGTTGATGGTAGGCAACCTGGTGACTCCGTAACGTTGCTTGTTGTCAGTCGCCCTGGTGGGCGGCTCCTTGGCTGTTCGGCCCTTCGACCCCCGAGGTCGGGTGTGTCCCGGGGCTGTCCGTGCCGGTTCTCCCCCCTGCACTTCCCACGGGACCGACCTGGTCGGCCTCCGCGGGTTGCCCGGCGGGAGGTGTGCTCTGGACCCCGGTGATGTCGTGCCGCCGGAGGCGGTGGACAGGGCACGAGGGCCGTCATCGCGCATGACTGAGGGCATGCCTCAGACACAGTGTTCAAGCGTACCGGCGGGCGGCACGGCGACCAAATCGGTCGGGCACCCACGGCCGGCACCCACGGCCCTCACGGCGCGGCGGCTCCGGCGCGTCGGCACGCGGCCTCGGGACGCCCCGGGACGGGGGCTCAGCCGAGGCGCCAGTCCCCGGCGTACATGTGCAGGACCGGCAGGCCCAGCACCTCGCGGGCCCGGGAGGCCCAGTCGGTGTGGAAGGTGTCCTCGACGGCGTGCGGCTCGGTGACGATGACGACCTCGCGGGCACCGAGGCGCGCGACCTCCTCGACGAGGGTCGGGACCGGGTCGTCGGCGGTGATCTCGCCGGTCGCGGTGGCCGCGTGGCGCGCGAGCTCCTCGAGCGTCGTCGACAGCGCGGTGTCGGCGTCGACCCGCGCCTCGTCGCGGTCGACCGGGCGCAGCGTGTCGATGGCCTCGCGCATCTCGAAGAGGCTGAGGTGGTTGAGGAACGTCGAGAGCAGGTTGCGCTCGGTGTCGGCCGGCACGAGCACGCGGTAGGTCGGCGCCTCGTCCTCGTGCAGGGCCACGATCTTGTCGACGTCGCCCGGCTTGAGCGCCTCCTCGGTGAGGATGATGATCGTCGGCGCGGGGGTGCCGGCCTCGCTGCCGGTGTCGGTCGGGGCGTCGGCCGTGGGCTCGGTCATGCGGGCCAGCCTATAGAGCCGCGCGGCTCCGTGGCAGGGCGCCTCGCAGGACGCGGGGCGCCCGAGGCCGCCGACGCCGCCGAGGTCAGCGGTTGGTCATGCGCCACCCGGCGAGCAGGACGCCGAGGCGGTCCTCGACCGGACGGGTCGAGGAGCCGCCGTAGTTGCCCATCATGACGAAGACGTACCGGCGCCCGTCCGCGCCCGTGACGTAGCCGGCGAGGGTGGAGACGCCGGTGAGCGAGCCGTTCTTGGCGCGGAGGTTGCCCGCGGCGGACGTGCCCTTCATCCGGCTCGCGAGGGTGCCACCGGTCCAGCGCACCGGGTCGGCGCCGGCGACGGGCAGGGCCGCCCGGAAGGTGCCGGCCCAGCTCGTGCGCTGCACCTTGTCCAGGAGCGCGGCCAGCTGGTTCGGGGTGAGCCGGTTGGACCGCGACAGGCCGGAGCCGTCGACGAACCGCAGGCCACGCACGTCGATGCCGACGCGCGCGGCGAAGGCCCGCAGGGCCGCCGTGCCGTCGGCCCAGCTGCCCGGCCGGCCGGTGCGCGCCCCGAGCGTCTTGACGATCGCCTCGC
Source organism: Intrasporangium flavum (assembly GCF_001956915.1). Taxonomy (GTDB): domain Bacteria; phylum Actinomycetota; class Actinomycetes; order Actinomycetales; family Dermatophilaceae; genus Monashia; species Monashia flava. Next base: position 9,503 of record NZ_MLJO01000031.1, on the reverse strand, counting down.
CGTGCGAGTTGTTGCTCAGCTTGAGGAACGGCACGAGCAGCTGCCCCAGGGTCATCGACGCGTGCCGCGCCAGCAGCGTCTGGCCGGTGGGCGTGCGGCCCTTGACGGCGGACCCGTCGACGCGGATCCCGGCGGCGACGAGCCGGTCGCGGAACGCCCGCGCGGCCAGCAGGGCGGGCTCGTTGACGGTGACCCACTTCTTGGCGGTCGACCGGCCGACCGCGAGCCGACCGGAGACCGTGACGAAGTTCGTGCCCGAGCGGCGCGAGAGCGACAGCGTCGTGGCCGACCCCTTGGCCCCGGTCGAGGCCTGGTTGACGAGGGTGACGGTGCGCGCGGCCGAGGGCGGCGTCAGCGTGAGGCGCGGCCGGGCCCCGACCGTCGTGGCCGGCGTGACGTTGACGATGACGGTGCCGGCGTCGTAGTCGGTGTCGGGCGCGAGCGTCAGGCCGGACACCTGGGCCGCGTAGTAGTCCGACGCGTAGCCGGTGGACCAGTACGGGCTGTAGCGCTGGTCGTCGAAGTACGTGGGGTCCCCGACGACGTCGCCGGCGACACGCGTCACGCCCTTGGAGCGGAGCGCCGACGCGAGGGCGGTGAGGTCCTTCTCCATGAGCGTGGGGTCGCCGCGGCCCTTGAGGTACACCCGGCTCACGACGCCCGCCGAGGGCGCCCTGGGTGCGAGCACGTCGGTGTTCCAGCGGTACCCGCTGCCGAGGACGTTCATGGCTGCGGCGGCGGTGAAGACCTTCTGGGTCGAGGCGGGCATCAGCGGGGTGTTCGCGTAGCGCACGTACACGGGCACCCGCGTCGACGCGTCCTGCACCATGACGCCGACGCGCGCCGAGGACGCGGTGACCCGCGAGTCGGTCATGAGCCGGCCCACCTCGCGGCGCAGGGCGGCGTCGCGCGACTGGTAGCCCGAGGCCCGGGAGTCCTGGGCCGTCGCGGTGACGACGGCGACGACCGCGACGACCGCCGCGACGACGAGGCCCGCCGTGCGCCGTCGCCGGTCAGGGCTTGTCACCCCGCGCGGGCGCGACCCCGGACGGGTGCGCAGGGGGCTGGACAGGACTCGTGGCGGACGGATCACGGCGGCCTCCAGGGGCATCGCATCGTCGGGCGCGCGTCCGGCAGCCCGGCACCGCCGGTCCGATCACCCTGCCCGGCACGCTAGTCCGCTTTGTCCCTTTTCGCCCGGTGACCACTCCCGCCGGCCTTCCGGAAGCCGCTCGGCCCCACCCGCCCCGGAACGGCCGCAGGGCCGGCTCCCCGGGTGGGGAACCGGCCCTGCGGGCGGTGTTCGTGCGGTGCGGCCGCGCGGCCGCGACCGGTCAGAACTTGTCGAGACCGAGCGCCTCGTCGTCGAGGCGGATCGCCTCGCCGGAACCCGCGCCGAAGCCCGCGTAGTCGTACGCGTCGTAGTTCGGCAGCGAGTACATGGCGGCCTTGGCCTCCTCGGTGGGCTCGACCTTGATGTTGCGGTAGCGGGGCAGGCCCGTACCGGCCGGGATGAGCTTTCCGAGGATGACGTTCTCCTTGAGGCCGAGCAGCGGGTCGGACTTGCCCTCCATGGCGGCCTGCGTGAGCACGCGGGTCGTCTCCTGGAAGGACGCGGCCGACAGCCACGACTCGGTGGCGAGCGAGGCCTTCGTGATGCCCATGAGCTCGGGACGACCCGCGGACGGGCGACCGCCCTCGGCCATCGCCTTGCGGTTGGCCTCCTCGAAGCGACCACGCTCGGCCAGCTCGCCGGGCAGCAGCTCGGTGTCGCCGGACTCGATGATCGTCACGCGACGCAGCATCTGGCGCACGATGACCTCGATGTGCTTGTCGTGGATCGACACACCCTGCTGGCGGTACACGGCCTGCACCTCGTCGACCAGGTGCTTCTGCGCGGCACGCGGGCCGAGGATGCGCAGCACCTGCTTCGGGTCGATGGCACCCTGCACGAGCTTGGTGCCGACCGCGACGTGGTCGCCGTCCTGGACGAGCAGGCGCGAGCGCTTGCTGACCGGGTAGGCGTGCTGGTCCGAGCCGTCGTCCGGCGTGAGCAGGATGCGACGGGCCTTGTCGGTGTCCTCGATCTCGATGCGGCCGGTGGCCTCGGCGATCGGGGCGACACCCTTGGGCGTGCGGGCCTCGAAGAGCTCGACGACACGCGGCAGACCCTGGGTGATGTCGTCGGCCGCGGCCGCACCACCGGTGTGGAAGGTACGCATCGTCAGCTGCGTGCCGGGCTCACCGATCGACTGGGCCGCGATGATGCCGACGGCCTCGCCGATGTCGACGAGCTTGCCGGTCGCGAGCGAACGGCCGTAGCACTTCGCGCACGTGCCGACGCGGCTGTCGCAGGTGAGGACCGAGCGGACCTTGATCTCGTCGATCCCGGCCTGGTACAGCGCCTCGATGGCGACGTCACCGACGTCGGAGCCGGCGTCCGCGAGGACGGTGCCGTCGCTGCCGACGACGTCCTCGGCGAACGTGCGGGCGTAGACCGAGGCCTCGACGACCTCGCTCTTGGTCCGCGTGCCCGTGACCTCGTTGATCGCCGCGATGGGCAGCTTGAGGCCGCGCTCGGTGCCACAGTCGTCCTCACGGATGATGACGTCCTGCGACACGTCGACGAGACGACGCGTGAGGTAACCCGAGTCGGCCGTACGCAGAGCGGTGTCGGCCAGACCCTTGCGGGCACCGTGGGTCGAGATGAAGAACTCGACCACGGTCAGGCCCTCACGGAAGTTCGCCTTGATCGGGCGCGGGATGATCTCGCCCTTCGGGTTGGCCATGAGGCCACGCATGCCGGCGATCTGACGGATCTGGAACCAGTTACCACCGGCACCCGAGGACACCATCCGGTAGATGGGGTTCGTGCGCGGGAAGTTGGTCTCCATCTCCTTGGCGACCTGGTTGGACGCCTGGGTCCAGATCTCGACGAGCTCCTGACGACGCTCGTCGTCGGTGATGAGACCACGCTCGTACTGGGTCTGGACCTTGGCGGCCTTGGTCTCGTAGCCCTCGAGGATGTCCGTCTTGTTGGCCGGCGTCGTGACGTCGGCGATCGAGACGGTGCAGCCCGAGCGGGTCGACCAGTGGAAACCGGCCTCCTTGAGGGCGTCGAGCGACGCGGCGACCTGGACCTTGGAGAAGCGCTCCGCGAGATCGTTGACGATCGCCGACAGGCGCTTGCGGTCGACCGGACGGTTCTCGAACGGGTAGTCCACCGGCAGCGTGTCGTTGAAGATCGCGCGACCCAGCGTCGTCTCGAGCGTCAGGGCGGGGATCATCCCGTCCTCGCCGACCTCGACACCCTCGGGGAGGGCGTAGCCGAGCGGCGGCACGACGTCGGTGAGGCGCAGCTTGATCGCCGAACCGAGCTGGATCTCGCCGCGGTCGAAGGCCATCCGGGCCTCGGCCGGCGACATGAACGCACGACCCGCACCGAGACCGCCACCGTCGACCGCGTCGGTCAGGTGGTAGATGCCGGTGATCATGTCCTGCGTCGGCATGGTGACGGGGCGACCGTCGGCCGGCTTGAGGATGTTGTTGCTCGACAGCATGAGGATGCGGGCCTCGGCCTGCGCCTCCGCCGACAGCGGCACGTGGACGGCCATCTGGTCACCGTCGAAGTCGGCGTTGAAGGCCGAGCAGACGAGCGGGTGGATCTGGATGGCCTTGCCCTCGACGAGCTGCGGCTCGAACGCCTGGATGCCGAGACGGTGCAGCGTGGGTGCACGGTTGAGCAGCACCGGGTGCTCGGTGATGACCTCCTCGAGCACGTCCCACACGACCGCGCGGGCACGCTCGACCATGCGCTTGGCCGACTTGATGTTCTGCGCGTGGTCGAGGTCGACCAGGCGCTTCATCACGAACGGCTTGAACAGCTCGAGCGCCATCTGCTTGGGCAGGCCGCACTGGTGCAGCTTGAGCTGCGGGCCGACGACGATGACCGAACGGCCGGAGTAGTCGACGCGCTTGCCGAGCAGGTTCTGGCGGAAGCGGCCCTGCTTGCCCTTGAGCATGTCGGACAGCGACTTGAGCGGACGGTTGCCGGGGCCCGTGACCGGGCGACCACGACGGCCGTTGTCGAAGAGGCTGTCGACGGCCTCCTGGAGCATGCGCTTCTCGTTGTTGACGATGATCTCGGGCGCACCGAGGTCGAGGAGGCGCTTCAGGCGGTTGTTGCGGTTGATGACGCGACGGTAGAGGTCGTTGAGGTCGGACGTCGCGAAGCGGCCACCGTCGAGCTGGACCATCGGGCGCAGGTCCGGCGGGATGACCGGGATCGCGTCGAGGACCATGCCGGTCGGGTGGTTCGTCGTCGTCTGGAAGGCCGACACGACCTTGAGACGCTTGATGGCGCGGGTCTTCTTCTGGCCCTTGCCGGTGGCGATGATCTCGGTCAGCGACTCGGCCTCGGCCTCGAGGTCGAAGGACTGCAGACGCTTCTGGATCGCCGCCGCGCCCATGCCGCCCTCGAAGTAGAGGCCGAACCGGTCACGCATCTCGCGGTAGAGGATCTCGTCGCCCTCGAGGTCCTGGACCTTGAGGTTCTTGAACCGGTCCCAGACCTGCTCGAGGCGCTCGACCTGCTGGTCGGCGCGCTTGCGGATGTTGTTCATCTCGCGCTCGGCGGAGTCGCGGACCTTGCGCTTGGCGTCGGCCTTGGCACCCTCGGCCTCGAGCGTGGCGATGTCCTTCTCGAGCAGCTGCGCGCGCGACTCGACGTCGGCGTCGCGGCGGTTCTCGATCTCCTTCTTCTCGACCTGGATCTGCGCCTCGAGCGAGGGCAGGTCGGCGTGACGCTGCTCGTCGTCGACGGACGTGATCATGTACGCCGCGAAGTAGATGACCTTCTCGAGGTCCTTCGGGGCGAGGTCGAGCAGGTACCCGAGGCGCGACGGGACGCCCTTGAAGTACCAGATGTGGGTGACGGGGGCAGCGAGCTCGATGTGGCCCATCCGCTCACGGCGCACCTTGGCGCGCGTGACCTCGACGCCACAGCGCTCACAGATGATGCCCTTGAAGCGGACGCGCTTGTACTTGCCGCAGTTGCACTCCCAGTCGCGGGTCGGGCCGAAGATGCGCTCGCAGAACAGGCCCTCCTTCTCCGGCTTGAGGGTGCGGTAGTTGATGGTCTCGGGCTTCTTGACCTCGCCGTGGCTCCACTGGCGGATGGACTCCGCGGTGGCAAGGCCGATGCGCAGCTCGTCGAAGAAGTTGACGTCGAGCACGTGGTTCCTTCTCTCGTAACTCTCGTTAAGTCTCTGTGGTCTGACTGGTGTCTCGTCGACCGGTGGCCCGGGTGCCGCTCACCGCGCGCGTCGCGCGGGCCGGCGGGCGGCACCCGTGCCGGGGTCGGATGGGTCTGGTCAGACCTCTTCGACGCTGGACGGCTCGCGCCGGCTCAGGTCGATGCCGAGCTCCTCCGCTGCGCGGAAGACCTCCTCGTCGGACTCCTTCATCTCGATCGTCGTGCCGTCGGAGCTCAGGACCTCGACGTTGAGACACAGCGACTGCATCTCCTTGAGGAGGACCTTGAAGGACTCCGGGATGCCCGAGTCAGGGATGTTCTCGCCCTTGACGATCGCCTCGTAGACCTTGACGCGTCCGGGGACGTCGTCGGACTTGATCGTCAGCAGCTCCTGGAGCGTGTACGCCGCGCCGTACGCCTCGAGCGCCCAGACCTCCATCTCACCGAAGCGCTGGCCACCGAACTGGGCCTTACCGCCGAGCGGCTGCTGGGTGATCATCGAGTACGGGCCCGTCGAGCGAGCGTGGATCTTGTCGTCGACGAGGTGGTGCAGCTTGAGGATGTACATGTAGCCGACCGCGACGGGCTCCGGGAACGGCTCGCCGGAGCGGCCGTCGAAGAGGCGCGTCTTGCCCGAGGCGTCGATGAGGCGCACGTCGTCGCGCGTCTTCAGCGTCGAGTCGAGCAGGCCGGTGACGACGTCCTCGGACGCACCGTCGAAGACGGGCGTGGCCACGCGCGAGCCGGGCGGGGCCTCGTGCGCGTCGGGGGCGATCTCCTTGGCCCAGTCCGGGTTGCCCTCGATCTTCCAGCCACGGCTGGCGGCCCAGCCGAGGTGCAGCTCGAGGATCTGGCCCAGGTTCATACGACGCGGCACACCGTGCGGGTTGAGCACGACGTCGACCGGCGTGCCGTCCTCGAGGAACGGCATGTCCTCGACCGGGAGGATCTTGGAGATGACGCCCTTGTTGCCGTGGCGGCCGGCGAGCTTGTCACCGTCGGTGATCTTGCGCTTGTTGGCCACGTAGACGCGGACGAGCTGGTTGACGCCGGGCGGCAGGTCGTCGCCCTGGTCGGCGCGGAACTCCTTGACGCCGATGACCGTGCCGGTCTCGCCGTGCGGCACCTTGAGGGAGGTGTCGCGGACCTCGCGGGCCTTCTCACCGAAGATCGCGCGGAGCAGGCGCTCCTCCGGCGTCAGCTCGGTCTCGCCCTTGGGCGTGACCTTGCCGACGAGCAGGTCGCCGTCGCGCACCTCGGCGCCGACGCGGATGATGCCGCGCTCGTCGAGGTCGGCCAGGACGTCCTCGGAGACGTTCGGGATGTCCCGGGTGATCTCCTCGGGGCCGAGCTTGGTGTCGCGGGCGTCGACCTCGTGCTCCTCGATGTGGATCGAGGAGAGGACGTCGTCCTGCACGAGGCGCTGCGACAGGATGATCGCGTCCTCGTAGTTGTGGCCCTCCCACGACATGAACGCGACGAGCAGGTTGCGACCCAGCGCCATCTCGCCCTTGTCGGTGGCGGGACCGTCGGCGATGACCGAGCCGGCCTCGAGGCGGTCGCCCTCGTTGACGACGACGACCTGGTTGTAGCTCGTGCCCTGGTTGGAGCGGGCGAACTTGGCGATGCGGTACGTCTGGTACGTGCCGTCGTCGTTGGCCACCGTGACGAGGTCGGCAGAGACCTCCTGCACGACGCCGGCCTTGTCGGCGCGGACGACGTCGCCCGAGTCGAGGGCGGCGCGGTACTCCATGCCGGTGCCGACGAGCGGCGCCTCGCTCTTGACGAGCGGGACGGCCTGACGCTGCATGTTGGCGCCCATGAGCGCGCGGTTGGCGTCGTCGTGCTCGAGGAACGGGATCATCGCGGTCGCGGCCGAGACCATCTGGCGCGGCGAGACGTCCATGTAGTCGACGTCGTTGCCGGGCACGAGCTCGACCTCGCCACCCTTGGTGCGCACGAGGACGCGCTCGTCGACGAAGTTGTTCTCGAGGTCGAGCTGGGCGTTGGCCTGCGCGACGACGTAGCGGTCCTCCTCGTCGGCCGAGAGGTAGTGGATCTCGTCGGTGACGTGGCCACCCTCGACCTTGCGGTACGGCGTCTCGATGAAGCCGAACGCGTTGATCCGCCCGTAGGACGCGAGCGAGCCGATGAGGCCGATGTTCGGGCCTTCAGGGGTCTCGATCGGGCACATGCGGCCGTAGTGCGACGGGTGGACGTCACGGACCTCCATCTGCGCGCGGTCACGGGAGATACCACCCGGGCCGAGGGCCGACAGACGCCGCTTGTGCGTCAGGCCCGCGAGCGGGTTGTTCTGGTCCATGAACTGCGACAGCTGCGAGGTGCCGAAGAACTCCTTGATCGAGGCCACCACGGGGCGGATGTTGATCAGGGTCTGCGGCGTGATCGCCTCGACGTCCTGCGTGGTCATGCGCTCGCGGACGACGCGCTCCATGCGGGACAGGCCGGTGCGGACCTGGTTCTGGATGAGCTCGCCGACGGAGCGGAGGCGACGGTTGCCGAAGTGGTCGATGTCATCGACCTCGACGCGGACGTCGATCTCCTCGCCCTTCTTGACGCCCTTCATCGAGTCGCCGCCGTCGTGCAGCGTGACGATGAACTTGATCGTCTTGACGATGTCGTCGATCGACAGCGTCGAGTCGTTGATCGACGCGTCGAGGCCGAGCTTCTTGTTGATCTTGTACCGGCCGACCTTGGCGAGGTCGTAGCGCTTGCCGTTGAAGTAGAGGTTGTCGAGCAGGGTCTGCGCGGCCTCCTTCGTCGGCGGCTCGCCCGGGCGCAGCTTGCGGTAGATGTCGAGCAGCGCGTCGTCCTGGCCCTGCGTGTGGTCCTTCTCGAGGGTCAGGCGCATCGACTCGAACTCGCCGAACTCCTCGAGGATCTGGGCCTCGGTCCAGCCGAGGGCCTTGAGGAGCACCGTGACCGACTGCTTGCGCTTGCGGTCGACGCGGACGCCGACCATGTCGCGCTTGTCGATCTCGAACTCGAGCCACGCACCGCGGCTCGGGATGATCTTGGCCGTGTAGATGTCCTTGTCGGACGTCTTGTCGGGCGTGCGCTCGAAGTAGACGCCCGGGCTGCGGACGAGCTGGCTGACGACGACACGCTCGGTGCCGTTGATAATGAAGGTGCCGCGCTCGGTCATGAGCGGGAAGTCGCCCATGAACACCGTCTGGCTCTTGATCTCACCCGTCTGGGCGTTCATGAACTCGGCGGTGACGAAGAGCGGGGCGTCGTACGTCTGGTCGCGCTCCTTGCACGACTCGATCGTCTTGCGCGTCTCCTCGAAGCGGTGGTCGCGGAACGACAGCGACATGGAGCCGCTGAAGTCCTCGATCGGCGAGATCTCCTCGAAGATCTCCTCGAGCCCGGACCGGTCCGGGACGTCGGTGCGCCCCTCGGCCTTGGCCGCGGCGACGCGGGCCTGCCAGCGCTCGTTTCCGAGCAGCCAGTCGAAGCTCTCCGTCTGAAGGGCCAGGAGGTCAGGGACCTCGAGCGGTTCGCGAATCTTCGCGAAGGACAGACGCCCAGAAGGGGTCTGTGCAGTGGACATGTTCGTCGCAGTACGCGAGGCAGCCAAGGAGGGTCCTTCCACGGGCCTTTTCGAATCTTCAGATCCGCGTTGCCGCATGGCTCCGCTCGCGGGACCCGGGGTCAGAACTCGTACCGGACGGCACGGTGGTCAGCCTGACTGGACACGCGGAGAGAGGGCAAGGGCAGCGCAAAGGCCCAGCCTACTGGTAAAGGGCAGGAGTGTCCAGCCGGGTCAAGAGCGGAGACGCCTGCCGGGGACCTGCCCACGGATCTGAGCCCGTGTCGGCCGCGGCGGCTGCCTGCCACGCTCCCGGACCGGGAGCTCGCGAAGCGAACGCGTCGAATATGACGGTCAACGGGCGGCGCGTCAAGAGCCACCCGCTTCGTGGGCGCGTCGTGAGCGCGAGTCGGGGCACGTCGGACCTGTCCGACACGACGCGGCGTCCCTAGGCTGAGCGGTGGACGGCGGCGCCGGGTACGACCCCGGCTCCTCCCCTCCCCTCTCGAGAAGGAGATCGCACGATGTCCGACCAGAACCCGCCCGAGCAGGGCGCCTTCGGCTCCCCCGCGCCCGGATCGTCCGGATCGCCCGACGCCGGTGCGCCGACGCCCGGTGGTCCCGGCCCGCAGGGCGGCGCCCCCGGCACCGAGCCCGTCCCGGGCGCCCCCGCCCCCGGATCGGCGCCCCCGCCGC
>NZ_MLJO01000030.1 GCF_001956915.1 Intrasporangium flavum | reverse complement strand
GTCAAGGACCTGCAGGTGCGCCTGCGGCTCGTGCGCTCGACGTACTGGCCGTACGCGGTCTCCGGCGTCTACGGCTGGACCCTCGGGCAGAAGGTCCGCGCCTTCCAGGTCGACCAGAAGCTGTCCGTCAACGGCGTCGTCGACCAGGCCACGTGGAACCGTCTCGTCGCCCTGACCCGCACCACCACCGCGGTCTCGGCCGGCAGCGGCGTCTGGAAGGTCAAGGACCTGCAGGTGCGGCTGCGCCTCGCGGGTTCCTCGTACTGGCCGTACGCGGTCTCGGGTGTCTACGGCTGGACGCTCGGGCAGAAGGTCCTCGTCTTCCAGCGGCTGCAGAACCTGCCGCAGTCGGCCGTCGTCGACCAGCGCACGTGGTCACGCCTCGTCGCCCTGACCCGCACCGCCACGGTGCTCGGCCCGACCTCCCCCGCGGCCAACGTCCGCGAGCTGCAGCGCCGGCTCGGCACGAAGGGCCTGTGGCCCTACGCCGCGTCGGGCGTCTACGGCTGGACGCTCGGGCAGAAGGTCCTCGCCTTCCAGCGGCTGCAGAACCTGCCGCAGTCCGGCGTCGTCGACCAGCGCACGTGGACCCGGCTCCTCGCCGTCACCTACGTGCCCGGCACCTTCGACAAGCACCGCTTCTACGCCGGGCTGCGACCGCTCCTGCCGACGATCGGCTCGCTCGACCCGCGCTGCCGCACCGGACGCGTCATGTGCGTCAGCAAGGACACCCGCACCCTGACGTGGGTCGTCGACGGCAAGCCGCTCATGGCGATGTGGGCACGGTTCGGTGGGCCCGGTCGCGAGACCCGCGAAGGCACCTTCCACGTCTCGCGCAAGTACGAGTACGTCATCTCGAACCTCTACTTCACGCCGATGCCGTACTCGATGTTCTTCTCCGGCGGCCAGGCCGTGCACTACTCGTCGAACTTCGCGCGCCTCGGCTACGCGAGCTCGAGCCACGGGTGCGTCAACATCGCCGACCACGCGCAGGTCAAGAGCCTCTTCTTCAAGGTGCGCGTCGGTGACAAGGTCGTCGTCTACAGCTGAGCAAACCCGGTCGGGCGGTCGTGGCCGGGCGGCGGTGAGGATCGGGTCGTGAGCAGCGCCACCGACACCTTCGCCGCCTGGCTCGACGTGCTCGTCGACACCCTCGACGAGCCCGGCCTGACGGGCGAGGAGATCGCGGCGCGGCTGCACCTGTCGCGGTTCCACCTCGACCGGGTCGTCAGCGCGGCGGCGGGCGAGGCGCCGAGGACCCTGCGCCGCCGGGTGCTCCTCGAGCGCGCCGCCTTCCGTCTCGCGGCGAGCCGCCGCCCCGTGCTCGACGTCGCCGTCGAGGCGGGCTACGGCTCGCACGAGGCGTTCACCCGGGCGTTCCGTCGTGCCTACGGCCTGGCGCCGACCGCGTGGCGCGAGCGCCCCGGTGCGATCCGCGTCGAGGCGGGCAACGGCATCCACTTCCACCCGCCGGCAACGATCCGCCTACCGGCCCGGCGAAGGGTCACCGCCATGGACCTGCTGCAGAAGATGGTCGAGCACCACGTGTGGCTCGTCGGCGAGATCATCGAGTGCGCCACCCGGCTCACCGACGAGAAGCTCGACGAGCCGATCGTCCTGTCGGTCGAGGACGACCCCGACCCCTCGACGCTGCGTCGCATCATCAGCCGGCTCGTCGGCCAGATGGCGATGTGGAACGCGACGATGGCCAGCCGGGAGTACGACTTCTCGGTCGAGGTCGACGAGTCGCTGACGTCGGCGCGCCGGCGGCTCGCCGAGGCGGCCCCGGTCTTCGTCGCGCACGTGCGCGAGGCCGTGGACAAGGGCCAGCTCGACGACGTCTTCGTCGACGCCGCGAGCGACCCGCCGTACGTGTGCAGCTACGGCGCGATGGTCGCCCACGTCCTGACGTTCGCTGCGCACCGCCGCACCCTGGCCGTGCTCGCCCTCGACAGGCACGGCGTCGGGCGGCTCGGCTGGGGCGACCCGATCGAATGGATCGACGCCGAGGTCAGGTCACGCTGAGCGCGGTGCGGCGGCCCGTCACTCGACGGTCGTCGTGACCTGCTGGCCGAGCTCGACGGTGCGGCTCACGGTGCACCACTCGTCGTGCGACCGCTTGACGAGCTTGGGCAGCATCTCGCGGGCCGCGTCGCCGCCGTCGCCCTCGGGGAAGCGCACGCGGAAGCGCACCTCGATGTCCTGCAGGTGGTTGCCGTGCTCGTCCTTGACCTTGTCGGCGGTCACCTCGACCTCGAACTGCTCGGGCTCGGCCCGCCGCGTCGTCACGGTGTCGACGTCGACCGCGGTGCAGCCGGCGATGCCCGCGAGGAGCAGCTCGACGGGGCTCAGCTCGTCGGTGCCCGAGCTGACGGTGATGGAGCCGCCGCGGCTGTTGCGGACCGTGTAGCGGCCGACGCTGTCGCGGGTCAGCGTGACGCGGCGCAGGTCCTCGGGGTTTCTCTCGCTCATGGCGTGCAGCCTCTCAGAGGTCGTGGGGTGGCTGGCGACCGCGTCCGGGGTCGCGGGTCGGTGGTGGCGCCGGGGTCAGAGCCAGGCGTCGGCGAGCAGCTCGTAGGTCTTGAGCCGATCGGCGGGGTCGTAGGCGCCGCACGTGACGACCACCTCGTCGACGCCGGTGGCCTCGACGAAGCCGGCCAGGCCCTCGCGCACCGAGTCGGGCGTGCCGACGAGCGACACCCGGGTCATGTCGGAGACGGCCTGCCGCTCGGCCGGGCTCCACTGCGACAGAAGGCTGTCGATGTCGCCGGTCGGCTTGGTCACGCCGCCGCGGCGCCCGGTGACGATGCTGTGGAAGCGGGCGAGCACGCTGGTGTAGAGGTGCTCGGCCTCGGCCTGCGTGTCGGCGACCATGACGTTCATCCCGGCCATGGTGCGCGGGGCGTCGAGCCCGCCGGGCAGCGTCGAGGGGACGAACCGGCTGCGGTACACCTCGAGGGCGCTCATGAGGGCGGCCGGTGCGAAGTGCGACGCGAACGAGTACGGCAGGCCGAGGGCGGCCGCGACCTGCGCGCCGCCGTGGCTCGACCCGAGGATCCAGACCGGCACGTTCGTCCCCTCGCCGGGCACGGCGCGCACCTTGGCGTCGGGGTCGGGCTCGCCGAGGTAGCCGAGCAGCTCCTCGACCTCGCCGGCGAAGTTCATCGCGGCGGCCTCGTTGCGGCGCAGCGCGCGCGTCGTGAACGGGTCGGTGCCGGGCGCGCGCCCGAGCCCGAGGTCGATGCGGCCGGGGTGCATCGTCGCGAGGGTGCCGAACTGCTCGGCGACGACGTAGGGCGCGTGGTTGGGCAGCATGATCCCGCCGGCCCCGACGCGGATGGTCTCGGTGTGGTCGGCGACGTGCCCGATGAGCACCGCCGTCGAGCTCGACGCTACGCCGCGCATGTTGTGGTGCTCGGCCATCCAGTACCGCCCGTAGCCCCACTTCTCGGCGTGCCGCGCGATGTCGACGGTGGCCGAGATCGCCTCGCCGGCGGTGCCGCCGTCGGCGACGGGCACGAGGTCGAGGATGTTGAGCTGGGCTTTCGAGGCGGTGCTGGTCACCCCCCTGCCAACCCGCGGCCGGGGGGTGACTATTCCGACCGGTCAGTCGGTGGGCGCCTCCGGGCCGTCGGAGATCTGGCGCAGCGTGGCGACCACCGTGACCTCGGGCCAGTGCCTGGCGTGCAGCTCGGCGAACTCCCGCTGGTCCTCGATGGCCTCCTCGAGGCTGTCGTACTGCATGATCGCCCAGCCGCCGACGACCTCCTTGGACTCGGCGTACGGCCCGTCCACGCGGTTCACCTCGCCGCGGCGCACGACGAAGTTCACGGCGTCCTCGGTGCCGTACAGCCCGCCGCCGTCGAGGAACACGCCCTTGGCGGCGCGCTCGCCGATGTGGACGTCCATCGCGTCGAACAGCGCCTTGGGCGGCGTGCCGACGCCCTCTTCCATCCTGACGAATCCCATGAATCGGGGCATCTCGGTGTCTCCTCGTGCTCTGCGGGTCGTTGCCTGTCAGTCCTGCGTCGAACGGCCAGCGGGCCGTTCGACACTGATCCTCGACTTTTCTCACGCAGGCCGCACGCGCACGGCGCGCGCCGTGTCAGAACAGCCGCGGGAAGGACTGCCAGCTGCCCGCGCCCGACACCGCCCGCGTGGTGAACCCGCCCCGTCCGTTGCCCGGGTACCGCCACAGCGTGCCCACGGCGTCGCGGGCCAGCAGGTCGGAGGAGCCGTCGCCGGTGACGTCACCGATGCCGACGAGCAAGGTGAAGGCGTTCCAGCCACCGCCGACCGCCACCCGGGGGCGGTAGGACCCCGCGCCGGTTCCGTCGTAGCGCGAGAGGACGCCCTTGGCGTCGCGGACGAGGAGGTCCGGTCGCCCGTCGCCGGTGAGGTCGCCAGCGGCGACGATCGCGGTGAAGGCGTTCCACCCTGTACCGAGGCTGACCCGCGCGCGCAGTCCACCGGTTCCGGTGCCGTCGTAGCGCCACATCCGCCCGGAGGCGTCGCGCGCGAGCACGTCAGCACGGCCGTCACCGGTGAGGTCACCCGCGCCGACGATCGCCGTGTAGCCGTTCCATCCGGTGCCCACCCTGACGCGGGGCCGGATGCCGCCCGTACCGGTCCCGTCCTGGCGCCACAGGACGCCGGACGCGTCGCGGACCAGCAGGTCGGGGCGCCCGTCGCCCGTGAGGTCCCCCGCGCTGACGACGGTCAGCCCGCCCCTGCCGCTGCCGATCTGGACGCGCGGCCTGAACGTCCCGACGCCCGTGCCGTCCCAGCGCCACAGGCCGCCCTTGGCGTCGGTGCCCAGCAGGTCGGCGACGCGGTCCGAGCCGAGGTCTCGCACCTTGCCGTCCTTGACGACGAGGACGCCGGTGAAGGCGACCGGTGCGCCGTCGAGGGTGCGCAGCGCGCCCTCGCCGTCGGCGGCCGAGCCCGTCAGGGTCCACGTGTAGCGGCCCCCGGGCGCCCAGCGCGTGCCGAGGCGCCCGTCCCAGTCGAGGCGGATGCCTCCGTGCGGCGCCGTGCCGGTCCACGTGCGGACCACGGCCCCGCCGGCGTTGCGCAGGTCGAGGCGCCAGGACCCGAGGGGCTTGGTCGTGTCGAACTCCGCGTGCCAGCGGCCGACGGCCCCGGAGGGAGCCGCCTCCAGGCTCGTCGCGGCAACGGTGCCGAGCAGCCGTGGCGCGTGGGCGACGTTCTGTCCGAACGGAAGCGGCGCGACCACGACACGGCCCGACGCGTAGTCCTGCCACGCAACGAGGTGGTCGTCCACCGTGAGGCGGGGACGAGCGTCGTTCGTCGACCAGGGGTTCACCTCGCCGAGGCGCACGGGCGTGGCCCCGACAGTGGTCAGGTCGAGGGCCATGAGATCGGTCGAGTCGGGCTCGACGTAGACGACCCCGCCGTCAGCGAGCCTCGGATAACGCATGGCCGGCAGGGTGCGGACCGCCCCGGTCACGACGTCGTGGAGGTAGGCGTGGTCGGCGCACTGGGGGGCCACCACCGCCTGACGACCCCAGATCGACACGACGTTGCCCCACGCGGCCCACCCGCATTCAGCCCCGCGCAGCAGCCTGGGCGCGTCCGCGGTCTCCACGTCGCGGTACCAGGACGCGCCGTCGGCATCGACTCAGACGGCCCGTCGACCGAAGAGCGCCACCGTGCCGTCGGTGGGCCACGCGAGCTTCTGCAGCACCCGCCCGTCGACCGACACCACGGCATCCGTGCCCCAGGGAGGCCCCGCCAGCTCACGCGTGTAGTAGGGCCCGGAGATGACCGAGCCGTTGCAGCCGCGCACGTCCGTGCTGATGCCCGGCGCGACGTCGTCCGCGACGGTCACGGTGCAGGTGACCACCGAGGCGGCGATCTGGCGGTTGACCCGGACGGTCCGGCTGCTCGATACGGCGACGGCGCTCCCCCAGCCGCTGCGGTGGATGTCGTTCGTCGTCGGCTGCTCGGCACCGACCGTGGGACCTCCCCCTGCGTGACTGGTCGCGTCCACCCCGCGTAGACGTTGTCGTAGTCGTCGTCCGGGTACACGCCCTCGTCGAGCACCCGGCGGTTGTCGGCGCCGACGAGGCGGCCCGGCGCCAGGGCCAGGCCCAGCGCCTCGGCCGGCCGGGCCGGGGACTGGTCGAGCACCTGCGCCCGTGCCTCCGAACCGAACTGCCAGATACGGCCACGGGTTCCGCGGGCGACGAAGTGGTCGCCGAGCACTCTCACGTCGCCGTCCGCGAGCTCCGAGACTGCCACCCCGGACACCGGTCTGACGGAGAAGTCACCGGAGAGCGACGACACCGACACCTCTGCAGGGAAGGTGGTGCGCCATGCGACGCTCGTGTCCGTCGCCGCTGCGAGCGAGAAGTAGCGGTCCTCGGGGGTCGGCCGGCACGTGGTGGCCCCATCGGTCCGCTCGGCGCGGCAGAGGCTCGCGTCCGTGCGCTGTGCGTCGACGTTCCAGACGCGTTGGGTCCACACGACCAGATGCGGCGTCAGCAGGGCACGACCCACGTTCGGGCCCGAGGTCGTGAGGACCGAGACCGTTCCGGTTGCGGCGTCCAGGCGCTTGAGCGTCGCGCCCTCGTCGGGCGAGACGGAGTCGAAGAAGTAGACGCCATCTCCCCCGGCCCCGACGATCCTGCGCTCGAGCCCGGCGGGTGGTGAGAGGTCGACGGAGGTGCCGTCAGGCCGGGTGAAGACCATGTGCACGCCGTCGATCGTGGACGCGCTCGTGACCCAGCCCGCAGCCGAGGCAGCCACCAGTCCTGCCTCGGGCGCCACGGGGCTCGAGTCCCCGGGCAGCACCTGACCCGTGGAGACGCTGCGACGGCGAACCTCCGACACCGGGTTGTCAGACCAGGTCGTCAGCACGTCACCGTCGACGAACCCGACGCGATACCCGGGGTCGAGGTTCGGCAGCGCATGTCGGGCACCCTGCGGCATCACGGCCTCGTAGGTGGCCGGGAAGGGGTTGCCGCGCCAGTCGTTCGGGGGCCGCCGCTCGAGCACCATCGCATCGGGTGAGGTGCCCAGCACGGTGACGGTGTCGAACCGCTCGGCGCTGGGCGCGGCCGGCAGCACGACCGCACCCACCGGGGCCGGCGTCGACGGATCGGCCCACGCGGCCGAGCCCGCGGCCCCCACGAGCAGCAGCGCCACCCCGGCCGAACGGATCACGGGCACGGGGCGTCGATGGGGGCGAGAGGCACGCACGGGCACTCCTGCAGGAGAAGGGACGGATGCCTCGTCGGGCCTTCCGCCCCCCGTCGGCGGGCACACTGTGTCCCGGCCGCCCGCCCGTGTCAACGAACGGGCCGTTCCGTTGCAGGTTCCTGCAGACCGCTACGGGAGGGCGAGCTGCTTGATCTGGTCGCCCTGGTCGGGGCAGAACGCGTTGACGCCCGCGGCCATGAGCTGCTTGGTGCGCAGCGCGTCGCCGGTGTTGCCCAGCGGCTTGCCCGCGTCGTCGACGGCGATCTGCTCGAGCGTCACCCCGCCGTTCTTCAGGGCCCAGCACGTCGTCGTGCCGGTCTCGAGGTCGTCGGTGAGCGTCGCGGCCGTGATGTCGACGCCGCGGTTGCGGGCGTCGAGGACGAACCTCGCCTCCGGCTCGCTGATGCTCGGCCGGGCGCTCGCTATGTCGGAGGGCAGGTCCTGCAGGGTCGGTGCGTCGCTGCCGCAGGCCGCGAGCGTCGTGATCGTCGCGGCGGCCAGCACGGCGAGGGTGGCCGCGCGGGCGGGGCGGGCCGGGCGGGCGGGGCGGGCGCGGCGTCGCAGGCGGCTCACGGTGTCCATCG